>NZ_JBDGBA010000053.1:0-931 GCF_040910185.1 Collinsella aerofaciens | reverse complement strand
GTCCGGCTTCGGTTTTTCCGGCTCGGTAGCGTCCTTCGGCACATCCTTCAGCCATTTGATGACGGTCGGGCGGGAAATGCCGAGGGCGCGGGCGATCTCGCTGTGGTTGGCGTCGGGATGCTCCGCGGCGTACTCGCGGACAAGGTCGGCCTTCGGTTTTCGCCCGTTTCCTTCACGCCAGTTGTCGTTGTTAATATCGCGAATAGCCCGTGCGCCCTCAAGGTGCTTCGCCTGAGATCGCCCGTTCCTCTTGTTTTTCGGCAGCCCGATGGCCGTGCGGCGCTCGATGCGCTCGCGGGTTAACTTGTGGATGATGGGGTCGTAGTACGCCCCAATCGCGGAGAGTGCGTCATCCTCGGTGAAGTGGTTGTCCTCGCGCTCCGTCAGGCCCTCAAGTGTCGGCACGAGCGCGAGCGCGTCGGCCTCCAGCTCCTCGTACGGGATGCCGCACTTCTTGGCGTAGGCGGCCAGGACGTTGAGGCACCAGTAGCGGTGGTGGTCGGTGGCCTTCGTCTCGACCTCCCCACGCCACCAATCGTAAAGGTCGCGCTTGCAGGTCCAGCGCCCGGGGGCCTTGCCCTCGACGATGCGCGCCTGGTACCACTCCGGCCAGAGCTTCTTGGCGCGCTCGATGGGGGTCCGCCCGGCGGTGCACATGAGCTCTATGAATTCGGCGCGGTCCTTGCCGCCGCGGACGCCGGCGTATCCGAGCAGGTAATCCATGCTGCAGAGCCAAGGTTTCCCGTCCTCGCCGTTGTGCACGAACGCCACGGCCTCGTACTTGTCCTTGATTTTCGACCTCTCGGTCTTGCCGTTCAGCTTCGTCGGCGTACCGGGCATCCTGAAGGGCTGGTAGATGCCCTGGTGCTGGACTTCCTCGAGCGTCGAGACGGTGTCGCGCCAGATGTAGTCCGTGAGCATCGCCTTGAAC
>NZ_JBDGBA010000052.1:0-1103 GCF_040910185.1 Collinsella aerofaciens | reverse complement strand
GGGGGTGCGGACAGAAAGTTGGACCGTGAAGCGGTCCGGACTGGAGGTTCGCATGTACAGCAGGGAGAAGGTCGAGCTCTTCCTCCTGGCGACGGAGGACGGCATGGGGCCGACCGCCGCCGCGAAGTTCGCGGGGGTCTCGGTGGGCGCGGCCAAGAAGTGGGCGACGGGGCACCTCCCGCACAGCTACACCGGGGCGCGCTGTAGAATCGGTGCGAGGAAACCGCGCCGGAAGGAGGCCAGCTTGGGCCCCGACAAGTCGATCTACGCCCCGCCCGCGACCGGCCCGCTCGCCGGGCTCAACGAGGACCAGATAGAGAACCTGCTGCTCAGGGCGGTGTTGGCCGACCTAAAAGCGGAAGGGTGGGACCCGGCTTCGATCTCGAACAGGAGCAAGTGCGAGCTCGGCGAGAGATTGAGGCGGGCGACCGCCCTGCCCCTCCGCTCGATCACAGGTTTCTTGAGGATATCGAAGAGCTCCTATGAGTACTGGAGGCCCCGCGTCGCCGCACCGCGCGACCGCGACGCCGACATACGCGACCGCGTGGTGCGCATCTTCCGCGAGGGCTCGGGGTGCTGGGGGTACCGCACCGTCTGGGCGCGCCTGCGCCGCGAGGGGGTCCGCGCCAGTGAGAAGCGCGTGGCCCGCGTGATGCGCGAGGAGGGCCTCGAGGTCGTCTACAACAAGAGGCGCGCCCGGGGCTACAGCTCCTACGCCGGCGAGGTCTCCAAGGCACCGGAGAACCTCGTGAACAGGAATTTCCACGCCGACGAGCCCAACCGGCTGTGGCTCACCGACATCACCGAGTTCAGGCTCCCGGGCGGCGAGAAGGTCTACCTGAGCCCGATAGTCGACTGCTTCGACGGGATGCCCGTCGCCTGGTCGATCGGGCTGCACCCCGACAAGCGCCTCGCGAACTCGAGCCTGCTCAAGGCCTGCGCGGCCAGGCCGGCGGGCGCCCGCACGACGATCCACTCGGACCGCGGCGGCCACTACCGCTGGCCGGAGTGGATCGGGATCTGCGAGGAGAACGGGCTGGCCAGGAGCATGTCCGCGAAGGGCTGCAGCCCGGACAACTCGGCCTGCGAGGGCTTCTTCGGCC
>NZ_JBDGBA010000051.1:0-1120 GCF_040910185.1 Collinsella aerofaciens | reverse complement strand
GCCCGATATAGAAAACAGCATGGCGGGAGCGAACATCGCCCCGCCAAAGCGTTGGATTTTTTGCAGCATGTTCTGCCTTCCGAATATCGAGGCGCGTTGCGCGTGGGGAAACGTTTAAACAATGGATTCATTGTAGAGGACCAGACGATTGTCGTACCGGCAGTTTTGAGCGAAACCGATTTGGGCACGACAGAAACCGTCAACGGTTAAATCCTGTCGCTTTACCGATATTCGGTTTAAACAACTTTAAGAAATGCTATCGTGCCTAGCCGGAAATAAATTATGTAGAGGTGAAACAATGCCAAAAGCGATATACGAAGGAATCTACCGCGAGATCCGTTCGCGCATCATTAACGGGACCTATGCGTTTCAGGAGATGCTGCCAACCGAAGCCGAGCTGACCGCGGAATTTGGCTGCACGCGCAATACCGTCCGCCGCGCTTTGAGCATGCTGGCCGACGGGATGTTTGTGCAGCCCATACACGGCAAGGGCGTGCGCGTTATTTGGCTTAAGGGCGAAACCGACATGTTGGGCGCACTCGAAGAGGTTGAGTCGTTTGGCGAGTTTGCAAAGCGCAACAATGCCGTTGCATCGACGGTCGTTAAGTTCTTTGAACATTTGATTTGCACCGAGCAGCTCTCTTGTCGCCTGGGCTTTAGGGTGGGCGAGGAGCTTATTCGCGTAGTGCGTGTCCGAAGCCTCAACGGCAACGCGCGCCAAGTGGACCATGGCTATTTTTTGGCGTCGATCGCCAAGGGCCTGACCCCCGAGATCGCGGCAGATTCTATTTACGGCTATCTGGAGCACAAGCGCGGTGTCAAAGTGATGGCGAGCCGCCGTACGGTGAGTGTCGAGCTCGCCAACGATGAAGACTGCAGCTATCTTGACCTCGGCAAATACAACTGCGTTGCCGTCATGGAGAGTCAGTCGTACACCTCGGATGGCATCTTGTTTGAGGTGACGCACACTCGCACACACCCCGAGATCTTCCATTACCGCGTCAATTCCAAGCGATAGCCGGCTAGCTCGCAGCCTGACGAGACTCATGCCCTCAAAGAGAAAACGCCCGGTCAAACCGACGATGCATCGGCTTGACCGGGCGTTTTCTCTGCATTCGAT
>NZ_JBDGBA010000049.1:0-1466 GCF_040910185.1 Collinsella aerofaciens | reverse complement strand
GGGTGGCTCAGCCCGATGGAGTACCGCAGGAAGCTTGGATACGCCTAGGCGCGGTCCAAGAAATCGTCCGCACCCCCCAATAGCTGTTATCCAGGAACTATTTCACCGCAACTTATTGAGGCCGAGCGGGCTGGGTCGATGATGGGTTCTTTTGTCGAGAAGATGAGGGCGGCCGGTCAGGAGTCTGCGTAGGGTTTTGTGGTCGGTATACCGTAGCCGCGCATCATGGAGCCGAACGCTTTGACATCGTAGGTGTCTAAGAGCTTGAAATGAATGACGTTGTGGCCCATAGCACGCAGGTTCGCGTCGCGCACGAGGGCAGCTCGATAGGTTTTTGCCGCAGTATGTTCCGGATCATTTTGGGCATCGCCCTCAAACTTGCCCAGTCCATGCAGCTCAGCCAGCATCCAAGAGCCGTTTGGCATCTGCCAGCCGTAATCTGCCAAATAATAGCCGGTGTTTCCCGGTCGAGTGATTTCAACCTGAAGTTCGGGAGCGGCAACTCCTGCCATAATCATTGCCGCCCGTGCTTCGGATTCTCCACCGTTATCCGACCTGCCATCCATGTGTTCAAAAACGTCAAATGCGCGCGCGATGCCGTGCAATCCGCGGCAGTTCGCTTGTGCATATGCACGCAATTCTTCACGCTCGACACCGTACTCACGAGCCAACCCGTCGACATAGCCTAGTGCATATCGAAAAGCGCTCGTTCGGGCGATGTCGACCACCGTGCGATATGGATCCGTTAGCGTAAACGGGCCGAGCTGCCATACGTCGCCCGGTCGCCAGCGTCGGTATTCAACGAATTCGTACATATCGCGTCTGGTGGAACGCGGTAGCAGCACTTGCACCTTGTCGAGAAGCGAATATGCAGAACCGATGCCATAGAGCAGCGCCGCCGTTGCTCCACAAAACACGGCATCCGGTTCAACGACCGCAATAGCGGATGCCAATTGAAAGATGCGATCTTCGACGCCGAGGTCATTCCAATACGCGGGATCAGCGTAGACATGGTTGTAGAGTCGAATAATCATCTCTTTTTGCATGAGCGCGTAGGCACAGCGTTCGTCCCATTTTTTGGTAGCTACAAACAGGTGCCCGCCATGATGGGCCTCGAATAATCGGAAGAACAGCTCTGCTTGCGGTTTGGAACAGCGTTTATCATGACTCATTTTCGACCCCATGGTCTCGAGGGGGAGTGAATGACACTACGCTATCCCATATTTGGTCCGCCAGACCTTGCCATGAACTGACCAAAAGCTTGACGGGGCAGGTCAGAGCCATGAGCCAGAGCCAAACATATCGGCAAACGGTTGATTAGTGCCCCTCGGTGGCACTAAAAACCACCCTTACAGAAAGTTGCGGTGAAATAGTTCCTGAAAAGCTCGAAGGGGGTGCGGACGATTTCTTGGACCGCGCCTAGGCGTATCCAAGCTTCCTGCGGTACTCCATCGGGCTGAGCCACC
>NZ_JBDGBA010000048.1:0-1472 GCF_040910185.1 Collinsella aerofaciens | reverse complement strand
GGCCTCAGACGCCGCGGCGTACCCGCGCTCATCGCCGCAGGCGGCGGCGCGGCTGTCGAGTGCGTCGCCGGGATCGTCCTCAAGTGCCGACCACAGTTCGACTTTCAGGCCGTCAGGGGAGACGCCCAAGTATTCCATGGTGATCGCTGCGCTGCCGTCGGCCCTGGTGTAATAGCTCTCGATCCTGCCGCGGCGAACGAACCCGGCGAACCTTCCTCCGTCTGAGTAGGTTACGGGGCGCCCCGCCGTGTCACGCTCGGGCGCGTAATAGAGTTTCACGTTCACTGTTGCTGGCCCCCGCCCTGCCTGCTGCCGCAGGCCGCGGCGATGTCCTCGCCTCGGGTCGATGTGCTGCCGTCGTTGTACCGCAGGCGCTGGTTCAGGACCTCGGACAGGATGGCGCGGCTGTCCTCGGTGTCGAACGTGAGGCCCGTGGCCTGTTCAAAGATGGCACCAACCTCGACCAGGCGGTGCGTCCTCGCCTTGCGCTCGGCCGCCGCCTGCCTCTGCTCGAGCTTCCTGATCTCCTTCTTGATCGCCGCAGCCTCGGCGGCCTTCTTCTCCGCAGCCGCCCTCTTCTTCGCGATCTGCTCGCTGATGGATGTCGTCATGCCCGTTCTCCTTGCTTGTCGTGGGGTGTCATTCACTTGCAAGTTTACCCCAATGCGCCGTACAATTTCACTAGTGGGACTCGTCACTACCAGAGGTAGTGCGCACTTCGCAGTACTTTTGCCGCGGCAAAAGTCCAGCGTGGCGTGCGGTCCTGCGGACGGCTCTCCGCCCACTCCATCGCGCCCGTTCGCCTTGGGCGGCTCACGTCCACGGTGGAGGGGCTGCGCGGTCGCGTCCCGCTCCCTTGCGCTCCGCGCTGCCAGCGCCATTCGCCGACCGCGGCTCATGGCACCAGCACCGCTGCGCAGGGCGCGACTGCGCCCTTTGCCAAGAAAGGAACTCGACCGATGGCTATCTATCACCTGAACGTGCGCGGCTGCTCCCCTGCCACCGGGGCGGGGGCCGTCAAGAAGGCTGCCTACCAGTCAGGCCAGACACTCATAGAGGAGCGCACGGGCGAGGTCTGCGACTACGCCAGAAAGGAACGCGTCCTGGACGAGGGCCTTGCCCTTCCCGCCGGCGTCCCGCCCGTGGGCCGCGGCGAGCTCTGGAACGAGGCCGAGCGCGTCTGGGTCGAGGGCGGCGGCGGCAAGACGCTCGTCGCGAAACGCTACGAATTCGCGCTGCCGATCGAGCTCGACGAGGACGGGCGCCGCGCCTGCGTGCGGGACTTCTGCGCCCTGTTCCCCGCGAAGGCCTGCGACTGGGCGATCCACGACAGCGCCCATGGCGGCAACCCACACGCGCATATATTGGTGTCCGCGCTCGACCTTGAAGCAGACGGTTTCGTGCAGAAAACCAAGGACGAGACGGGCCAGTGCTTCTATCTCTGCGAGAACGAACACGGGGACCGTATGCCC
>NZ_JBDGBA010000047.1:0-1950 GCF_040910185.1 Collinsella aerofaciens | reverse complement strand
GTGCCCTCCGCCGAGCTCTCCCGCGGCCGCGGCGGCCCGCGCTGCATGAGCATGCCCTTCTGGCGCGAGGACCTCTAGGGTCTTCATAGACCGTACGGGTCTTAATACAAACATCTAGCTGCCATTAGATGTCTCCCAATGGGGCGGTGCGGGTTTTCGCGCCGCCCCAATCTCGTATGAGGAACGTCAACACGGTTGGATGACTGCTTTTGTAAGGAGCTTGGCCATGGACATCAAGACGATTGGCGTTGAGGAATGGCTCAACGTTTGGGAGAAGAGCGCTACCTGGGATATCGCTCAGTCGACGATTTCGTCGCTGACCATGGGCGAGCTTCGCGCGCTCGATGAGCAGGACGGCGCCACGTTCTACGAGCGCCTGGACCGCGAGAAGATGAACTACGGCTGGATCGAGGGTTCGCCGGAGTTTAAGGCCGAGGTTGCCAAGCTGTATCGTCGCGAGGTCAATCCCGATCACATTCTGCAGACCAATGGCTGCACGGGCGCTAACCTCAACGCCATCATGGCTGTAGTCGAGCCCGGCGACCACGTTATCGCCGAGTGGCCTACCTATGCGCCGCTCTATGAGATCCCGCGTACGCTCGGCGCCGAGGTCGAGTATTGGGAGCTTCGCGAGGAACTCGGCTGGAGACCCGATATCGAGGAGCTCGAGCGTCTGGTGCGTCCCAATACCAAGCTCATCTGCATCAACAATGCATCGAACCCCATCGGAACGGTGCTCGATGCCGACACGCTCGGCCAGATTGCCGAAATCGCCCGCTCGGTTGGCGCCTATGTGCTGTGCGACGAGGTGTACCTGCCGCTTGAGAACACCGAGGACTTTTTGTCGATGGCCGACGTGTACGAGAAGGCCATTGTTACCAATTCGGTGTCCAAGACCTATTCGACGCCTGCTGCCCGCGTAGGCTGGGTCGTTGCCGACGAGGAAGTGTCCAACCGCATCCGTACCTACCGCGACTACACCATGATCTGCGGCGGCGTGTTCAACGACGCCTTGGCGACCTATGTGCTTGAGCACAAGGATAAGATTCTCGAGCGCAACCGCAAGATCGTGTTTGGCAACCGCGATATCGCGCAGGCTTGGATCGACGCACAGCACCGTGTCTCCTGGACGGCTCCGCAGGGCGTGTCCACCTCGTTTATCCAACTGGACATTCCCGAGGATGACGAGGAGTTCTGCAAGCGCCTGCTGGCCGAGAGGGGAGTGCTGCTGGTCCCCGGTAGCCGTTTTGAGCTTCCCTGCGGCGCGCGCCTGGGCTACTGCGCGAGCGAGGACGTTCTGCGCGAGGGCCTGAGGCTTTTGGGCGAGGCACTGGCGGAGTTTGATCGCTAGGATTCCGATGATCTTCGAGGGCCTCATCCAAATTGGCCGAAGATAATCGAAAACGGATCCGTTTCCCTAGGGGAAGCGGGTCCGTTTTTCCATACCGAGAAGTCAAGTTGTTACAAATGGGGCCGTAAAGCGAGTCGGTATCCGCTGGGCCTTATACTGAGTTTCCGGTGAACGGTATCAAGCGTCTGGTAAACGGTAATTTATTTACCAGAAATGAATAGGACAAACTTTTTTCTGAATAAAAATGAAAATGGTTGAGACGCGGTATGAACCGCTAATTCTATTCATAGCTTTATTGGAAATATGCAATTTGAGGATGGTTTAACAAAGTTTAGTTCCATTTGATTTTAGGATTAAAACGTGTTTAAGCACGTAAATACGCTTTATTAAGATGAAGTGTGCCATGCGTGAAGTATATGTGTATGCCGTTCACCCCCTATAAAAAACCGTTCGGGGGCAAGGTGGAAGTATGAGCTGATTTTGGATATAAATATGTCGTCAGCAATAACGCCTCACACGGAGGGGCGCTAACGAATCGGCCCTGACAAGGGCCCGAAAGAAAGGTAGGAGGCCATGACGAAAGGTCTGCACGTGCCTTC
>NZ_JBDGBA010000046.1:0-1885 GCF_040910185.1 Collinsella aerofaciens | reverse complement strand
GTTTCGTGCAGAAAACCAAGGACGAGACGGGCCAGTGCTTCTATCTCTGCGAGAACGAACACGGGGACCGTATGCCCATCCGCGCGACGGAGTGGAAGTCGGCCAAGGCCGCGGGGTGGCAAAAGTTGTACAACTTCGAGGACGGCCAGCGCAGGACCATGAAGCAGGCCAAGGCCGAGGGGCTTGGCACCAAGGATAGGACCAGCAAGAGGCCAGTGCAGATGCACCGCAGGGAGGGGCAGAGCGCCTACGCCGTGGGCCGCGAGGAGATGGACGAGGTGCGCGAGGCCTGGGCGAAAATCGCCAACAGGCATCTGGCAGCCGCGGCCGCGGCGGTGGGCGTTGTGCCACAGGTCATCGACCATCGCAGTAATAAGGAAAGAGGTCTGGCCGAGGAACCGACGATTCACGAGGGTGGCGTCGGCCTGATCGGGCATGCCGACCGTGTGAAGCAGAACGATGAAATCAGGGCCCGTAACGAGCGCCTGCGCGTTCTCCGCGCCGAATTGCGCCAGGAGGGTGCCGAGCTTGAGCGGCTGCGCGACGAGGTCGCGACGCTCGAGCGCCAGCGCAACACCGCCGAGCAGGCGTGGCGCGTGCGTCCCAAGAAGGGCGAACGCAAGCGCAAGGCCGCGCTCGCGAAGCGCCGCCGCGTGGCCATGGCCACCGCTGCGGCCGCGGTTGAGGCCCAGCAGCGCGTCACTGCCGCGACTGCCGACCAGACCGACACCAAGGCCGAGATGCTGGGCCAGCTCGACGAGCAGATCGCGGCACTCGACGAGCAGATACGCGAGCTGCAGCGCGGCGGCGCGCCCGCGGCGCTGGGCGCGAGCCTGCGCAAGGCCGCCGAGCTCGCGGTCGAGCGCAAGCGCCTCGCCGACGAGCGCGACAGGCTCGCGGGCGGTATGGCACAGGCGGAGAGCCCCGAGCTCGAGCCGGAGGACGGCCACCGGCGCGGCCCCAGACGCTAGCCGACCGGCTCCCGGTCCTCGTCCTCCCTGCGCACGCCGACCGGCACGATGTCGCGGTAGATCAGCCGGTGCCTGCCGTCGCGCCACTCGTCGTCGTGGTAGTGTCCGAAGAACCACGTCTTGAAGTCGAGCCGCCGGTCGATCTCGCCGAGGAAGTTCTGCAGCGGGTCGTCCTCGAAAGGACGGTTGCACTCCCAGCAGAGGTCGCCCGCCAGGTCGGCCGGGGCCTCGTGCGTCACCACGTAGTCGACCTTCCAGCCGGCGGCATCGAGGTTGCGCCGGCAGCGTTCCATCTCGGTCTCGCTCGGCATCTCCTCCGGCCACCAGGACTTCCCCTCCTTGCGCCATTCCCTGTCATGGCTCGCGGCACCTCCCATGGCGAGGACGGTCGTCCCGGCGATATCGAAGACCTCGCCGCGCATCAGGTGCAGCACATGCGGGCGTGCGACGTGGACGCGCCCGCCGTTCCACTCGGTTTCGGGGAGTTCCGCCAGCATCCGGTGATTCTCGTGATTGCCGTCGACGAAGCATGTCGTCCACGGCTTGGACTCGAACCAGTCGAGCCAGTAGCGGTCGGTGTTCGAGCCGTCCCACACGAATCCGAAGTCGCCGGCGACCACCACCACGTCGTCGCGCGAGAGCGTCCTGCCGTCCGGCCAGCTCTTGGAGGAGAAGCGGCTGGAGCCGTATTCGGCCCCTCCGTGCACGTCGCCCGTTACGAAGATCGCCATCAGTTCGCCCTCTCCCGCTTGTACGCGGCCAGCTCTCGCTCGACCTGTCTGTCGCCGGTCTGGTTGACCCACCACGGCCACTTGACGCGCCCGCACGGCTCGCCGACGCCGGAGAACCATGCCCGCAGCTCGTCGAGGCTCACCGGTGCGCAGGCGTTGGCGTCCACGCCCACGTCGTAGCGG
>NZ_JBDGBA010000045.1:0-2301 GCF_040910185.1 Collinsella aerofaciens | reverse complement strand
GGTCTAACGTGCTAGACTTTAGTCGGCTAAAATCTGACGCAAGGCGGTTCTGACATGGCACACATAGCGAAGTACAAGGCTCAATCGGTCGGGCACATGCTCGCCCACTATAGGCGCGACCGCAGCAGCCTGGAGCGCGACAACATCGACCCCGAGCGCATCAAGAACGACTTGGTTGTCGGTCACTACACCAACAAGGACGGCAAGCTCGTTGTGGGGCGCGTGGAGCCGCGCGAGAGCGAGCCGAACTGGGGCACGGTGGAGAGCCGCATCGAGCGCGTGAACGAAGCCCAGAAGGCGGCTGGGAAGCGCGCCACGCGCAAGGATGCGGTCGTTATGGCTGACGTTGTTGTGACGCTTCCCGACAATGTGCGCAAGGGCGATGAGGACAGGTTCTTCCGTCTCACGTACTGGTACCTGTCGAAGAAGTTCGGCATCGAGAACATGATGGGCGGGTACGTCCACAAGGACGAGGTGCTGAAGGACGGCACGCCCGCCCGCGACCACATGCACGTGCCGTTCACGCCCATCCTAGATGGACGGTTCAACTACAAGCAGATGTGCCCCCGCAGCTTCTACCGGAGCATGCACAAGGAGCTTGGGGATTACCTAGAGGGGCGCATGGGCTACCGCCCTGCAATCGAGCTTGACGAGGAGACGCGGGCGCAGCGCGTGTACACGGACAAGTCCGTGGATATCGACAAGGTACGCTGTGCGGTCGATAAGGCCGTGGTTGAACCTGCGAAGGACGAAGCGGCGCGAATCGTCGCGGCGGCTAGGGAAGAAGCCGCCGCTTTGCTAAATGATGCCGAAGCGCGTAAGGCAGAGCTTGTTACCGAGATTGCCGACAAGGAGGGTGACCTTGCCGAGCTTGACAGCCAGCTCGAGGACGTGAAGCTCGATATCGAAGATGAGCAAGACCGATTGGAGTGTCTTCGGCAACGAGCGGACGGAGTTGCGCGAGACGTTGGAGAGCTTCGCTCCATCGCTGCCGAGGTTCGGGGCTGGGAAGCTGCGGGAAAAGCTGAGCGCGGCGCAATCCTCGATAACATCGTTGTTAAGTGCGATGGACTCGCGAGCCGCATCAGAGCAGGAGTTGCGGGAATGCGAATCAAAGTGGAAGAGCTTAGAAGCCGAATATCGCGCCCGCTCGAATATCTGATGCGCAGGGAACAGCCAAGGCAACAGAGCCTTAATGACGTGCTGCGCGATGCGCAGCGGGCGGCGGATGCGTGGAACCGCGACCACGCTGCACCGCAGAGGACGTATCGCGGGCGGGCTAGATGATGTGTTATAGTAGTACCTGTAATACACGACAAGGAGGTGCGACATGGCTACCGCGGTCACATCAATGAGGATTCCAACCGAGTTGAACGAGCGCTACAGCCGTCTTGCGAAGGAGACTGGCAGGTCGAGGAGCTTCTACGTTAACGAAGCCCTGCAAGAAGCTATCGACCGTTTCGAGTACGAGTACGGGATTCTCAAGGATATCGAGGACTATCGTGCTGGCAGGCTTGAGACCTACAGCATCGACGAGGTAAGGGCGCACTGTGGCCTGGCGAATTGATTTCACGAGGAACGCCGACAAGGCGATGCGCAAGCTCGATAAGGGCGTTGCCGCGCGGGTGTTTGACGAGCTTGACGAGATAGCGAAGCTCGAAGACCCAAGAAGCAGGGGCAAGGCATTGACGGGAAACTTGGCAGGCGTGTGGCGATACAGGGTCGGTGACTACCGAATCCTGTGCGACATCAATGACGGCAGGCTCGTCATTCTCGTGGTCGATGTTGCGCATAGACGCGAGGTTTACAAGCGCAGATAAAAAAAGAAAAGCCCCAGCAAGCTTGGCGGCAGCAGGGGCATTCGAGACAAGGAGATTATAGCATGGCGGCAAACGCTGGCGAGACGAAGGTGAAGCTCTGGGAGGGCATCTGCTACCCAGAGAACATGCGCGATGACTGGCAGGACGAGATAGACGACATTCTTCAAGTGCCTTTCGCTTATGCGGTTCACGACATAGACCATGACCAGAAGAGCAAGCAGCGCAAGACGCATGCGCACGTCATTGTTGTCTGGGGCGGCAACACGACACGCAAGGCAATCATCAACGTCTTGAACCGATTGAGCGCGGACGGCAAGAAGTGCTGTTCGTCAGCCGAGCCAATCAACAGCATCAGGCATGCGTATGACTATCTGATTCACGACACGGCTTCCTGTCGCAAGAAGGGCAAGGAGCTGTATCCGGTCGAAGCACGCATCGAGGGAAACAACTTCGACATTGGTCAGCTCGAACAGCTCTCGAC
>NZ_JBDGBA010000044.1:0-2318 GCF_040910185.1 Collinsella aerofaciens | reverse complement strand
CCATCGCGCCGAGAGTACTGCGGGGTCAGCCCGTGGGAGGCCAGGGCGCCGCTGACCGGTGGACGGCACCGAGCCGTACGCTTGAACTGAGAAGGGGGAGGCCTCGCGGCCTCCCCCTTTTTTGCGTTACAGATGACATTCTCTAAGCAATTTAATCAATCCAATCATCCACCGGTGAATATAAACGTTCACCGTTCTGTGGCCGGTTCTCTGTTCTCAATGGACTAATATTTGCTTTAGCGCGCTGATGCGCTTGTCCTGTTTTATACGGGTTGTTTTATTGATTGTGACGGAAGGACTCACATGGCAGATGTTCATGAGCTGCTTGATACTTGGATTGCCAATGTCAAGGACGAGGAGCTCCTCGCTGAGCTCAACACAATGAAGGAGCAGGGTGACGAAGACGCCATCACCGACGCTTTCTTCCAAGATCTCGCCTTCGGTACCGCCGGTCTACGTGGCACTATCGGTGCAGGCACTAACCGTATGAATATTTATACGGTCGGTCGCGCGACGCAGGGATTCGCTGACTACCTCAATGCGACCTTCGAGCATCCGATGGTTGCCATCGCTCGCGATAGCCGCAATAAGGGTGAACTGTTCGTTAAGACGACGGCTGCCATTCTTGCGGCAAACGGCGTGACTGCTCTCGTGTATCCTAAGATTTCTCCCGTGCCGACGCTTTCCTGGGCCGTCCGTGACCTTAAGTGCTCCGGTGGCATTTGCATGACCGCTAGTCATAATCCAGCGCCTTATAACGGCTATAAGGCCTATGGCCCCGACGGCTGCCAGATCACCAGTGAGGCCGCCGATGCAATTTCTAGGGCTATCGCCGAGACCGATACGTTTACCGGCGTGAAGTCCATGGACTTTGATGAGGCTCTTGAGCAGGGTCTGGTTAATTGGATCGATGACTCGTGCCTCGAGCGTTATTATGACGCCGTTCTCGCCTGCGGCGTGACTAACCTTTCTGCCGAGGAGATTGCCGGCGCACCGCTTAAGCTCGTCTACACTCCGCTCAACGGCACCGGCCTCATTCCCGTCACGACGGTGCTCGAGCGCGCTGGCATCACCGATGTCACGGTTGTTCCCGAGCAGAAGGAGCCTAACGGCGATTTCCCGACCTGCCCGTATCCTAACCCCGAGATCCGTCAGGCCATGCAGAAGGGCATCGATCTCTGCGAGCAGGTTCACCCTGATCTGCTGCTTGCAACCGATCCCGACGCCGACCGTGTTGGCGTTGCCGTCAAGAATGGTGATGACTACCTGCTGCTGACCGGTAACGAAATGGGCGTCCTGCTGCTCGACTATATTTGCAAGACCCGTGCCGCCCGCGACGAGGATCTCACCAAGAAGGTTGCCGTTACTACTATCGTTTCTTCCGCCATGGTTGACGCTCTGGCCGAGGAGTATGGCTTTGAGCTCCGTCGCTGCCTGACGGGCTTCAAGTACATCGGCGACATCATTACCTCGCTTTCCGATGCTGGCGAGGTCGACCGCTTTATCTTCGGTTTCGAGGAGAGCTACGGCTATCTGGCCGGCGACCACGTGCGCGATAAGGACGCGGTGAGCACTTCGCTTCTGATTTGCCAGATGGCGCAGTATTACAAGCTGCAGGGTAAGAACCTTGCCGACGCGATGCACGAGCTGTACGAGAAGTATGGCTACTATCACAATAAGACGATTTCACTGAGCTATCCGGGTGCTGAGGGTGCGGCAAAGATGGCCGGCATCATGGCCGGTCTGCGCGAGAACCCGCCCGCGGAGCTCGCCGGTTCCAAGATTGAGGCCGTCGTTGATTACAACACCTGCGTGAACGGCCTGCCGAAGGCTAATGTTATTGAGTTCGATCTTGAGGGTGGCAATAAGGGTATCGTTCGTCCTTCCGGCACCGAGCCCAAGATCAAGCTGTACATCTTCGCTAAGGGCGCGGATGCCACCGAGGCAGATGCAGCACTTGGCGTGATCGAGGAGTCCGGTCGCAAGCTGCTGGCATAAGGGATTTAAGAGTCTATTGCTATAGATAGGCGAAAGAGGGGATCTCGGAAGTGAGGTCCCCTCTTGTTTTTAACCAGCCAGCCGAGAGTACTTATATGTGTAGGAAATGTGTACGCCCAGATTCCCGCCCGCGGGGGCCCTCCGGTCTGGCAATATATCTCCTTGCCGCGCGGCCCGGTCGAACCGGATCAGCCGCAAAGCGTGCACCTTGAGAACCGGATACTGCGAGGATGGACACTTCCGAGTGTCGCATCCGGGCAGACATCGAACCATTTGAAATGGTCTAACTTGGATTTGTTTTTCGCAAGGCCGCCGAGAGG
>NZ_JBDGBA010000043.1:0-2398 GCF_040910185.1 Collinsella aerofaciens | reverse complement strand
TGTCGGGCGCGAACAGCTCCTTGGCGCACAGGCGGTCGTGGCCGTCCTCGCCGCGGATGACTGGGGCGATCCAGATGTGCGCGTGCGGGGTTCCCTCGTCCAGATGAATCTGGGCGGCGAGCAAGTTCTCGTATCCGTACCGCGCACCGAACCACTGAACCGACCTGTCAAGAAACTCCTTGGCCGTCTCCTCGTCCGGAAGCGCTTCATTTGTCGACACGATAAACCCCATCGCGCGGACTTGGTTTTCCCTGACCTTCCTCTTCGTCTTGAGTTCCGCCATGCGCCGCTCGACCGCCTTCTCAAGCGGCACCGGGCACTCGTCCTCGGCGCGGCAGCGGTAGCCGATGTGCCGGCCGCTCTGGTCAACATCGTTGGCGTAGGTGTGCGCCCGCCTGTCCAGCTCCTTGCCCACGGCTTCAAGGCTCTCGCATTTGGTCGACTTCATGGCAATCAAGGGTGCTACGGTCATGTCAAACTCCCGAGTTCGAACCACCTAAAGGTGCGTTAGCGGCTTTGGTATAGTCTTTGGTATAGTCACGTTATACCAAGCTACGCTTGGCCGTGCAAGGGCGCTGCCCTTGACCCGCTCGGGCGTTCCCCCCGAGACCCCCCAGCCCTCGTCCGTTCGCGGCGTCGCTCACGTTCTCGGACAGCACGCGGCGGCGCGTGCATGAGGGGGCAAGCCCCCTCAAACTCCCCCTTGATGGGCTTCCTTCGCCGCGACTAGAGCAAGGAAAGGGTCGATGGAGCAGAGCGTCCATCGACCCTTAATCAAGTCTGGTCTATTCGGTTGGCCGTCGCGTCAATTCCGCAATCCGTGAACGAGTCGGCTTAGATCTGCGCGAGCGCAGACCACGCCGCCCCGTAGTCACGCATTGCTACATTGACCCGTCTACTCGAACCGAGCGCACCAACTCCGCGCTTCGGCAACGGCTGCGGCGGCGCAGTCGGTCGGCATGGTGAGGAAGTTCGCTCGCAAAAAATCACGCGCGCGCTTTTTCTGCTTCCAATTGAGCATGGAAACGTAAGTCTCGATTTCCTCGTTCCGCTCTGCCTTTTCTGCCAGAAGCATCCCAAGCAAGCGCAGCCAATCACGCGAGCGCGGCGGCGCATCGTCCGCACCGGCTGGGCCCCACGCATGAACCTGCGGCCAGTGTGCGGCAACCTGCGCCGCGTCCCACTCGCCATCGCACGTCAGCTCGATGCGCGTCAGCACGCCCGACAGGTTCATCTCTGCTGCCTTGTCGTAGACCTTCACGTACCCAGCAGTGTTCTTGACCCCGAGGTATTCCGTGATGCCGTTGCTGATAACGGCTTTGTACATCCGCCTGTCCTTGCTCAAACGACAGTCCTTGCGGGCGCACTCGATGTCGTAGGCAAGGTCATACCGCTTCAAGCTCGCGTGGGATACGCACGGCGCGAGCTTTTTCAGCAGCCGCCAGAACCGCTTGTCCCCAGCCACCTTGTTCGGGTTGAACTCAACGAACCCGCGATTCATGTTGACCTTGCAACTCGGCTCTATGAACCCGATGCCGAGCGCGACCGAGCTATCGCCGATGGCGAAGCTCCAAAGCTCGTACCAACCGCCAGGGCGAATCTTGCTCGTCCATGCGTTCATGCTGTCGCAGTCGAAAGTCTGGGCGTGTCCGCTCAACCACTCGCCCTTGCCATTGATGAACGACAACTTCAGGCGAACCATATCGATTGAGAACGTTGCCCCAGATTCGGCTCTGTATGCATTCCAGTAAGACGGTCGAACCTCCGAAAGTTGATGAAATCCGGCTATTAGACAAGGGCCGGATTTCAAGCCGCCGTTCTCGGGGTCATTCACGACCCCATCAATTTGTTTACTTTCGCCGCTCATAAAATAAAACCTCCCGGGTCTCGGGAGGTCACAAACTCGGATATGGTTTGCCAGTTTGCTGTAGTCAGATGCCCGCGTGCTAGAATGGGGCCGCGGTACTACGGTGGCATTTGAGTCGTGACCTCAGTGTCAGCGTCGGGGGGTAGGAGCCCCGTTCGCCTTTGCCGAATTGTACCTCAAACGAACGACCCGCCCGCCTGGCTTAAGGCTGGGCGGGCGTTTTCGTTTCAGCGGCTCTGACTCCACGACCGCCGCGGCGGTCTATCGTCACGGTTCGCATCCCGCGCCTTAGCAGCCCTCTGGGCTTCCGCAGCACGGGCTTTGGGGCTTCTGTCATCGTCTTCCCCGTAATCGCGCTCCAAGGCCGCCAAATCGCGTTTGAGCGCCTTTGTGGTCATCCGCGCACTTCTCGGCCCGAGCCTTCTGGTGAGGTCCGCAATTGCCAGCCCAAGCCGTCCAACCGCTTCTCTGACCTCTTCCACGAACTGACCGACTCGTCCGCGGAGTCCATCGCATCGAGCAGCGATTTCA
>NZ_JBDGBA010000042.1:0-2456 GCF_040910185.1 Collinsella aerofaciens | reverse complement strand
GCTGTTTTCGTCAAGACCGTAGTTTCATGGGTGGCACGCAAAACTTTCAGGCCTGGCACTGCAAGATTTTATGTTCGGCAAGGCATGCCGCTTAACGCGTTCTCCTAGCGCTTGTTTGCCATGGGCGAAGCCTCCATCCTCTTGGTGGGCCCCTCGAACACGATCAGGTGGCCGTAGTGGATTATCCTGTCGATCATGGCCGCGGCCATCTGGTCGTCGGTCAGCACCGACCCCCACCTCGAGAACTCGAGGTTGGTTGTCACGATCAGGCTCCGCCGTTCGTAGCACTTGGACACGACCTGGAACAAGAGCCTTGCGCCCTGGCGGTCTATCGGCAGGTAGCCCAGCTCGTCCAGGATGACCAGATCGGCGCGCTCGACCTCCCGGAACACGCGGTCGAGGGATCCCGCCTCCTCCGCCTTCCGCATCCTCACGACGAGGTCCGATATCGTCGCGAACATCACCGACAGGCCCATGCGGCAGGCGGTCGTGCCGCAAGCGATCGCCATATGCGTCTTGCCGTTGCCGACGCCGCCGTACAGCACCAGGTTCTGCATCGATCCGACGAACGCGCACGACTCCACGTCGTTTCTGGGCATCCCCTCCGGCAGCCTTATGCGCGACCAGTCGTAGCCGTCGAAGGTCTTCGGCACCGGGAACCTCGCCCGCTTGAGCAGCCGCTCCCGCTTCGACTTCTCGCGCCACGAGCATTCCTCGTCGAACACCGAGCACAGGAACCTGAGCTCCCTCGCGCTCGATTCCGACGCGAACTTCTCGGCCGTGTGGTTCGACAGCATCACGGCGCGGAACCCGGCGCGGGCCCTCGCCTCGAGCTCCGCCCTCGCGCTCATGCGGCACCACATCCCAGCAAGCCGTCGTAGGCCGACAGGTCGGGGCCGACATCGGGAGCCGACCCGAGGCCGAACCCGCCGATGCGGGCGAGCATCATCTCGACATCGGCCGCGCGCGTGGCGCCGGTCCTCGCGAGCACCTCGGACAAAGCCGAGGCCACCTCGTCGTACGACCACGATGCGCACCATTTCTTCATGCACTTGACCAGGTCGGAAAGGGCCGCCGACTCCATGGCGTCCATGTGCGCGGCCACGTTCGCGGGCAGCGCCGCCCTCGCCGGCGAGTTGCGCCAGGCTCCCGGCCGCCTGGCGAGGAGCCCCAGCTGGGACGCGGGGTCGGGAGAGCCGGCGGCCGTCCCGAACCTCCTGTCGTGCTCCGCGAGGACCTCGCCGGCGGAATTTGCGAACGCGATGCAGTGCGCGCCGTACGCGACGGTGACGGGCCTCCCGGCCATCGCGTCGGAGACGTGGTAGCGGTGGCCGCCGTCGACGCCGGCGCAACCGCGCTTGTCGACGATCGCGGAACCGTAGCGCACGCATGCGAACGGCTTCGCGGGAAGCGGCAGCAGCGCCGCCCGGTCGCGCTCGAACAGCTCGCCCCAGCTCATGCGCTTCTCGTAGTGCTCGTTGCCGGCATAGCCGTCGCATCTTCCCAACAGCGCCGCGTTGAACGCCGCGATGTCGTCCAGCGCGGGCATCGGCGTGAACAGGTGCTGGCGCGACCAGCCGACCTTGCGCTCGACGTTGCCCTTCTCGTGGCCGGAATCCGGGTTGGCGTAGGTCACCGAGAACCCGTAGTGCGCGTGCATCCTGGAGAAGAGCTCCGCCTCGGTGACCTTGCCGCCGATCTTGCGGCCGGCCCCCGTGGCGTTGTCGAACACGATCCGGTGCGGCACGCCGCCCACGTGCTCGAACACGTCCTTGAGCCCCTGGCAGACGCACTCGGAGGTCTCGCCGGCGAACAGCTGGCAGAAGCCCATGTTGGAGAAGGGGAAGCTCAACGCGAAGAAGTGCATGCGCACGCGCTCGCCGCGGTAGACGACGTCGACGTCGCCGAAGTCCGCCTGCGCCTCGCCCGGCGCCCATACGAGCTCGATGAACGCCGTCTCCGACGACTTCATCTGGGCCTTGCGCTCGCGGACGTACTTCTTCACGATCCCGTACCCGCCCGCGTAAGGCGTCTCGTCGAGCAGCCTCTCGTAGATTCTCTGGGCGCTATGGCGCTGCTTGCGCCAGACGTGCAGGTCGCCCTCGAGGATCGAGTCGATGAAGGGCTTGTACGGGTCGAGCATGGAGCCGCGCCGCGACTTCGCGGGTATCTGCGGCGAGAAGTCGTCCATCGCCAGGTACTTGCGAATCGTCGGCTGCGAGACCCCAGTCCGCCTCTGTATCTCCGCGTTCGTGAGCCCCTGGCGGCTCATGTCGCGTATACTCTCGATCGTCGGCATGTCGATCATCCTTTCCGCCTCCTTGCCAAGTAGTTGGTAGCTACATTGACAAGGATGGCCTAGCTGGTCGGCATGCCTTTGCCTTATCTGAAAACTTTCATTGCCATAGATGAAACGCCACGATGCCGAAGCTGCAAGTCTCAAACTAGCGGAAACA
>NZ_JBDGBA010000041.1:0-1308 GCF_040910185.1 Collinsella aerofaciens | reverse complement strand
GCGGTGTGCATATCCCCCCGCTGAACACATAGGCGGGGGGAGGACAACCCGGGGAACTGAAACATCTAAGTACCCGGAGGAGAGGAAATCAATCTCGAGACTCCCCGAGTAGCGGCGAGCGAAAGGGGACCGATGGCCAAACCGTCGAGCGGGCATACCCGGCAGGGGTTCCGCCGACGGGGTTGCAGGGCCGCGCATCCGGGGGCTGCCGCCCCCGGGCGCAGGTCCGGCTGGGGAGCGGAACGGCATGGGAGGGCCGGCCGCAGCGGGTGACAGCCCCGTACGCGAACCCAGACCGGACGGCGCGACGCGGTCCCTGAGTAGGGCCGGGCACGTGAAACCCGGTCCGAACCTGGGTGGACCACCATCCAAGCCTGAGTACTACCCTGTGACCGATAGCGCACCAGTACCGTGAGGGAAAGGTGAAAAGCACCCCGGGAGGGGAGTGAAACAGTACCTGAAACCGTGCGCCCACGAGCAGTCGGAGCACCTTTATGGTGTGACGGCGTGCCTTTTGTAGAATGAGCCAGCGAGTCGCTGGCGCGGGGCGAGGTTAACCGAAAGGGAGCCGGAGCGAAAGCGAGCCTTAACAGGGCGACTTGAGTCCCGCGCCGCGGACGCGAAGCCGGGTGAGCTATCCGTGGGCAGGCTGAAGCGGGGGTAAGACCCCGTGGAGGGCCGAACGCACGTCGGTTGAAAACGGCGGCGATGACCTGCGGATAGGGGTGAAAGGCCAATCAAACCCGGAGATATCTCGTTCTCCCCGAAATAGCTTTAGGGCTAGCGTCGCGCGTTCACCGCCGGAGGTAGAGCACCGGATGGACGAGGGGGCTTCGCCGCCTACCGAATCCAACCGAACTCCGAATGCCGGCGGCCCAGAGCGCGGCAGTCAGAGCATGTGGGCTAAGCTGTGTGCTCGAGAGGGAAACAGCCCGGACCGCCCGCTAAGGTCCCCAAGTTCCAGCCGAGTGGCAAAGGATGTGCGTCCGCCCAGACAACCAGGATGTTGGCTTAGAAGCAGCCATCCATTCAAAGAGTGCGTAACAGCTCACTGGTCGAGTGGACATGCGCCGACAATACACGGGGCTAAGCTGGACACCGAAGCGGCGGGATTTTAATTCATTAGAATCGGTAGGGGAGCTTCCCATGGGCGGAGAAGCCGGAGGGCGACCGACGGTGGAGCGCATGGGAGTGAGAATGCTGGCATGAGTAGCGAGAGACGAGAGAGTAACTCGTCCGCCGTGAACCCGAGGTTTCCTGGGCAAGGCTAATCCTCCCAGGGTCAGTCGGGGGCTAAGGCGAGGCCGG
>NZ_JBDGBA010000040.1:0-2728 GCF_040910185.1 Collinsella aerofaciens | reverse complement strand
CTTTGGTGCCGAGGAACTTACGCGCCGCTTGTCGAGCGAGACCTTGTTGGCGCAGGGCCCCATGGGCAGTGTTTTGTTGAGTGAGTACGATGCCGCCGACATTCCACCGGCGTTTTGGAATCTGGCAGAGCCGCAGACCGTTTCTCGTATCCATCGCTTGTATGTCGCCGCCGGCGCGCAGGTGCTCATTACCAATACCTTTCAGGCATCGAGCTATGCCCTCAAGCACGACCAGATTGCGCCGTCCGTGGCGGAGGTCAATCGCGGGGCCGTCGACGATGCCCGCCAGGCGCACCCTCAGCTACTGCTGGGCTCGATGGGCCCGATCGGTATTGAGTGGTTTGCCGAGGACTCTGTCGAGTATCGTGAAATCCGCGGCATTGCGCGTGAACAGGCGCACGCCTTGCTCAATGCTGGTGTTGACGGTCTGCTGATCGAGACGGTGACGTCTATCCGTAATCTGCAGCCCATGCTTGCCGGCGCCCGAGATGCCGCCGACGGCATGCCTGTTCTGGTGAGTTTTGTCGTTGACGATAAAGGCGACCTGCTGGGCGATGGCCTCAACATCGAGGCAGCCGTTTTGTACGCCGAAAAACACGGCGCAAACTCGGTTGGTGTTAATTGCTGTTCGCTTGCGGCCGCGAATGCGGCGGTGCCCAGGATGGTTGCATCGGCGACTACTCCCGTTACGGTGCGTCCCAACGTAGGCGATCCGGTCCAGACTCAGGATGGCCCCGTATGGCACGAGAATCCCGAAGCTTTCGCGCGCGCATGCATCGAATGGAGACATGCCGGCGCCGCAATGGTGGGCAGTTGCTGTGGAACCACGGCAATCACTACGGCAGCGATGGCCGAGGCGCTCGATATATAAAGGGCAAAACCGCTCCATACGGGGCGGTTTTTTTATTGCTTGCATGTCCTCGGCAGCATTTGCCCAAATGGTGAATGCTGGTGCCGGCAGGTTGCTGAGTGCGTGTTGCGGGTATACCTCACGCGTACCATGATCCAAACACTGTGAGGTGTCTGCGCGTGTGCGCGATAATTCATTTTGGAACTGACGGTTGGCGCGCTCGCGTCGATGAGGACTTCACTGCCGATAACGTTGCCCGTATCGCCGATGCCGTCGGCGAGTTGTGGCAAAAGACCAATCCGGGCAAAACGGTATATATAGGGTTCGACACCCGGCCCCTGGCGAGCGAGTTCGCTGAGCTTGCGGCGGGCGTGCTAGCAGCGCACGGGCTGGACGCCGTGCTCGCTTCGCGACCTGTTCCGACCCCTGCCCTTACGTGGGCGGCGGCTTATGACGGTGAGGCGTGCGGCGCGCTCATGGTGACGGGGTCCCATCATCCGCAGGGTTATCTGTGCCTCAAGATTCGCATGGGTGACGGCTCGACCGCCAACCAGGATGTCATCGAAGAGCTCGAAGAGACCATGGCTCCCGAGCCAATGGGGATCGAGGGGCAATATCGCACCGCGGATATCATTCCTGACTATATGCAGGCGGTGGCATCGTTTGTCGATGCCGAAGCCATCCGCGGCGCGCACCTGCGCGTGGTTGTCGATCCCATGGGCGGCGCAGCCCAGGGTTATCTAGCCGACTTGCTGCGCGAGCTTGGCGTTGAGGTGCACGAGATTCACGCCGGGCAGGCGTCTGACCAAGAAGATATCTGCCCCGACCCCGTTGAGCCTTGGGTGGACGCTTGCGAGCGCACGGTTATCGATGACGGAGCTTGCGCTGGTCTGGTGACCGACGGCGACGCCGACCGTATCGGTGCGGTTGACGAGCGCGGCAGATATATACATCCGCATCAGATCATGGCGCTCGTTTTGGGCGACTTGGTTCAATTTCGTAATTTGGAGGGGCGCGTCGTCGTCAATCTTTCATGCTCGACGCTCGTGCGTCGCATTGCCGAGGCGCTTGGCTGCCGCGTGACCGTCAAACCAGTCGGTTTCAAATATATAGCGGCGGAGATGAAAAAGGGCGGCGTCCTCATGGGCGGCGAAGAAGCCGGTGGTATCGGCATCGCCGCGCATATGCCCGAGCGCGATGGAATCCTCGCCTGTCTAATTCTGTGTGAGCTTATGGCAAAGACGGACGCGCCTTTGGGCGTTCTGGTCGACCAACTCGAGGACAGTTTTGGTAAGACGAGTTACGGTCGACGGGATTTGCGCCTTGAGGCCGAAGATGCCGAAACGTTACGAACCCTGCTGCCGGGCGTAAACCCCAAGTCGATTTGTGGCAAGGTGCCGCAAAACGTTAGTCATATGGATGGCTTGCGTTTGTCATTCGAGGATGACACGTGGCTGCTGGTCCGTCCTAGCGGGACCGAACCGGTGGTGCGCGTCTACGCCGAGGGGTTCTCGGTGGAAGAACGCGATGAGTTGCTCGATGCTGGCTGTGCTTTAGCTAGGGGGACGTATCCGCTTTAACCATGAGACTGCCTTATATAAAGAGATACTCGGCGAGCGGTAGTTAACAGCTGGCAAACGTTAGTCGGATCACAAGATGTGTAGGAAATGTGTACGACCAGATTCCCGCCCGCGGGGCCCCTCCGGTCTGGCAATATATCTCCTTGCCGCGCGGCCCGGTCGGACCGGATCAGCCGCGGGGCATGCACCTTGAGAACCGGATACTGCGAGGATGGACACTTCGAGTGTCGCATCCGGGCAGACATCGAACCATTTGAAATGGTCTAACTTGGATTTGTTTTTCGCAAGGCCGCCGAGA
>NZ_JBDGBA010000039.1:0-3354 GCF_040910185.1 Collinsella aerofaciens | reverse complement strand
TTGCGGTCGTTCTTCCTGCGCCTGTCCGCGCTGGGCTTGATCATCTTCGAGACGGCGCCGACCACGCAGTCGACCCCCAGGCCGGAAAGCCTCTTCTGCAGGTCGAAGCCCGTGACCCCGGACTCGTACACGCACCTGGCCCTGGGGTCCACGGAACGGACCCACTCCGCGACGGCGCCGGCGTCGTAGCCGAAGGTCGCGGCACGTACCTCCCCGGTCATGACGTCGAGGGAGACGGCCTTTATCGAGCGGGCGTGGACGTCGAGGCCGATGAAGGTGGTAGTATCGAGCATGGGAGCCCCTTCCATGAATGCGGCGTGGCCGCCACGGTTGGATTAGACACACACCATTGTCGGCCTAATCCGCGGTCTTTCATGCAGCAGGGGCTCTCAATGTTTTTATGTCCTGCTCATATCGTCTGTGCCGGCACTTTGGGACACTCCTTAGCTAGAAGATCCGGCGCAGGTCTCCGCGGTTGAGCGCTTCGTCGAAGAGGTGCTTGAACACCGCGCTGCCGTGCAGGCCGTCGTGCTCGAACTCGTTGGTCACCCAGGCATGCGAGTTGCCCACGCGGCTGAGCGTATCGAGCTGCATGCCCGAATCGACGTACATATCGTCGAAATACACCGCGGCCTGGAGTGGCACCTCGTTGCAGGCTAGGCGCTGCGGGTCGTAGATCTTGTCCCAGCTGGTGTCTTCCATCAGCAGGTCCATGGCGGGCTTAAACGGCATAAGCTCGGGCATCTGCTCAAACATCCACGGGAACATGGCCTCGCCGGTAAACATGAGCGGGCGCGCGAGTGTGTCGAACTCGGCACGATGGGCCTTCTCCTCTGCTGCGGCCCAGCGAATGGGCATGGTGTCGCCGTCGGCGTAGATAAACTCCTGCAGCGTCCAGTACAGCGGGTTTGTACGCGTGTTGGTGCGCTCGAAGGCGCGCATCAAAAAGCTGTCGGATACCGAGGAGCCGCAGCTAAGCGTACCGTCGCCAGTAACAAACGCGTGATCGATAATCCAATGCATGCGCTCAAAGCTCGGCTTCATGCCAAAGTCGCTGCCCATGAGCTGTAGGCGCTCGACCGTCATCGGCGAGCCGTCGGGCAGCACGGGCTTCTGGGCCTCGAGCGCATCGGCCAGGGCTGCCACGCGGTCGACGTCAGCGGGGTAGCGGTCATAATACTGCTGCGTCTTGGCGGCCATGCGCGGGAAGGTGTGCGCGTAGACCTCGCTTGCGCTCGCTGGCACGTGTGGAATGCCGCCGCAGGTAAAGCTTGCCGCCACGCCTTCGGGGAAGAGCGACAGATAGCTCAACGTCAAAAAGCCGCCGTAGCTCTGGCCGAGCGTGACCCAGGGCTTGCCGCCAAAGCCCACCAGACGCAGGTACTCAAAATCGCGCACGATGGAGCTGGCGAGGTGGCGCTTGAGGAAGTCGGCCTGCGAGCGTGCTGTATCGGCGCCGGCGGCCGTTGCGCGATCACCCAGTGCCTTGATCGTGCGTCCGTCCACGCAGCTACTGCGTCCGGTGCCGCGCTGGTCGGGAAGGACCACACGGAAGTGCTTGACGGCCTCCTCGATCCAGCCGTCGCTTGTAGGCGACAGCGGACGCGGGCTCTCGCCGCCGGGGCCGCCCTGCAAAAACAGGAGCAGCGGCAGATCGTCGTTGATGCGGTCGGGCGCGCAAACCACGCGGTAGAAGAGCTTGATGCTCTCGGGCGCGCCGGCGATTGGTGCCGGCATAGCGCCGCGGCGCATGGTGCTGCCGACGGCCAGGAGCATCGGCTCCAGGCCGCGCCAGTCAAGGGGGACGTCGATGCTGTGGTCCTCGACGTAAAGGCCGGGGACGTGGTACGAAGTGATGAGGGCCATGTGAGTCTTCCGTTCGTTGCGGTGTTTCGGGTTGACCAATTCTACCGCCGCGGGCGAGGCCATGCGCAAATCGGCTACCATGGTTGCAAACTTCTAGGAGAAAGGGCCGCCCATGTCGGTCGATATAGCCACGTATGTCCACGATCTTGCCGTTGCCGCCAAGGCAGCGTCGGCCTCGCTTGCCACGGCGAGCGATGGGCAGCGTCAGGAGGCCGTGCGCGCCATGGCCGCAGCACTGCGCAACGGTGTCGACTCCATCGTCGCCGCCAACGAGCTCGATATGTCCGCCGCGCGCGATGCGGGCACTTCGGCCGGTCTGCTCGACCGTCTGCTGCTGACGCCTGAGCGCGTCGAGGGCATGGCCGCCGGTTTGGAGAAGCTCGCCGAGCTGCCCGATCCCGTCGGCCGCGTGCTCGACCACCGCGTGCTTGCGAGCGGTGTGGACCTGACCCGCGTGAGCGTGCCGTTGGGCCTGGTCGCCATGGTCTACGAGGCGCGCCCCAACGTGACGGCCGACGCCGCAGGCATCTGCATCCGTACCGGCAACGCCTGCATTCTACGCGGCGGCTCGCTGGCCTATCACTCGTGTGCCATGATCGCCGAGCTGCTGGCCGATGCGCTCGAGGCCAAGGGCTTCCCGCGCGAGGCCGTGTCGATGATCGAGTCCACCGACCGCGAGGCCACTGGCGAGCTCATGAAGCTCCGCGGTATCGTCGACGTACTCATTCCGCGCGGCGGTGCAGGCCTGATCCAGCGCTGCGTGCGCGAGTCGCTTGTGCCGGTGATCGAGACGGGCACGGGCAACTGCCACATCTACGTGCATGAATCCGCCGACTTTGATAAGGCGCTCAACATTATCGTCAATGCCAAGACCCAGCGCGTAGGCGTGTGCAATGCCGCCGAGTCGCTGCTGGTCGACCGTGCCGTTGCTGATCGCTTCCTGCCCGCAGTCGTTGCCGTGCTGCACGACCACGGCGTACTGATTCACGGCGACGAGGCCACGTGCGCCGCATGCGCCGACGCTGGGCTTGCCGAGGGCGACAACTACGTCGCCGCGACTGAGGAGGACTGGGGTCGCGAGTACCTGGCGCTCGAGATGAGCGTGAAGGTCGTGGCAAACGAGGACGAGGCCATCGCACACATCAATCGCTACGGCACGATGCACTCCGAGGCCATCGTTGCCGAGGACACGGATGCTTGCGAGCGCTTCCTCGATGCGGTCGATGCCTCGGCCGTGTACGCCAACGCCAGCACTCGCTTCACCGACGGCGGCGAGTTTGGCCTGGGTGCCGAGATCGGCATCTCGACCCAAAAACTCCACGCCCGCGGCCCCTTTGCCGCCGAGGCCCTCACCACCTACAAATACAAGCTCCGCGGCACCGGCCAGGTCCGCCCCTAAACCCCTCGTAAACGAAAAACCACCACAAAGGTGCCTGTGAACTGCGCCCCGAAACTTGGACTGAATAAATAGCGACTACGCCGCAAGGG
>NZ_JBDGBA010000038.1:0-4022 GCF_040910185.1 Collinsella aerofaciens | reverse complement strand
CTCGACCTTCTCCCTGCTGTACATGCGAACCTCCAGTCCGGACCGCTTCACGGTCCAACTTTCTGTCCGCACCCCCAGACGGCCAAACAGGAACTATTCCACCGCAACTTCCCCTTTTTGGCGCAAACTAACCTGACCCCTTTGCATCAATAATGGCAGCGCCGCAGGTTGAGCATAAGTCAGCGAGCGACGTCCAGGACGTACAAGTTGGCATGAAAAAGGCAAGGCATAGACCTTTTGGTCATGCCTTGCCTTTTGAATGACAAATTGTCGTCCTGGGCGGCGCGCAGCGTCGACTGGTTGCGCGGTTCGTAGAACCGCGCAACATGAGAGCGCCCCCTCCCGCGCACGGAACGGGAGGGGGCTAAAGGTAGGAGTCTACCGGTGGGTTGACCCCACCGGACAGACGATGACCAGGTGATCCTTTACAGGATCGTCAAGGTTTCCGTGGGGTACCCGTTGGGTACTTAGAGCAACACGCAGGCGACGGTCAGGATGATGGCGCAGACGACGGAGAGCGCGACGATGAGCTTAAGGGCAAACTTGAGCCAGGTCGTCCACTCGATCTTGGCCAGGGCGAGACCGCCCATGATGGCGCCGGAGGTCGGGGTGAACAGGTTCACGACACCGATGGCGGCGGAGAAGATCATGACCATGACCTCGGGCGAGAAGCCGAGCTTAACAGCCAGCGGTCCCATGATGGGCATGGAGACGGTGGCCATACCGGAGGTCGAGGGGATCAGGAAGGACAGGCCGAAGTAGACCAGGAAGCTCATGGGAGCGAAGATCACGCCGGACAGGCCAGCCAGGGCATTGGCGGCAGCGTCGAGGACGAAGACGTCGAGGCCGGTGTTAGCCATGAGGACGGAGATACCACGAGCGAGGGCGATGACGAGAACAACGGACATCATGTCGGCAGCGCCGGTGATGAAGGTGTTAACGATCTGCTTCTCGGACAGGCCACCGATGATACCGATCAGGACGGCCATGAGGAAGAACCAGGTGGAAGCCTCGTCGAAGTACCACTGGCCAATGGGCAGGCCGGTGATCAGGGCAGACCAGCCCTGGACGACGGCGTTACCGTCGGCGTCGTAGACAGCGCCAGCGTCGAAGAAGTTGGCGACGCCCTCGTTGAGGTCGGCCAGCGGAATGAAGCCGACGATCATGACGACGAAGGTGAAGGCGAAGGCGATCAGAACACCCTTCTGACGACCGGTGAGCTTGACCTCCTTGTGGACCTCGGAAGCAGCCTTGCCGTGAGCCTCTTCGGCGTCCTTGAGCTCCTGCATCGACAGGATGGTGGAACCCTTGTCAGCCTTGACCTTCTTGGCGTAGCTCATCACGAAGAAGATGGACATAGCGGTAGTGACAATCCACAGGACGGCACCGAGGCCGATGATGATGGACTGGTTGACCTCAATGCCAACGCCGGTCAGAGCGTCGACGGCAGCGCCGACGGCGAACGGGTTAACCGTGGAGCCCAGGCAGCCGCAGCCAGCGCCGAGCAGGACGGTAGCGGCACCGACCATGGGGTCGAAGCCAGCAGCCATCATGGTAGCGGCGAGCAGGGCGTAGAAGGGAACGGTCTCCTCGCACATACCATAGGTGGTACCACCGAGGGAGAAGATGAGCATCAGCACGGGAATGAGCATAATCTCGTTGCCCTTAAGCTTCTGCACCAGAACGGCGATGCCGTTGTCCAGAGCGCCGGTCTCGGTCATCATGCCGAGGAAGCCGCCCAGGATCATAACGAAGAGGCAGACGGGCAGAGCGTCAGCGAAGCCCTTAATCGGGGCGGTGCAGAAATCGCTCAGACGGGCGGCAGTAACCGCGCCGCCGGACGTGCCGGAGACGATAACGGTAATCACTGCGACAATTGCCAGCAGAGCAAGAAGAATGGTGAACGATGAAGGCATACCGCGCTTTTTCTTAGCGGTCTCAGTCATAGTTCTCATCCCCCCTTCATAAATCATTTACTGATCTCGCCAGAAGCGGCTCTTCCGTGCCGTGCCTGCCGCTTGATGCGAGATTATTACCAGATAAAACCGCTCGGGGTGTGCAGCAATACACCCCGAGCGAGATGCTAGATGCTCTTACTTGAGCGTGGCGTACATGACAGCCTTAATGGTGTGCATGCGGTTCTCGGCCTCGTCGAAGACCTTGGAAGCGGGGCTCTCGAAGACCTCGTCGGTGACCTCCTGCTCGGTGATGCCGAACTGCTCGCACTTCTCGGCGCCAATGGTGGTGTTGGTGTCGTGGAAGCTGGGCAGGCAGTGCAGGAAGATAGCACCCGGGTTGGCCATAGCCATGACCTCGGAGGTAACACGATACGGGGTGAGCTGAGCGATGCGCTCGGCCCAGACCTCGTCGGGCTCGCCCATGGAGACCCACACGTCGGTGTAGATAACGTCGGCACCGGTGACGCCGTCCTTGACGTCGGTGGTCAGCTTGATGGTGCAGCCGTTAGCCTCGGCGATGGGCTTGCAGGCCTCGATGACGTCGTCAGCGGGCATGCACTCCTCGGGGCCGCAGGCCACGAAGTTCATGCCGAGCTTGGAGCAGACGACCATGAGGGAGCGAGCGACATTGTTCTTGCAGTCGCCCATGAAGACGAGGGTCTTGCCCTTGATGTCGTAGTTGAAGTTCTCCTGGACGGTCAGGATGTCGGCGAGCATCTGGGTGGGGTGCCACTCGGTGGTCAGGCCGTTCCACACGGGCACGCCGGACTTAGCAGCGAGCTCCTCGACGTCGTCCTGGGCAAAGCCACGGAACTCGATGCCGTCATACATGCGGCCGAGAACGCGGGCGGTGTCCTCGATGGACTCCTTCTTGCCCATCTGCGACGAACCCGGATCGAGGTAGGTCACGCCCATACCCAGATCCATGCCGCCGACCTCGAAGGCGCAGCGGGTACGAGTAGAGGTCTTCTGGAAGAGCAGAACGATATTCTTGCCCTCTAGATAGCGGTGCGGAACGCCAGCGCGCTTCATATCCTTGAAGTTCTTGGAGAGCTTGAGCAGGTACTCGATCTCCTCGGTGGTGAGGTCGAGAAGCTTGAGGAAGCTACGGCCGGAGAGGTTAACACCCATGGTTCGATTCCTTTCGAAGAACTGAATTACGTAAGTATCAGTGTTGCCCGTTTAACGGGCGAAGCCGGTGCGGTTGTAGGGGGACCGCACCGGAAACGGAAAGACTTAGAGGTCCTCGCGCCAGAAGGGCATGCTCATGCAGCGCGGGCCGCCGCGGCCGCGGGAGAGCTCGGCGGAGGGCACGACGAGAAGGTCCAGGCCCTCCTTGTACAGCACGTCGTTGGTGACGGTGTTGCGGGCGTAGACGCAGATCTTGCCGGGCTCGACGCACAGGGTGTTGGAGCCGTCGTTCCACTGCTCGCGGGAGGCCGCGATCGGGTCGCCGCCGCCGCAGGGGATCAGCTTGACCTGGTCGACGCCGGTGGCGTCCTCCAGGACGTGCTCGAGGGTGTCCTCGATCAGGCGGATGTTCACGTCGCCCGGGTTCTTGCCGGCGGTCAGCTCGTAGACGCGCAGGGTGCCCATGATGGCGGGGTGGATCGTGAACTTATCGACGTCGATCTGGGTGAAGACCGTGTCGAGGTGCATGAAGGCGCGCGAGACCGGGATGTCGAAGGCCAGGATGCGCTCGACCTTGGAGTCGGAGTTCCAGAAGATGTTCTGGGCCATGACGTCGATCGCGGCGGCCTGGGTGCGCTGGGAGATGCCGACGGCGAGGGTCTTCTCGTTGATGTTCAGCACGTCGCCGCCCTCGGTGTGGAACTGGCAGTCGCGGCGGAAGTACAGCGAGACGTCCTTGTAGTCGGGGTGGTACTTGAAGACGTACTTGCCGTACAGGGTCTCGCGGTTGCGGGTGACCGAGTACATGCGGTTGAGGTTGACGCCCTCGCCGACGACCGCGAACGGGTCGCGGGTGAAGTAGAGGTTGGGCATCGGGTCGATGATCAGGTCGGACTCGGACTCGGAGTTGACCAGGGAGTCGAGGGTCGTGGA
>NZ_JBDGBA010000037.1:0-4090 GCF_040910185.1 Collinsella aerofaciens | reverse complement strand
CCCGTAAAGTTCATGCCGGGCTATCTCGATGGCTGCTGCCTGCCCGTTTATCTCTTTGGCGAGGTCGTACTCCAGTGCAGCCGTACCATGCGATATGCTCTTTCCTTTCCCTATCATCGTGAAAGTATTTTTTTAAGTTCGGTGATTAGTGCCTGAATCTCTTCAAATACCTCCCGGTACTGGCGACCACCGAAGTAGTTGTTCAGCCGTTGGAGCGTTCCTTTCAACTGGGCTATGTCCCGGAGAAGCTGCCGTTCCTCCTCGGTGTACCTCTCCCTTGGGCGCCCCCCAAGGGACAAACTCCGGCAGTATTCCGATACGCTTAGACTGCACCGGGCTGCCTGCTCCGCAAGTGCGTCCTTTTCAAGTTCGGTACACCGGAATGTAATCTTTTCGTTCCGTCTTAGTTCCATGCCACAAAGGTAATCTTAAAATCTTTTTGAGCAAAGCGAGAAAGGCAAGAAATGTCCGACAAGGACACTTCTTGCTATATATACACATGCCGCATGGGAATACATCCACGCCAACCGCCCAGCAAAAAGCCCCGGCGTGTTAGAAAATCCCCCACAGCCTAACAAATTCTACCCCATTTCTACCCAAGGGGATTACACGCCGCAGAAGTCATCCGGGAACATGTCTTCCAGTTCGTCCAAATCAATGGTTTCTTCTTCGGACACCTCCACCCATTCAATGTTTTCTTTCCCTCTTATCGCACATGAGTACATCTCGGCGGCGGCAAGAGAAGAGAACACCTCGTGCATAGGCTCGCCGTTCTCTAACCAGTAAACACAATATTCGACCATAACAGTTTTATCATTTATCGTTGTAATGCCCCTCTACCTCCAAGATGTAGACCTCTACCACTTCCTCGTAAATGTCATAGATTATCCGGTCATGGGCGGTAATGTGTCGAGACCATGTAATATCCCCACCGCCCCTTAACGCTTCGGGATGCCCAAGCCCAGTCTTAGGGTGCTCTAACAATTCTTTGTAGATTTTCTTATACTTCTTGAACAAATTGGGGTTTGATTTCTTCCATTTGGCAATCACCTTATCCACCCCGTCGGAAACCCTAATTGTGTACATCATAGACTATCGAAATAAGCGTCAATATCCTCACTGCTTTTGAGGGTAACACACTTTCCGGATTTGATTTCTTCCCTTGCCTTGTCAATCCTTGCTTGCAGCTCCGGGGTTATCATCAAATCTTCACGACCAACTTTTACCAAAGCGTAAATCTCGTTTTTCCTGCGAATTAGTACCTGCTCGCCATTGTCAGCTTTGGTGAAAGACGCTGCGAGGTTGTTACGGTATTCTCTTACTGATAATGCTTCCATATCTGTTTGCTTTTAAATTCAGCACAAAGATAGCTATATTTCAATAAAATACAAACATTTTGTACACAAACGTGTACACGCCATAAAAACCCGTTTCCAATCCTACCGCCCGTTGGTTGGTTTTGCTTTGCTCTTTTTCCCTATCGTTTTTCTTTTTCCGACAGTAAATCAACCACTTAGCTCTATAAATTCCCCTTGTCTGTTATAAGCATCGTCTGTAATATGCTCTATCACTTCTTCGCAAACGCCCATAAATAAAGGGATTAGAACATGTGTTTCCCCACACTTTGGGAGTTTAAAAGTAAATTAGTCCCCACACTTTGGGAGTTTTACCCCTCTTTTTTTGTTTTAATGTGGGGATTGTGTATATTTGCAGCAAATCAATCGTTTATGAAAAAGAAACTACCTATTACCAAGAATAAAGATGTTGTTGTTTCATGGGTATATACATGGTCAAAACAGCAAGACATGTCCATACACGAACAAAGAATAGTTCTTCGCATACTGGAAGCGTGCCAAGCTGAACTAAAGGGAGTAAAACTGAAAGATTATGCAGGCACGAAACGCAAGTTTGAGCATGGACTTTGGGATGTTGATGCACAAATGCATGTATCTGACGTTATTTTTTCCGGACGTGATTACAATGAAATCATAGCCGCACTCGATTCTTTGGCAGGACGTTTTTTTACTTACGAAGATGACGAGGAATGGTGGAAGTGCGGATTTATATCTAACCCAAAATATAAAAAACGCACTGGCATTATAACCTTTCGTGTGTCTAACGACCTTTGGGATGTGTTTACCAAGTTCGCCAAGGGGTACAGAGAATTTGAGTTAAACAAGGCTCTTGCGCTACCTACTGGGTATTCCCTTAGGTTTTACATGTTAATGAGTGGGCAGGTGTACCCTTTGGATATATCCCTTGAAAACTTGAAAGACCGCCTTGGCATACCAGCGGACAAGTACAAGGACAAGAACGGAAAAGATAGAATTGACAACTTCGAGGAAAGGGTTTTAAAACCTGCAAAGGCTGCGCTTGATGAGAGTTGCCCATACACTTTCAACTACGTGAAAGTGCGTGAAAACCCAAACAACAAACGTAGCAAGGTGACCGGATTTAGGTTTTACCCGGTCTATCAACCACAGTTCAGGGATGAAGAACTGGAAGGGAAAGAATTGCAGGCAAAGGTTACAGCACGATATCAGATAGACAGCCATGTGTACGAGTACCTCCGTTATTCCTGCGGCTTCACATCGGAAGAGATAAACCGGAACAAAGAGACATTCATAACGGCACAAGAAAAGATAACCGACCTTATCGGAGAACTGGCTCTCCTAAACGGAAAATCACGAGAAAAGAACAATCCGAAAGGGTGGATTATAAACGCCCTTAAAGGGAAAATCAAGGATAAGTAACAAGATTACCCGGCTGAAACACTCCGGGTAATCTTGTCAAATCAGAGGAACGATTTCCATTTCTACACCAAGTTCTTTCATCTGCTGTTGTATTTCCTCGCTGCTTAGTTTCTCTCTCGCCAGTGCAAGCCCATGAAAGGCGTCCCAGCCTGCCGGCTTCGAAACGATACTACCGTTTAGGACGGCATGGGTGATTTCGCCGCCGGACTTCGCACCCTTGTTCAGTATGAAGAAGAACCGGGGTTCTTCGTGTTCCGTTGTTCCCATAATTCGTAAAGTTAGAGTTTATTTGTTTCCCTTTTGTTCCCTTGCCTGCTCTTGGAAGTATTCATAATACTGCTTGTAGTTGTCCCGGTCTTTGGCTGCATCCGTCCAAAGATAGCACATGAAACAAGCGAACAATAGGGAGATAACAGCACAAAGGATTGAGTAGAACGAAATTCGTTTGTCCACATAACCGCCGTTTTTCATTCTGTACCCCTGCCGTTCAAAGTCCGCCAACACGTTTTTTAGGCGATTTTCGGCACTTTCAAGGCTTTTCCCGTCTATTTGTACCTTTCGGGCTGTTGCGTCCTCTATGCGCTTCGTATAGACTTCAACACGCTTTAGTTCTTGATACACCAGTTCTACCGCAAGCTGCGGGTTTACCCTTGGCGTTGTATCTTTTCTTTTCCGGGGGCTGTACTGTCCCTGCTTAACGTTGGAAGCTGCCGCTTCCGGGTGTGAGTTTGTTTCCATGAGATATGTTCATTGAGTTGCACTTCAGTTTGCTTTGTGTCCGCTCGATATGGGCGAGAGTGTAGCCTTTCCCTATCTCGCTTGCCTTATACTCCGTACCGCTTCGGGCTGTGACATAGTAGCCGTTAAGTTTCCCGGTGCTTGCCCTGGCTTCCCGGACTTTAAAACCTCTCTTACCAAGTTCTTCCTTGAATTTGGTAAAGTCAAAGCCCTGCATCTTCTTCAATACGCCGTCCATGGCTTCCTTGATTTCCGCTTTGTTGACTTTGCCAATGTCCTGCGACTGTACAAAGTTCCGTTCCTTGGCTATGGCATTGGCGGCTTCCGTTGCCTTTTTCCCTATCCAGTTGTCCCGGTACAGTTCCCCGGAAAGGGAAACCCGGTTTGCCAGTATATGCAGGTGGGCTTGTTCTTTTTTGCTCTCCGTACCGCTGTGCCGGATGATGATGTACTGGTGGTTCGCCAACCCCATGCGCTGCATGAAGTCGTTACCAAGTTCCGCCCAGTCCGCATCCGTAAAGGTGGCGCTTTCCTCTATCGAGGGGCTGACCTCGAAACGTAGGCAATTGTTTTTTACGTTCGGAAAATCAGCGTGGTAT
>NZ_JBDGBA010000036.1:0-9193 GCF_040910185.1 Collinsella aerofaciens | reverse complement strand
GGCCATGTTAAAGCAGTTGGCGCCAAAGGACAGGATGCCGCCGTCGCCAAACAGTAGTGCCTGTAGCGCCAGCGCGACCGAGACAGCAATGGCCGCGGCCTCCGGGCCCAGCAGCAGCGCGATGAGCGCGCCGCCGACGGCGTGACCCGTGGTGCCGCCGGGCAGCGGCACGTTGAACATCATGAGCAAGAAGGAAAATGCGGCGCAGATGCCCAGGAAAGCCATGTGCTCGCGATCGAGCGTGGCACGCACCTTTTTGATGCAGTGGACCCAAACGGGCACCATTGCCACTGCCATGACGGCATCCGTCTGCGGGGACAGATAATTATCTGGAATGTGCATGGGCGCCTCCCGGTTATCGGCGCACAGAATTGCAACGCCGCTTAAATCACCTTGTCAGTGTTACGCATTGTAAGATTCGTAACACGCCGCGGGCTATCATAGCAAAACGGCGCACTGCCGACAAAGCAGCACGCCGTTATGTAATGCGCGTGTCATATATGAAGGCTCAACGGTGCCTTATATCGAGCATAGCGGTCACGTAAGACTCGGCGGCAACCACCGCTGACCCATACCCCAGCGCAAGCCCTATCCGCGGACCTCGCCGTTTACGCCCTTGCATACCTTGGTGACGATCTTCTGGTGCGCCTTCTCGACCTCTTCGCTGGTGAGCGTGTGGTCGTCGGAGCGATACGTAAGCGCAAAGGCCATGGACTTCTTGCCCGCTCCGATGCGGATGGGATCGCGGTAGACGTCGAACAGGCGCACGCCCTCGAGCAGCTTGCCGCCGGCGCTGGTAATGCGGCGCTCAAGATCCTCGCAGGTCACAGCATTGTCGACCACGATAGCAAGGTCGTGCTCAACAGCCGGGTACTGCGAGAACTCGCGGTAGTTCTCCTGATTGCGGGCGCCCTTGATCAGCTTGTCCAGATCGAGCTCAAAGGCAACGACGACCTCATCGATGCCCATCGCCTCGCGCGCCTCGGGGTGAATCTCGCCGACCCAGCCCAGTACGGTGCCGCCGGACAGAACCTCGGCCGCACGACCCGGCTGCAAGAAAGCGTAGCCCTCGCCCTCGACGGGACGGAAGCGAACCTTCTCGATGCGCAGCTGGGCGAGCAGTTCCTCAACGATGCCCTTGCCAGAGAAGAAGCGCAGCTTGCGGTACTTCATGTTCCAGGACTGCTCGCTCCACTGGCCCGAGAGCACACCCGCCACGGACTTGGTCTCCTTGGGCAGGCTGGCGTTCTCGCGACCGTGGAACAGGCTGCCGACCTCGTACAGGTGCACGTTGGGCGTACCGTGCGCCTCGTTGTAGGCCACGGACTGCAGCAGGCCCGGCAGCAGCGAACGACGCATCTCGGTCTGCTCGGCTACCAGCGGGTTCATGAGCACCACGGGGCAACCGCGGCCCTCGGTGGACATACCGATCTTCTCCAGGTCGCCCGGGGCGGCAAAGCCGAAAGTCGTGGTCTCGTTAAGGCCGCAGGCGCGCAAGATCTCGCCGACCTTGCGGGTGAGCTTCTGCTCGCGGGTCAGGCCGCCGATGTGGTTCTTGGCAGCCGGGATGGTCGCCGTCACACGGCCCATGCCCCATAGGCGCAGAACCTCCTCGATCAGGTCGATCTCGCGCGGCAGGTCGGGGCGGAAGCTCGGCGGGGTGACCATAAAGTCCTCGCCGTCGCGCTCGACGGTGCAGCCCAGGCGGGTGAGCGAGCGCTCGATAAAGTCGGGCTCGATGTCGGCGCCGCAGATGGCGTGCACGCGGGCCAGGCGCAGCTTGATGCTGTCGATGGTCTTGGGCGCGGGGAACACATCCACGTAGCCGGGAGCGACCTCGCCGCCGGCGATCTCCTCGATCAGCGCGCAGGTAACGTTGGCGACATCCACGCAACCGGTCTCATCGACCTGGCGCTCAAAGCGGATGGAGGCGTCGGAGATCAGCGAAAGGTCGCGGCTGGTGTGCGAGGTGCGGCCGGCGTTGAAGCAGGCGCTCTCGACCATCACGTCAACGGTATCGTCCTCGATCTCGGAATCCATGCCGCCCATAACGCCGGCCAACGCCACGGGGCGCTCGCCGTCGGTGATGAGACCCATGCCGGCATCGAGCACACGCTCCTCGCCGTCGAGCGTCGTGAACTTCTCGTCCTGTTGGGCGGCGCGAACCACCACGCGACGGTGGCCATCGCGCTCGGCAAAGGTGTCCAGGTCAAAGGCGTGCAGCGGCTGGCCGGTGAGCATCATCACGTAGTTGGTGATATCGACGATGTTGTTGTGCGGGCGCACGCCCAGGGCGTTGAGGCGCTTGACCATCCAGTCGGGCGAGGGGCCGACCTTCACGTTGCGCACGATGCGGGCGACGTAGCGGTCGCACAGGCCCTCGTCGGCAATCTCGACCGAAAGCTCGTCGTCGGTCGCGCGGCCGGTCTCGACCTTGATGGCGGGCAGCTCAACGTGGAAATCGCGGTCGAAGATGGCACCGGTTTCGCGGGCCATGCCGATCATGGACAGGCAGTCGGGGCGGTTGGGCGTGATCTCGCAGTCGAGCACGGTGTCGCTCGAGCCCACGTACTCGGCAAACGGCATGCCACAGGGCGTATCCTCGGGCAGGATCATAATGCCGGAGTGGTCGCCGCCCAGACCGAGCTCGCGCGCGGAGCAGTTCATGCCCATGGACACGACACCGCGAAGCTTGCTCTTCTTGATCTTGACGTCGCCGGGGAGCACAGCGCCGATCATGGCCGTGACGATGTGGTCGCCGGCCTCGAAGTTCTGCGCGCCGCAGACGATCTGCAGCGGGGCGAGGTTGCCGTCGGCGTCGAGATTCTTGTCGCCCACATCGACCGAGCACACATACATGTGGTCGCTATCGGGGTGCGGGGTCTTGGTGAGCACCTTGGCGGTCACCACGTGGTCGAAGGACTCGCCCACGGTGTCGATCGCCTCGACCTCGGTGCCGGTACGGATATATTCGTCCGAAAGGGTCTTGGGATCCTCCGGAATATCGATCATGGTCTTGAGCCAGTCGTAAGAAACACGCATCTAGCTCTCCTTTCATACTGAAAGCCTGCGAAGAGATGCAGGTGGAAACTTCAACTTTGTGAACATTCCTTACAAAGCGAGGGTTGTCCAAGTGCGGCAGATCGGCCCGAAAGAGGAGCGCCGCGTACTTTGGTACGCAAGCGACGAATGAGCGCCGAGGTGCCGTGCTTGGGCAAGCCGCAGCCTAGAACTGATTCAGAAAACGCATATCGCCCGTCATGAGCGTTCTGAGGTCCGGCAGATCGTAGCGCAGTGCCGCGACGCGCTCGGCGCCAATACCAAAGGCGAAGCCGGTGTACTTCTCGGGGTCGATGCCGCAGTTGATCAGGACGTTGGGGTCGACCATGCCGCAGCCCAGAATCTCGATCCAGCCGCTGTGCTTGCAGAAGTTGCAGCCCTTGCCGCCGCACACGTGGCAGCTCACGTCCACCTCGCAGGAAGGCTCGGTGAAGGGGAAGAAGTGCGGGCGATAGCGCGTCTTGCGGTCCTCGCCAAACATGCACTTAACAAAGTAGTCGAGCGTGCCCTTAAGATCGCCAAAGGTGATACCCTCGTCGACGACCAGGCCCTCGATCTGGTTGAACTGCGGCAGGTGGCAGGCGTCGGCCGTGTCGGGACGGTAGACGGTGCCCGGGCAGATCATGTAGATGGGCGGCTTCTGCGACTCCATGGTGTGGATCTGCACGCCCGAGGTCTGGGTGCGCAGCAGCACGTCGGACTCGCCGTGAGCGTGAGCCTCGGGATGCGCGACGCTGCCGGGGTTGTTGTCGACCACATAGAACGTGTCGCGAGCCGAGCGGCTCGGATGATCCATGGGCGCGTTGAGCGCGGTGAAGTTGTAGTAGGAGGTATCGACCATGGGGCCGGACTCGACGGTGTAGCCGATGCCGCAGAAGATGTCCTCGGCCTCCTCGATGATCTGCTTGATCAGGTGCTGGTGACCGATCTGCGGACGGATGCCCGGCAGCGTGATGTCGACGGCCTCGTGCTCGAGTGCGTGCTTGAGGGCGGCGGCCTTCATCTCGGTGGTGCGCTCGTCGAGCATGCCCTCGATCAGCTGGCGCATCTCGTTGGCGCGCTTGCCCATCATGGGACGATCCTCGGGGGCGAGTTTGCCCATCATGCGCATCAGGCCGGTGATACGGCCTTTGCGACCGAGCAGCTCAACGCGCGCAGCCTCGAGCTTGGCGGCGTCATCGGCGCCTGCGACGAGCTCCTTGGCCTCTTCCTCGAGTTTGACCAGATCATCAATCAGACTCATGTCTTCCCTTTCGTCTCTCGCGCATCTCGCTTGCCGGGGCGGCTAGCACCCGATAGCTGCGGATGTGCGGCCCGGTTCGGTAACAAAAAACCGCCCTCGGGCATGTACATTGCCCAAGGACGGTTGAATTCCGCGGTACCACCTTGTTTGACCCGGCGGATGTCTGGCCCGCCGTGCCCACTCTGCGCCCCTTGTCGCGAGGCTCACGGCTTCCCTACTGGGGCTTCGCTGCCACCGGCCGCGCGCCCGTTGAGGTCGCTGCTCGGGAGTGAACGCTTGGCCCTTGCCACCGCAGGAAGGCTTGCAGCCCATGACCTTCCCTCTCTTGCCGGCGACACGGCGGGCAAAACCCTCTCCGTCAACGCATTGGGCTATAGGATAACACATTTCGCGAGCGCATCGCCGCGTTCCGTTTTGTTCGCGCTGGGTACAAGGCAAGTAGCTGTGCAAACTGGCCGTGCGCCCATCCGTGGCGCTCGGCTCGCGAGATCAAGGATATGGTATGGGAAAGAAACTCGATAAGAAGGCCAAGCCCGCAGCGGGCAAGACGCCCAAAGGCATGAAGGTCGATAAGGCCGTTAAAAAATTCCGCAAGCTCGAGGGCAAGCTGTGGACCCGCGAGTACCTGCTCAAGATTGCCGAGTTTGACGGCGCGACCATTGCTCCCGCCAACGGTGCCGCCGCCCGTGCCGACGCCATGGGCACCCTTGCCGGCGAGCACCATAAGCTTCTGACCAGCGAAAAGTCTGTCGAACTTGTGCGCTCGCTAGCACGCGAGACCGTCGCCGGCGGCAAGATCGACGACCCGCAGCTGCTCGACGAGATCCGCGTGCTCGGCCGCGACCAGCGCGAAGCAAGCGTCATCCCCACCGAGGAGGCCGAGGCCTGGACCAGGCTCACCTGCGAGGCCGACGCCGTGTGGCACAAGGCCAAGACGGCCAATGACTGGGCGAGCTTTGAGCCCTATGTGGATAGAATCGTCGCCCAGCTTAAGCATCAGGCCGAGCTCATGGACCCCAAGCGCGACCCATACGATGTTTGGCTCGACCAGTACGAGCGCGGCCTTTCCACCAAGAGCTTCGATGCGTTTTGCGACGAGGTCAAGGCCACGGTCGTGCCGCTCGTGCACGCCATCGGCGAGCGCGGCCAGCAGCCCGATGCCGACTTTTTGCACGCCCGCGTGCCCGATGCCGCCCAGCGCGCCATGAGCTTTGACCTGATGAAGCTCGTCGGCCTGGACCTGAACGACACCACGCTTGCCTTTACCGAGCACCCGTTTAGCGAGGGCTTTGCCGTAGGCGACGCGCGCATCGCGACGCACATCTACGAGGACGACTGCATCTCCAACGTCTACAGCATCATCCACGAGGCGGGACACGCCATGTACGAGCTGGGCGTCAACCCCGCCTATGCGCGCACCTGCCTGGAGGGCGGCACTTCCATGGGCATCCACGAGAGCCAGAGCCGCTTTTTTGAGAACACCGTGGGTCGCAGCCGCGCCTTTATGGGCCCGCTGCTCGAGGTACTGCGCCGTCACGCGCCCGAGGTCTATGGCAGCGTGGACGAGAACACGCTCTACCGCGCCGTGAACATCGCGCAGCCGTCGTTGATCCGCACCGAGGCGGACGAGCTCACCTATCCGCTGCACGTTATGGTGCGTTACGAGATCGAGCGCATGCTGTTTGCCGGCGAGGCCACGGCCAAGGACATCCCGACGCTTTGGAATCGCTTTATGGATGAGTACCTGGGCATTCCCGTCCCCGACGACACGCACGGCTGCCTGCAGGATACGCACTGGAGCGGCGGCTCGTTTGGCTACTTCCCCACGTATGCGCTGGGCAGTGCCTACGACGCCATGTTTGTGCCGGCCATGTGCCGCGACGGCGTCGACCTCACCGGTGCCTGCGCGAGCGGCGATCTGGCGCCCGTCCGTGCCTGGCTGGGTGAGCACATTTGGCAGTGGGGCCGCGCCAAAGACGCACCGGAGCTCATCAAGGGCGCCTGCGGCATGGACTTTGACGCCCGTTACTACTGCAGCTACCTGCAGGACAAGTTCACCACGCTCTACGAGCTGTAAGGCATAACCGACACGCCAACGCAAAGGGGACGCCGCGGAACCAATCCGCAGCGTCCCCTTTCCACCTAGTCGTTTAAGAACGTCCCCAATGACTACCTTACAGAGCTTCCAGCGCGGCGGCGATGCGCTTCATGGCGGCATCGGCGGATGCTTGGTCGGGCGCCTCGGCCAGCACGCGGATAACCGACTCGGTTCCGCTCTTGCGTACGAGCACGCGGCCCTCGCCCGCCAGCGACGCCTCGGCCTCGGCGATGGCGTTCTGCACGCCCATGTTCTCGAGCGCGGCGTCCTTGTCCGCCACGTGCACGGCCACCTGCGCCTGCGGCAGCAGCTTGCACGGAGCCGTGAGCTGCGAGAGCGTCTCACGCTCGGCACGAATCACTTCCATCACGCGCAGCGAGGTCATAATGCCGTCGCCCGTGCGCTCGATATCGCCAAAGATCGTATGGCCCGTCTGCTCGCCGCCCAGGCTGTAGCCGCCCTCGCGCATCTTGGCATACACGTGACGGTCGCCCACGCCGCTGGTCACGGCGCTCAGACCGGCAAGCTCCAACGACTTGATCAGGCCAAAGTTGCTGGCAATCGTCGGCACCACGGTACCGCCCGAAAGGCGACCGTGTTTGTTCAGATACACGCCGCACACGTACAGGATCTGGTCGCCGTCTACCACGCGACCGCGCTCATCCACGGCCAGGCAGCGGTCGGCATCGCCATCGTAGGCAAAACCCACGTCCAGGCCCTGCTCCACCACATGGCGCTGCAGGCGTTCCATATGCGTGGAGCCGCAATCGACGTTGATGTTAAAACCATCGGGCGCGGCATTGATCACGCGCACGTCGGCACCGAGCGCGTCAAACACCGGCTTGGCCACCGAGGAAGCCGAGCCGTTGGCGCAGTCGATACCGATCTTGACGCCCTGCAGCGAAAAGTTCGCACTTGCAATGAGCGAAGCAATGTAGCGGTTGCGGCCCTGCATGTAGTCCACCGTGGCACCGATGTGGTTGCCCGTGGCCAGCGGAACTTCGCTCTTGCCATCGATGTAGTCCTCGATGAGCTCCAGCACGTCCTCGTCCATCTTAAAGCCGTCGCTGTTGACGAGCTTAATGCCGTTATCGCAAAACGGGTTGTGGCTCGCGCTGATCATGATGCCGCAATCGAAGCAGCCTTCCACAGTCTGATGCGCTACGCCCGGCGTGGGGATCACGTGCAGAATATAGGCGTCCGCACCGCTCGCGACCAGGCCGCTCACCAGCGCCGCCTCAAACATATAACTCGAGCGACGCGTGTCCTTGCCCACGATCACGCGTGCCTTGCGCTCGCGGTTGGCGCCGTAATACCAGCCCACAAAACGGCCAATCTTATAAGCGTGCTCTACCGTCAGCCCAACGTTGGCCTCACCGCGAAAGCCGTCGGTGCCAAAGTACTTCATGCGCTCTCCTTACAAAATAGGGGCGAACAGATTGCCTGTCCGCCCCAAAATGGTACTCGATTATCTGCGCTACCAGAAAAACCCTACGCCGACGCGCTGTCGCGAGCTGCCTGGCATGTAGGAGTCTGACGCAGCGTAAGCGGCTTGTCCCCCGCCTCGGCCGACGTGGTCAGCGTATACGTGATCGTCGTCGTCTCGCCAGCATGCAGGTCAACGGTGCCCGAATAGAAGGGGATTCCATGCCACGTAGCGGCGCCAAGACCAAACTGTGTGCCCTCAACCGTAAGGTCACTGATGTTGCCGCCCGTCGGGGCAAACAACGAGACATTCAGGCGTTCGTCGTCACGCGCGGCATCGGGTGCGCTCGCCGCAACGTAGTCGGGCAGCTTGCCCGCCTCCTCCTGCGTCATGATGTTCGTCAGAGTAACGGTGATGCGATACGAGCACGTGCCGTCGCCGTTCTTGATGCCCTGGCCGATCTGCGTGTCGGCGTTCAGATACCAGTCGAGCTTGGAGAAGCTCAGGTTGTTAAAGTAAACGCCGGCAACGGGATCGGCACTCGGATCATCCGGATCGGGCAGCGAAGCGTCAATGCCCGTCTCTTTGATGGCATTCTGCTCATCATCGTTTCTCATCCAAGCAATCAGACGGCCCTCTTCGGCACCGCGCTCGAATGCACCGACAAGCTTTGTAACGTCGACGTCACCGATGCCACCGAGAATCTTGTCGAAGGCGGCGCTGGCAACAGCCGCAAAGATGCCGTCCGATTCCTCGACCGGATAGTTCCAATACACATCGTGCATGAGAACCTTCGCCGCGTTGGTACCGTCGACGACCGTACCATCAGGCAGCGAGACATTACCGACAAGGCCCAGCAGGTACTGCAAGAACACCGGATCGATGCCGACGACGCCATCAACGTCCTGCCCATACTGGGACTTCCACAGCGCGGCGACACGCTGCGAGTTGCGGGGCCAATCAGGCGAATAGGTATTGCCCGAGTTGTACAGGTTGCTGTGGTTGCCGAACAGCGCCTCATCCTCTTCGTCGACGCTCTCGACTGCCTCATCCTCGCTGAGTCCAATGCGGGGAACAAACTCGCCAATCGACATCTGACCGTCGGTGACCGAAATCAGGCCCTGCGAACCGCCAAAGCCGCCGCAGGCACGGATCTCGACGTTGTTCATGGCGTACACAAGGTAGTTGCGCGTCTGGCCGTTGGCGCCGAGCATCTGAGGAAGGACGGGGGCGACCTTCTCCGCCGCGTCAACCGCGCCGTTGAGGGTGGCAAAGCCGTCCTTGGCCTTATCGACCAGCTCGGTCACCTGGGAAATATGAGTATCGCCAATGCCCTGGACCTTCTCGTTGGCGCTCTTGAACACCT
>NZ_JBDGBA010000035.1:0-10862 GCF_040910185.1 Collinsella aerofaciens | reverse complement strand
GTCGTGCTTCACCCTGAGGTCTATACTCATGGAAAACCTCCCATTTCCCGATGTCCAAGAAATGGGAGGCAGTTCACAGGCACCTTTGTGGTGGTTTTGCTTGGGCGGATGACTCAGGTTACAATACGCCTGACATATCGCCCCCTTCTCCGGATGGGGGCAGCGTAAGCGCTCTTGTGGCGGCACCGTAGGACTTTGAAGGTGGCCGCTGTGAGGGCGCTTTTTGATTAGACGCCCCCGCTCGGGCGCACGCTATGAAGGGAGAGCATATGAAGAGTTTCGTTGTCGAGGATTCGTTTTGGGAGCTGTTTCCGCAGGCGGCGGTCGGCGTCGTGGTCGTAAAGGGCATGAAACCCGCGGCGCAGATTCCCCAGGAGGACGTGGATGCGATCGCCGCGCTGCTTGACCGCGCCAACATCGATGCGGAGCGCCACCTGACAAGCGATACCATCAGCGAAAACGCGCCGGTCAAGGCATGGCGCGAGGCGTATCGCCTGTTCAAGACCAAGAAGGGCGCGCGTTGCTCAGTTGAGAACCTGCTCAAGCGCGTGCTCAAAGGCAAGCCGGTCGGCCACATTACGCCGGCGGTGGATATCTACAACACGATTTCGTTGACTTATGCGTTGCCCGTTGGCGGCGAAGATTTGCATGCTATTGAGGGCAATCTGCGCCTGGCGGTGACCGACGGCGGCGACGCGTTCTTGCCACTTGGCGAGGAGGCGGATGATCCGACGCTGCCCGGCGAGCTTGCCTATATCGATGATGCGGGCGCCGTATGCCGTTGCTGGAACTGGCGCGATGGCGTTCGCACGGCGCTGTCCGACGATTCGGCGGATGCATTTCTGGCGATTGAGTGCGTGGAGCCCGAGCGGATGGGGGATTGCCAGGCCGCAATCGATCGCTTAGCCGAGCTACTCGAGCGCTATCTGGGAGCGACGGTCGTCGTTAAGACCCTAGTGACCCGCGACAATCCCTGCGTGGAGCTATAGCGGCGCCTAGAACCTATTGATGCCCCAAACCACCACAAAGGTGCCTGTCCCCTTTGTGGTGGTTTTTATGTTGATGGGTTAACAAATGGGATGTTTGGGTATGGGTGTTCGCACATGCGGCTAAGATGTTTACCCGTTAGCATCATGTAAGCGAAAGGCGGTCGTCACCATGCAGTGGAACGACGAGACACGTTTTGAGGACTTTGTCGGACTGATCAGCGGCCTCTACAAGGAGATTCAGCGCATCAAGACGTCCGAAGGTGCAAGGCTGGGCCTCAAAGGCTCCGACGTCATGTGCCTGTACTATCTTGAGCGCAGCAAGGACGGCCTGACTGGCGCCGACCTCGCCCGCATGGCCGGCGTTACCCGTGCCGCCGTTTCGCGCACGCTGGCACATCTGGAGGAGGGCGGCTACGTCGAGGTCGATGATTCGGGTGATGCGGCCGTCAAGTACCGTGCCCCGGTGCGCCTGACTGCCCTGGGCGGCGAGAGCATGAGCGAGGCCGATCGCATCATTCGTGAAGTGCTCGACACCACCGGTAAGGCCATGGGCGTGGAGCAGCGCGAGCAGATGTACGCGTCGCTGCGTACGATTCTCAACACCCTGCGCGAGATCTAAGGCCGCGCTGGCGCTAGCTTTCAGCCAACAATTGCATCGTCCCGTTTGAGCGCGCATGCCGTGCCGGGATATTGTTGTCAAAATTCCCTGCGCGAGATCTGCGCAAGAAAGGATTCGCTATGTCCGTCCGCATTATTACCGATTCCGCGAGCGATATGACGCCGGCTGAGCACCCCGCGCTGCGTGTTCTGCCGCTGTCCGTCACCTTTGGCACCGACGTGTACATGGATGGTGTCGACATCGATCACCAGCGCTTTTACGAGATGCTCGTGGAGCGCGACGAGCTGCCCAAGACCGGTCAGGTCAACCCGTACGCCTTTTCGCAGGCGATTGCCGAAGCACGTGAGGCCGGCGATGAGGCCGTGATCATTACCGTGGGCGCCAAGCTTTCGGGCACCAACCAGAGCGCTCGTACGGCACTTGCCGAGGCGCCGGGCGGCGACGTGTTCGTCGTGGACAGCAATAACGTGACCTTGGGCGAGCGCGTGCTGGTCGAGTATGCGCTGCGCCTGGTGGACGAGGGCCGTAGTGCGGCCCAGATCGCGGCGGCGGTCGAGGCCGTCCGTGACCGTGTGGTGGTTATCGGCCTGCTCGAGACGCTGGAATACCTGGTGCGCGGCGGCCGCCTGTCTGCGGCGGCGGGCGCTGTGGGTACGCTGCTCAATGTGAAGCCGGTCGTGGCCGCCGAGGACGGCCTCATCGTGCAGTTGGGCAAGGCGCGCGGTTCCAAAAACGGTCGAAACCTGTTGAACCAGAAGGTCGAGCAGGCGGGCGGCATCGACTTTTCCATGCCGTTGGCGCTCGGCTATACGGGTCTTTCGGATGCGGTGCTCAAGAAGTATATCGAGGACAGTGCGGCGCTGTGGGCTGGCCACAGCGAGGGCGAGCTGCCCGTGCACACCATCGGCGCCACCATCGGTACCCACGTAGGTCCCGGCGCCGTAGCCGTAGCCTTCTTCCGCCCCGCCAACTAACCGACCTGCCATATACCACCACAAAGGGGGCAGGCACCTTTGTGGTGGTTTATGCTGGTTTCGGTTGAAAGGAGCATGCGATGGGATCTGAGGGCTTTTTTGAACGGGTGTACGAGGTAGTCGAGCAGATCCCTGAGGGGATGGTCGCCACGTATGGTCAGGTGGCGCTGCTTGCCGGTCGTCCACGAAGTGCGCGGTACGTGGGGTATGCCCTGCATAGCAATCCGCGCCCCGGCGAGATTCCCTGTCACCGCGTGGTGTTTGCCGATGGCCGCATTTGCGAGGGCTTTGCGTTTGGCGGCCCCGATGCTCAGCGCGAACTATTGCTGGGGGAGGGCGTGATGTTTGTCGACCCCATGCACGTCGACTTGGTCGCCTGTCGCTGGTCAGCAGGGCTCTAGCGGCTCTGCCGTGGCCAAAACCACCACAAAGGTGCCTGTCCCCTTTGTGGGGGTTTCCGTTGTAGGTTTACCGGGGTTAACTTATGGAGACGATGTGTTGGCGTATATTCTCGCCAGAAAGTAAACCACGGTGAACTATATTGGTTTCAGCAACGGAGTAGGCAATAGGCGATGAAAAAGCCTGCCCTGTTGAGTTTGATTCGCATTCCTCCCCTCTGTGCGATTCAACGGTGTACTTCGGGAACAGGCCCGCTGGCAACTAACTGCCAGCGGGCCTGTTCCTGTTTCGGGGAGAAATTTAATCTCACCGTCTATGTTGTGCGAAAGCGCTTTGCCTAGTACACCATGCCCATGGCGTCTTGAACCTCGGCCAGGGTCTGCTCGGCGATCTCGTTGGCGCGACGATTGCCCTCGTGCAGCACGTCCTTCACGTAATCCAGATCGTTCTCGTAGCGCTGACGACGCTCGCGGATCGGGGCGAAGTACTCGTTGACGGCCTCGGTCACGTACTTCTTGAGCTGGCCGGAGCCGCCCATGCCGATCTCCTCGGCAATCTCGACCTCGGAACGACCAGTGCAGATGGCAGCGGTCGAAAGCAGGCCGGACACACCGGGGCGGTTCTCGGGATCGAACGTAATCATGCGCTCGGAGTCGGTCTGGCTCTTCTTGATGCGCTTGGCCGTCTCCTCGGCGGTCATCGAGATGTTGATGGCGTTGCCGTAGCTCTTGCTCATCTTGCGACCGTCCAGGCCGGGCAGCAGCGGGGTCTCGGACAGCAGCGCGTCGACCTCGGGGAACACCTTGCCGTAGCGGTTGTTAAAGCGGCGGGCGATGGTGCGGGTGAGCTCGATGTGCGGCAGCTGGTCGCGGCCGACGGGCACCACATTGCCCTTGCAGAACAGGATGTCGCAGGCCTGGTGCACCGGGTAGGTGAGCAGAAGGCCGGTGAGCTCGTGCCCCGAGGCCTCCATCTCGGCCTTGACCGTGGGGTTGCGCGCCAGCTCGGCCTCGGACACCAGCGACAGGAACGGCAGCATGAGCTGGTTGGCGGCGGGCACGGCGGAGTGCGCGTAGATCATGGTCTTGTCGGGGTCGATGCCGCAGGCAAGGTAGTCCATGACCATGTTGTACACGTTGTCCTGGATGTGCTCGGTGGTGTCGCGGTCGGTGATGACCTGGTAGTCGGCGATGAGTACGTTGGTCCTGGCGCCCATGTTCTGCAGCTCCACGCGGCCCTTGAGGGTGCCAAAGTAGTGACCCAGGTGCAGACGGCCGGTGGGGCGGTCGCCGGTAAGCATGGTGAACTTCTCGGGCGTCTTGGCCAGGCCCTCGCGAATGGCGTTGCTCTTTTGCAGCGCGACTTCGTAGCTGTTCTCGTTTGGCATGATTGCTCCTAACGTTCGTTCGCAGGTTTTGATGATAACGCGTTTATTGGAGGGGCGGGGCGTAAGTAGGCGAGGGGCGGGAGAGGGGTGGCTTGTGCGATGGGCGCGGCGTGGCCGCGCTTGGCCAACGGTGCCTTGGCACATCCTCGGCAGCTTGCCCTAGAGCTTGTGGTGGCGCTCTTCTTTGCGCTCCTCGGCTGCCTGCTCCTCCTGCTTAAAAGCGGGGTCGTCGGGGGTGACCAGCTCATCTTCGTGCGTGCGCTTGTTGTAATGGTGGAGCAGCACGGGCTCAAATAGATGTAGATGCTTGGCGAAGGCCGCCGAGCCAATGGCGAGCACGGTAAAGATGAGCACGCGCATGGGCACCTCGACCTGGTTAATCGCGGCGGCGCCGGCCGAAAGCATGATGCACCAGGCATAGATGAGCAGCACGGCCTGTTTTTGGTTGTAGCCTTCTTGGATCAGGCGGTGGTGGATGTGGCCCTTGTCGGCCTGCCCGATGCTAATGTGGGCGCGCTTGCGGCGCACAATGGCGCTAAACGTGTCGATGATGGGCACACCGGCAACGATGAGCGGGATGATAAGCGAGGTGAGTGCGGCGGTGCGGCTCACGTTGAGCAGCGAGATGGAGCCCAGCGCAAAGCCCAGAAGCAACGACCCCGAGTCGCCCAAGAAGATACTTGCGGGGTTGAAGTTGTAGCGCAAAAAGGCCAGACAGGCGCCAAAGAGCGCAATGGAGAGCGCGGCGGCGTCGATGCGGCCCGAGAGAACAGCCATCGAAAACATGGTGAACGATGCGATGCCGCAGATGCCCGTGGCCAAGCCGTCGAGGCCGTCGATGAGGTTAATGATGTTGGTGAATGCCACCAGATAGATCACGGTAATGGGGTAGGCGAGCCATCCGAGCATGATCTCGCCGGGAGCAAACGGGTTGACGATGACGCCGATCCGCAGGCCGCCCATGCAGGCGATAAGCGCGGCGAGGACCTGTCCGGCCAGCTTTTGCTTGGGCGTGAGCTGGAAGACGTCGTCGATGGCGCCGGTCGCAAAGATAACGGTAAAAGAAAGCGCAAGTATGGGGTAGCTGATGTGCAGACGGGGGTGGGGCACCAAAACGGGCGGCCAACCCAGGTACCAGGTGCCTAGGATTTGCACAGTGCAGGCGACGACCAGGCCCAAAAACACCGCCGTTCCGCCCAAACGCGGGATGGGCTTGGTGTTGATGCGGCGCTTAGAAGGATAGTCGACGGCGTCGAGCTTGATTGCCAGGCGCTTGACCAGGGGTACCGTGAGGAAGGTCGTGATAAAGGCCGCCGCTGCCACGCATAGGTACGGTATGTAGCTCGGGGATGAAGCCATGAATCTAAAAACCGCCAAGCGTCGAAGGAAAAGGTCAGAAGAACGCCATGCGCAAAGGGCATAGCCGAACCATGATACTCGACCAAGGGGGGTGCATGGAATTGCACGCAGCGATAATCACGCGCTTACCAGATATTGGGATGTTGTCGATGGCTTGTCGGGATGCCGGCGTGGATCCATATGGATTGTAATGGCAATTTTCGGCAAAAGAAAACCACCCCCCACGTTACGAAAATGAACCCACCTAAAACAGGTGGGTGCCCTCATCGACTGTTCCAGCGTCCTTAACAACGAAGGATACCTGTACTAGGTACGACTGTGTGGGCTCCCTAAATAAACGCGACGGTTCACCCAGTTGCTCCGCGGGGGGCGGAATACCTACATCATAAAGCGGCACTTTATCGATTCCAGTCTTGACATTACAAAAATCGTGTCGGACGATTACGGCGCCTTGGGCTCGAGCCGTCTGTGGGGTTGATCCCTTTACGTTTGAGCTGCTGAATCGTTGTTTTGGAGCATGGTTTTATGCCGACGTCGTTGACCGAACTTTTTTCGCCCGCCTGCCATTTGTGTCCGCGCCGTTGCGGTGCGGCGCGCGATGAGGGCGCGCACGGCGTCTGCGGTGCTAACGACACGCTCAAGGTGGCCCGCGCCGCGCTTCATATGTGGGAGGAGCCGCCTATCTCGGGCGAGGCCGGTTCGGGCACGATCTTCTTTAGCGGCTGCTCGCTCAAATGTATCTACTGCCAGAACCACGAGATCTCGACCGGCAATTTTGGCCTTGAGATTTCGCCTGAGCGCCTGGTCGAGATTATGCTGGAACTGCAGGACCAGGGCGCCAACAATATTAATTTGGTGACGGCGACGCACTACGCGCACCTGCTGCCGGCTGCGATTGCCGCGGCACGGGCGCGCGGGCTGGTCATCCCAATCGTCTACAACACGAGCGGTTATGAGCGCGCGAGTGCCGTGGCGGCGCTCGGCGATCTGGTCGATGTATGGCTTACCGACTTTAAGTATGCCGATGCGGGGCTTGCGCAGTCGCTCTCTCATATTCAGGACTATCCGCGTGTGGCTGTGTCAGGCCTGGCTCAGATGGCGCGCGAGATCGAGCGCCGCGGGGGAGAGCTGGTGGACGAGGACGGGCTCATGAAGCGCGGCATGATCGTGCGTCACCTGGTGCTGCCGGGGCATGCGGACGATTCGTGTCGCGTGCTGGACCTGGTGTGGCAGACGGTGGGCGATGTGCCGATCTCGGTCATGAACCAGTACACGCCCAATGCGCTCATGCGCGAGCAGGGCGGCGACCTGGCACGTGCGGTGACGCGCGAGGAGTACGAGCAGGTGCTCGATCATGCCGATGACCTGGGCTTTACGACGATGTTCTGGCAAGAGGGCGGTGCGGTAGATGAGAGCTTCACCCCGGCCTTCGACACCACCGGCGTCCTTACTAGAGCAAGGTAGTGCGTTTGCCGATGATTTCCTGGGACGGGGATTAAAAAATCATCGAGAGGATTGCTTGCTCGAAAGGTAGTCAAAATGGTCCCGTCTCAAAAAGACTGGTTATTGGGCGTTGACAGTTGGCGAGCCGTAGGTAAAATATCAACTTGTCCTGGGGACGTAGCTCAGTTGGGAGAGCGCTGCCGTCGCATGGCAGAGGCCGAGGGTTCGACTCCCTTCGTCTCCACCCTTGGATTTGATAAGCCGCTGACATTGTGTCGGCGGCTTTTTTTAAAAAGAAAGGGCTGTACTATGGCCGAGCTTGAGTCCCAACCACTGTCTGCCGAGGAGCGCGCCGAGTTGGAAGAGCTCCGCGCCGAGAAGGCCCGCCGCGAGGCTCAGGAAGAGGCTCGTCGCGAGCGTGAGGAGCTGGCTGCTTTGCGTGCCGAGCGCGCGAAGGCCGAGGAGGCCGCCGCGAAGGCCGCATCTGCACCGGCGCCCGTGCCCGCACCCAAACCCGCCGCCGCGAAGCCTGCGCCTGCCGCTCCCAAACCTCAGCCCAAAAGAGCCGCTCACCCCAAGCCCGTCGAGCCCAAGCCGAGCCGTGATGAGATGACCTTTGCCCAGCGCATGGTCACCTCCAAGGAGTCTACGGGTGAGAATGAGATCCCCGGCATGGCTCCGGCTCAAAAAATCATCATCGTGCTCGCCTTGGTCGCATTTGTCGTCTTTATGGGTTACACGATCTTGACCAGCATGGGCCTGCTCTAGCCGATTCGCGCTGGGCGCCATGCCTTAACACTCCGCCTTTGTCTAACCCTCAACTTCTGCACAACGCATCCGAAAGGTCGCCCCATGGCTTTGACCGACATCTCGCATCCCACCGACATTGCAATGCTCACCGATCTGTACGAGCTCACTATGGCCCAGGGCCTGTGGGAGAGCGGCAAGGCCAATGAGCAGGGTTGTTTTACCGCGTTTTACCGCGACCATCCCTTTGGTAGCGCCTACGCCGTCATGTGCGGTACCGCCGAGCTGCCCGAGCTGGTCGAGAATCTGCGCTTTACGCCCGAGGATATCGACTACCTCGCCTCGCTTCAGGCTCCCGCCGGCGGCGCGATGTTCAAGCCTGGATTCCTTGACTACCTGCGCGATTTTCGTGCGCATGTAAACATCGACGCCGTCCCCGAGGGCGAGCTCGTCTTTCCGCGCGAGCCCATGGTGCGCGTCACCGGCCCCGCGCTGGAGTGCCAGCTGCTCGAGACGGCGCTGCTGAACATCGTCGGCTTCCAGACACTTGTTGCCACCAAGACGGCGCGCGTGGTGCTCGCCGCCGACGGTCGCCCCGTGGCGGAGTTTGGCCTGCGCCGAGCCCAGGGTCCCGATGGCGGCCTGGCCGTTGCGCGCGCGAGCTACGTTGCCGGCTGCTCCTCTACGTCCAATGTGCTCGCCGGCCGCCGCTACGGTATTCCCGTCTTTGGCACACATGCGCACAGCTGGGTGATGAGCTTCGATTCCGAGCTCGAGGCCTTCCGTGCCTTTGCCAAGTCGAGCCCCAAGAACTGTACGCTGCTCATCGACACCTATGACGTGCGCGAGGGCTGCGAGCATGCCATTACGGTTGCCAAGGAGATGGAGGCGGTGGGCGAGCGTCTATCGGCTATTCGCATCGACTCCGGCGACCTCGCCAAGCTCTCCAAGTATGTGCGCGGTCGTTTTGATGCCGAGGGCCTGCCCTATGTGGGGATCTCGGTTTCTAACGATCTGGATGAGTACACGATTCAGTCGCTGCTCGACCAGGGCGCGCCCATCGACAGCTTTGGCGTGGGTACCAAGCTCGCGACCTGCTATGACCAGCCGGCGCTGGGCGGCGTGTACAAGCTTTCCGCCCGCCGTGCGAGCGAGGCAGATCCATGGACGCCGGTGGTCAAGCTCTCCGAGCAGCCCTACAAGCGCACGATCCCGGGCGTGCAACGCGTGCGCCGTTATTACGACGGCTTTGGCGGCCCGGTCTGCGACATGATCTACGACGAGGACCATCTGGCGGGGGAGGGCGCCGCGCGCGGCAATACCCTCGTGGCCGTGAATGATGCCGCCCTGGTGACTGACGTGTCCGAACTTGAGTATCGCGAGCTGCTGGTGCCGATCGTGCGCGATGGCAGTGCGGTGGCTCCGCGTGAGAGCATCCAGGACGCGCGCGAGCGCTGTGCTTGGGCGCTCGATCATCTGGACGCAGCTTTCAAGCGCTTCCTGTACCCGCAGACCTATGTGGTGGGCATGGAGCAGGGCCTGGCTCAGGTGCGCGACGAGCTCGTACGCAAGAACATGGCCGCGGCCTCTGCTTTTCCCTGGGCTCACTAATTCCTTGGGCGGTAGGGGCGAGTCACGCTCCCTTGGCCGCCAGCTCGGCCGTTCGCTGAACAGTTGATTGGTTTGACGTATGACGACTTCTTATAAAACGATGGTGGTAAAGATCGGTTCGTCCACGGTGGTGGGTGCCGATGGCAAGGTCAACCGCGCCTTTATCGGCGGACTTGCCGATCAGGCCGCAGCGCTGCGCAAGCTCGGCTGGCGTCTGGTCGTGGTGAGCTCGGGCGCTATCGCCTGTGGCTATCCCGTGCTGGGCTTCGAACGCAAGCCGGTCGGTGACCTGCCGAGCTTACAGGCTTGCGCCTCGGCCGGTCAGTGCATCATCTCGTCGGCCTACGACGAGGAGTTCCATGCGCGCGACCTGCTCACCTCGCTCGTACTGCTCACGCGCCACGACACGGCCCGCCGCACGTCCTACCTGCATGCGCGCGACGCCCTGCTGCGCCTCGTGGAGCTTGGCGTGGTGCCGGTCGTCAACGAGAACGATACCGTTACCGTCGATGAGATTAAGTTTGGCGACAACGACACACTGGCGGCGCTTGTGAGCTGCCTGGTTTCTGCCGATCTGTGCGTGACGCTCTCGGACATCGATGGTCTCTATACTGCCAATCCGCATGAGGACCCCACGGCCGAGTTTGTTCCTGTCGTGCATAAGATCGATGCCAAGATTATTGCCTCGGCGGGCGATTCTTCCACATCGGTGGGAACGGGCGGCATGATTACCAAGATCCGCGCGAGCCGCATCCTGATGACGGCGGGCATTCAGAGCGTGATTTGCTCGGGCGAGGAGCCCGATGCGCTCGTGCGCCTCGCCCGCGGCGAGAGCGTGGGCACGCTGTTCGATCCGCCGGCGGAGCGTCTGGACATCGCATCCCGCAAGCTGTGGATCGCACTGGGCGACAAGGCGCATGGCTCGGTGACGGTCGATGATGGTGCTGCGAAGGCGCTGGTTAGCCGTGGCTCTTCCTTGCTTGCGGTGGGTATTCGCGAGGTCGATGGCCAGTTTGCCGAGGGCGATGTGCTCGATGTGTGCGATCCGAGCGGTATGGTCGTCGCCCGCGGTATCGCCGAGGCCGATTCGGACGTGCTGGAACTTGCTGCCGGTCGCCGCCAGGACCAGATCGCCAGCAACCGCCTGCTCGCTAACCTGGCCGAGAAGCCGGCGATACACAGGGATAACTTGATCGTATTTGCATAAAGAAAGACAGCACTGCGGATCGTTTCCCGCAGCGCTGTCTTTCTCGTGCCGGCACTTGGGGACGTTCCTTTTAATATGAGCAGGACATTGTCAAGAGGCAAAATCGGGCCTGGCCCCAACGATATGG
>NZ_JBDGBA010000034.1:0-11191 GCF_040910185.1 Collinsella aerofaciens | reverse complement strand
GGTGACGTGTTCGGGGTCCGGCCTCGACCCGGAGATCTCCCCCGATGCCGCCGAGTACCAGGTACCGCGCCTGGCGAAGGCCACGGGCAAGAGCGAAGGCGAGGTGCGCGACATCATCGCCCAGTGCACCAAGGGCCGATTCCTGGGCGTCTTCGGCGAGCCCACGGTCAACGTGCTCAAGGTGAACCTTATGCTGGACGGCGCGCTGTAGGTGAGGGAGTGGCGGATGAGGGCATGACTGACTATCTGAGCCCTCAATTCCATCCCGCCCATCAGTTGCGGTGGAATACGGACTGTTTTGCCTGTCAAAAGTCTTATCTACTCCGTATTCCACCGCAACTTTTTTGTGAGGGTCGGGATTGAAGGTGGGGAGTGCGAGCGAGCGCGAATGCGGCGGTTGCTGATACGATAAGTACGTTAGCAACTGCCGCCGAGCGGCTCAAACGAAAGGAAGCCTGTATGGAGTCATCCGCCTACCCGATGCTCTTTAGTCCGATCAAGGTCGGTACGACCGAGGTTAAGAACCGCGTCTTTATGCCGCCGGTGTCCACCAACCTGGCCGATCATGGCTATGTGACCGACGACTTGGTCGATCATTACCGTGCCCGTGCCAAGGGCGGCGTTGGCCTCATCATTACCGAGGTCGTGACGGTCGAGCCCACCTATACCTATCTGCCGGGTGACATGTGCTGCTACGACGACACGTTTATCCCCGGTTGGGAAAAGCTCGCCGCGGCCGTCCACGAGTATGGCTGCAAGATCATGCCGCAGCTCTTCCACCCCGCCTACATGGCCTTTAACATTCCGGGCACGCCGCGCCTGATCGCTCCGTCCTTTGTGGGTCCGTCCTATGCCCGCGAGGCGCCGCGCCCCATTACGGTGGATGAGATCCACGAGCTCACGCATCAGTTCGGTGACGCTGCCGTGCGTATGCAGAAGGCCGGCGTCGATGGCGTTGAGGTCCATGCGGCACACGCCCACGGTATGCTCGGCGGCTTTTTGACTCCGCTCTACAACAAGCGTACCGACGAGTACGGCGGCTCGCTCGACGCCCGCATGCGCTTCCTGCTTGAGGTCATCGCCGAGATTCGCGAGCGCTGCGGCAAGGACTTTATCATCGACGTCCGTATCTCGGGCGACGAGTACACCGATGGCGCTCTGACCCTCAACGACATGATCTACGTCTCGCGTCGCCTGGAGAAGGCCGGCGTCGACATGATTCATGTGTCGGGCGGCACCACCATCAAGCGCGGCTCCGCGATTCCCGCCGCCGGCACGCAGCAGGCCTCGCACGCCGCCTGCTCGCGTGAGATTAAGAAGCACGTGAACATTCCCGTCGCCACCGTCGGCCGCATCAACGAGGCCTGGATTGCCGAGGAGCTGATTGAGGACGGTGCTGCCGACATCTGCATGATGGGCCGCGCCAATCTGTGCGATGCCGAGTTCTGCAACAAGGCAGCCGCCGGCAACGCCGATGACATCCGCCCCTGCATCGGCTGCCTGCGCTGCCTGAACGGCATTATGTTTGGCAAGCGCATCTCCTGCACCGTCAACCCGGACGTGGAGCGCGACGAGGCCGGCTACGAGCCTGCCGCTGAGGCCAAGAACGTACTGGTTGTGGGCGCCGGTCCCGCGGGCATGGAGGCGGCGTTCATTGCCGCCAAGCGCGGTCACAACGTGGTGCTCGTGGATAAGCAGGACGAGCCGGGCGGCGAGATGCGTATCGCAGCCGTTCCGCCGGCAAAGCAGGAACTCACCCGCGTGATCAAGTATCAGTATCGTCGCCTGGCCGAGGCCGGCGTGAAGTGCGTATTTGGCACCGAGCTTACTGCCGAGGACATTCAGCGTGACTACGCGGGCTACGAGGTTGTCCTGGCTTATGGCGCCGAGCCCATCGCTCCGGCCTTCATGCAGGGCTTTAAGCAGGTTATGACGGCCGACGACCTGCTGGGCGGCAAGGCTTTTCCGGGCAAGAAGATCGTCATCGTGGGCGGCGGCACCGTCGGTTGCGAGACGGCCGATTACCTGGCCCCGTTGGTCAATGACCTCTCGCCGGCCAATCGCGATGTTACCGTCATCGAGATGACCAAGACGCTTGCCGCCAACGAGGGCGGTGCTGGTCGCGCGGTGCTCATCACGCGCATGCTCTCCAAGGGCGTCCATGTGCTGACCGAGGCCAAGGTGACCGAGATTACCGAGGACACCATCAGCTACGAGAAGGACGGTGAGGTCCACACCATCGCCGATGCCGATACGCTGGTGCTTGCCATGGGCTATCGCCCCAACACCAAGCTTGCCGACGACCTTGCCGCTGCCGGCGTTACCACCCACGTGCTGGGTGACGCCAACAAGTGCGGCAACATCCGCGACGCCATCGGCGATGGCTACAAGGTTGCCTGCGAGCTCTAGTCAACCCCTTTGCACCAATCGATTGCAAAAAGCGGCGGCTGCCCTGTGTGTTGGGCAGCCGCCGCCTGCGTTTTGCCAAAGAAAGATTATTGTCGGGCCCTAAATGCCTTTTGTTTCTGCTCCCCCCGCAATCATGTTGCGGTTATACACCAGGTGCAGATACATCGCATCGTGAGCGGCGGTGGGATTGCGCGAGGCGATGGCGTCGGCCACATCGCGGTGCGTGCGGATAGTTTCCTCGACGAGCTTTTTGCCGGTCACGTCGATAAAGAGGGGGACGGATGCCTTGAGCACGCCCATCAGGCGGGGAACGACGAGGTTTCCGGAGCTCTCGGCAATGGCATTGTGGAACGCGGTGTCGGCGGCGGAGTAATCCTCACCGGCCTCGGCCAGGCGCTCGGATTCGTCGCAGAGCTCTTTGATACAGACGACCTGGTCGTTGGTTGCGTGCTCGGCCGCCATGCGTGCCATCTGCGGCGGCGCCACGGCCCTCTCGCACGTCAACGATGCCGGTTTCTGGATGTGCTCTTCGTTCCTCGAGATTGACGAGAAGACCACCCTCAAGTCCTGGACTGTCATGGAGACAATCATCGGTCTTTCGGGCCTCGCCTGCGCCCTGGTGATCTCGTTCTTCGCCTAGTCGGGCATCTTTCGCCGAGTGCATCGCTCGGTACCCATTTACACCTGATTCATTAACCAACGATTGATACAACCGTTCAAACCAAAAGAGGAGAACATCATGGACGAGAAAACCAAAGCGCAGATTCAACAGGAGGCGGCCGACCTGGTTGCTAAGCTGCAGCCGCGATCCGGCAAGTTCCGCACCATTAGCCCCGAGATGGACCCACTGCGTCTGGGCTCCGGCTGGACCATTGAGGATCTGGACAAGCCGCAGGTCATTATCGAGTCGACGTTCGGCGACTCGCACCCGGGTTCTGCGGGCCTGTTTGAGCTGGTCGAGGAGGTCCGTGCTGGCGTTGCCGATGCTAGCGGCCACGGCGCCCGTTACTTCTGCACCGATATCTGCGACGGCGAGGCCCAGGGCCACGACGGCATTAACTACTCGCTGCCCAGCCGCGACATGATCGCCAACATGATCGAGATCCATGCCAAGGCCACCCCGTTCGACGCCGGCGTCTTTGTCGCCAGCTGCGATAAGGGCCTGCCTGCGAACCTCATGGCCATGGGCCGCATCAACATCCCCTCCATCGTCGTTACCGGCGGTGTCATGGATGCAGGCCCCGATCTGTTGACCCTGGAGCAGCTCGGCGCCATCTCGGCCCGCTATGAGCGCGGCGAGATTTCCCGCGAGGAGCTTGAGTTTGCCAAGCACAACGCATGCCCCAGCTGCGGCGCCTGCTCCTTTATGGGTACCGCCTCGACCATGCAGGTCACGGCCGAGGCCCTGGGCCTTATGCTCCCCGGCACGGCTCTGCTGCCCGCCACTAGCTCCGACCTGCGCGAGTTCGCCCGCGAGGCCGGCCGTCAGTCCGTGTGGCTCTCCGAGCACAACCTGTGCCCGCGCGACATCGTGACCAAGGAATCCTTCGAGAACCTCATCATGGTCCACGGCGCCATCTCCGGTTCCACCAACTCGCTGCTGCACATCCCCGCAATCGCCCGTGAGTTTGGCATCGAGATGTCCGCCGACGACTTCGATCGTCTGCACCGTGGCGCCCACTACCTGCTCAACGTTCGTCCCGCAGGCGAGTGGCCGGCGCAGTTCTTCTATTATGCGGGCGGCGTGCCGCGCATCATGGAGGAGATCAAGTCGATGCTCCATCTCGACGTCATGACCGTCACCGGCAAGACTCTCGGCGAAAACCTCGAGGACCTCAAGAACAACGGTTACTACGAGAAGTGCGGTCGTTACCTTGAGAAGTGGAATCTCAAGCGCGAGGACATCATCCGTCCGTTTGACCAGGCCTTCGGCACCGACGGTTCCATCGCCATCCTCCACGGCAATCTTGCTCCCGAGGGCGCGGTCGTCAAGCACACCGTCGTTCCGCGCGAGATGTTCCAGGCTACGCTCAAGGCCCGTCCGTTCGACTGCGAGGAGGACGCCATTCACGCCGTCCTGACGCATGAGGTCAAGCCCGGCGATGCCGTTATCATTCGCTATGAGGGCCCCAAGGGTTCCGGAATGCCCGAGATGTTCTACACCACCGAGGCTATCGCCAGCGATCCCGAGCTGGGTGCGAGCATTGCCCTGATCACCGATGGCCGCTTCTCCGGCGCCTCCAAGGGCCCGGCTATCGGTCACGTTTCGCCCGAGGCTGCCGTGGGCGGCCCGATTGCCCTGATCGAGGAAGGCGATCTGATTCAGATCAACATCCCCGAGCGCTCGCTGTCCATCGTGGGCATCGCCGGCAAGGAGATGGAGCCGGCCGAGGTCGACGCCGTCCTGGCCGAGCGCCGCGCCGCTTGGAAGCCCAAGGCTAATCGTTACACCTCCGGCACGCTCAAGTTCTTTACCGAGCATGCGGTTTCCGCCATTCAGGGTGGCTACATGGAGTAGCGCCCATGCGCATCGATTCCCTCTCATAGATGTGCGGCACAAAGAGCCCCGAGCTCACACGAGCTCGGGGCCTTTTTCGTCTGGATTGGGGACGCATAGCCGGACGAAAGCGTGTTGCGTTTGGCGTAAAACCATACGAAAGTGCAATTTGCGTCTTATTTCCGAACGTAAAACAGACGAAAACCGTTTACGTCTGCTTTAAATCCGTACGAAAACGGTTTTCGTCTTGCAGAGCAGTTGTCGTTTCTACAGTTCAACTTCCAGTTCGGCTTTGTGTTCGCAGAGGTAGTCACGCATGTAGGGGATGGCAAATGAGACCTTGCCGTACGAAGGAGCCTCGATAATCGATTCTCTTAACAGGCGGCTGCGGACGGAGCTCACCTGTTGAGGCGTTTTGTTTAGGGCATCGGCAACCATGCTGGTCGAGCTCGTCTGCCCCAAAGACGCCATGCTCAGCAGATAAGCGATGCACGTGGGCGGAATGCGCTGCAGCGCGGGCTCAATCACCATGGCGCAGAAGCGTTCGCGTGCCGTTGCAATGCCGCGCTCGGCTTCTTCTTCTCCAATAATCGCTGTATGTGCGCGTCTCGCCAACTGCCATGCGTAGTATCCAACGAGTTGGATCATGAAAGGATAGCCTTGCGTTGCCTCGGCAAGTTGGCCGGCAATACCTGGCTGCAACTCCATGCCAGACGCTTCAATGGTTTCCTCGAGGGAGTACGACACTTCGGTTACTGCCACAGCCTTCAGGTCAAAGGGGAGGGCACGGCGCAAAAACGTAAGTGCCTTTCCGTTGATGATACTTTCAATCATCGAAGGCAGCCCAGCAAAAACAAAGGCGATATCAAGGTCTTCGCCGATAACCTGCTGAATCGCAATGGAGAGCGTTCGGACCTCATCGAGCTCTGCGTCTTGAACCTCGTCGAGAGTGATGAGCAGGCCATTTCCATTCTTGGATATTGTCTGTCTCATGGCGTCGCGTAGCGATGGGCCGATTCGCTCAATATCTATGCTGCCGATGGATATGCCAGCTACGGTGGGCTCAAATCTGGCGTGTTTGGCCTGGAATTTGGGCTGCAGCTGTTCGAGAATGCGCTGGCAAAGTCCCTCGGTTGCGACCTCTTTTATGACCGTCCAGCCACGGCTTTGCGCCAAACGTGAGCACTCGTCAAGGAGGACCGTCTTGCCCGTTCCACGGACGCCGGCTATGCGCATTAGGCGCCCCGGGGCACCAGGCCCGTTGACGAGGCCCTCATTGAATTCTTCGAGCACATCTTCGCGGCCGATAATCGTGGGAGGTGTTTTACCTGCTGTGGGCTTAAAAGGGTTTGTTTGCATGTGAGCCACCTTTGCTCAAGATATAGCAAGATATAGCAAAGTATAGTGAGATATAGCAAAGTAAGCGCTACTCGCGGGTTTTGCGGTGGTGCTATTTTTCAAATGCCGCGCGGATAAAGCGCTGGGCGAACAGCTTGTTGGCAACTCACGAGGGCTCGGGGTGCCAATTTGGGATGCAGCAGTGCTACGCCACGAAAAGGGCCTATCTACTACGTTTAAGCCGCAGGGGTCAACCATGGTCGGCTTTTTCGAAAATCGACAAGCTGTCTACCTGCGGTTTTGTTTTCACGGTTTTCGGTATGGCCGAGGCTATCCGTGTTAACGTAGTAGATGGGCCCCTTTTGTGGCAAGGGGCCGACCTGCGGCCCGGGGTGGCCAAAAAGCCCCGTCCCAAAAAGACTGAAAGAGACACATCCCAAAAGACCGGTTGGGAGTTGGGACGTGTCGATGCGATAGTATTGCATGGTGGTATTCGATTAACCGAGGCTTCATCCGAGGGCTTTATGGAACAGCAGCATTATCAGAGCCTGCAAGACCAGGCGTACAACGCATTGCGGTCCAAGATCATCTATGCCGAGCTCAAGCCTGGCACGCGCCTTTCGGCGATTGGTCTGGAAAAGGAGACGGGAATCGGGCGCACGCCCATTCGCGAGTCTTTTGTGCGCTTGCGTGAGCAGGAACTGGTGGAAACGCGTCCCAAAAGCGGCACCTACGTCTCTAAGATCAGCATGGAACGCGCCGAAAACGCCTGCTTTTTGCGCGAGAAGCTCGAGAGAAGCGTGCTCATTAAATGTTGTTCGGCTGCTACGCCCGAGCAAAAGCAGCGGCTTGAGCAGATTCTTACCGAGTCCGAGTCGCTCGACCATAGCGAAACGCGTCGCTTTTTCGATCTGGACAACCTGTTCCATGAGACGTGTTTTGAGATTGCCGGTCGTCACATGTTGTGGGATTGGATGAAGAGCGTCAATACGCATTTTGAGCGATACAACTGGTTGCGTATGGTGTCGCAGGATTTGGATTGGGAGCCGATTCGTCGGCAGCATCGCCGGATTCTCGAGGCCATTAAGAGGGGCGATACCGACGCGGCGAGCTATCTGGCAGAGACGCACTTGCATCTGATGCCCGAGGAGCAAGGCCCGGTTATTGCCCTGCATCCCGACTATTTTGAGCTGCCTAAAGACTCGTCTATCTAGCCCATCATCGCATCTGCTCGAGACGCAAAAACGATGCTGCTCATCTGCAGCGTTTTGAAGCCGAGTTTTTAAAAAATGCCTAAAATGGCTCAGACTGCTGACAATTGGGAAACGGGGTGCTCTATGGCGCAGATGAGGATTAAGGACATTGCCGCCGAGGCGGGCGTGAGCCCGGCCACGGTCTCGCGCTATCTCAACAACCGTCCCGGGCAAATGACCGAGGAAACCCGTGCTCGCATCGCGGCGGTTATTGAGCGCACCGGCTATCGCCCGCGTGCCGCTGCGCGCAATCTGCGCAGCTCGCGTACCAACCTCATCGGTGTGATCCTGGCCGACATCGCCAACCCGTTCTCCAGTGCCATGCTCGAAGGACTTTCCGTCAGCGCCGCCGCGCGCGGCTGCTCGCTCATGACGGCCATTAGCGGCAACGACCCCGCAAAGGAAGCAGAGTCGCTTACCAGACTTATCGATGCTGGTGTGGACGGCCTAGTCGTCAATACCTGCGGTGGCAACGACGAGGCGATTGCCGCGGCAGCGGGACGCCTGCCTGTTGTGCTGTTCGACCGCGACGTTGCCGACGGTGGCATCGATCTGGTGACCTCTAACAACTGCGAGCTGGTTGCCGGCCTGGTAGAAGCCTTGGCTGCTGCGGGCAGCGAGCGCCTGTGTCTGCTCACCGAGGCAAGCGATGACAGCCCCGTACGTCGCGAGCGCGCCGAGGCCTTTGCCGACGAGCTTTCGCGACGCGGCCTTGCGGGCGAGGTTGTCACCCTGGCCGACGGTGGCGCCACGGGCGTTGGCCGCTTGGACGAGACCATCCGCGACTATGCGGGCAAAAAGCTCGGCCTCATTGCCGTCAACGGTCTGGTCTTCTTGCGTCTGACCGAGGCGCTGGCACAGTTGGGACCCTCGTTGCCGGCGGGGCTCAAGATCGCGACGTTTGATGACTACCCCTGGAACCACGTGCTCTTTGGCGGTGTGACCACGGCCGCGCAAGACACCCTTGCCATTGCCGAGCGTGTGGTCGAGCGCCTCTCCGAGCGCATCGACGTCGTTACCACCACCGTGGGCGAGGCCGCGAAGCTGGCGCCCAAACGCATCGAGATTTCCGGCCACATCGAGCACCGCGCATCGACCTCGCGCTAGCCGCTCGTTTGCAACGGCCTGTTCGCACACGTTTTTTGAGCGCTTGATACGCTTTAACCCTGCGGAAACATTTTTCTGCGATAGTATCTGCGATATAGACCAGTCGAAACCCGCCCGAAAGAAAGGGGAGCGACATGAACCAGCAGAACATCGATTACGTACTCCGCTCCGTAGAGCAGCGTGACATTCGCTTTGTGCGTCTGTGGTTTGTCGACATTCTCGGCCGCCTCAAGAACTTTGCCATTAGCCCCGAGGACCTCGAGGTCGCTTTTGAGGAGGGTATTGGCTTTGACGGCTCTGCCATCGAGGGCTTTGCCACGCCCGAGGAAGCCGACATGCTGGCGTTCCCCGATGCTTCTACCTTCCAGATTCTGCCGTGGCGCCCGAGCCATAACGGCGTCGCCCGCGTGTTCTGCGACGTGTGCACTCCCGATTGCAAGCCCTTTGCCGGCGACCCGCGCGATGCCCTGCGCCGCATGTTCCGCAAGGCCGAGAAGGCTGGTTATCTGCTCAACGTGGGTGCCGAGCTGGAGTATTACTACTTCCCCGACGAGCACACCCCCGAGCCGCTCGACAACGTGGGCTACTTCGATCTTTCGGTGAGCGATGCCGCTCGCGACCTGCGCCGCAACACGGTCCTCACGCTCGAGAAGATGTCCGTGCCCGTGGAGTACACCTTCCACGCCGCCGGCCGCTCGCAGCACGGCATGAGCCTGCGCCACGCCGAGGCCCTGAGCATGTCCGACGCCATCACCACGGCCAAGCTCATCATTAAGCAGCAGGCCTACGAGAGCGGTTGCCACGCCTCCTTTATGCCCAAGCCGTTGGCGGGCGAGGACGGCAGCGCTATGTTTTTGCATCAGTCGCTGTTCGACCACGACGGCAACAACGTCTTTTGGGGCGAGGACGACGAGAAGTACCATCTCTCCGATATCGCCAAGCACTACATGGCCGGCATTCTGGCACACGCGCGAGAGATTAGCGCCATCACCAACCCCACGGTCAACTCGTACAAGCGCATCACCACGGGTGGCGATTCCGTGCCGCAGTACGCCACGTGGGGTCTGCGCAACCGCGCGAGCATGATCCGCATCCCGGTCTACAAGCCCGGCAAGCAGCTGTCCACGCGCATCGAGCTGCGCAGTCCTGATCCCATGGCCAATCCGTACCTGGTCAACGCCGTTACGCTGGCGGCTGGTCTGGACGGCATCGAGCGCAAGCTGGAGCTCCCGCCCGAGGCAACGGCCGAGACGCTCAAACTCACCGACCGTCAGATGCTCGAGGCCGGCTACACGCCGCTGCCGCGCTCGCTCAAAGAGGCGCTCGACGTCTTTGAGGACTCGCAGTTTATGAAGGATGCCCTCGGCGAGCACATCCACAGCTTCTTCCTCAAAAAGAAGCGCAACGAGTGGCATAAGTTTGAGTCCACGATCACCGAGTGGGAGATCAAGCATTATCTGGCGAACTCCTAATCGCGCTGGCTTGTTCCAGTACGATTGAGCTCATTTCCTTGGAGGCCGATATGTCCGAAAAGAGTGCCCTGTTCATGGCGCGCACGACGCGCTTCCACGAGTTTGCCCGCAGCTTGACGACCACCCTGGGTGTCGAGGTGAGCTTGGCAACCCCCGATTCGCCGACTGCGGCGCACGACTTTGACCTGCTGATTCTCGATTCCGATGGCATCCGCAGCGACCGTATCGATCAGATTGCCAAGTGGCTTGACGATCGCGGCGGCGTTCCCATGCTGGTGATCGTCGACGACGAGGCGCTCGGCACCCTGCGTCTGCCGAACCACGCGCATGCCGACTTTATATGCCCCACGGCGACGCCCAACGAACTCAAGGCTCGCGCACAGCGCCTGATGGGCGAGGAAGAGACCGTCACCGCCGACGATGTGCTTAACATCGATAACCTCGAGATCAACCTGGCTACCTACCAGGTGACACTCGATAACGAGCCCATCGACCTGACGCTGATGGAGTACTCACTGCTGAGCTTTTTGGCAACGCACCCCAACCGCGCCTACAGCCGCGAGGTGCTGCTGCACCGCGTGTGGGGCTTTGAGTACTGCGGCGGTACGCGCACCGTCGACGTGCACATTCGACGCATCCGCTCCAAGGTGGGCCCGCAGATCGCGGCGCACATCACCACCGTCCGCGGCGTTGGTTATCTGTTTAAGGACTAGATTTCCACCAAAAAGGGGACAGGCACCTTTGTGGTGGTTTTGCCGCATGCGTGGGTTCCTTTCGGGTCCGTACAGAACTTAAGCCTTCCTAAAAGATTGCGTTCTCATACACGTGCACCCGCATATTGGGGTACAACTCAACGTGAACAATGATGGCCCGCCACATGTTTGGCGGGCCTTTGGTTATTTGACGAAAGGATCGTAGCTATGAGCGAGAACGATTCCCAGCGTCCCCAGGACGCGGGCAACGCCGGCGAGACGCAGCAGCAGCCGCGCGTGCAGGTGGAGTCGACGCCTGCCGACGGCAACATTCCCTACGTGCAGGCCTACGACACGCAGACTGGCAAGCCGCTGGGCGGCCAACAGGTCGTGAACAAGCACACGGTGGTCAAGACCAAGACC
>NZ_JBDGBA010000033.1:0-12519 GCF_040910185.1 Collinsella aerofaciens | reverse complement strand
AGATTCTAGGACGAAGGCCGTTTTTCGTTAAACGGGCGCTAGGGTGTCACCCTTACACCAACATTTTCGACGCGATCGACGCGCAAATGAGGACTCCACTATCAAATTGTCTCAACCTGTGATATCTAGGCGGCCAAAAGCGAGTCAGATGTTACAGATCGAGATTTTTGGCTCGGCCTATTCCGTTTGTCTCGATCTGTAACAGCTAGGACCGAATAATTCGGCTAGTTGTTACAGATTTAGATTGGGGACATTGGCCTGTGCATTCATCTCAATCTGTAACATCTAGACGTCCAAAACCGGTCTTAGTGTTACAGATTGAGACAATTCGGCGGGGTCTACGTTGTTTGTCTCGATCTGTAACGGTTAGGACTTAAAAACTCGGCCACGTGTTACAGATCGAGACAAAAGAAAAAGAACATTAGGACTTGAAAATAAAGTTTTGATAAGGGACTCGCCCAGTTAAGACGGTGCGGCAGACAATTGAGATTAGTTTGCCTCCGGAGTCGTAAGCATAATGAGTCAGTTCGATGACCGGAAGTTTTGCAACACCATAATTACTGGCTTCGGAATCGCTAAGCTGACGTGCTCTATAGCTTTCCCTAACAGATTGGATAGACTTGGACAAGTCGTCCATGATTCTGCTAAATGCCTGAAAATCTAACTGGTTATTCGGAACGCGCGACTTTGAAATGAAGAATGTATCAGCGCCTATGAAGCTGCCTTCAAGTTCGTAGGTCAATTCAAGACGCTGAATTTCATCGCGACTTTGACATCCAAATTGTTGGAGCATCATTACGGAAATTGGACGACCTGATGTGAGGCCGCCGAAATGTTTGGTGATGGCATCCGGATCAACGCCATCGCAATGGCTTGCAAAGTCAAAGTCTAAAAGTGAATTGAGCTCGCTAACGCGTTTCGGTGCAACAAACGATCCCTTACCTTGGATTCGATAGATACTTCCACGACGCTCCAGCTCACTCATGGCAAGTCGGACGGTTGTTCTGCTTACGGCGTATTCGTCGCAGAGTTCCATTTCTGTTGGAAGTTTATCGTCTGCTTGATATTCATCGACGATCTGCTTGAGCAGCGCGTCGGTGAGCTGTAAATAGAGTGGCCGTTTTTCGTGTGTATCGAGCATTAGAGCCTCAGTTTGCATGTTGGTTATACCTGATGGTTGCCTCAGTCGGGATGTAACGTGGGCAAGGTAACCTTAACGTATCAAAGAGCGGCTCAGCATGACGATCTGATGCCTGTATCCACGAAGGGCTTGTCCGAGCGTGAAGATATTCTGGGGCAGGCAAATACCGTTCATGGAGTCCCCGATATGTTGGAGGTCAGCGCCGGCTGCTTTTGCTGCAAGGCCTATTTTCTTAATGGTCTCGCTGTCGCAGGAGTCTTGACTCGTCCCGTTCGCCGCCATGACGAGAACCTTCTCTTCAATTGACTTGCCTACGTTGTGGGATCGTACAAAGTCTACGATGGCGCGCAGGTCTGCTTCTTGGAAGCAAGGGACGGTGTAGGGGGCTGGCACGAGAAGGATATCGACGCCGAGGTCAACAAACTTGCGCGCAATTTCGAGCGTCATGACAGGTTCTGCAACGCCCGCTCCATGCATTTTTCCGGCTATGACCAGGCCATTGAAATGCTCTTTGGAGAGTTTAATCGAATGGGCGATTGCATCGTTGGAGACGCCGGTTCCAGGGTTGCCCGTCAGGCAGATGAAATCAAATCCGAGTTCGTTAGCCTTTTCTAAGGTCTTGGGAGAGACGCGACGACCCATGGGGATTTCCGTTCGGGATTCAGACATCTCTGCCTCGTTATCAACTGGCTCCAGATTGACGCCAATGGGCCTTCCGCATGCTCGCTTCACCCAAGTGACCGGGTTTTCATTGAGATCATCTGGAATACCGGCAATAACTGGATCGAACACATCGAGCGCGTTAAACAGAAGCAGGTCGGCACCTGCGGCACGTTCGATTTCTGCATTAGTAACGCCGCCGAGAAATTGGGAAGAGGGTACGTTTTCCGCCATGATGGTACGTCCCTCGGAAGCCAGAATTGCCTGTTTTAGATCCATGGGTGACGTGGCGGCAAAATCGGATGCGGACATGTTCAGTAATCGTTTGGGCATTGTTACTTCCTTTGACTAGAACGACAGGCTTGTGACATTGTCTCTAATATTGTTACAACAATATATTCAATATGTTATATCCAATCGGTGAACGGTTGCAAACTTATTGTACTGCTCTGAAAAAATAGACCCTAGCTGGGAAAACCTTAAATTAATCAACTACCGTTCACCGAATAAGTATTTGAATTCTTGACATATCGACAAAGCGGAAAAAGAATTGGTTATGACAAATCGCGCAAATGATATTACATTTCGCACAAGAACGTATTCACTTACATAAGTGGATACAAACGGGGACGACGACGGTTGAGTCCGGATAAATCGTTGTGTGCCCGGGAATCATGAAAGGATGTGTTATGGACGCTATCGTCAAATTCCTTGAAAAACACCAGCCCCTCTTCGACAAAATCTCGAGGAACATTTATCTGGTGGCGATTAAGGATGGCTTTCTCTCGAATATGCCAATTGTGCTGTTCTCGAGCCTGTTCCTTCTTCTTTCGACGCTCCCTGCCTATGTAGGCATCACGCTTCCGTCTGAGGTGCTGGATTTCTTCAATAAAATCTATGCATATACCATGGGACTTCTTGGCATTATGGTGGCCGGCACCACGGCGAGCTCACTTGCCATGTCGATGAACCGTCGCATGCCTTCGGGTAAATCTCTCAACCCCACCTCGTGCATGGTTTGTGCCATGTGCGGCATGCTCTTGCTATCGGTGACGAACGATGTTGTCTCGATTGGCGGAGCAGATACATCTGTTTTTGAAACCGGCTATATGGGAACCAAGGGTTTTCTCGCTGCGTTCGTAGCCGCATTCTTGACCGTTAATATCTATAAGGTGTGCATTAGCCATAATGTGACGATCAAGCTCCCCAAAGAGGTCCCTGGCTCTATTGCGCAGAGTTTTCGCGATATCTTTGCATTTGGGTTTTCGATCCTTGCGTGCGCTTTTATCGATCTTGCGAGCCGCAAGCTGCTTGCTGTGCCGTTCGCCAATTTGGTATCCGCTCTCATCTCGCCGCTGTTCTCCGCGGTCGACACCTATCCTGGCATGGCGCTTATCGAAGGCGCGGTCGCACTTTTCCAATTTATGGGCATCCACGGTGCTTCGGTTGTCATGAGTCCGATCAATGCTGCGCTCTACGGCAATACCGTTACCAATCTTGAGGTTTTCCAAGCAGGTGGACACCCGTCAATTGCTCTCACGCAGGACTTTACAAGCTTCATCGGCGGTCTGGGCGGTTCTGGCTGCACGTTCATCGTTCCTATTATCCTGATCATGTTTATGCGCTCCAAGCAGCTTAAAGCCATGGGCAAGGCATCGATTATCCCGGTGATTTTTGGAGTTAACGAGCCCGTTATCTTCGGTATGCCGATTGTTCTCAATCCTTATATGTTCGTGCCCTTCCTAGTGGCTCCTATGGTCAACGCCATTATCGGTAAATTTTTCATTGACGTCATTGGAATGAACGCCCCCATGTATACCATGCCGTGGGCGCTTCCCGGCCCAATTGGTGCGTTCCTCACCACGGGTCTCGATCTGCGTTCTCTCGTATTGATGGCAGTGCTGTTGGTCGTTGACTTTGTGATTTACTATCCGTTCTGCAAGGCGTATGACCATCAGCTTTGTTTGGAAGAGTCTGCAAAGGAGACTGCAGGAAACTCGGATGCAGATGCTATTGCCGCACAGGAAAATGTCGCAAAAGCTCTCGAGGCGGTAAAGGACAAGGCGGAGCAGATCCGCGTGCTTGTGCTTTGCCAGGGTGCCGGCACTTCGACTCTCTTGGCAAATGCTCTTCGCGAAGGTGCCGCTGCTAAGGGTATCGATCTGGTTTCTCAGTCCGGTGCGTACGGAAGCCACTATGAGACGATGGATCAGTACAACGTGATTGTTCTGGCGCCCCAGGCACGCATGTACTATGACGCTATGAAGGCCGATACCGATCGCCTTGGAATTAAACTGCTCACCACAAGGGGCAAGGAGTATATCGACCTTACCAACGATCCCGAAGGTGCAATTGACTGGATCGTTCAGGAGCTGGCCAAATAGTGGATGCACTTCGTCGTTGATTCGTCGGTGTATGGTACGGCCCCGCAGCTTATTGAGCTGCGGGGCCGTATTTCGTTGAGTATCTAATTGAGACAATGAGCGCAACCGTCGTGAGATCGCATTGGCGCTCTCCGAGTCACCGACAAACTGCCTTCCATCTATGTGACCAATTCGCTTTCGGCCTTTAGCCTGCTCGAGGCGCGCGAAGACTGCGACCTGTGCCTCGTGGGCGGTATATACCGTCGCCGCACTGCCGCTTTTGTGGGGCCAACGGCCGAGGATGCCCTGCGTGCGCTGGGTATCGACGCGGCGTTTATCGGCGCCAACGGCATTTTGGACGGCGACGTGTCCACGTCTAACATGGAAGAGGGCCGCATCCAGCAGCTCGCCTTTAGCAAGGCCGACTCGCGCTATCTGATCGCCGACTCCAGCAGGATCGGCAGGCGATACTTCTGCCCCCCCGCCGGCGCAGGGGTACCGCTTTACAATGACGCGCAAATAACTTTGAGCAACAAGGATGAGGCTATTCTGAGATATGACTAGACTCCGTATTTCGTCTTTATGTCCCTTGAGAATGAATCATAGTCTTCATAGAGTCCCTCTTTGCTTTCATCCTCGGCGTGGTTTACACGTTCAAGGAGCTTATCCTTTGGAGCCTCTTTTGTTATTGCGGCCTCGCCATCGGGTATTGTGGATTGCAAGAATAGTTCTAGAGCATGGACGTCTTTGAGTATGTAGCCCGTCGAACGGCCCGCTCCTGTTTTTTCGATTGCGCTGCAACTAACAAGCTGACCGAGGGTTCGTTTAACGGTTACCTCGCTGATATCGGGGCAGTTGGACCGGATGTCGGATTTCTTAATGACGCCGGGTCTCTGTTGAAATAGAACAGCGATGCGCGCTTGCTTCGACATGGGACGAGTGCTTGATTCAATTAAGGTACGCTGCTCGAGCTGTCGGTAGGCGGCTAGGGTTGTTCCGAGCATGAAACGGATAAAAGGTGCTTCGGTGTTTTGATTTTCATTCCATCCAGTGGAGCTTGCAGCGAGGGCGTTGTAGTAGAGCGCCTTGTTGTCTTCAATAAGTCGTTCGATGCTGATGTAGCGCGCAACGTCGTATCCAGTCTTTTCGAGCAGCAGCGTTGTAAGGAGCCGGCTCATCCTGCCATTGCCATCGTTGAAGGGATGAATGCTAACAAAATCGAAGATAAAGCGGAGCGATATAAGGAGGGGATCGCAAACTTGGCGAGATAAAGCATCGTTGAGGGACTGGCAGGCTTCTTTAATAAGTCCCGGGGTTGCTAGAGCCGAAGGGGGCCTAAAGCGCACAAATCGATTACCTTGATCGTCAATGGAGACGATTTCGTTATCGCCATCTTTCCAATGGCCTCCATACGAGATTGCCGTGTGCGCCATGAGGTCACGATGCAACTGCAGAATGACCGATGGCGTTACGGGAATGGAATCGTGTTGCTCGTGAATAAGCGACAGCACATCTCGGTATCCAGCGATTTCTTCCTCTGCGCGGGAGCTTGGCTTGGCGGAATACGCCATGATCGCTTTGAGTCTTTTTTGGGTGGTAACAATTCCTTCAAGTCCGTTGGAGGATCGGGTGCTTTGGATCTTAGCCTCCTCCATTAGGGACGATAGAAGCTCGGGTTTGACTTGACTCAGAGCAAGCTGACGGCCTTTATGCTCGCGTATCGAGAGGAGGAGGTTGGTGATTGGAGTTGCTTCGAGTTCCGCTGGGACTGTGGTGTAATCGAACTGGCGCATGCGGCTCCTTTCGGTATCACGAACATACTTTCGATATCATAATATCATTAAATGATACCGAAAGTATGTTCGTGATACCGAAAACTAGAAACCATGGTTCATAACTGCTTGGAAAGTTCGGATTTGACTATCTTATTGTCTTGATCTGTAACAGGTAGACGGTCGAAAGTGGGCTACGTGTTACAGATTGAGATCTTTCAGCCCTGGCCGCCCGTTCGTCTAAATCTATAACAGTTAGGATTGAAAATCCCTGCTAGATGTTACAGATTGAGATAAACGGCCCGCACGGGCCCACCAAAAACAAAAAGGCCGCATGCGAACCCGTGGAGGGATTCGCATGCGGCCGACAGGGGGTATGTGGCAGAAGTTAAGCCATGAGCAGGCCGGTCTCCGCGACGTTCTTGTACCAGTACGCGCTCGCCTTGGGATAGCGCTTCTGGGTCTCAAAGTCGATGTAGAACAGGCCATAGCGCTTGTTATAGCCGTTGGTCCAGGAGAACTGGTCCTGCAGCGACCACACGAAGTAACCGTCGACGTTCACGCCGCCGTCGATTGCCTTGAGGATCCACGCGAGATGCTGACGCATGTAGTCGATACGAGGGGCGTCGTCGATAAAGCCATCCTCGAAGTCGTCCTTATAGCCCATGCCGTTCTCGGTGATGTAGATCTTCTTGTAGTTGGGGTAATCGTTCTTAATGCGCAGCAGCAGGTCGTACAGGCCCTCGGGATAGATGATCCAGTCCCAATCGGTGGTGGGTATGCCTTCGCGCACGCATGACTCGCCCACGCCCTTGAGGAACCAGCGCGAGGAGCCCTTGTCGCCGGTGCCATTGTGGTTGATGTCGTTTTCGCCCTCGGCGGCACGCAGGAACTGGCACTTGTAGGTATTGACGCCCAGGCAATCGTTGTAAGGGAGCGCGGCGGTCAACGCGGCGATGTCCTCGTCACGAACGTCGAGCTCGCCGCCGGCGATATGGGCCAGCTTGGTCGCAGCCTCCATGGTGTCGGCTGCATAGTGGCCGCGGAAAGTGGCGTCGAGCACCCAGCGGTTGTTGATGACATCGGCCATGCGAGCTGCCTCGCAGTCGGCAGCACTGTTGGGATCGAGGGGATACTTGGGCTCCAGGTTCTGGACAATGCCGATCTCGCCCTCAAAGCCGCCCTCATGGAAGGCGACGACAGCCTTGGCGTGGGCCACCATCATGTTGTGCATGAGCTGGAAAGCCTTGTCCAGGCGATACTTCTCGCCGTGCGGCCAGTTGCCGACGATAAAGCTGCCCTCGGCGGTCGCGGGAATCTCGTTAAAGGTAAACCAGTGCTTGACCTCGGTGAACTCGGCAAAGCAGAACTTGGCGTACTCGACAAAGGCGTCGATCGTCGTGCGCGTCAGGAAGCCCTCGCCGCCGTTCTGGTAAAAGGCCTCGGGCGTATCGAAGTGATCGAGCGTGACATAGGGGATAACGCCGGCTTTATTGCAGGTGGCAAAGAGCTCGTGATAGAAGGCAACACCCTCGGGGTTAATCTCACCAGTGCCGCTGGGGAAGATGCGGCTCCAAGCGATGGAGACGCGGATACCGTTGATGCCGAAGCGCTGGCACAGGTCGATATCGACCGGGTACTTGTTGTAGAAATCGCTTGCGGGATCGGGGGAGAAGCGACCCTGAGCAACCAGGAAATCGTCCCAGGGCACTTTGCCCTTGCCGTGCGTACGGGTCTCGCCCTCAACCTGGTAAGCAGCGGTGGCGCCGCCAAACACAAAGCCGTCGGGGAACTGCATGGGGTTGGTCATGAGTCATCCTTTCTGTGGGATACGAATAGGGAGAGGTGCCCGAACCGGGAATCCGGGCACCAACAGAGGGAGGAGCTAGTCGAGGTTCTCGCGGAGCCACTTGATGGCGCCAGCGGGGTCGCGAGTAAGGTCGATATATTCCTTACCGCGGGGAGCGAGCAGCTTAATGCCCAGGCGATCGGTGTCGGCCTTCATGTCGTTGTAGTAGCTACGAACCTGCGGGGCGAGCACGATAACGTCGTACTGATCCATGATGGCAGTGTGCTGGCCATAGGCGCCTGCGGAGGAAGCGATGTTCTCTCCGGTCTGCGCAGCACCTTCCTTGATGGCGTTGGCGAGCATGGCAGAGGTGCCGGCGCCGGCGCACAGGACGAGGACCTTCAGGCCATCGACATCCTTCTTAGCGGATGCATCGGCAGCGGGCTCGGGCTCGGGCTGATCGGCGACAGGCTTGCTGTCGGCGGCGGCAACAGTCGTCTCGACGGAAGCGGTAGCCTGCTCGACAGCGGGCGCAGAGGGCTTGGCGGCGATGGCAGCGGCACCATTGGACTCGAGACCCAGCTCGGCGGCGCGCTCGGCCTCCTGGTCGCAGAGCAGCTTATCGTATGCCTTCAAGAACGGCAGGTAGATGATGGCGTCCAGCAAGATGATAATCGCGACAAATACCAGGGCGATAAGCTGGAAGTTCGTGGTGATGAAGATGCCGATGGGGGCGGGGGTAGCCCAAGGCACCACGAAGGAGAAGCCGTTCATGCCCACGTTATCGATAAAGAACTTGGCAACACTCACGTTGACGCAACCGGCGGCAACAAAGGGGATGAGCATGTAGGGGTTAAGGATCATCGGCGCGCCAAAGAGCAGCGGCTCGTTGACGGCGAAGGCAACAGGAACAATCGAGGCCTTACCGACGGCTTTGAGCTGCTTGGACTTCATAAAGAGAATCAGCAGAAGCGGCACGATGAACGTGGCGCCGGTGCCGCCGAACTCACCCACGAGCGACATGTTAAAGGTGAGGGAGTGGGCGGGGTGACCGCCTGCCAGCAGAACCTGCAGGTTCTCGGCCTGGTTGGCAAGACGGATGGGGTCGATGCCCGGCTGGACGATCGAGGGGCCGTGGACGCCGATGAACCAGAAGAACGCGGTGGCTGCCTGGATAAGGATAAGGCCAGGATAGGTTTCTGCGGCGGTAAAGAGCGGGGAGAGCAGTTTGATAAGCAGCTCGGAGAACGGAACGCCCATGAGGTTGCGCACGACGACATCGATGATGCCGCAGATGATGACGGCGCCGCCAAAGGGGATGATGTCGCGGAAGTTCTGAGCGATGGCGCCCGGGACCTCCTTGGGCAGCTTAATGGTCAGATCGCGCGAGACGCAGAACTTATAGACCCACACGGTAATGAACGCGGCGATATAGGCCGAGAACAGACCGCGCGTACCCATGCTGGTGCAATCGAAGACCGAAAGTTCGGAGCCGTTGAACTTGGTGGTGAACTGCGTGACTGCGAGCAGCAGCATGCTGCACTGGGCGGCCACCATGGTGGAACCGTCGTTGAGCACTTTGCCGGCGGGCATGCGACGGTTCATGGAAGCCGTAAAGTTTTTGGCAGTGGTGCCGGCAACCATGATGCCCATGACGCCCATGGTGAAGTTGTACAGCTTGTTGCACCAGTCGAGGAGCGGCTGGGGCAACGTGATGCCGACCACGCCGGGAAGCGTGGCGATCAGCAGAAAGATCGAAGAGGTGAGGACGATGGGCATGCACCCAAGGAATCCGTCCTTGATGGCCTGGAGGTAGATGTTTCTCGAGATCTTCTCAAAGAACGGTTGATGCTTTTCGAGCATCTTTACGATGGCGTCCATAGAGCTCCTTTGCTGCTTAGTGCGCGATGCATGTGGATGGAACTGGTCGTCGATGGATGGTCAGGACTGCCCGGAAACCTTCCTGCTTAAGGAAGGCATTGCGAAATGACAACGTTGTCATTTCGTTAATGACAACGTAAGACATTTTTGGAACAGCAACAAGGATATACGGGTGAGCGGTCGATATTGTTCGGTAAACGGTTGATTTATTAGTCAGGCAGGTAGTGTATGCTAGAACGCAAAAAATAAGCGATGCAAAACCGACTGGAGAAGTAGTGGCAACGATGGACAAGAAAAATGTCTCAATGAACGATGTGGCAGTTGCCGCGGGCGTTTCTCTCAAGACGGTGTCGCGCGTGATCAACGAGCCCGATAGCGTGCGCGAGTCGACGCGCGATAGGGTCCATGCGGCCATGGAGGAGCTTGGGTTTCGAACCAACTTTGCCGCGCGTTCGCTCAAGTTGGGTCGTTACGGGTGCATCGGCGTGGTGCTGTTCCACTTGTCGGGCGGTGCCGTGGACATGATTGACGGCATCGCCGATGCCGCCGAAGAACGCGGCTTTGCGCTCACAATGATTAAGAAGCGGGCGGGGGAGAAGATGACCCTTGCCGAAGCGGCGCGTAGGATGTCGCAACTGCCTGTTGATGGCATGATCTTCAACCTGCGCCAGATGGTCGATGACTTTGATACCTTTGAGGCGCCGAAAGACCTCAAGACGGTGATTATCACGCCGATGGAGCATCCTACCTGCTCCACCGTCAGTGACGACCAAGAGGGCGGCGCGCGTATGGCGTGCGAGTACTTTTTGGACCACGGTCACAAGAACGTGTACTTCGTCTCTGGTAAGAAAGAGTCACTGTCGAGCCAGTGCCGTATGAAAGGTTGGCGTGCGGCGCTCGAGACGCGTGGCATTGAGCCGCCCGAGCCTCTGCAAGGCGATTGGAATGCGGATAGCGGCTATGCCGCGGGCCTTGTGCTTGCCGATAAACCCGATTGCACGGCGGTCCTCGCTGCTAACGACTGCATGGCCAACGGCGTGATGATGGCTCTGCGTGACAGAGGGCTCAGGGTGCCCGACGACGTGTCCGTGATCGGCTTTGACGACGAACTCTACAAGACGATTCCCAACTCGATTCTGACGTCAGTGAAGTTTCGCCACCGCGAGCTGGGCATCCGTGCGCTTAACGAGGTCGTCGCAGGTCTGGAAGCCCCGAGCTCCAGAAGCCGTACGCTTGTGTCGGGCGTGCTGGTCGAGCGTTCCAGCGTGAAGGACCTGCGGGCGTAGACGTGCTCGGCCTGCTCGTCTAAATCTGTAACAGGTGGGACCCGAAAACTCGGCTAGATGTTACAGATTGAGATGAACAGGAGGACGGGTGCGGTCTAAACAAAATGGCCCGCGCATCACACATCGATGCACGGGCCATTTATTGTCTGCGAGCGGCAGGTGGTGTCAGCGTCTTATGCCTCGAGGTTTTCCTCGATCCAGGCGACGGCACCCTTGGGATCCTTAGTGAGGTCGATGTACTGTTTGCCCTTGGGCGACAGCAGCGTGATGCCCAGGCGGTCGGTGTCGGCCTTCATCTCGTTGTAATAGGTGCGAACCTGCGGAGCCAGGACGATGACGTTGTACTGGTCCATGATGGCGTAGTGACTGCCGTAGGCACCGGCGTTGGCGGTAATGTCGATGCCCAGCTCGTCGGCGCCTTCCTTAAGCGCGTTGGCGAGCAGTGCAGAGGTGCCGGCGCCAGCGCACAGAACCAGAACCCTCAGATCCTTGCCCTTAAGGGCGGACGGAGCTGCGGAGGCCTCAGTGGCAGAAGCGGTCTCGACAACAGGAGCCTCAACGGCGGGGGCGTCAGCGGTCTTGACGGTCTTGGTCTCCTCGGCCTCTTCTTCGGCCAGGGTCTCGGCCTCCTGCTTGCACAGGACGTTGTCGTAGGCCTTGCAGAACGGGTAGTAGATTAAGAAGTCAACGACCAGCAGGACGACAACCAGGACCAGAGAGATCGGCTGGAAGTTGGTGTCGATGAAGGTGCCGATCGGTCCGGGGAGTGCCCACGGCATGGCATAGATAAAGCCGTTCATGCCCAAAAAGTCGATGAAGAACTTACCAATGAGGACGTTGGCCACGGGGGCAGACGATATGAGCAGGACATAAAAACATTGAGAGCCCCTGCTGCATGAAAGACCGCGGATTAGGCCGACAATGGTGAGTGTCTAATTCAGCCGCGGCGGCCACGCCGCATTCATGGAAGGGGCTCCCATGCTCGATACTACCACCTTCGTCGGCCTCGACGTCCACGCCCGCTCGATAAAGGCCGTCTCCCTCGACGTCATGACCGGGGAGGTGCGCTGCGCGACCTTCGGCTACGACGCCGGCGCCGTCGCAGGTTGGGTCCGGTCCGTGGACCCTAAGGCCAAGTGCGTGTACGAGTCCGGGGTCACGGGATTCGACCTGCAGAAGAGGCTCTCCGGCCTCGGGGTCGACTGCGTGGTCGGCGCCGTCTCGAAGATGATCAAGCCCAGCGCGGACAGGCGCAGGAAGAACGACCGCAACGACGCCGAGTTCCTCGCCCGCATGCTGTCGGTCGGCAACGTGGTCGAGGTGTGGGTCCCCGACGACGAGTGCGAGGCCGCCCGCGACCTGACCAGGGCGCTCGAGGACGCGAGGGACGACCTCTCGCGCTCGAAGCAGCGGCTCTCCAAGTTCCTGCTCAGGCACGGGCTCGTCTTCGACGAGAGGACGCCCACCGGCCGCAGGAAGGGCAACTGGACCCGGGCGCACTGGTCCTGGATCGAGTCGATAAGGTTCGCGGAGGGGGCCGACAACGACGTGCTGTTAGCGTCAATATAATTTTCACCATTTCCACCAACGCATTTTCGCCAATCGCGCCAACGCGGATACGCCGGAT
>NZ_JBDGBA010000032.1:0-14095 GCF_040910185.1 Collinsella aerofaciens | reverse complement strand
GCCGTGAGGGGCATGTCGATCTCGGACTTGGTCATGCCGGCCATGGTCTTCTTGACGAACTCGAGGTTGTCCTCGATGGAGTCCAGCTTCTCGCGGACGATCTGCGGCATGTGCTGGCCGCGGATGCCGGCCTCGGCGATGTACTGGTCGGTGAACTCGGCGCGGGCGCCGGGGACCTGGTCGAACACCTCGGCGACGAGGTTCTCGAGATAGAGGACCTCCACGCCCTGGTCCCTCAGGATCTGGGCGAAGGTGTCGTGCTCCTGCTGCGCGACCTCCAGGAACGGGACGTCGTCGAACAGGAGTCGCTCGAGCTCGTCGGGCGGCAGGTTGAGGAGCTCGTCGCCGGGACGGTGCAGGCAGACCTTCCTGAGCTTGCCGATCTCGGAAGGCACGTGCAGACCTTTCGTCATGGCCTCCTACCTTTCTTTCGGGCCCTTGTCAGGGCCGATTCGTTAGCGCCCTTCCATAGCGGACGCTGCTTGCTGACAGCTCTAGTTATATCCAAATTCCACCCGCAATTCCACCTCGCCCCCGAACGGTCAACAAAGTGCGATGAACGGTATATCGCACGAGATTCCCCCATAATGTACTTCGGCGTTCTAAAGTAACTTTTCTAAGGTAAACGCTCTTTTTTCCTAAAAACTATTTGCAATTGCATCTCTAAACTTTTGATTCAGAATTGCATAGCTAAATCGGTTTTATGTATATAAATGATGTTTGTTTACGTTTCCGCCTGCATTCAATGATATTCAGCTATCCATCATTCTTATTCACACTTACGTACCAGTTGAGTGAGGATATAGACCGCTTGCAGACGAGCAGGGCGTCAGTCCTATGACTTGTCAGCGTAAGAAGTAGGTAAAGATACCGTTCGCACAATACGTCCGTGCCACAAGTCGACTAAATTGAGACAATAGTGAATAGGGTTAGGCTACCGTCCCCTGCGGGGACTGAACGGACAGATGCATATGCCGAGCAAAATCGAAAAAAAGCAAGCCGCCGCAAAGCTGCGCAAACCGCCTCGCGACTTCTCGTACACGCAGAACCGAGAGCTCAGCTGGCTACGCTTTGACAACCGTGTGCTTGACGAAGCCTTCGATGAGACCGTTCCGCTGTTCGAGCGTCTAAAGTTCGTGTCGATTTTCGAGTCTAACCTCGACGAGTTTCTCATGGTGCGCGTGGGCGGCCTGTCCGATCTGGCAGAGCTCAAAAAGCAACCTGTCGACAACAAGAGCAATATGACCGCCTCCGAACAGGTCGATGCTGTCATGGCCGAAATGCCCGGGCTCCTTACCCGTTGGGAGTCCATCTTTAAGAGCATCGAGGGCAAGCTCGACACCTTGGGCGTTCACCGCGCCCGCATCGATTCGCTTACGCCCGAGGAGCGCACCTTTGTAACCCGCTACTTCCAGGCCTACGTGTCGCCGGTCATCTCGCCGCTGGTCATCGATCCTCGCCACCCCTTCCCCAACCTACGCAATGGCGCGCTCTATCTGGCCTGTGGTCTGGACGGCGCCACCGACGAGGAGAGCCTGCTGGGCCTTATCGAGATTCCCGCCTCGATGAACCGCGTGGTCGAGATCCCCTCGCCCACCGGCACCTACTCCTACATCTTGCTCGAGGACGTCATCCTCGCCTGCCTGGACAGCTGCTTTGGCTCCTATAAGCCGCTGGATCGTGCGCTGATCCGCGTCACCCGCAACGCCGACATCGATCCGGACGGCGAGGGCGTCGAAGAGGAAGAGGACTACCGCCAGCACATGAAGCGCATCCTCAAGAAGCGCCTGCGTCTGCAGCCGGTAGTGCTCGCGGTCTCGGGGTCGCTCGAGAAGGCAACGCTCAAGACCATCCGCAAGGCGCTCGAGCTTTCGCGCCGCTCTGTCTTTACCTGCGATATCCCGCTCGACCTGGGCTACGTCTTTGGCATTGAGGGCAAGATTCCCGAGCACCTGCGCAACGAGCTGCTCTTTACGCCGTTTAGGCCGCAGCCCAATCCCACCATCGACATGACCCGCTCCATCCGCGAGCAGGTGCTGCAGCACGACAAGCTGCTCTTTTATCCCTACGAGGCCATGAACCCCTTCCTGGATCTGGTGCACGAGGCCGCCTACGACCCCGAGTGCATCTCGCTGCGCATCACGCTCTACCGCGTGGCCAAGCAGAGCCGCCTGTGCGAGTCGCTGATCGATGCTGCCGAGAACGGCAAAGAGGTCACGGTGCTCATGGAACTTCGTGCCCGCTTTGACGAGCAGAACAACATCGAGTGGGCCGAGCGCCTGGAAGAGGCCGGCTGCACCGTCATCTATGGTTCCGAGGGCTTTAAATGCCACTCAAAGATCTGCCAGCTCACCTATCGCGAGGGCATGGCGCTAACGCGCCTCACGCTTTTGGGCACCGGCAACTTTAACGAGAAGACGGCCAAACTCTACAGCGACTTTATGCTCATGACAGCCCATCCCGGCATCGGCGAGGACGCCAACCTGTTCTTCCGCAATCTGTCGCTGGGCAACCTGCGCGGCGACTACCGCTTCCTGGGTGTGGCGCCCGTCGGACTGAAACCGCTCATCATGCGCGGGCTTGACCGCGAGATCCAGCGCGCCCTTGCCGGCGAGCCCGCCCGCGTGTTCTTTAAGCTCAACTCGCTGACCGACCGCGAGGTTATCGACAAGATCGCTGAGGCATCGTGTGCCGGCGTGCGCGTAGACATGATCATCCGCGGCATCTCGTGCCTCAAGCCCGGTGTTCCGGGCAAGACCGAGAACGTGCATGTCCGCTCCATCGTCGGACGCTTTTTGGAGCACGCGCGCGTCTATGCTTTCGGCGTGGACTCGGACATGATTTACCTGAGCTCGGCAGACATGATGACGCGCAACACCGAGCACCGCGTGGAGATTGCCTTCCCCGTGCTCGACCCCACCTGCCGCGCCCTAGTGCACGAGTACATGGGCATGCAGCTGCGCGACAACGTGAAGGCCCGCAGCCTCACGAGCGACGGCACCTGGGTCCCCGTGGAGCGTGCAGAGGGTGAGAAACCCTTCAACTCGCAGGAAGCCCTGCTGGAGCGTGCCTATCGCAACGCCGAGGCCGCCGCGCAGCAGCGCGCACAGGAGAAGGAACGTGTGGCCGAGGAGGCCATTCAGGCCGATGTTGAACACGGGGCAGCTGCCAAACCGGAAGCGGTTGCAGCTCCCCCGGTGAATGAGCCCGAGGCTGCCGCAGAGCCCGCCGTGGAGAAAGCGCCCGAGCCCGCTACTGCGACTCCGGAGCCCGCCGCCGAGGCAAAGCCCGCCCCTGCTCCTGAGCCGCAGCCGGCCACACCCAAGGTCCAAGAGGTCCAGGCGACCGTCATTGAGCCCGAGCCTGCACCTGCACCTCAGCCCGATCCGCAGGTCATCAAGCCCGCACCCGAGACGAGCGCCCGTCGCGATAAGCCCGCCGGCAAGACCAAGGCCATCGAGCGCCATCGCCCCGGCCGCGTGCGCATGGGCCTGGGTCTGATCGGCCTGGGTCTTAAGACGCTCATTACCGGCAAGACGAAATAGTCGTTTGTAGAAGCAGTTTGTAGAAGCGCCCCGCATTTGAGGAAAGCCTCGGATGCGGGGCGCTTTTCCCTGCTACCATGGTGCGAACAACAACGCGAATGACAGGCAGGAATATGAAGCTCACTATAGAATCGATGACGTACGGCGCCGACGGGCTGGCGCATGCCGACAACGGCAAAGCCGTATTTGTGCAGGGCGCCGTGGCAGGCGACACCGTCGAGGCCGAGATCGTGCAGGACGGCAAGTCGTTCATGCGCGCCCGCACCACCGAGATACTGGAGCCGAGCCTCGATCGCATCCAGCCTCCCTGCCCCTTCGTTGGCATTTGCGGCGGCTGCTCGTGGGGCAACCTCTCGCGCACGGCACAGCTTGCCGCCAAGGAGCAAAACCTGCGTTCCACGCTCGAGCGTATCGGCAAGTTCAGCCCCGATCAGGTCGATAAGCTTGTGCAACCCATCCGCCACACCAAGGATGATTGGGGCTACCGCAATAAAATCGAGCTCGAACCAACCGTCGTCAACGGTCGCGTGCGTCTTGGCATGCACGGCGTCGATCCCCGCGAGATCGTGACCGTCGATTCGTGCCCGTTGTTCGACAAACGCTTCCCCAAGGCGCTCAAGTCAGTCGTCGGCGCGCTCAACTATCTGAGCGGCAGCCACAACCTGGGTCTGGAGCGCGTGGGCATTCGCGCCTCGCGTCGCACCAAGGCACTCGAGGTGGCGCTCTGGACGCCTACGGGCTCTTTCCCGCGCTCGCAAGTCTCGCGCGTGTTGGCAGACGCCGCGCACCCCACAAGTGTCGTACGCGTGATGAGCAAGGGCGAAAAGAAGGCCCGCCGTGTTTCCAAGGTCGAAATGCTCGCCGGAGAAGGCTCATGGACCGAGAATATCGCCGAGGGTCAGATGCGCTTGTCTGCCCCGTCTTTTTTCCAGGTCAACACCAAGGGTGCCGAGATTTTGATCGAGCTTGTCATGGAAACGCTCGATCCGCAGGAAGACGAGCTTGCCGTGGACCTGTACTGCGGTGCCGGCACCTTTACCCTGCCGCTCGCCCGCCGCTGCGACTTTGTCGCCGCCGTCGAGGCCTACGGCCCCGCCGTGCGCGACCTGCGCCGTAACCTGGAGATCAACAAGCTTGATAACGTCGACGTCATTGGCGGAGACGCGGTGCGCGAGTTCCCCGACCAGGATGCCGACATCTTGGTGGTCGACCCGCCGCGCGCAGGCCTCGCCCCCGAGGCGATCGACCTTATCGCCAGCACGAGTGCCCGCGATGTCGCCTACGTGAGCTGCGACCCGGCCACCCTGGCGCGCGATCTCAAACGCTTTGTCGAAGAAGGCACCTTCTCCCCCATAAAGATCACGCCAGTCGACCTATTCCCACAAACCTTCCACTGCGAAACCGTCGTCCACCTCAAGCGCAACTAGCCACTTAATCATTGCTCAGAAAAATCATTGGGAAATCGAGCGTGGCAAGCGGAGGTCTTCGGGGTATAAGACGGCTAATTGTATGCCGCCTATGAAAGGAACCCTCATGCCCAGCGTTGCCGTTCTCGCCGCCGATGGCTTTGAAACTATTGAATGCTTGACCATGGTCGATGTCATGCGTCGCGGCGGCGTGCGTGCCACGCTCGTCTCGATCATGCCCACGCGCGAGGTCGTAAGCTCGCTGCAGATCCCCGTGACCTGCGATGCGCTCTTTGATGAGATCAACTTTGACGAGTACGACTGCGTCGTGCTGCCCGGCGGCCTGCCCGGTGCCACCAACCTGCGCGCAGATCAGCGCGTCTGCGACGTAGTCTGCGAGTTCGCCGCAACCAAGCACGTCGCCGCCATCTGCGCCGCCCCGTTTATCCTGGGCGAGCTCGACCTGCTCGAGGGGCGCCATGCCACGTGCTTCCCTGGCTTTGAGAAAAGCTTCCCCGAAGGTGCCTATACCGGCGAGAAGGTCACGCAAGACGGCAACATCATCACTGCCAGCGGCATGGCACAGTCACTCCCCTTTGCATTGGAGCTGCTGCGCACGCTCGCCGGCGACAAGGCCGTCGAGAAGGTCGCCGAGGGCATCCAACTATGATTTTGGCTTCGCAATCGCCGCGCCGCATAGAGCTGATGCGCGAGGCAGGCTACAACATTCGCGTGATTCCCGCGGATATCGACGAAACGCCCTTTGATGGCGAGGCTCCGCTCACGCTTGTCGAGCGCTTGGCACGCGCCAAGGCGGCTGCCGTTGCTGCCGAGTATGCCGAGCCCAAAGAACTGACGGTCGCGGCCGACACCATCGTCACCTTCGACGGCAAGATTTTGGGCAAGCCGGCAACCGAGGGCGAGGCGCGCACCATGCTCCGTGAGCTTTCGGGCCGCACGCATCAGGTCGCAACCGGCGTCTGCATCGTTAAGGCAGGCGATACGGCCGCCCCGCATGCCGCCGAGAGCCTGTCGTTTGTCGATGTGACCGACGTGACATTCTACGAGCTCACCGACGAGCAGATCGAGCACTACGTTGCCTCGGGTGAGCCCATGGATAAGGCAGGCGCCTACGGCATCCAGGGCACAGGCGGCCGCATGCTCGTGCACGATATTTCGGGCGACTTCTATAACGTAGCGGGCCTACCCATCGCCCGCGTCGCGCGCGCGATTCAAAAACTCTCGTAATTGCATCTGGCGCTGGGTATTCCCCAGCGCCTACAATTTTGGCGTACCGTACGGATCCCGACCGGGCACAAGGCGCGGCGGAAAACCGATAGGAGTTAAACATGGATACACTGCTCGAGGCCATTGACGTCTGCGATGTCGATGGCTTTTGCTATGGCAACTATACGGACGAGGAGGCCGGCACCGGTTGCACCGTAATCGTGGCACCCGAGGGCGCCACCGGCGGCGTTGACGTACGCGGTGGCGCTCCCGCTTCGCGCGAGACCGACCTGCTACGACCCGAGAACACCGTCGACAAGGTCCACGCCGTCTGCCTTTCGGGCGGATCGGCCTTTGGCCTCGAAGCTGCAAGCGGCGTCGCTCGCGAGCTTGAGAGCCGCGGCATCGGCCTTCCCGTCGGCCCCACGCAGGTGCCTATCGTGTGCTCCAGCTGTATCTTCGACCTTGCCTTTGGCGACCCCACCGTGCGCCCCGACATTGAGGCCGGCATCGCCGCCGTGCGCGAAGCACTCGACCACACCCCCACCAAGCTCGAACAGGGCAACGTAGGCGCCGGCACGGGCGCCACCGTGGGTAAGCTCATGGGGCCTGCCACCTGCATGAAGGCCGGTCTTGGAGCTGCCGCCGTGGCACTCGGTCCCGTCAAGGTGGGCGCCGTGGTCTCGGTCAACGCCTGCGGCAACGTTGTCGACCCCTTCACCGGCGAGTGGGTCGCCGGCATGCGCGCCGCAGCCGATAGCGACCAGATCGTCGACATGGAACTCGCAGCCTTTGCCGCCGCCGGATCCATGCAGATGCCGCTCGACCGCACCAACACCACCATCAGCTGCATCATCACCAACGTGGAACTCACTAAGGCACAAGCTACCAAGGTCTCCCAGATGGCCGCAGACGCCTACGCACACGCCATCCGTCCCACGCACACCACCAACGACGGCGACACCATCTACACCCTCGCCAGCGGCAAACTGGGCGCCCAGGCAAGCGCCGCCGTTCCCCTAGACCTGCTGGGCATGCTCGCCGTAAGGGCTTTGCAAACCGCCATCGTAAACGGAGCCAAAACCGCCAAAACCTCCCACGGCATCCCCGGCGCCGCAAAGTAAACTAGCTCGTCCGGTTGCCCGGTGGGGCTTGGTTATGTTTGCTGCTCTACAGTCCTGGCTCGCACGAAGAGCACATTAAGTGCTCTTCGGCTCGTGCGGAACTCGCGACAAACATAACCAAGCCCCACCGGGCAGCCTACCAACCAAGTCTTTTCAGCCCAGGCCCCTGTGTACCGCGCGTCTAAGATCTTCAAATTCAGGCAGCCTGACAATCGATTCTTATAGCAGAAGCCCCTTGGCCTTTAGTTTGATACAAGTTCCGCACGAGCCGGAAAGCACTTAATGTGCTTTCCGTGCGAGCAGGACTGTTCGCAGTAGCAAACTAAAGGCCAAGGGGCCCAGTCAACCTATCAGCAGCGATTACTCAGCAGCTAGTTGAATTTGAAGATCTTTGAGGCAAGACGGTATAGGCCGAGTGTGGTTTTGTCTCCGGCCCGTCCGCGCAGATTGGTGAAGAACCCGACCACGCCGTAGCGGGCACGACGATACATGCGCTCGTCGTAGGCCTTCAAATCATTCCACAGCGTCTTTAGGCGCTCGTCGGCGCAATCTTCCTCGGAAAGCTTGGTGAGCACCGAGCAGATCGCCATCATCATGGTGAAATAGCCCATCATGTACGAGCGCAGACGCGACGACTCAACATCGCTGTACAAGTGGTACGACTCCATCATGATACGCGTAACACGGAACTGCTGGTCCAGACGCTTGACCATCGTTGCCTCGTTGACGCTCTGGCCCTCGCGACCGATAAAGTAGCGGTAGAGGTCGATGTCGGCGTAGTACATGGTCTTGCAACGCGGCAGCGGCACGTAGGCGTAGATGTTGTCCACATAGAACGTGTGCGGCGGCATGGGAAGGTTGGACTCGCGCAGCACATCCGTGCGATAGCACAGGCTGTGCATGAGTAGGTTCTGGTCCAGGCGGAAATGACCGATCTGATCCCAGGAAAAGATCTTCTTGCGCGGCAGGGCAAATTTGTAGCCAATAGCGGTATGCGTGCCCTCGTAAACCTTCTCGTACACGTAGTTCGAGATAAACAGGTCAACGCGCTGATCGCGCTCTTCAAAGCCACGCAGAATCGACAGCATGGTCGAAAGAGCCGCAGCGTCGAGCCAGTCATCCGAGTCGACAACCTTGTAGTAGGTGCCCTGTGCTTCGCGCAGACCCGAAAGGACGGCAATACCGTGGCCACCGTTCTCCTGGTGTACCGCGCGAATGATACCGGGATAACGTGCCTCCCACTCATCGGCCTTATCGGCCGTCTCGTCCTTGGAGCCGTCGTCCACCACGATAATCTCGATATCGGTGGCGTAATTGCTCCCCTCCAAGATGGAGGTGATGCAATGGTCCATGTCCTTGGCGGCGTTATACGAGGGAATACCGAATGTTATGACTTTATGCATGGCAGGCGATAATCTCATCCGAAAGATCGAGGGCGGAATTGGTCACGGCGTCCATATCGTAGTAACGATACTCGGCCAGACGACCCACCGGGTGGAAGTTCGTCAGGTTCTGGACGCGCTCAAGATAGCGCTCATAGAGCTCACGGTTCTCGGGCTCAAGAATGGCGTAGTACGGCGTCTCGCCCGAGCCGCGCGTATAGGCCTTGGAGTACTCCTTCATGATGGTGGTCTTGCCGGGCAAGATCTGACCGGTCATGTTCTTGAACTCGGTGATGCGCGTGTAGTCCTCGCTCGTGGTGTAGTTGACGGTGCCCACGGGCTGGAACTGGTCCATATCGAGCGTCTCGAACTTCATGTCGAGCGTGCGGTACGGTAGCGCGCCCAGATCGAGGTTGAACAGCTCGTCGAGTGGACCGGTGTAGACGATCTCGCCACCATAGACCTTGCCGTCGATCTTGACGGTGGTCTCGTCGATCTCAAAGAGATCGCGGGCGTCCACGTCGCAGAACACGTCGATCAGGTCGTGGTCGAGCATGTGCTCAAAGAGCGCCGTGTAGCCCTCCTGCGGCATGCCCTGGAAGGGAGCTTGCGGGAAGTAGCGGTCATCATCGCCCACAAAGACGGGAACGCGGCCGGTGATCGAGGGGTCGATCTGATCGGGCGTCTGGCCCCACTGCTTCATGGTGTAATGCAAAAAGACGTTCTCGTAGACGTAATCGGCGACCTCGGCCAAGTCGGGGTCGTTCTTCTTACGCAGCTCCATAATGGGCACCTTGACATCCTTGCCAAAGGTCTCCACGAGCTTCTGATACAGCTCCTCGCCGCGCTCGTCACCAAAGGCGAGCTTGAGACTCGCATGGTTGAAGGGCACGGGCATAAGGGTACCGTTGATGTTGGCGAGCACCTTGTGCTGATAATCCGTCCACTTGGTAAAGCGCGACAGGAAATTGTGAACGCGCTCGTTAAAGGTGTGATAGATATGCGGACCGTACTCGTGGATCAGGATTCCGGCCTCGTCAGTGCAGTCATAGGCATTGCCCGCAATGTGGCTACGGCGCTCCAAAACGGCAACACGATAGCCGATGGTCTCGGCAAGACGGCGGGCGCAAACGGCACCGGCATATCCAGCACCGACGACAATCATGTCGTACGCGCCGGCGTTAAAGCCTTCAGGCAGGCCTGAGGTAATCTGCATCGATACTCCTTGTCAAAAGCCACGGGCTCGTTAGCTGGGCTTTTCTCGAACATTCTTCGAGACATATTTATCAGAGCGATTATAGCGCTAATGCGTCCTATAATGAGCTTGCCACACAAGGAAAGCTCAAGCACCGCGGCGAACATAATTGAAAGGTAAACCCGCTAGCAGCGGGTTTATTCGTGAACAGCCGGGCGCCTGGAGCTTAGCGAAACGCTTGTAAGGAGTAACATGAGCGATTTCCTAAACCGTATGAAGTCTGCCGCCAAGGCCGACCTTAAGACGATCGTCCTGCCCGAGGGCGAGGATCCGCGCACTATCGTCGCGGCCACCAAAATCATCGAGGAGGGCCTGGCAAAGATCGTCATCCTGGGCAACCCCGACGAGATCAACGTTCCCGGCGCTACCGTCATCGACCCGCGCAATGCCGAGAAGCACGAGGAGTACGCGCAGAAGTTTGCCGAGCTCCGCGCCAAGAAGGGCGTTACCATCGAGCAGGCTCGCGCCCAGGTGATGGACGCCACCTACTTTGGCACCATGATGGTCAAGATGGGCGATGCCGACGGCCTGGTCTCCGGCGCCTGCCACTCCACTGCCGACACTCTGCGCCCTGCGCTTCAGATCCTCAAGACCGCCCCGGGCACCAAGCTGGTCTCGGCCTTCTTCGTGATGTGCACCGATACCCCGCAGTTCGGCACCGACGGCACGCTGATCTTCGCCGACTGCGGCCTCAACATCAACCCGTCCTCCGACGAGCTCTCCGAGATCGCCATCGCCTCGGCTCACTCCTGGTCCACCTTCATGGGCAACGTTGAGCCGCACGTGGCCATGCTCTCCTACTCCACCATGGGCTCCGCCGGCGGCGAGGTCGCCAAGAAGGTCCAAGAGGCCGTGAAGTTCTGCAAGGAGAAGGCTCCCGAGCTCGCCATCGACGGCGACCTGCAGCTCGATGCCGCTATCGTCCCCACTGTTGCCCAGCTCAAGGCTCCCGGCTCCTCCGTCGCCGGTAAGGCTAACGTGCTGGTGTTCCCCGACCTCGAGGCCGGCAACATCGGCTACAAGCTGGTCCAGCGCTTCGCCGGTGCTGACGCCTACGGCCCCATCCTGCAGGGCATCGCCAAGCCGGTTAACGACCTTTCGCGCGGCTGCTCTGCCGACGACATCGTGGGTGTCGTGGCCATCACCGCCGTCCAGGCTCAGATGGCTGAGTAGCGTACATATCCCCTCGGGACAGGAATTTCCGCCCGCTAGCAAAAGGCCTCCGGAGCTGTTGCTCTGGAGGCCTTTCGTTTACTTGCAAATGCGAGCGTTAGTTGTTCTTGGTCAGGCGCTCGACGTCGTGGGCGATCATGTATTCCTCGTCGGTGGGGATGACCATGACCGTGACGGCGGAACCGGCGGCACTGATGACCTGCGGGCCGTTGCCCACGGCCTCGCGGTTCTTGTTGTTGTCGATGCGTACGCCCAGCCACTCAAAGCAGTCGCAGAAGGCCTTACGGATCGACCAGTCGTTCTCGCCGATGCCGGCGGTAAAGGTAATGGTGTCCACGCCCGCCATGGAAGCGATCATGGAACCGGCCTGCTGCATGGCCTTGTAGGCGAACATATCGAAGGCGAGCAGGCAGCGCTCGTCGCCCTCGGAGGCGCGCGTGCGGATGTCGCGGGCGTCGTTGGAGATGCCCGAGATGGCAAGCAGACCAGACTGCTTGTTCATCATGTCATCGACTTCCTGATAGCTGTAGCCGCCCTCGCGCTGCAGGTAGCACACGGTAGCCGGGTCGATGGAGCCGCAACGGGTACCCATCATCAGGCCGTCGAGCGGCGTGAGGCCCATCGTGGTATCGCGGCACACGCCGTCCTCGATGGCGGCGAGCGAAGCGCCGTTGCCCAGATGGCACGAAAGCAGACGGTGGCAGCGCGAGCCCAGGATCTCCTTGGCCATCATCCACTCGTAGCGGTGGCTCGTACCGTGTGCGCCGTACTTGCGCACGTGGTACTTGTCGCACACGTCCTTGGGCAGCGCGTAGGTGTAGGCGACCTCGGGCATGGTCATGTGGAACGAGGTGTCGAAGACCGCCACGTTGGGCAGCTCCGGATACTTCTCACGGCAATACTCAATCGCTGCGGCCTCGCCGTAGTTGTGCAGCGGAGCAAGCGGTGCCACCTCAAGAATCTTGGCCATAACCTCGTCGTCGACAACCGCGGAATCATCGAAGTGCCAGCCGCCCTGAACGATACGATGCCCAATGCCATCAATCGTAAAGTCGGTCTTCTCGAGCTCCTCGAGCACGCGAGCGATAGCAGAGCGATGATCGGGGAAAGGGACCTCCTCGGTCTGCTTAGCGCCACCGTTCTCGGAGTGGCCAAAGATGCCCATGTCCGATCCGATACGCTCGCAGTTGCCCTTGGCGAAAACCTCGCGGGTATCGGTATCCAAAAGCTGATATTTGAGGCTTGAGCTGCCGGCGTTGACAACAAGTACGTTCATGAGACTCCTTTGCAGTGCAATACGGTCGACGCAGACCCCTTAAGGCGGCCGCATGTTAATAAGAAGTTATCATAACTTAATAAATAGCTATCAGGCATATCGCCCAACGAGCACAAAAGAAGGGCCGAACGGCACTCGGTCGTCCAGCCCCTCCCCTCTTGCAATTACTTGCCGTTGACGATGCGCTCGACGTCGGAAGCGATCATGAACTCCTCGTCCGTGGGAATGACGAAAATCTTGACCTTGGAATCCTTGGCAGACAGGCACCAAGCGCCGTCACCACGCAGGGCGTTGCGCGCATGATCCATCTTGACGCCCATAAAGGCCAGACGGTCGGCAACGCCGGCGCGAACAGCCGGAGCGTGCTCGCCGATGCCGGCGGTAAAGACCAGGGTGTCCATGCCGCACATGGAAGTGGCCATCTCGGCAGCCTTGGCGGCAATCTTGTAGACGAACATATCGAAGGCGAGCTGAGCCTCGGGGTCACCGGCAGCGGCGAGCTCCTCGACGTTGCGGCAGTCGTTGGTCTTGCCGCCGGTCACAGCCAAAAGGCCGGACTTCTTGTTCATCATCTCATCGACCTCGTCGAAGGTGTACCCGCCTTCGCGCTGCAGGTAGCACACGGTAGCCGGGTCGATGGAGCCGCAGCGGGTGCCCATCATGACGCCGTCGAGCGGGGTGAGGCCCATGGTGGTGTCCATGCACTTGCCGTCCTCGATGGCGCACAGGGAAGCGCCGGAGCCGATATGGCACACGACGACCTTGCGAGCCTCGTCGTTGGTCATCTCGGCGACCTTCTTGGAGATGTAACGGTAGCTGGTGCCGTGGGCGCCGTACTTACGGATGTGCAGCTTGTCGCAGACGTCCTTGGGCAGGGCGTAAGTCTTGGCGACCTCGGGCATGTTGAAGTGGAAAGCGGTGTCGTAGACCGTGACGTTGGGCAGGTCGGGATACTGTTCCAGGCAGTACTCGATAACGTTGGCCTCGGGGTTGTTGTGCAGCGGCGCCAGCGGGGCGACCTCGCGGATCTTGGCGAGAACGTCCTCGTCGACGAGGGAGGAGTCGCCAAAGTACCAACCGCCCTGAACGATGCGATGGCCAATACCCTCGATCTTGACGCCGTTGGCCTCGAGGTCCTTCAGGACGACCTCGATGGCGACCTTGTGGTCGGGGAACTCGATGTTCTCGGTCACCTTCTTGGAGCCATTGGCAGCATGGGTGAAGGTACCACCGGTAAAGCAGACGCGCTCGCAGGAGCCCTTTGCGGACACCTTATGGGACTTGGTGTCGATGACCTGATACTTAAGGGTCGAAGATCCCGCGTTGACGACCAGAACGTTCATGTGTCTCCCTACTAACAGGCGGTGTGGCGCCGCCAGGTTACATACGCTTCAATAATAAACCCAAACGCCCTCGCGCTCGGGTTTATTGCGTTGATATATAAGTTATCGGTGCCTAAATACGCATGGCCTTTGACTTGTAAGACGAAATAGCGCGGGGATATACACCAAAGAAGAAATCCCGAGCGCGACAAGCAATATGACTCGAATGTCCGCGATGCTGCTCAACGCATCATTGAACAGATAGAAAAGGATGGCACCCACCGCCACCATCTGGCTTTGAACCGAAATCAGACACTATGACCCAATCCAGGGGCACGGAAACGACAGGAGCCCCCGCTCGTGACCGCGGGTCGGGGCTGCGACA
>NZ_JBDGBA010000031.1:0-17088 GCF_040910185.1 Collinsella aerofaciens | reverse complement strand
TTTCGCTGGAGGGTCGCTGTTTGGCGACCCTCTTTTTTGCACTTGCGCGGCGGGATGGTAATATCGTTACGTTTGAACTGTTTCGATGTGAAACCGAGGAGATTCCCTCTATGAGTGCTGACTACCCGTCAATGACTACGGCCGAGATCCGCTCCAAGTTCCTCAACTTCTTTGAGGAGCGCGGTCTTAAGCTCTATCCTTCTTCGTCCCTCGTCCCCGACGATCCTTCACTGCTGCTTGCCAACGCCGGCATGAACCAGTTTAAGGAGTACTACCAGGGCAAGAAGACCATGAAGGAGATTGGCGCGATCTCCTGCCAGAAGTGCGTCCGCACCAACGACATCGACTGCATCGGCGAGGACGGCCGTCACCTGTCGTTCTTCGAGATGCTCGGCGATTTCTCTTTTGGCGGCGTCTCCAAGGAGCAGGCTTGCGCCTGGGCCTTTGAGCTCATCACCAAGGAGTTCAAGCTGCCGCTCGACCGCCTGTACTTTACCGTCTTTACCGAGGACGATGAGACCCATGACGTGTGGCGCTCCCTGGGCGTTGCCGAGGACCACATCTCCCGCTTGGGCGAGGACGACAACTTCTGGGCCGCTGGCCCCACCGGCCCCTGCGGTCCGTGCTCCGAGATCTACTTTGACATGGGCGAGGAGGTCGGTTGCGGCAGCCCCGACTGCAAGCCCGGCTGCGACTGCGACCGCTTCCTTGAGTTCTGGAACCTCGTGTTTACCCAGTACGACCGCCAGGAGGACGGCTCCATGCCGGAGCTGCCGCACCGCAACCTCGATACGGGCATGGGCCTGGAGCGCATGGCTGCCATCATGCAGCACAAGACCGCCAATTACGACGGCGATCTGATGCAGCACCTCATCAAACTCGGTGAGGAGATTAGCGGCAAGACCTATGACGCCGATGACTACTCCGGCGCCAGCCGCTCCCTGCGCATCATCGCCGACCACTCCCGTGCTGTCGACTTTATGATCTCGGACGGCATCCTTCCCGGCAACGAGGGTCGCGAGTACGTCCTTCGCCGTCTGCTCCGCCGTGCCGTGTTCCACGGTCGCCTGCTGGGCATCGAGGGCGCCTTCCTGACCAAGTTCATCGACGAGGTCAACGCTCAAATGGGCGAGGCCTATCCCGAGTTGCTCAAGAACGTCGCGCTCGTCAAGGGTATCGTTGCCTCCGAGGAGGAGCGCTTCTCCACGACGCTCGACAACGGCCGCGTGTACCTGGACGAGGCCCTGGCAGCGCTTGCCGAGGGCGCTGTGCTTCCGGGCGATGTCGCCTTTAAGCTGCACGACACCTTTGGTTTCCCCATCGATCTGACCGTCGAGATCGCCGGCACCGCTGGCCACGACGTCGACATGGACGGCTTCACTGCCTGCATGGAGGACCAGAAGGCCCGCGCCCGCGCTAACGCCAAGGGCGACGCCTGGGGTAGCTTCAACGACGTGTGGGTCGAGCTTTCCGACAAGGTCGCAGCGACCGAGTTCGACGGCTATGACAACGATGTGATCGAGGGCGCCAAGGTTGTCGCCATCGTGCGCAACGGCGAGTCCGTCGAGTCCGCAGCCGCGGGCGAGGATGTCGAGGTCGTGCTCGACCGCACCCCGTTCTATGCCGAGATGGGTGGTCAGCAGGGCGATGCCGGCAAGCTTTCCGCCGAGGGCGTTGTTCTGACCGTTGCCGACACCAAGAACCACAACGGCCTGTATGCCCACGTCGCGCACGTTGCCGATGGCACGCTGACTGTCGGTGCCGCTGTGACCGCCGCTCTCGACGCCGAGCGCCGTGGCTTCCTGCGCCGCAACCACACCGCCACGCACCTGCTCGACGCTGCCCTTAAGCAGGTCCTGGGCGAGCACGTCTCCCAGGCCGGCTCGCTGGTGACGCCCGAGCACCTGCGCTTTGACTTTACGCACTTCGAGGCCCTTTCCTCCGAGCAGCTCAAGGCTGTCGAGGACTTGGTCAACCAGCAGATCTTCGCCTCCAAGCCGGTCGTGACCCGTGTTATGGGCATCGACGAGGCTAAGGCTGCCGGCGCTGTTGCTCTGTTTGGAGAGAAGTACGGCGATGTCGTCCGCGTCGTCTCCGTGGGCGCCGAGGACCAGCCGTTCTCTCGCGAGCTCTGCGGTGGCACGCACGCTGCCAACACCGCCGAGATCGGCCTGTTCAAGATTATTTCCGAGTCCTCTACGGGCTCGAACGTCCGCCGTATCGAGGCCGTGACCTCTAAGGGTGCTCTCGACTATATGGCCGACCGCCTTGCACTCGTTGACGCCGCCGCTGCTGCGCTCAAGTGCCGCGTCGACGAGGTTCCCGCCCGTGTGGAGAACCTGCAGGTCGAGCTGCGCGAGACGTCCAACAAGCTCAAAAAGGCTCTGACCGGTGGTTCCTCCGACGCCATTTCCAGCTCCATCGAGGGTGCTGTCGAGCTCGGTGGCTACAAGCTCGTCGTTGCTGAGCTCCAGGGCCTTGAGGCTGCCGACCTGCGCAACGTATGGGATACCGTGCACCAGAAGGTCGCCGGCCCTGTCGCTTGTGTCGTCGCCAGCGTGACTGAGAAGGGCACTCCGGCCCTGCTCGCTGCCGGCTCCGATGACGCCGTGAAGGCCGGGTTCCACGCCGGTAATGTGATCAAGCAGATCGCGGGTCTGGTCGACGGTCGCGGTGGTGGCCGTCCCAACATGGCCCAGGCCGGTGGCAAGAATGCTGCCGGCATCGCCGATGCCCTCGCGGCCGCCAAGACCGCGCTCGGCGCCTAAGAATCTAAGAAGTCACTGTGGTCGCGCTTGCGCTGGACATAGGGGAGACCAGGATTGGCATCGCCGTCTCGAGCCGTGATGGCAAGATGGCGATGCCCGTCAAGGTGCTCCCGGCCGCCGAGGTCACCGGTATGGCCAAGACGTTCCGCTACCTGGTCGAAGACTATGAGCCCGACATCCTGGTAAGCGGACGTCCCCTGACCATGGGCGGTGAGCCCGGCCCCCAAGCCGAGCGCGTTGCCGCCGTGGCGCAAAAGATTGCCGACGAGCTCGATCTTCCGCTGGAGTTTGAGGACGAGCGTCTGTCCTCGCAAGAGGCCAAGCGTATCCTGCGCGAGCAGGGCCTCAACGAAAAGCAGATGAGGGGCAAGATCGACATGATTGCCGCCAGCCTTTTTTTGCAGACGTGGCTCGATCGTAAAAACGAGGAGGTTTCGCATGCCTAGTGCTTCCGATCCGCGCCAGCCGAATCGTACACGTCAGCCGGCGTCGCGCCCTGCCCAGCCTGGCCAGCGTCCGGCACAGCCGACGCAGCGCGCAGCTCAGCCTGCCGCGCGCCCGGTGCAGTCCTTCTCTCGTTCGGCCCAACCTGTTCAACGGACGGGTCAGCAGCCTTCTGCTCGTTCGGTTCAGCATCCGGCTTCTCACGCGGCTCAGCAGCCCACTGCTCGTACGGCCCAGCCTGCAGGCGGTACCCGCTTTAAGCAGCAGGCACCTACCCAGCGAACGCAGGCCCCCCAATCGCATTCTCATCACGCCCGCGGTTCGCATGGCGTTGCTCCGGCGACCCGCTCGAGCTACAACACGCATACTCGTCGCGGTGCTCAAAAGAAGAGCTCTCCGGTTCCCATGATCATCGGCGTTGTGGTGGCGGTGCTTGCGCTTGTCGCGATCGTTTTCTTTGTCGTGCCGGCCGTCAAGGGCTTCTTTGCCGGTGAGGATACGAAGGTCACGGCTGGTCAGCAGGTTACGGTAACCATTCCCGACGGTGCTTCGGGCGATACGATCGCCTCGATTCTCTCCGAGAACCATATCGTCGAGAATCCCAAGGATTACTATGCGGCGGTGAAAAAGCTCAACGCCGATATGTCGCTCAAGCCTGGTACCTATTTGTTCACCACACTCATGGACGCGACCAAGGTTGTTCAGCAGCTCATGGAAGGTCCCAACGCGGGCTCCAATGCGCTAACAATCCCTGAGGGCCTGACGGTCGATCAAGTCGCCGATCGTGTGGCCCAGGCCTACGATGGCATCTCTAAGGAAGACTTCCTCAACCAGGCTAAGGCCTCCAACTACGTGGACGACTATAGCTTCCTTAAGGGCGCCGCCAACGACTCGCTTGAGGGTTTCTTGTTCCCCAAGACTTATTCGTTGGGCGATTCGCCGACGGTCGATGACGTGATTCGCGCTATGCTCGATCAGTTTAAGACCGAGTACAAGTCGCTTGACTTTGCGAGCTGCGAAGCCAAGATCAAGGAACGCTACGGTGTGGAGATGTCCGACTACGACATCGTCAACTTGGCCTCTATCGTTGAGCGCGAGGGCCTCAACGCCGACCAGCGCGCGCACGTGGCCTCGGTCTTCTACAACCGTCTTGCCGGCAAGCTCGATGGTCTGCGCTATCTCAACAGCGATGCGACCATGATGTATGTCACCGGTGGCGAGGTTACCGCCGACGACCTGCAGAGCGATAGTCCGTATAACACCTATAAGCATGAGGGTCTGCCACCCACGCCCATCTGCTCTCCGTCGCTCGAGGCACTCAAGGCCACGCTTGAGCCGACCGACTCCGATGACCTGTATTTCTACATTACGCAGGACGAGGAGTACTTCTCGCAAACCTACGAAGAGCATCAACAGTCTTGGAATTAGCATGAGGATTTTTAGCCCCAAACGTTACGTTGCCTCGGTCGATCGCATCGACCTTGATACCCTTTGGGCCGACGGCAAACGCGCCATTCTGCTCGATCGCGATAACACCCTGGTGCCGCGTGACACCGAGCAGGTTCCCGCTGCGGTTTCCGCTTGGCTCGATACCGCCCGCGCCAAAGGCTTTAAGCTGTGCATGGTGTCCAACAACTGGCATCGCGACCAGGTCATGGCATCAGCACGCGAGCTGGGACTCGAGGCCATCAGCCATGCCATGAAGCCGGCGCCGTTTGCCCTCAAGGCGGGTCTTAAGCGCCTCGGCGCCACGGCCGACGAGGCGGTGCTGATCGGTGATCAGCTCTACACGGACGTGTGGAGCGGCAACTTCGCCGGCGTCGATACCATCCTGGTAAAGCCGCAGGCCACGCAGGACCTGTGGTATACGCAGATCTTCCGTATCTTTGAGCGCCGGGCCCTGCGCGACCTTCCCTGCGAGGAATAGGTCTCGTCATGTCCCAGCACACCAAACACGGCTGCGACCATATCTTCTTTATCGGCTTTTTGGGCGCGGGCAAATCGACGCTCGCGCGCAACGTCGGCACTATGTTCAAGCGGCGTTTTATCGATACCGACCGCCTAGTCGTCCGCCGTTGCGGCAAGTCGGTAACCGAGATTTTTGAGACCGAGGGTGAGGATCGTTTTCGCGAGCTCGAGACCTCGGCGCTCCGTTCGCTCCAAAGCGAGCTCAGTCTGTTGGTTTCGTGCGGTGGCGGTATCGTCGAGACGCCGGTGAATATTGAGCTGATGCACGAAATGGGTACGTGCGTGTACCTCGAGGGCGACTTTGAGGATTCGATTCGCCAGATTCGTCGGTCCGACACGCGCCCCGATTTCCGCTCGCCCGAGCATGCCGCGCGCTTGTTTGAGCATCGCCGTCCGCTGTATCGCCAGGCCGCCGATATTACCCTTGATATTCGCAACAAGTCCTTCGAGGACGTTTCCTACCTTTGTGCCGAGATGCTTTTGGAGCGTGGACTGCTATGATTCGCCGCCAACTGATCAATTTCCAAAACCGCAGCGTCGATGTCCGTGTCGGATTGGGCGCGTTCGATGAGCTGTCGCGTATGTTTGCCTCGGCTGTGGGCAAGCCTAAGCGCGCGATGGTGGTTTGGAACTCCGCCTCGTCAGAACGTTTTGATGAGGTCGTCGAGCATGCGCTGGTCGACGCCGGTTTTGCCGTGTCGCTGCTCGTCCTCGAGGTTTCGCCTGCTGGTGCCACGCTGGCCGACGCCGATGCTATCTTTGGCGCCCTGTCTGCCAACCGCATCACCTGCGACGATCTGGTTGTCGCTGTTGGCGATGCCGCAACCTGTTCGGTTGTTGGCTGGTGCGCCAACCAGTGGTGTGGCCGAACCGAGTGCGCGCTGCTGCCGACGACCTTCGACGCCATGCTCACGGTCGCGACGACCATGAAGCCGCTCGTCGCCTCGTTGGCCAATGCGCTTCCCGCTATCGCGTTCCGTCCCGAACCGGGCTTGGTTGTGTGTGATCTCGACCTTGTTCGCGAGGCGGAACCCGAGGACCTCAAGTTCGGCTATGCGGTACTTGTTGGCACCATGCTTTCGAGCAGCAAGTCCCGCTGGAATCAGTTTACTGAGACCGTCCCCGAGATTCTCGCGGGCGAGGAGGTCGCACTCGTCAATGCCGTTCAATGGTCTCAGACTGCCCGCAAGGACGTGCTGACGGCCACGAACCCGAGCGCTCGCCATGCGCTCGATTTTGGCAAGACGGGGGAGCGCACCCTGCGCGCTTGCTTGGGCGATGCCGCTTCGCAGGTCCCTGCCTACCAGCTGTTGTCCGAGGGCATGCGCTTTGAGGCGCGCCTAGCACACGATGCCTGCGACTTCGATATCGACTATGTGTTTGATCTCGATGACTGCCTGGAGGACTTTGGCATCGAGGAGCTTGCCTTCGACTTGGAGCCTGCCGCATATATCGAGGAGTTCCGCAGACAGCAGTTTGTCCGCTCGAACCGCAGCATGCTGCCGCTGCCCGCGGCGCTCGGCGCCATTCGCCTAACGAGCGTCGAGGACGAGGTTCTTGAGCGCCATGCTCACGCCTACTTGGCTTCTCGTAAAGAACTTCTCTAAGATTTATTGACTTCCATCGTCTTTCGTATCATGTTGAGGGGCGGGTTTTCAATCGGTTGCGGATCGCATGCGATTCCGTCGTTCGGTTGAGACCCGTCCCGTCTATATTGAGACAACAAGAAAGGAATCTGCATGTCTGAGTTTGCTGCCGGTCCTGCCGGTCGTATCGAGCGTGTCCGTGCCCTGATGGTCGAGCGTGGCTACGACGCCATCGTGGTGCGCGACGAGGCCAACCTTCGTTGGCTTACGGGCGTGAAGGGCGTCTTCGACTACACCTTCGAGTTCCCGCACGCTGCGTTTATTACGGCCGACCAGTGCCTGTTCCACACCGACTCGCGCTACCTCAACAGCTTTGAGGAGAACACGCCAGCCGGCAGCCCCTGGGTCTACGACATGGATGAGGGCACCATCCCCGGTTGGGTCGCCGGCAAGATCGCGGCCAACAAATGCCGCGTCTGCGCTGTCGAGGACGATATGCAGATTAATTTCTACCAGGGTATTCAGCGCGGCCTGGAGGACCGTTCCGTCGCCTGTATGCTGCCGCTGATGCACGACGATATCCGCAAGATGCGCGCCATCAAGGACGCCGAGGAGATTGAGCTCATGCGCCATGCGCAGTCGATCACCGATGCCGCTTTCCAGCACATGCTCGGCTTTATTAAGCCTGGCATGACCGAGAAGCAGGTTCGTAACGAGCTCGAGAACTTTATGTTCGCCAACGGCGCAGACAGCCTTGCCTTCGGCTCCATCGTGGCGAGCGGTCCCAACACCGCCAACCCGCATGCCGTGCCGAGCGACCGCGTGATCGAGAAGGGCGATTTCGTTCTCATGGATTATGGCGCGGGCTATTGCGATTACCGCTCCGACATGACGCGCACTGTCGTGATGGGCGAGCCCACCCAGGAGCAGCTCGACCTGTACGCACTCGTGCGCCGCACGCACGAGGAGTGCGTCGCCGCCATCCATCCGGGCGTTGAGGGTAACGACATCTTCAAGCTTTCCAAGAAGATCATCGGCGATGCCGGCTATGGCGATTACTACAATCATGGCCTGGGCCACGGCGTCGGTATTGACATCCACGAGCTGCCCAACTTCAACCGCAGCAAGAACACCATCGAGATCGGCTCGGTTGTCACCATGGAGCCCGGCGTTTACCTGCCCGGCGTGGGCGGCGTGCGCCTGGAGGATTACGGCGTGGTCACCGAGAACGGCTACGAGCCTTTCACCAAGACCCCGCACGACCTGCACGTCATCGATTGCTAGCCCATTTCGATAGATTTTTGGGGCGGGGCGTCCGGATCGATTCGGACGCCCCGCGTTCTCTTTTTATGCGCTCGCCGCAGGCGCCGTCTGCAAGTGTATAATTTCTGTCGTATGTAATTTGGACGCTTGTGCGTTCTGCCCATAACAAGAAAGGTCGCTATGCCTACCATTTCTACCGCCGACTTCAAGAACGGCCTCGGTCTCCGTATCAAGGACAAGGTCTACACCATCGTCGAGTTCCAGCATGTCAAGCCGGGCAAGGGCGGCGCGTTTGTGCGCTACAAGACCCGCGACATCAAGAGCGGCCGAGTCGTCGAGAACACCTGCAACGCCGGCACCAAGTTCGAGAGCGTCATGCTCACCACCCGTGAGTTCCAGTACCTCTACAACGATGGCACCGACTACATCTTCATGGACAACGAGTCCTATGAGCAGGTTCCCGTTCCCGAGGACATGGTGGGCGAGAACTCCAAGTGGCTGCGCGAGAACGACATCTGCCAGCTGCTCTTCGCCGACGATGAGCTCATGGGCGTGACCCCGCCGATGTTCATCGAGACCACCATCGTCCAGACCGACCCGGGCTTTAAGGGCGACACCGTCCAGGGTTCCACCAAGCCGGCCACGATCGACACCGGCGCTGTCATCCAGGTCCCCATGTACCTCAACGAGGGCGAGGTCATCAAGGTTGACACCCGCGACGGCAAGTTCGTCTCCCGCGTCTAGCAACCAACTCTTCTAGGAGGACTCATGCCCCAGGAAATCAAGATTGACGGCATCGGCATTTCGCCCGATGTTCTGACCGCCATCGTCTCGCGCGCCGTGTCGGATGTCGAGGGCATCGCCTCCGTTGGCGTCAAGGACCTTGCCACCAACCTTGTCTCCATGATGCTCTCGTCCAAGGCCCCGGCTTCTGAGCCGGCGGTCGAGGCCGAGGTCGTCGGCGACAAGCTCGCACTCACCGTGCGCGTCGTGGTGTTCTTTGGCTATCCGTTCAAGAAACTCGCCGAGGCCGTTCGCGCCGCCGTGGTCGCCGCCATCGATGCCCAAGTGGGCGTTGAGGTTGAGCGTGTTGACGTTTGCATCGACGGCCTCGTTTTCCCCAAGGAGTAACCTTTGAGCCTTAAGGTTTATCGCGGGCGTACGCTTGCCCGCAGTCAGGCGCTGCAGCTGCTGTTCCAGGCCGAGGCCACGGACAGTCCGCTCGAGCGCGTCCTCGAGGGCGATTTCCTGATCTCGAAGGGTCCCCTCGACCCCTATGCGCTGGAGCTTTGCCGCGGTGCCTACGAGCATATCGACCGCATCGACTGCGCTCTGCGCTCCGTTGCCAAGAACTGGGATCTTATGCGCATGCCCGGCGCCGACCGCAATCTGCTGCGTATCGCCGTTTACGAGATGCGTTTCCTCACCGACGAGGAGGTCTCGGACGCCATCGTGATCAACGAGGCTGTCGAGCTTGCCAAGGCCTATGGCACCGACCAGTCCGCGTCGTTCGTCAACGGCGTGCTGGGCAAGATCGCTCGCAGCGAGGAGCTGCCGGGTGAGGACCTGTACCAGGAGCTGCTAGCCGAAGATCGCGCCCGCGAGGAGGCCCAGGCTGCCGAGGCTGCCGCAAAGGTTGCGGTTGCTCAGGCTGAGGCTGGCGTGCTGGCCGAGGATGCGGATGCCGCCGGGGCTGACATCGACTCCGTCGAGGAGTAGTCATGCCAGAGGGTTCTGTCCGTAACTTCGACGAGATCTCGGACCGCTTGGACCAGATTATCGCTACCGTTCGCTCCAAGGATACCTCCTTGGAGCGTTCGCTCGATTTGTTTGACGAGGCGATTGAGCTGGGCTCCCGCGCGGTCGATATGGTCGACAAGTTTGAGTTGACGCCGCGTGAGGCCGACAAGCTCGAGCAGGAATACGATGAGGATGCGGCAAACGAATCCCAGGATAGCTAGGCCGCATTTCCGGATACGAATGGTTGATGGCATTCATGAAACGCGTGCGTCTTGATGACGAACTGATTTCACAGGGCATCTGCGCCGATCGCGCGGATGCCCTTCGCACTCTTATGGCCGGCTTGGTCTCGAGTGGCGGCGAGCGCTTGACTTCGCCGGGCCTTAAGGTGATCCCAGGCCTGCCGCTGCACGTGAAGGGGCGCATTCCCTATGTTGGCCGCGGCGGACTTAAGCTCGAAGGTGCGCTTGATGCTTTTGGCATCAATCCGACGGGCCTTGCCTGTCTGGATGTGGGCTGCTCTACCGGCGGCTTTACCGATTGTCTGCTCAAGCGCGGAGCTGCGACCGTTGTCTCGGTGGACGTGGGTCGCGCCCAGTTCGATTGGTCGTTGCGTCAGGACGATCGCGTGATGCTGCATGAGCGCACAAACGTGACGCAGCTGCCTGAGCTTGGCTATGCCGGCGCCATCGACCTGGCTGTGTGTGATGTCTCGTTTACCAGCATCGCGAACATTATCGATGCGGTGCTGGCGTGCCTGGCGCCTACGGGTGCATTCTGCACGCTCGTAAAGCCGCAGTTTGAGGCTCCGGCGGCGCTGGTGGGCGAGGGCGGCATTGTGACCGATCCCGCCGTGCGCCGCGATACACTCGTGGCGGCGGTTGAACTCTTTGCTGCCAAGGGCCTCTTCCCGGTCGATGTGTGCGTGTCACCCATTCATGGTGCCAAGGGCAACGTTGAGTTTTTCCTGTACGGCACGAGATTTGACCCCGGCGACCGCTCGCAAGACGAGCTGCAATTCCAGGTATCGGTTATGAGCGAGAAAGCTGCAATGCTATGAAGGTCTTTCTGGTTCCCAATTATTACAAGCAAGAGGCGGTCGAGAGCGGCTTGATGCTCGAGCTTTGGCTGACGCGCCAGGGCTATGAAGTCGCATGGGCTGCCGACCAGCGATCGAAGATTCAAAGCACGCCTGATATTGATGGCTCCGATCTGGTCATTACGCTCGGCGGGGACGGTACGTTGCTGCGCGCTGCCCGCATCCTCAACCATCGCGAGATTCCTATCCTCGGTCTTTCCTATGGTCACCTGGGCTTTTTAACTGCTGCGAGTCCCGAGGAGCGCGACATTCTGCAGGTCGTAAGCGACGCCCTGTCCGGCGAGCTGCATGTGAGCCGTCGCGCCACCATCGCTGCGGATATCGTGTCCGTGCGCGAAGACGGTACGAAGGATGTCGTGCGCACGTTCGCCCTCAACGACATGGCGCTCACGCGCGGCCCCCTGTCCGATATGGTCGAGTTTGACATCACGGTGTCCGGCCACCATATCGATCGCCTGCGTGGCGACGGCGTGGTCGTGTCCACGGCGACCGGCTCCACTGGCTATGCACTATCCGCAGGCGGCCCCATCGTGAGCCCCGACTATACGGGCATGGTCTGCGTACCCATTGCGCCGCACACCATTCAGGCTCGTGCCTTTTTGACTTCGCCGAGTGATGTCGTCGAGATCTTTATGTCTGATGACCGTCCGAGTGTTCCGGCGATTGCTATCGATGGACAGTTTATTACCTGCGACGGCACCGTTGAGAGCGTGGCTGTGCGCCGCGGGCCCGGAGATGTGCTGCTCCTCGATTACGGCCCCGAGAGCTTCTATAACTCGGTGAGCCGCGTTTTCTACGGAGTCCGTCATGATCGATGAGCTGCAGGTTTCTAACATTGCACTCATTCGCGAGGCGACGCTGGTTCCGAGCGCGGGCCTAACGGTTCTGACCGGAGAAACCGGCGCCGGCAAGACCGCGCTGCTCTCGGCCCTCAAGCTTATTTTGGGCGAGCGCGCGGATTCTTCGACGGTGCGCGAGGGCGAGGCGCTTGCTAGCGTTGAGGCGCGGCTGTTCGACGGTCCACACGACACGGAGGGTTTCACGGTCCAGCGTAGCCTTTCTGCCGAGGGCCGCAGCCGCGTGAAGATTGACGGCCGCATCGCCAGTGTGCGCGAGCTTTCGGAGCGCGTTGGCGTGATGATGGATCTGTGCGGCCAGCACGAGCACCAGCGCTTGCTCGATCCGGCGCATCACGTTGCGATGGTCGATGCCTGGGCGGGGCGCTCTGCGCTTGAGGCGCTGGATGTGTACCGCGCCTGCTTTAAAGCCTCGCGCGCGGCTGCCAAGGAGGTCCGTCGCGTCGAGGAGGCCTCGCGTGCGCAGGGGAGTCGCGTCGAGGAAGCGCGTTTTGCCCTCGAGCGCATCGGCGAGGTCGACCCCAAGCCAGGCGAGTATGAGGAACTCGAGGAACTGCTGCCGCGCTCCGAACATGCCGAGGTACTGGTTGCCACAGCTAATGATGCCCATGCATCGCTTGCCTCTGAAGGGGGAGCGCTCGATGCCGTGAACAGTGCCGTGGCGGAGCTTTCCCGAATGGCTACCGTCGATCGCAAACTGGGCGACATTGCCGATGCACTTTCGGATGCCTGCATCTCTCTTGAGGATTGCGCGAACGAGCTTCGTTCCTATCGCGATGGGGTCGCCTTCGATCCTCGCGAGCTCGCTCGCATGCGCGAGCGGTATTCCGACCTCAAGGGCCTGCTGCGTCAGTGGGGTCCGACCATGGACGATGTCTTTGCCATGCGCGACCGCTCACAAGAGCTGCTGTCGCTGGTCGATGATGGCGATGAACAGATCAAAAAGGCGCGTGAGGCACTCGGGAGCGCCGAGCGCGAGCTGTTCGCTGCTGCCAGGGCACTTAAGCGCGCTCGCAATACGGCGGCCCCGCGCTTCTGCCACGAGGTCGGCCGCCAGATGGCTCGCTTGGAGATGGGCGGTGCCGAGCTCGTCTGGGAGTCGCGCGATCTTCCCCGTGCTGAGTGGACGCCCGTTGGTCCTTCGAGCTACGAGCTGCTATACCGCAGCGGTGCCGGCTTGACGCCACGTCCCCTGCGCCGCATTGCGTCGGGCGGCGAGCTCAGCCGCGTCATGCTGGCAAGCAAGGTCGTCCTCGGTAACGCGGACGGTGTTGATACGCTGGTGTTTGACGAGGTCGATGCTGGTGTCGGTGGCTCCACGGCGCGTGCGCTCGCGGGCGTGCTGGCAGATCTCGCCGCTACGCATCAGGTGATTGTCGTAACCCACTTGGCGCAGGTCGCCGTCATGGCTGACAAGCATTATGTCGTCAGCAAGGAACCGGGCGATGTTCCCCAGACGCATTTGGACGAGGTAACCGGCGAAACGCGTACCGCCGAGATCGCCCGCATGTTGAGCGGCGATCAGTCCGAGGCAAGCCTGGCGCACGCCAAGCAGATGCTTGCGGAGGCGCGTGCCTAGGCCGAGCCGCCACACGCATGTCCAACCCGGCCGCCACGAAACGGGTCCATCTACTACGTTTGGTAGGGCATCGGCAACCACGCCAAGAATTGCAAAAAGAAAACCGCAGGTAGAACGCCTGCGGTTTTCTCTATTTTGGGTGTATGGTTGGCGGTTGCGGTTAAAACGTAGTAGATGGGCGGGTTTCGTGGCGAGGGGCGTCTATCGGCTCCCCAATTTACCTACTCAACGACCTTATCCGGCTGGATGAGCTCCTCGTAGTAGCTGATATGCTCACGCGCGTCTTCAATCTCGGGCAGCAGGAAGTTGTAGATGACTTCGATGATCATCGTGGCGCTGATCTTGGAGAAGGCAAAGTCGCCCGTCGTCAGTAGCGCTTCGTGGTTGACGGTATTAAAAGTGTAGTCTGCCAGGCGCGCGAGTGGGGATTTGCTGTCGCTGCTGATGACGACTACGGTTGCGCCGCAGTCGCGAGCCGCTTTTGCCATGCGATTCAGTCGGCGCGATTTGCCGGAGTTTGAGATTAGCACGATGACGTCACCCGGGCGCAACGTGAGCGCAAAGCCGATTGATGTCTCGCTAATGGTACTCGTCATGCAGCGCAGGCCCAGCTGCGAAAACTTAAATGTCGCGTCGAGCGCGACCGCGTTTGTATTGCCCACGGCGGCGAACTCAATAACGCCGGCATTCTTAAGCGCGTGTACAACTGCGGCCAACGTGTCGTGATCAATGCCGTCGATGGTCGCATTAAGCTCACTCACCTTGGCGGCGAGGATATTTTTAAGGCTCTGCTCCATGTTGTCGAGTGAGACCTCGTCGGTCAGGCCCTCGTTGCGCTGACTCTCTAAGTCGCGCGCCAACGAAAACTGAAAGCTGCGGAAGCTGCCAAAGCCCAGCTTGCGGCAGAAACGCGAAACGGTCGCCTCGGACGTGGCGGCAGCGCGCGAGAGCTGAGCGGCCGTGAGGCGTGGCGCCTCGGACTGGTGCTCCAATATATAGTCGACAATGCGCTGCTCGGACTCGCTGTATCCCTGATGGGTACTAATGAGGGAAAGTGCGCTCTTGCTACTATCGGTCATGGATGGCTCCTGGTTGGCATGAAAATCTAGCTTGATTTGCAATGCCATAGTATACGGGCATTTTCAATTACAAGATACACCTTGCCGTTTCAAGTGTTGATGGTAAACTTTCACTTGCCGTTTACGGTTATGAAAGAACCTTTCACCGGAGAATTGCGACTTGTCTCTTCTCACGCGGACGGTAGGTTGGTATCTTTCAAGTGTGGAAAAACGCGCATCGAAGCGCGTGTAGGGGAGCGCCCGCGGGCGCTGTACTCAAGAAGGAGGGACACATGGCTAAGTTTGACATCATCGCCGCGACCGGTTGCCCGACCGGCATTGCGCACACCTTCATGGCGAAGGAGGCGCTGGAGAAGGCTGCTGCCGAGCGAGGTCTGACCATTAAGGTCGAGACTCATGGCCAGGTCGGCGTCGAGAACGAGCTCACCAAGAGCGAGATCGCCGGTGCCAAGGCCGTCGTTGTCGCAGCCGATAAGGATGTCCAGGCTGAGCGTTTCGCCGGTAAGCCCATGGTTTCCGTCGGTGTTTCCAAGGCCCTGTCCGTCGAGGCCGCCGGAAAGCTGATCGACCGCGCGCTCGCCGCCAAGGGCGACGACACGGTTGCCGCTGCCGCCGATGTCGAGGACGAGGTCGAGGAGAAGGAGTCCATCGGTCACGTCATCTACAAGCACCTCATGAACGGCGTCAGCCACATGCTGGTCTTCGTCGTTGCCGGTGGTGTTCTGACCGCCATTTCGTTCCTGTGGGGCATCACGTCCTTTGATTCGACGGCTGCCGACTACAACAGCTTTGCCGCGATGCTCAAGATTATCGGCGGTATCGCCATGAACCTCATGGTTCCGGTGCTCTCCGCTTACATCGCCGAGTCCATCGGCAAGCGCCCGGCGCTCGTCCCCGGTTTCGTCGCCGGTATGATTGCCATCCAGGGCTTGCCTGTTAACGCCGATACCGGCATGATCGACGCCGGTGGCGCAGGTGTGGGCTTTGGCTTCCTAGGCGGCATCGTCGGCGGCTTCCTCGCTGGCTATGTCATCCTGCTGCTCGAGAAGGTTTTCTCTAAAATTCCTGCGAGCCTTAATGGCCTGAAGGCAATCTTCCTGTATCCGCTGTGCTCTACCGCCATCGTCGGTCTGGTCATGCTCGGTATTTCCGGCCCCATGGCTGCCATTAACCAGGGCATGATGGATTTCCTGCAGAGCCTCGGTAACTCCGGTCCGGTGATCCTTGGCCTGGCCATCGGCTGCATGTGCGCCTTTGATATGGGCGGCCCGGTCAACAAGGCTGCTTACGCTACTGGCACCTTCCTGCTCGGTACCGCTCTCGAAGCTGGCGTCGGCACCGAGACCTACAACTTCGGCACCAACTTCATGGCTGCCGTCTCCGCCGCTTGCATCGTTCCGCCGCTGATCACCACCTTCGCCGTCGTTGTCGGCAAGAAGTACTTCAGCCAGGAGGATCATGACGCCGGTATCGTCAACCTCATCCTTGGTTGCACCCACATCACCGAGGGCGCCATTCCGTTCATGACCAAGAACATCTGGCCCGTTATGCCCATCATGATGCTCGGTTCTTCCATCGCTTCCATCTTGACCATCTTCTTCAACGTTCACGATCCGGCGCCTCACGGCGGCTTCCTGGTCCTGCCCGTTGTCGAGAACGGTCCGCTGTGGGTCCTCGCGATCCTCATCGGCGCTGTGGTCGGTGGCATCCTGTTCGTGGCCTTCAAGAAGTACGACTTCGAGAAGAACCAGAAGCCCGCTCCTGCAACCAAGCCGGTTGAGGCCCCCAAGGCCGCTGCCGTCGAGGCCCCCAAGGCCGAGGCTGCTGACTTCGTGAAGGTCGAGAACGTCTTTGTCGCCGAGGACTTCGCTTCTCGTGACGAGGCTCTGAGCTTCGTTTCCAACCAGGCTGTCAAGGCCGGTATCGCCAGCGACGCCGACGCCGTGATGAACGCCTTCCTGGCCCGCGAGGCCGAGGGCACCACGGGCATGATGGAGGGCTTCGCCATCCCGCATGCCAAGTCCGACGCCATTACCGAGGCTGCCGTCATCGTCGTCAAGGACGAGTCCGGCGTGACCGGTTGGGACACCATGGACGGCGCTCCCGTCAACGTTGCCATCGCCCTGCTCATCCCGGGCGCTCAGGCTGGAACCACGCACCTCAAGATCCTGTCCAAGGTCGCCGAGGCGCTTATGGACGAGGGCTTCCGTGCCACCGTCAAGGGTTCCACCGACGCCGCCGAGATCGCCAAGACGATCAACGCTCGCCTGGTCTAATCCCCCAGCCCGCGAATAACATCGCCCCCTGTATATAAGGCGGAGTCCCTCCCCAGGGCCTCCGCCTTTTTTCTATCCCTCCCATAAGTTGCGGTGAAATAGGGACTGTTTAAACGATTCAACCCCAAATTCAGTCCCTATTTCACCGCAACTTACAAAAGGGCATAGAGGGGGCTACCTATCGAGTCTTTGTCGCGAACAGATCATTAGCCAGAATTCCGTTCGCACGATATTGCTCTGGACCGACCGAGTTTCTGCAGCTTGCTCGCCCACAGGGGGCCGGGCGCGGCCTGTGAGATTTATCGCGAGTTCCGCACGAGCCGAAGAGCACTTAATGTGCTCTTCGTGCGAGCAGGACTGTAGAGCAGGAAATCTCACAGGCCGCGCACGGGCCCCTGTGGGCGAGCAAGCGGACGACAAACACATCTG
>NZ_JBDGBA010000030.1:0-17121 GCF_040910185.1 Collinsella aerofaciens | reverse complement strand
GCCTATCGGTCTTGCCCAAAAGCAACCGGCACGCTGCTGCCTCGAGGCACTCGTGGCCTATTTTGCCTATTGCTTCTTTTTGAGCGAGATCATTAAGCTGAGCGGAGACAACCTTGGACTTAAGTACCCGTCATCTTTGACCCCCGCCAACGGTATCACCGTCATCGACGGCATTAAGACGCTCGACACCGGCATTATCGGCCCGCTGGCGGTATCGGCAACCGTCGTCGCCATCCATGACCGCTTCTACGATGCCAAGGTTCCCGATTGGCTCGGCACCTTCTCGGGCTCCTCGCTGGTCTACCTCATCAGCTTTTTTGCCGTGTTTGCCCTTGCCGCTATCTCGGCCGCCATCGTGCCCTCCGTATACGCAATGACCGAAACGCTGCGCCATGCACTTACGAGCGTCGGCCCCTTTGGCGTGGGCATCTTTGTGCTTTTGGAGCGAGCACTCGAGCCCATGGGGCTGCACCACCTGCTCTACATGCCGATCTACTACGACAACCTGGTCATTAACGACGGCATCTACGCCACGTGGAGCAGCTTGCTCCCCATCCTCTCCCATAGCACGCGCCCCCTTAATGAGCTTGCGCCGTGGGCCGGTTTTACCGCCACTGGCTGGGTCAAGCTCTTTGGCCTTCCTGCCATCGCAGCCGCGTTCTACTCCACCGCAAAACCCGAGCGCCGCGCCGGCCTCAGGGTCATCCTTGTTCCCGCCATCATCGCCTCGGTGGTTTGCGGTGTTACCGAGCCACTCGAGTTTCTCTTTATGTTCACCCACCCCGGGCTCTTTTTTCTCTACGCCGTCTTATCGTCTTGCCTTGCCACAACCATGAATCTCTTTGGCATCGTCGGCATCTTCTCAGGCGGCCTCATGGAGATGGCAGCCTTCAACTTTATTCCGCTCATGCGCACGCATGCCGGTGCCTATCTTTTGGCGCTCGGTATCGGCCTTGCCTTTAGCCTCATCTTTTTTGTTAGTTTTCGAGCACTCATCTTGGCCTATGACCTTAAGACGCCGGGCCGCGAGGATCATGTCGCCAATCGCGCGGCAATCGATCGTTTAACGGAAAGCGGCTTTGCCAAAGAGCAATCTCCCAACGACGAGGTCGATAGTCGATCCGATCAAGATCACGTCCTCGCTGAGCGGGTAATTCAGCTTTTAGGTGGCGTTGGCAATATCGTGGGCGCAACCAACTGCGCCACGCGTCTGCGCGTCGAGGTCGCAGACCCTTCCATCGTTGCAGATAACGCGTCGTTTGTCGCGGTGGGCGCCAAGGGCCTCATCATTACCGGCAAGACCGCCCAGGTGGTCATCGGCATCTCCGTTCCCCGCGTTAAAGAGCATTTTGACCAGATCATGGGCCTCGAGCCGGAATTTGTGCCCACCACCTCGGCCTCCCCTGCCGCCAGCGCAGCCCATAAGCGCGGCGATATCTGCTTCTTCGATATCGACGGAACGCTCGCCTGGCAAGACCCCAGGCTCGCCCAAGACCTTCCCGAAGACGAGCGGGACCTCTCCCCCTATCCCAACGAGGCGGTTTCGCAGGCAATCCGCGAGTTTGTCGCCAACGGCAACATGGCCTTTATCTGCACGGGGCGCACCCTCAGCTGCATCCACCCCAAACTTCTTGAGCTGCCCTGGACCGGCATCGTCTGTCTTGCGGGCGGTTACGCCGAGATCAACGGACACGCAATTCGCGATCTGTCGATGACGCCCAGCATGCTGCAGCATCTTGCCCCCTATCTTGAGCAATCGGGCGAGGTCATCCGCTTTGAGGGCCTCAACGGCGTCGTGCGCATGAGTGCCGATGCCCCCGATGCCCCCGGATACGCGCGCACCCTGGGCGACGCAGTCACGCAGCTGCAACATTACAGTGTCTACAAGATCTTGATGTCTACATCGCTCGCCAACCACATCGCTCAAGATAAGGCACTTGAGCCGCTGCTGTGCTTTAACGAGCTCGAACTCGAGGTAACCGAAATCTCGCCCCGCGAATGCACGAAGCGCGGGGGCATCCAGTCTGTACTCGACGCCCTCGATCCCCACCACGGAACCGTATACGGCATCGGCGACGCCAGCAATGACGTCTCGCTGATGAACGCCGTCGATGTCGGTATCGCCATGGGCAATGCGCCGGACTATCTCAAAAAGCGCGCCGACTACATCACCGACTCGGTCGACAAAGATGGCGTCGTCAAGGCGCTCGAGCACTTTAGGCTTATATAAGCAGCCGGCACGCGCACACGTCCCGTTTCCCCAAATCGCCAAAACAGACGCGCCGGCAACTCCAATGTGGCAATATGGTATCTGCACACCGCAACGATGCAACCTAAGAAAGAATGCGAGAACCCGTGTCCAGTCCGTTTACCAGCTTTTTAGCCCAGCACTTTGACCAGATCAACGACTATCTGGCCACGTTCTTTGACGGACAGGCGACCTCTGCCGATATCGAGCGCTACCTGTATACCCCGCTCTCGGCATTTACCGCCAATGCCGGCAAGCGCCACCGCCCGCTCATCTGCATGCTCGCCGCCACCGCAGTGGGCGGCAGCTTTGAGAGCGCCCGCAGCGCCGCGGCGGCCATCGAGCATTTCCAGTCGGGTGCGCTCATCCACGACGACATCGCCGATAACGGGCAGCTGCGCCGCGGTAAGCCCTGCATGCACCTCACCGAGGGCACGGGGCTTGCTATCAACTGCGGCGACCTGGCACTTACCATGGTCACCAAGACGGTTCTCGACGACCCCACGCTGGAGCCCAACGTAAAACTCCGCGTGCTCCACGAGCTTACCGAGATGATCGTCCGCACCATCGAGGGCCAGGCGCTCGACCTGGGTTGGGTACGCGACGGGCGCTTCGACATCTCGGTCGACGATTACCTGGACATGGCGACGCACAAGACCGCGTACTACAGCGGAGCCACGCCGCTTGCCACCGGAGCCATCATCGGCGGAGGCAGCGAGGAGCAAATTGAGGCGCTGCGCGCCTTTGGCCTGCACACGGGCCTTGCCTTCCAGATTCAAGATGATCTGCTCAACTTGATCGGTACCAAGGAGGCCGCCAACAAGGACTTCCGCACCGACATCACCGAGGGCAAGCGCACGCTTGTCGCCGTACACGCCCTCTCCGATGAGCGCTATCACGACGAGATTGAAGCGATCCTCTCCTCGGGCACCGAGGACCCCGCGCAGCTCGCACGCGCCGTGGAGATCTTCCAGGAGACCGGCTCCATCGATTACGCCCACACTTACGCGCTCGACCTGACCGCTAAGGCCAAAGCGGCCATCGAGAACGTTGAGCTTGATCCGCACGCACGCGAGCTGTTCCTCTCCATGGCAGATTTCTTTGTGGAGCGCCTTAACTAACGGGGGTTATAAAACCTGTCAGCAGCGTATTTAGGCACAACTTGCTACACTGTTGAGTGCATGTTTATGCATCCCTTTGCGTTGTCTATCCGACAGACGCTCAAATAGTACGAATGGTACGCCGAAAGGGGTTCGTTCATGGAACCTATTACAACGGGCATGCAAGGAGCAGCCGTCGAGGACGTGCAGTCTCGTCTCCTGCAGCTCGGCTACACGATTGATGCCGCCGAAGTCACCGACAAGTACTTTGGAGCCACCACTGAGCAGGCCGTCAGCACCTTCAGGCTCGACAGCGGCCTTGCTGCCGGTCATGCCGTCGATATCCCCTGTTGGAGCGCCCTTGTAGACGCTTCGTATAAGCTGGGCGACCGCACCCTCTATCTACGCATGCCCAATTTCCATGGCGCCGATGTGCAGGCCCTGCAGCGCGCTCTCAACGTTTTGGGCTTTGCCTGTGGCGAAGACGACGGCTACTTTGGTCCGCATACCGAGGCCGCCCTGCAGCAGTTCCAGGAAAATGTCGGCCTGTTTGCCGACGGCATGGCCTTCCAGGACACCTACGCCTACATCAACCGCCTGCACCATGTGTGGGAGGGCAAGCCCTCGGTCACCGAAGCCGAGTCCCGCATCGGTTTTGCTCGCGCCGCCAACGTGCTCGAGCGCTTCCAGATTGCCGTTATCGGCGAGGACCCCATCGCACGCAGCGTTGCGTCGCGCATGTGGAATATCGCCACGGCAACGACCGACAACAGCGGCATGATGCTCTGCGACTCCGAGGTCCCAACCGACGTTGACCTAGTGCTCGAGATCGCAAGCGATGAGCTGCCCGCAGATGCAGCGCCGCGCGCCACGATCGCCCTCGCCGAGTGCCACAACCTGGCCCAGCGCATCCGCACTGCCAATGTCGCCGCGCAGCAGAAGCCGGCACGCATTCGCATTGAGCTCACGGGCATGACGCGCTACAACGGCACCTTCACGGCCAGCGACGCGCAGACACTCGCCGTACGCCTGCTCGACGGCGTTTGCGATGCCCTCGCAGATTAGGTAAACTAAACGAGTTGCTTTTGGGCAACACCGCACATTGGGACGTAGTTCAACGGTAGAACTCCGGTTTTTGGTGCCGGCTGTTGGGGGTTCGAATCCCTCCGTCCCAGCCCTTAAGAACACAGCGCTCCGGGCCCTTATGAACCTGGAGCGCTTTCTTGTGGGCAAGCGGAGGGATTCGAACCCGCAAGGGTGCGGAGCTGAGGAAACGCGAAGCGTTTTCCAGCGCAGCACGCAAGGAGCGAAGCGACGCAGCGGGGCGCGGCCGCCGAAAAGGCGGACGCGGAATCCCTCCGTCCCATACCAGTCGAGAACACCTCGCATCAAGAAATATCAGCCCAGTTCCGAAAAGCGAGCCGCCATCTACAAAATGGCGCGTGGCCCCGGCGGACCGGGCATTAAGCTTGTCGCGAGTTCCGCACGCAAAGAAGGCCACGCGACCTCGATGTTTTGGACGTGACAGCGAGAGGGGTCCTGGTATGGCAAGGTGACGTGAAACAAGGCGGCGCTGACCTTCTGGTCGCGCCGCCGAAGTTGAACGTCAGATTGCCGTGCCAGGGCCCCTCGCAGCGTCAGGAAGACCGCCGTTCGGTAGAACGGCGGAATCTAGTTGTTGAGCATGCGGTCGAAGCTTCCCGAGTCGCCATCCCGATAGTCTGCGGTCATCAGAATCTCCTGCGGAATGCGCCCGCCCTCGCGCAGCACGTTGCGGAACTGCACGCGCGTAACCATGGGCAGATCCTTGATCGTCGCCGCCAGGTTCTGCGGCACGCCCTGGTTGGCAGCCGCGGGCTCGCACTCGCCGCCGGCCTTCACGCGACGCTTATGCTCGGCGAGCATAGCGCGATACATGCCGGCATGCAGGCGAATCTCAACCACATTGGCATTGCGAGTCTGCTCGACGATACGCGCGCCCTCGCGATCGATATCGCCCACGTAGTAGACGTAGTTAAAGCGATAGCCAATCTCGGCCAGATAATCGTCCAGGGCATGCGAGACGCTCGCCTTGCATCCGCCGCCAAAAATCACGCCGCCCACCTTGATGCCAAAGAGCTTGGCGTGCTTGCGGCCACGCAGCAGCTTGACGATCTCGTCGTAGGTGTCCAGGTTCTCGACCATAATGAACGGCTTGTCGGCTCCCAGCGTAAAAAAGCCCGTAAAGTGCACGGGGCGATTGGGGGCGACCTTGATCGCCTGCATGCTGATGCCCTTTTCGGTCATACGCCTGATCAGGCGCTCACCGTGCTTGCCGTCAAAAGCCTTCTCGTCGTTAAAGATCTGGTAGGCACGCTGGCGGCGCGAGGCAACCGGCGTATCGGCACCTCGGTTCTGCTCGATCCAAGCCTGGATGATTGCGATTTCCTCGGCAATCTTGCGGTTGGACATCTCGTTGTGCTGAGTGCGCTGCGGAGCCTTTTTGCCGTCCTTGCCCTCGACCTTTACGATCTGTGTCTGCTGCTCCTTGATCTTAGAGAGCGCCGTAGGCGTAGGGACAACTTTGAGCAGCTGCCTGCCTAAAACGCGGGCAAGGGCAAACGCCGAGACCTCGCCGTGGACTGCCGACTTGGGCTGCTGGGCAGCAGTATCTGCTGCGGTAGACTCCGGCTTCCTCTGAGACTTGCGCTTAGAATCGCCTTGGGAATTGCGCTCGCGCTTCGGCATAGGCGCCTGCTTCTGCGGACGATCGGACTTGCTCTCCTTCGCCGGCTGGCGCTTAGGCTGCCCCGAAGAAACCTCGACCTTCGCATCCTCGTCCTGTGGCATGGTCTTCTCGGCTGCAGTCTCGGCATGGGAACTGCGGCCCCCACGATGGCGACGGCGGCGAGGCTTGCTCGACGCGCCCTGCTCCGCCTGCTCATCAGTAGGCTGCTGGCCCTTGGCCTCGGCATCAACCTCAAGCTGCGGCTCAGCAGGCTTCTGTTCGCGAGCCGCCGCCTCAACGGCCTTCTCGTCCTGAGTGGTCGAAGCCGGCTCGCTCTTCTCCTGATGCCTTACGGGATACGCGCGCCCCGCAAAACCACGTCCGGGACGGCATGAACCCGGAGCCTTCTTGACCGGTTCATCGGACGCGTCAGCAGCCTCGACGGAATCCTGGACCTCGCATGCAATACCTCGCTGCTCGGCCTTAAAGTGGGCACCGCGGCGACGCTTGGGGTCCTGGATCTCAGCATGCTCTTGAGCGCGAGTCGGCTCCTGCATCCCGACGGACTTTTCCTCGACGGCCTCAGCATCCGTCTCACCCTTTTGAGCAACGGCGCGACGGAAGCGCTCCTGCTGGGCGCGGCGCTGCGCATCGCGCTTGCCACCCCCGCCAAAACCGCCGCGTCCTGCCTTGGCCGTAAAGGCACGCACGACGTTCTCATCGAGCAACTCATCGGTATCGACATGCTCACGCGGAGCAACTTCTTCCACAGCAGGCACGTCAGCAGAATCCTCGACGACAAAATCTTCGACGGACTCGGCAGGCTGCTCCTGGACATCGCGGATCTCGGCATTGATGGTATAGAACGCCGGGCGCCCGTTAATGCCGCTACCCTCGATCTTTGTCACGATATTTGCCGCGATAAGCTCATCGCGCATCGCCTTGGTGTCACATTCCTTATCGACAGAGCGGAAAATCTGCGCCAGCGCACTCGACTTAATCTTGAGCACCTTGCGGCAGAGCAGGTCGTAGGCAACCAGCTTGGCACGCTCGGCAGAAAGCGACGTCCGGCTGCTCAGACGTTCAGCCAGGGCATCGACATTATTTTGGTTATCGGAATATACCGTCTTGGCCACGGGGCCCCTTTCATATGCACACATATACGTCTATATGGTACAACGCGCGCCCTTATCCACGCAAAACATCTGCGAGAACACTCGAGCGTCACCCGCTTTTGCATGAAAAAAGGACCGAGCCCGCGAAATCGCGGACCCGGTCTTTCCGAGTCATATAGATGTGACGTTCAACTCGTCAGGTCAACTAAGCCTTGGCGGCCTCGGCGTCGGCAGGAGCCTCAGCGGCAGCGGCGCGGCCGTACTCGGCCTTGCCCATCTCAGACCACTCGGGCTCCTCGTCGGGCATGGAACCGGCCTCCTTGCCGAAGAACTCCTTGAGGCAGTTAACGGCAACGATGAGGCCCAGGACCATCAGCAGGACGGCGAAGACAAGCTGCAGGCCCTTGGTGGCGGCGACGGAGACGGCGGCCGTGGTGGCGGTAGCCGGGATGGTGCCGAAGAAGCCGTAAGCCTGGACAGCGGCCATGCAGCCCATGGCGCTCTGGACCAGCGAGGTGAAGGTGCAGCAGAGCAGGAAGGCGACGGGCACATAGAGCATCCAGCCCTTGCGGCCGGTGCACTTGCAGAACACGGCGAGGGTGATCATGGTCATGCCGCCGAGCAGCTGGTTGGAAGCACCAAAGAGCGGCCAGATGTTGGCATAGCCACCAAAAGCGAGGGCGAAACCGGGAAGCAGGGTAACGACCGTGGCGAACCAGGGGTTGCCGAGGACCTTCATGTAGCCGGCCTTGGACTCGATGGCCAGGGCATCGTTGGTCTGGGCAAAGAACTCGGAGAACGAAGTGCGGGCGATGCGGGCGACGGCGTCGAGCGAGGTCAGGGCCAGAGCGGAGACGTTCATGGTCATGAAGACGGTAGCGAGCGTGCCGTCAACACCGAAGGCCTGCATACCGCGGGAGATGCCAGCGGCGAAGATCTGGAACGGGGTGGAAGCGACACCGGCGTTGAGGGCGCCGGTACCGGCGGTGTTCATGTCGGAGAACATGATGCCAGCGACGATGATGGCAAGGATGCCGACGAAGGACTCGACGATCATGGCGCCGTAACCGACCTTGACGGCGTCCTGCTCCTTCTCGACCTGCTTAGAAGAGGTGCCGGAAGAAACGAGGCTGTGGAAACCGGAGAGAGCACCGCAAGCGACGGAGACGAACAGGACCGGGAACATCATGCCGGAGGCAGTGGAGAAGCCGGTGAAGACCGGAGCGGTGATAGTGGCCTGACCGTTGACGCCCAGGACGACGATGCCGAGGACAGCGCAGACGATCATGACAATCATCATGATGGAAGTGAGGTAGTCACGCGGGGTCTTGAGCATCTGGATGGGCATAGCGCCAGCGAAGACCAGGTAGACCATGACGACGGCGAACCACTGGAACTTATCCAGGTAGACCGGGAACTGCATACCGACGGCGAACATAAGAACCATGAGGACAACGCCGGTGACGAACTCGGCAGCGCCGGTGAGGTTGAACTTCTTCTGGGCCCAACCAAAGGCGATAGCGACGAAGGTGAACAGGATGGAGATGGTACCAGCGCAGCCGGCGGCATAGGACTTGGTGAAGTCGATGGCACCGGTAGCAGCACCAGAAGCGTCAACGGCCGGGGTGAACATGAACGTCTTGCAGACCATGTCGGTGAAGGCGGCGATGACGATGATGCAGAACAGCCAGCAGAACAGCAGGAACAGGCGACGGCCGGTCTTGCCGATGTACTTCTCGATGAGCTGAGCGAGCGACTTGCCGTTGTTCTTCATCGAAGCGTACAGGGCACCAAAGTCGTGGACGGCGCCAAAGAAGATGCCGCCGATGAGGACCCAGAGCACGACAGGCAGCCAGCCAAAGGCCATGGCGACGATCGTACCCGTGACAGGGCCAGCACCGCAGATCGAGCTGAACTGGTGCGAGAACGCGGTGAAGGCGGAGACGGGCGAGAAGCTCTTGCCGTCCTTCATGCGCTTGGCCGGCGTGAGGGCCTCTTTGTCAACGCCCCACTTGTTGGCCAGCCATCGGCCATAGCCCAGATAGCCGCAGGCGAGCACCGCCGCGGCCACAACCATGAGCAAAACTCCGTTCATTGCATTTCCTCCTCTAAAAAGAACTTCCTAGACATAAAAAATGAGGGCCGTCGGTTGCGCTCGACGGCCCTCATCTTCATCAGCCGCCCGTTATCGTACGGGCTAGCTGTATGTGCTAACCCGCATCAGATAATTACTACGCTGATAATGTTTAGCTGATGCGTGAACATGTCTAAGAAATCCTCTTCAATCATGATGCGAACAATCCGTGCGTGTTCACATCCCCCAGTGGTTGAAAAGGAGTATGAAACTTTAGTTGCCTAAAGTCAACGCAAATTTGTAATGAATTTTCAACTTTTTTGGATTTCTCGGTATAAAACGCCACTGACCTCGGACTTTACCCCACGACAGTTTTTGCATGAGGGATGCCCCTCGGGAGCGGGCGGGCGTATACAAGGTTTCCTGCTCTACAGTCCTGCTCGCACGGAGAGCACATTAAGTGCTCTCCGGCTCGTGCGGAACTCGCGATAAACCTTGTATACGCCCGCCCGCTCCCGAGGGGCTCCCATCCCAAATGCGGAGCAAAGCTCCGCACACCATCTTTTTCTTTCAGCTAAAGCACGCCGAAAATTCGACGCAGCTGGCTAACCTTGCCGGACGTTGTCGACGCCAAACCAGCTCAGAAGCTATATCGATACAGAAAGGTCCCCGGCGCTGCCCGGGCGCCAGCGGCCGCATATGAACTTTATCGCGAGTTCCGCACGAACAGGAGGCCACTTAATGTGGCCCCCGTCGTGAGCAGGACTGTAGAGCAGGAAAGTTCATATGCGGCCGCTGGCGCCCGGGCAGCGTCGGGGACCGCACCCGTACGACTACAGCGTCATGTTTGGATCGGCGTCGACGTCGAACGGCGAGATTTCACCTCGGTCGAATTTACGGCGGGCGACCTCCGCGATCATGGCTGCGTTATCGGTACAGGCAGACAAGGGCGGCACCGTTACGCGAATCCCCTGACGTCCAAGCTTCTTGATCATCATCTCGCGCAGATGCGGGTTGGCCGAGACGCCGCCGCCGATGCAGTATTCCTTACATCCGGTAGCGTGCAATGCGTTTTTGGCCTTCTTGTACTGCACGTCAAAGACAGCCGCCTCAAACGAAGCCGCCAGATCGGGCAGGTGAATCGTGCGCCCGGCCTTGGTCTCCTGCTCGATGTAGAGCGTCACGGCCGTTTTAAGACCCGAAAGCGAGAAACGATAGTCTCCCCTGCTGTTAAGCGCACGGGGGAAATCGATCGCGCGGGGATTGCCCGTCTCGGCCAGCTTGGAAATGATGGGGCCACCGGGATAGCCCAGGCCCAACGCCTTGGCCACCTTGTCGAAGGCCTCGCCCACGGCGTCGTCGAGCGTCTCACCGAGCACCTCGTAGTCGCCCCATGCCTTTACGTGCACGAGCATGGTGTGCCCGCCCGAGACAAGCGTGAAGATGAACGGCGGCTTGAGGTCGGGCTGCGCCAGCAAGTTAGCAAACAGGTGCCCCTCCAGATGGTTGACGCATACGAGCGGCTTACCGGCAGCGTAGGCAAAGCCTTTGGCAAAGGCAACGCCCACCACGAGAGCGCCCACCAGGCCCGGACCCTGTGTCACGCCCACGGCGGCAAGCTCGCTGGGGGCAATGGCTCCACCCTCAAGACCAAGCGATGCTGCGGCATCCTCGAGCGCCGCATCCACGACACTCACAATCACCTCAACGTGTTTGCGCGAGGCGATCTCGGGCACCACGCCGCCAAAGCGGGCGTGAAAATCAATCTGTGTCGACACCTGGTTGGCCAGCATATTGCCATCCGCATCGATAATCGCCACGGCCGTCTCGTCGCAGGAACTCTCGATAGCGAGCACTAGGCGACGGCGCTCAATTTCAGCGCGCTCCTCAACGGTTCGCTCGGGCGCAGGCAGCGGCCATACACGCTGCTCAGCCGCCGTCGGCTCGGGCGAAGCGTTGTCGACCGGGAGCACCAAGGGCAGCGGCGCCGTCATGACGATGGCATCTTTGCCAACACCGTAGTAACCGCGACGACGGCCAGCCTCGGTAAAGCCCAGAGCGTTATAAAGCGCGATCGCTCCCTCGTTACCGTCCTCGACCTCGAGCGAAGCCGTGGTGCAGCCGAGCATCTGGGCATCATAGCTCACGTGCGACAGCAGCTTGCGGGCAATGCCCTCGCGGCGATGTGCCGGGTCGACGGCGACATCCAGAATCTGCACATCACCGTCCACAACCATACCGCCGGCAAGGCCCAGCAGCTTGCCGTCGTCGTGTGCCACCCACCAACTACGCGGCGCAGCAACGTCCTCGCCCAGTTCGGACAGGAACATGCCCGGCGTCCACGCCTCGTGTCCGGCACCTTCAAAGCAGGCAGCCTCCAGCGCGCTCGCGCCCTCGGCATCCGCCGCGCCCATGGGGCGGAACTGCAGATGACGACCGGCGAGCTCATCGGCAACACCCGTAATTTCGCTCTGCGCACTCTCGGCAAGACCAAGACGCTTGCGCTCGTTTTCCTCGGCATCCGAAAGGCGCGTGTAAATCGGCAAGACGCGGGCCGGATCGCCGTCACCCGCAGCGTGCGCGAGCAGCAAGCCCTCGCCCGAAGGCCACCACAGGTCGCGCTCCACGCAGCGGGCGGTCTCGTCCTCACCCAGCAGCTTGCCATAGCGCACGAGACCGTCACCGGTCAGCTGAACCTGGTCCCAGTCCGCTGCTTGGCGCCACTCATCGAGCGCCACGGCGGCCTTGACCACGTGTTCGCGCTCAAATTGACGCTCGGGACCCTCATCGACCAGCATATACAGCGCCGGATATACCTCACCGCGCATAGCATCGGCCAAGATACCAAGCTTGCCGCGCACGCCAGCCTTCCACGCCGTCCAAGCGCAAGCGTCGAGCGTCGACACGCCCAGCAGCGGAACATTGGCACCGCGCGCGAGGCCCTTGGCAGTGGAGATGCCGATGCGCACACCCGTAAACGACCCCGGGCCGCGGCCGACCACGTAGCAACCAACATCGCTGCGATCCAGACCGGCTTGAGCCAGCACGCCATCAACGGTATTCACGAGCTCAACGTTTGCGTGACGGCGACACATGTGGTCGCCACTCACGAGCTTCGTCTCGCCCGTCTGCCCATCAATCCAGCTTGCCGCGCAGGCAAGCATGTCGGTCGAGGTATCGAGCGCCACCACCAGCGCGTTGTCGTTATGCAAGCTCATCTTGTACAGCCTTATCAATCAAATGGGAAAGCTCCATTGCGCGGTCACCGTGCGCCTCAAGCGTTATCGTTCGCACATCGCTGTCGCCCTCATCACGCTTGAGCGTCACCGAAAGATACTCATCCGTCAGCTCGTCCTGGAATTGTTCGCCCCATTCCAGCAGGCAAGCACCCTCATAGCCCAGCACATCGAAAATGCCCGTATCCTCGAGCTCGTAGGCATGCTCCAGGCGGTATAGATCAAAGTGAAACAGCGGAATACGACCTTGATCGTGAACGGCCATGAGCGCAAACGTAGGGCTCGTAACCATATGCTCATCGCCCAGCCCGCGCGAGACGCCCTTGGTAAAGTGAGTTTTGCCCACTCCCAGGCCGCCGGTCAGGATGAGCACATCGCCGTCCTCAAGGCACGGTGCAATTAGCTCGCCAAAGTACTCCGTATCGGCAGCGCAAGTCGTTTTGTAAGTACCTACCCCCAGGCGCTCCAGGGACATATATGCTCCTTATTATTCCGAGGCGTCCTCTGGTGCGGGATGTCGCTCCAGATAGTCGCCCAGCATCTTAAAGTCTTCCTCCAACAGCTCCTGCCACGCCGGATTGCGCAGCGCTGCTGCCGGATGGAACGTGGGCATTACTACAAAATGCCCCATCTGGTGGAACCTACCGCGCAGCTTAGTAATGCCAATCTCGGTCTTAAGCACAAAGTGCGTCGCGGGGTTGCCGAGCGTCACGATGATATCGGGCCAGATGCTACGAATCTGCTCACGCAAAAACGGCGAGCAAGCCAGCACTTCCTCGGGGCGCGGATTGCGGTTTCCCGGCGGGCGGCACTTAAGCACATTGGCAATGTAGACGTCTTCGCGTTTAAGACCCGCCAGGGACAAAATGCCGTTGAGGTCCTCGCCTGCCGCCCCCACAAAGGGTTCGCCCTGCAAATCCTCATTGCGGCCCGGTGCCTCGCCAATAAACATCACGCGAGCGCGGGGATTTCCCACGCCAAACACGATATTGTGACGCGACTGGTAGAGCTGGCAGAGGTGACAATCGCCCAGAACGGCCTCGATCTCCTCGAGTGCGACCTCACGCGGCGCCTGATGGGTATGGCCCGGGATGTGCATGACGCCCATAGCGGCTCCTACACGTAGACCTTGTCGAGACGCATGCCAAAGCCGCAGGCGACCTCGTAGTTAATCGTTCCGCGCAGTCGGGCCATCTCGTCCATAGTGATCTCGGCATCGCCATCGCGGCCGACAATAATCATCTCGTCACCATACTCGGCCTCGGGAATCTCGTGTGCCGGGTTGGACTGAATGGCGACCATAAACTGGTCCATGCAGATATTGCCAACCTGATGCACGCGCTCGCCGCGATACAGCACATCCATACGATTGGAAAGCGTACGCGATAGGCCGTCGGCATAACCGATCGGCAGCGTGCAGATCTGAACGCGCGTGCGCGGTACGCGGTAGGTAAAACCGTAGCCCACGCCCTCACCCATCGCAGGGTGTGCCACGCGCGTCACGCGCGCATGGACGCTCATAACGGGATCAAGCTGCATCACGCGACCACTCAGCTCGCACGGCTGCATGCCATACAAGCCAACGCCGGCGCGAATCATATCAAAATGCATCGAGGGGTCGAGCATCGAGGACGGCGTGTTGGCGCAGTGCACGATACCGCACTCAAAACCCGCATCCTTAATGGCTTGAACGGCCTCGGTAAAGCGCTGACACTGCAGCTTGTAGTCCCAGCCCGAAGGTTCATCGGCCGTGGCGAAGTGCGTAAATACGCCGTCGCACTGAATACCGCGATGGAAATTAATACCGCGGACAAAGTCGAGCACCTGTGTGTAGTGTACGCCGATACGATTCATACCTGTCTCGATGGCGAGATGATACTTGCCCACCTTGCCCGCCGCGACGGCACATTCGCCATACGCAAGAGCAAAGTCAGACGTATAGACCGAGGGCATGATATCAAACTCGAGCAACGTCGGAATGGCCTCGATAGGCGGCTCGCTTAGGATGAGGATGGGTTTCGTAATCCCGCCCTGTCGGAGCTCAACGCCCTCGTTAACCGTCGCCACGGCAAACATGTCGGCACCGGCCGAATACATGATCTTGGCGCACTCAACAGCTCCATGACCATAAGCATCGGCCTTAACCACGCAGCACAGGCGCTGACGTGGATTCAGCAAATTCTTATAGGCCCTCGTGTTGCGACGGAGCGCCCCGCGGTCGATCTCGACCCAGGACCAGCGCGTCAAATCGGCTTTATTCATGATTAGTCATCCGACCCTTCGTCCATGATTCCCAGATCTTCGAGCGCATCCTTTGCCGCCAGCTCCATGGCAGGACCGATCAAGTCGATAAGATCGGTCGCGATAACGCTCTTCTCACCATACTCCGTCGCCGCGGCAAAACCGGCGTAGCTGTGAAGTGCGACGGCGTACGAATACAGCAACTCCCAACGATCCATCTCGTCGCGCATGGTGGCAAGCGTGCCGGCCAAAATACCCGCGAGAACATCACCTGAACCGGCAGTTGCCAGAGAAGCCGGACCCGAGAGCGGCAGCAGTACACGCTCAACGCCACAGATAGCCGTCGTCGGCCCCTTGGCAATGACCACCAGATTGTCGGAGCCTGCAGCCCAGACAACCTTCTGCGCGGCCGCAATCGCGGTACCAAGGTCGTTCACCTCGTCACCGGCAACCAGACGCGAAAGCTCACGATAGTGCGGCGTCATAACCAACGGCTGCTCGCGACGATACATCTCGGGGTTACTATCAATACCGCCAATGGCAATCTTAGCAAGGCAGTTGAGTGCATCGGCATCCAAAATAAGCGGCACATCAAGCTCGAGCAAGCCCGAAACCACCTGCATAGCGCCGGCAGACGTCGTCATACCGGGACCGCACAGTACGCAGCTGTACTTCTTTGCAATCTCGCACACCGTCATGCGCGCAGCGGCGCCAAAGGAGCCGCGGGAATCAGACGGAATAGCAAAGACGGGAATCGAAGGAAGTGCCATGCGAATAAGATTAGCGCAGGCGTCAGGAGCCGCGACTGCCACGTAACCAGCACCCGCGCGAGCTGCAGACTTGGCCGCCATAATGGCAGCACCAGGATATTGTGCAGATCCGGCGACAATAAGCACAGAGCCACGGGAATACTTATCGATATTCGTAGGTAGTGGAGCAAAGTAATCGACTAAGTCACCGGGCTCGACAATCTCGGCGGCGTGGTCGACATCATCGATGACCTCGTCAAGACGGTCGTAAAGATTGCCGCAGATCAAATCGCCAGCATACTCAGGGCCATCAGCGCTATACAAACCAATCTTGGGCGCAATCATCGTCACCGTATGCTCGGCACGAATGCAGTCGTCATCAACAACGCCCGTCTCGGCATTCAGGCCCGAGGGGACATCAATGGATACGACACAATCGGCGCATTCATTGACCGTAGGAATCCAGATGGAGAACGGCGCACGCAGATTCCCGTGGAAGCCGGTACCAAATATGGCATCGACAACAACATCGGCCTTATCGATCAAAACCTCGAGTTCGTCACGCGAGGGGCCGACGCAAACGTGCACATCGCGGCCGGCAGTACGACGAGCAACATGACGTGCCAGAGCAGCAGGAATCTCATCCGGCTCAACCGGAGAAACGATATCGACGTCCACACCCTTATGGCTCAGGATATCGGCGGCAACCCAACCGTCGCCGCCATTATTACCAAAACCGACCAGAACGAGAACCCGATCGGGATTGAGCTTCAAGACCTCGTTGGCGGCAAACTCACCCGCTAGCTCCATAAGCTCGGCCTTCGAAGTCCCTTCGCGTTCGATGATATCCTCGAGACGAACGACTTCTTCGGTACTCAAAACCGGTTTCATCTATGCTCCTAGCGTATCTTGCGAAGCATCGCCCAAGTGCTCCGTCAATGCTGAATTCTGCAGCTGCTCAAGCTCATCTAAAACAGAGCGAGCCTCTTTAAATGTCTGCGCAACGCGTTTCTTGGTGCTCACCTTTTCATCTTTTGGCTTAGGCCGAGCATCTTCGGTAATCGCGATGGCATTCGCAACGGCCAAGTCTCCCGTAAGCGTAATGGAAAGAGCGACCTCAACAACACCCAGTTCTTGAGCGATCTCGAGAGCATGGCCCGAAAGCAGCGCCTTCGGTTTGCCGAGTTTATCACACGTTACCGAAACATCCTTGCGACCCACGCCTTGACTAAAACCCGTGCCGAGAGCTTTAAGCACCGCCTCGCGCGAAGCAAAGCGGCTCGCATAGTGAGCAGCGGGACGCGATGATGCATCGCAATACGCACGCTCTTCTTCGGTAAACACACGCCGAGCAAACGACGGCGTCTTTTCAAGAATTGATTTCATCCGGGAAATCTCGACGATATCAACGCCGATACCAGCTTCAGCCATGTTCACCTCCATATCGCACAGACTAAGTTATTGTAGCCCGTTCACAGAAGATGCGACAAACGAGGGTTATAAAACACAGCTACTATGTGAGACAAAAGCCCACAAACGAAAAAAGGGGGAGGCCGCGAGGCCTCCCCCTTCTAAGTTCAAGCGTACGGCTCGGTGCCGTCCACCGGTCAGCGGCGCCCTGGCCTCCCACGGGCTGACCCCGCAGTACTCT
>NZ_JBDGBA010000029.1:1656-18451 GCF_040910185.1 Collinsella aerofaciens | reverse complement strand
AAGCGAGCACATGCAAGAGCTTGTGGAGCAGCTGCTGTTTTTGGCGCGCGGCGATGCCGGGCGCACGGTCCTACGGCGCGCGAATACCAACCTGGCCGCACTGGTCGGCGAAGTATGCGAGGAATCGCAGATGATCGATACCGAGCACACGTATCGACTGGCCTTTGACGCTGCGCTTATCAGCGACCCGCGCTGCGACGCGTCCGTCGATGTCGCGCTCGTGAAGCAGGCTCTGCGCGTGATCGTGCAAAACGCCGCCAAGTATTCGGACGCGGGCACGCCCATCTCGTTTGGCGTAGCGCCGGATGCGGGCGCGGGCACGATCGACATAAGCGTTGAGGACGAGGGCATCGGCATGAACCAGGAATCCGCAGCTCACGCGTTCGAGCGGTTCTACCGCGCCGACAACGCGCGCGATGCCGGAGCGCAGGGCTCGGGCCTGGGGCTCGCCATCGCCAAGTGGATCGTCGATAGCCACGGCGGCGTCATCGGCGTGACCTCGGTCGAGGGCGTCGGCAGCCGCTTTACGATTCGCCTGCCGCGGTAGGAAGCCCCTCGGCATAAATAAAGGGATAGGGCCACGCAGCCCTATCCCTTTTTGCTAGCTATGACAGCTTGTGCGTTACTCGCGGCACAGGTGCACGGCGAAGCCGGCGAACTCGCGCTTAAAGTACACGAGCTTGGTACCACCGTCGGGTAGCAGCGCGCGCGACTCCTCGTTGACCTCGAGCCCGCGCTCGGCAAACCACTTCTCAGCTGCATCGATGTCGTTAACGGCAAAGCCGATGTGGCCTTTGGTGCCACGACCGTTCTGCTTCATGACCTCGACCAGCGAATCGTTGAAGTACGAAACCGGGGTCTCGATAACAGGCAGGCCCATCATCGTCGAGAACAGCTCCGCGATCTCCAGGGCGTCTGCCGGGCCGGCGGCGTTAATGCCCACATGGGCAACGCGCATGCCAAAGAGCTCGACCGGGTTGACGTTCTGCTCACTCATACAGGCAGTGCCTACTGAGCCATGACGTCGAGAACGGCCTTCTCGGCAGCGACGCGGTTCATGCCGGTCATGAAGGGCACGCCGCTCACGTACGGGCAGGTGAGGCCTTCGGGGGCAACGGTGGTGGCGATCAGCAGGTCGGCGCCCTCGTCGCAGTAGTCCTTGGCCTCGGAGATGGCGCACTGCACGATCTCGTACTTGTCGGCGTAACCGTTGGCGTCGAGCAAGGTGGCGACCTTCTGGGCAACGAGTGTGGAAGTAGCAGCGCCAGCACCGCAAGCCAAAACGATCTTCTTCATAGGTAATGTCTCCCTTCATGGTTTACTTTAGGTAAGTGTACCGCAGCGAGCGATGGCACTCGGCCTCGATGAGCTTTTATGCCAGTTTGCTTGCGCGCTGCGTATAATACATCTAGTACGTGTTGTCATACCGCTCGCTTTATGAGCGACTAAGGACCCTAATATGCCCGATTCCCGCACACTCTGGACCGCCGTCGTTATCATCTGCATCGCCGTGTCGGTGTTCTTTAGCGTCAAAAAACGCACCACGTTTAAACGCCTGCAGCAATTGATGGCCGCCAAGCAGTGGGACGAGTTCGATCGTTTGCTCGACGGCAAACTCACCAGCATGCTGTACCCGCGCTACAACCGCGACTACCTGCGCCTGAACTCCTATCTGCTGCGCGAGGACCACAAGCGCGCCGACGAGATGTTCGATTTGCTGCTGGGACTCAATCTGCCCAAGATGCAGCGCGTCGACCTGGTGATTAAGGCCTTTAACTACTACGTTGGCCAGGAGGACCGCAAAAAGTCCAAGGAGCTGCTGCACGAGATCAAAGGCTTTGAGGGCGGCCAGGCCGAGGCAGTCGCACACGAATGCCAACTGATGTACGACACGATGATCCTCAAGCGCCACAACGACATTCCCGAGCTGGAGCGCATGCTCAAGGAGGCCGGTGACGACAAGGTCAAGAGCTGCCGCTTGGAGTATCTGTTGGCTCTGCAGTACAAGAACAAGGGCGACGAAGCCAAGTTCCAGGAGTTCCTGGAGAAGTCGGGGCAACACTCGATGGCCGTCAACGCGTAACGGACGGCTTGTGCTAGACTTCTAGTCTCACGGGGGCGTGGCGGAATTGGCATACGCAGGAGACTTAAAATCTCTCGCCGCAAGGATTGTGGGTTCGAGTCCCACCGCCCCTACCATATGGAGCTTTCGAGCCCGTGTCCCCAAGGGATGCGGGCTTACTTCTTTTAGATGCCGGTGGGACTCGAACCCGCGAGGGGGGGGGCGAGCGTCAAGCGGACGCGCAGCGTCCGCAGCGAGCCGGCGAGGGCGCCAGCAGGCGTCCGAAGCCGGTGCGGATTTGCGCAGCAAATACGCAGACGTCCCACCGCCCCGCGCTTCAGAAAGCCAACTAATTTAGGACGGGCTAAAAAGACAGCTTCGGTCCCTTAGAAGTTGCGGTGGAATAGATCCTGTTTATACCGTTTACCAGCTTATTTAGGAACTATTTCACCGCAACTTATTTAGAGGGTGCTGAGCTCTGGGGTCCAGGAGATGGTGGGGGTCGCACCGTCGAGAACCTCGTTGATGGTGGCGGCCATACCGGCGAGGAGGCTGTTCTCACTTACGGTGAGCGTCTTGTAGCCGCCGGCTCGCATGAGCTCGCGAATCACCACGGCGCCAGCCAGAATCACACCCGCGCGCTTGGGCTGCACGCCCGGCAGCGCAGCGATACCCTCCACACCCAGCGTAGACATACGATCGATGGCGGCCGAGATCTGCTCCAGCGAAAGCTCGCGCAGGTGCACAAAGTTCGAGTCGTACGGCTCCAGCTCGTGGACCAGAGCCACCAGCGTAGTCACCGTGCCGCCCACCGCGACCAGGCGCTCGGCACGCTCAAAATCGACAGGCAAACTCTTAAAGTAGCCCGCAAACTGCTCGCCTGCCCACACGGCAGCGGCAGCAAGCTCGCCGTCCGTAGGCGGCAACACCGAGAAAAATCGCTCGGTCACGCGGCGACAACCGATGTCCAGCGAGCGCGTTCCCTCCAGCGCAAAGACGCCGCGCTCCGGTGCATAGACGCCCGTCGCGAGTTCCGTGGACCCGCCGCCCGAATCGGCAACAATGATGCGCTCGCCGGCAAAGTCGTGTGCCACGCCAAAAAACGTCAGGCGCGCCTCGACCTCGCCCGGAATCACCTGCGGCTCAAGCCCCAGATCGCGCAGGCCGTCCAGCAGCAGTGCGGCATTGGATGCATCGCGCGCGGCGCTCGTGCAGGTGGTGCAGACGCACGCGGCCCCAAAGGTGCGCGCCTCATCCACAAACATGCGACACGCCGCGAGCACACGCTTGACAGCCGCCTCGCAAAAGCGACCCGTCGCGTCCACGCCCTCGCCCAGGTCGGTAATCTCGGTATGCTTGGACGATTCCACAATCGCCCCGCCCTCGACCTGGGCCAACACCAGTCGCGACGACACCGTTCCCAGGTCGATCGCGGCTACCTTATAGCGTTTGTAATCTGCCATTGCGGGCTCCCCTCCGGGCGCTATTTGCCGTTGGACACGACCGTCTGGCCCTCGACGCCGTTAAACCCAAACAGCATGTCGAGCGCCTGGATGTACCACGGCGCGTCCTTACCGACTTCTTCGATTTCCTTGGCAACTTCGCTGGCCTTCTTGGCGTTTGAGGATTTTTTGCTCGACGAGGCATCCGAATCGTCGTCCAGGCCCTGCACTTCAATCCTCTTCTCGCCGGGCATCACCAAGCCCAGGTCCTCGGATGCCGCGTCCTTGATACCCTCCTCCGAGAGCAGCTTGTCGACGCTTTTTTGCAGCTCGTCATTATATTGCTGGCGAATCTCGACCTGCTTGGCCAAGATATCGCTCGAACGCTTTGCCACGTACAAATCGCGCACGGGGAAATACAGGCTCACAAGCGCCAGCGCCACAACGATGCCGATGAATAGCCCTCGCTGAGAACCGTGCGTAAAGTCATAGATCGCCTTGACCACCGCATTGTCGTTGGCGTAGCGCATAAAGTCCGAGCCCGAAAGACGGCTCGAGGGCCTGCTCGACCTGTCGTGCGTCTGGGCCGAGGGACGCGACGCATGCGACGAACGTGTCGGCCGCACCGGTCCATCTGCCGAAGTATTCACTTGAGCATTGGGGCGCGAGGTACTTGTCGGGCGCTGCATGGAGCGGTCGGCGCCGGCGTAGGCGGACCCACCGAGCTGCACCGTGCGCGCACGGCGAGGCGACGGCTCACGCGAACCGGCGGAATAGTACCTGTTGTCGTAAATCTGATCCATGTGCGCCTTGTGCGGTTGAGGTTTGTTTGCGCTAAGTATTCTAGTTATAGCACGAGCGCGCACACCACCTTCGGCAGCCTTTGCTCGACATAAAAAAGGCGCTGAGCCACACGGCCCAGCGCCCATAGCGCTTTGCGACATCCAGCCAAGGCGGGGCGAAACCGAGTCAGCCTCCCCCCCCTCGCCAAATTCGCCCGTTTAGCGAATGTTGTAGAACGCGGCCTTGCCGGCGTAGCGCGCGCTGCCCTCGAGCTCGTCCTCGATGCGGATGAGCTGGTTGTACTTGGCGATGCGATCGCTGCGGCACGGGGCGCCCGACTTGATCTGGCCGGCGTTGACGCCCACGACCAGGTCGGCGATCGTGGAGTCCTCGGTCTCGCCGGAGCGGTGGCTCACGATGCAAGCGTAACCGGCCTCCTTGGCGGTCTCGATGGCCTCGAGCGACTCGGTGAGCGTGCCGATCTGGTTGACCTTGACCAAGATCGCGTTGGCGGCACCCAGCTCGATGCCCTTCTTGAGACGCTCGGTGTTGGTGACGAACAGGTCGTCGCCCACCAGCTGCACCTTGTTGCCAATGCGGCGGGTAAGCTCGACCCAGCCGTCCCAGTCCTCCTCGGCCATGCCGTCCTCGATGGAGATGATGGGATAGGTGTCGACGAGCTTCTCCCAGTAATCAACCATCTGGGCGCTCGTGTACTCCACGCCCTCGCCCTTGAGCTCGTACATACCGGTCTTAGCGTTGTAGAACTCGGTGGACGCCGGATCCATGGCGTACATGAAGTCGACGCCGGGCTTAAAGCCAGCCTTCTCGACGGCCTTAGTAATGTACTCGAACGGCTCGGCATTGGTCTTAAGGTTGGGGGCAAAGCCGCCCTCGTCGCCCACGCCGCCGCCCAGGCCGGCCTCGTGCAGCACGCCCTTGAGGGTGTGGTATACCTCGGCGCACCAACGCAGGCCCTCGGCAAAACTCGGGGCGCCCACCGGCATGATCATGAACTCCTGGAAGTCAACGTTATTGTCGGCATGCACGCCGCCGTTGAGGATGTTCATCATAGGTGTGGGCAGCAGATGAGCGTTGACGCCGCCCAGGTACTGGTACAGCGACAGGCCCGCCGACTCGGCGGCGGCGCGGGCAACGGCCAGCGACACGCCCAGGATGGCGTTGGCACCGAGCTTGGTCTTGTTGGGGGTACCGTCCGCGGCAATCAGCGCGGCATCGACGGCGCGTTGGTCGAAGGCGTCAAGGCCCACGACGGCGTTAGCGCACTCGTTGTTGACGTGCTCGACGGCCTGCGAAACGCCCTTGCCCAGGTAGCGGCCCTTGTCGCCATCGCGTAGCTCGCAGGCCTCAAAGGCGCCGGTCGAAGCACCCGAAGGCACCATTGCGCGGCCAAAGCTGCCGTCCTCGAGCACGACCTCGACCTCGACGGTGGGATTGCCGCGGCTGTCGAGCACCTCGCGACCGTAGACGTCCAAAATATCGCTCATGTTGTCTCCCTCTCACTTGGAAACGTAGTGGATGCAAGCGACCGGCTGACCGTGCACCGTCGGTGCGTCTCCGTAAGTTAGCCATGTCGCACTTTTTGCATTATGCCCTAAGTTAGCCGAGGGATACAATTGATTTTCGAAAAATTTAGCGGGAACGATGAGGCGTGTCAGCCCATCGTTCCCGCAGTCTTACTCCTCCGCCTTGGCGGCGTCCCACAGGTCGTTGAGGCCGTGGGTCGAAAGCTCGGCAAGATCCACATGGGCGTTGGCCGCCATCTGCTCCATGGCAGCCCAACGGCGCCGGAACTTTGCCGTGCTCGCGCGCAGGGCGCTCTCGGCGTCGATTCCCTCTTTGCGCGCGACGTTGACCAGAGCAAAGAGCAGGTCGCCAAACTCCATTTCGCGCTCGGGCGAGCCAGGGGCCTCGGCCTCAAACTCGGCACGCTCCTCGGCAACCTCGTCCCACACATCCTGGACCGTCTCCCACTCAAAGCCCACGGCAGCCGCCTTGCGCGACACCTTCTGAGCCTGCATCAGCGCCGGCAGATGCGTGGGCACGCCGTCGAGCAGGCCCTCGGGCGCAGCCTCGCCTGCCGCCACGGCCTTGTCCTTGGCAGCCCTCTCGGCAAGCTTAACCTCGTCCCAAATCTTGAGTACCTCGTCGGAACTGTCGGCATCCACATCGCCAAACACGTGCGGATGACGGCGAATGAGTTTGGCGTCGATATCGCGCGCCACGTCGGCCAGCGTAAACTCGCCGGCATCCGCCGCGATCTGCGCATGCAGCACGACCTGCATGAGCACGTCGCCCAGCTCCTCGCGTAGGTGAACCGCGTCGTCCGCCTCGATGCAGTCGAGTGCCTCGTAGGCCTCCTCGATCATGTTCTTGCCGATGCTGCGGTGTGTCTGTTCGCGGTCCCACGGGCAGCCATCGGGCTGACGCAGACGCCAGATGGTCTGCACCAGATGCTGCAGCTCGGCCGACGCGTCTATCAGCGTGGACAGATCGCGCGAGCCCTCGGCATTTTGCTGAGCCATATGCTGCGCCATGGTTATTCCTCCTCCAGGATCACGTGGCGGAACGCACCGCCCTCGTAGATGCCGTAGCTGTGCGTGCCGTCCTTGGGAATGCTCACACTGCCGGGGTTGAAGAGCCACAGGCCCGGGTGCGCGGCACTTTCCTCGTTGACCTTGATGTGCGTATGACCGTAGACGAGCGCGGAGCCCTCGGGCAGCGCGGGCGCGTGGTCGACGCTGTTGTGCATGCCGGCGCCAAAGACATGGCCGTGCGTCAGGAACAGCTCGCGGCCGGTCTCGTCGAACAGCGTGGCGTAGTCGGCCATGACGGGAAAGTCGAGGACCATCTGGTCGACCTCGGCATCGCAGTTGCCGCGTACCGCGATGATGCGGTCGGCCAGGGCGTTGAGCAGCGGGATCACGCGCTTGGGGGCGTAATCGCGCGGCAGGTCGTTGCGCGGACCGTGATAGAGCAGGTCGCCCAGCAGCACGATGCGGTCGGGCTGCTCGGACTCGATGGCGGCAACCAGGCGCTCGGCCCAATATGCCGAGCCGTGGATGTCGGAGGCGATGAGGTATTTCATGGGGAGATCCTTTCGGTGAGGTTGATGGGGTGGGTGTGGCGCGTCGCCGACGGTGTCACTCAAATTGCAAAGCCGCGGCTTGCGCCGCCTGCATCACGCGCTGGAGCGGCACGTTATGCTCGCGAGCAAGGCGGGCGCAGTCCTCGTACTCGGGCGCTGCACGCTCGCTGCCGTCGGGCAGGGTGGCCACCTTGACGAACACCTCGCCCCATGGCGTCGTTACGCGCTCAAAGCGGCGTGGTAGGCAAACGCGCTCCATAACCTGGCGACGAATGCCGTTGGTCGTGGTTTCCAAGAAGATGATCGTCTGCAGGCGCTCGATATCCTCGTAGGTGCAGATTACCTGCAGCTGCCAGCCGGGACGGCCTTTCTTGCAGTAGAGGGGCAGCCAGTGCACCTCGCGCGCACCCGCCTCGCGCAGGCGGTCGGCGGCGTAGGCAAGCACCTCGGGCGATGCATCGTCGATGTCGCACTCCAGCTTGACGATGGTTTCGGGCGCATCGGTCTCGCGGGACAGCGGGGATGTGCTATCGCATGGCATACGGTCCGGATCCTTTCCGCGCGGGCTCGTTTTGTTCATCCAAACGCTAGCACATCGCGGGCGGCACAGGAGCGGCGTCATGGGATAGGTGCGACTTTTGTTGGGCGCAAGTGCTGGCGCGCTCCAACGCCGGCCCGCTCCACTCAAACGTGTACGTCAGCCTCCAAACATGTCATTTTTTGCAGCTTTTGGAGGCTAATGTACATGTTTGAGAGCGCAAGCGAGGCCGCACCACGCGCCGCTCAACCTTTCCAATCGATTTCGATCCCCGGCGTGCCCGGCGTGTTGAGAGCTGCGCCATTACAATGAAGCGGATTCGCTTGACGCAAAGGAGCCGCTATGCCCATGTGCCCGCTGATCGATTGCCATACCCACACCTCGTTCTCGGACGGCCACGCCTCGTTTGAGGACAACGTTCGCGCCGCTGCTGCGGCCAGCTGCCGCGTCATGGTCTCGACCGACCATCTCACCCTGCCCGCTAGCATGGATGCCAACTGCGAAGTGCAGGTTACTGAGGGCGACCTGCCGGCGCATCGTCTGGCTTTTGAGGATGCTCGCAAGCTTGCCGCGCAGATGGCGCCGGAGCTCGAGCTTATCTATGGCTTTGAATGCGATTGGTACGAGGGCTGCGAGCCTTTGGTTGAGCGCTGGTCCCAGGGCGCCGTCGTACTCCTGGGCAGCGTGCATTGGATTGGCAACCCAGGCGATATTGCGGCAGGTGCTGCGGGCACGGCGGGGACGGAGGACGTCGCTCGTCCCGATACGCCCGATTCGCGCTGCGGCTGGATCGACGATGACACCGACCTGCATGTTTGGGAAAACTTAGGCGTGCGCGGCGTGTGGGAGCGCTATGTCGATGACTGGTGCCGCGCCTGCGAGAGCCCGCTCAACTTTGATGTGATGGCCCACCCCGACCTGGTCATGCGCTTTTCGAAGGAAGGCTTTGCGCCCGACTTTGACCCCGCACCGTTTTGGCAGCAGATGGCCGAGTGCGCGCACGATACGGGCCGCCGCGTTGAGGTCTCGACCGCCGCACCGCGCAAGGGCCTCGACGACTACTATCCCGCGACCGGATTGCTGCGTTGCTTTGCCCACGCCGAGGTGCCGATCACTTTTGGCTCGGACGCACACCGCGTCTGCGACATCTGCTGGAACATCCGTGAAGCCCAGGCACACGCCTACGACTGCGGCTACCGAACCTTCGGCATCCCCCACGCTACCGGCGAATGGGAATCCACACCCCTCGCCTAACTAGTCGTTTAAGAACGTCCCCAATGACTAGTGACGGCGGGCGTTGAGTTCGCCGGCAAGCTCGTCGAGGGTGATACCGTAGCGCTCAAGGGTTACGAGCAGGTGGTAGATCAGGTCGCCGGCCTCGTAGCGGATGTGATCGTGATCGTTATCCTTGCAGGCCATGATCACCTCGCTTGCCTCCTCGGCAAGCTTCTTGAGCAGCTCGTCCTCGACGTCGGTCAACAGACGCGCGGTATAGCTCTCCTGCGGCGATGCGTCGCGACGGCCGTGAATCACCTCGGCGAGCCTCGTCAGCGTCTCACCGATATTTCCATCCTGAACATTCGCGGTGCGCACACCCATAGTTCAATCCTTTCTGGTTGGCCAAGCACCTAGTCGAGCGCCCGTCCTACGCGAGTTTCTTAAAGAAGCAGGTACGGTTGCCGGTGTGGCAGGCCGGGCCCGGCGAGTCGACCTTGACCAGCAGCGTATCGCTATCGCAGTCGGCCCAGAGCTCCTTGACCGCTTGCATATTGCCGCTCGTCGCGCCCTTGTTCCAGAGCTCCTGACGGCTACGGCTCCAAAACCACGTGGTACCGGTCTTGAGCGTCAGCCCCACCGACTCCTCGTTCATCCAAGCAACCATAAGCACCTCGCCAGTGTCATACTGCTGAACCACACAAGGAATCAGCCCACGGGCGTCATATTTGAGCTCGGACGCAGTTGCCACTTGCTCCATTTAAAAATCCAATCTCACAGGAATACCTTGAGAGGCCATATACTCTTTGACTTCGCGAATGCTGAAGGTTCCAAAGTGAAAGACGCTCGCCGCCAGCACGGCATCGGCCTCGCCCTCGATCACGCCCTCGGCAAAATGCTCGAGCGTACCCACGCCGCCGCTCGCAATAACGGGAATCGGCACCGCGCGCGCCACGGCACGGGTGAGTGCCAGGTCAAAGCCGGCCTTGGTGCCGTCGCGATCCATACTGGTCAGCAAGATCTCGCCGGCGCCGCGACGAGCCGCTTCCTCGGCCCACGCCACCGCGTCGATACCCGTGGCGTTGCGGCCGCCCGCCGTGAAGACCTCCCACTTGTCGGCCCCCGGCTCACCGGGCAGGCCCACGCGCTTGGCATCGATCGCCACGACCACGGCCTGACTGCCAAACGCCGCGGCAGCCTGGCCAATCAACGACGGATCGCGCACGGCGGCAGAGTTAAGCGACACCTTGTCAGCGCCGGCGGCAACCATGGTGCGCATGCCCGCCAGGTCGCGAAATCCGCCGCCCACGGTATAAGGAATGGCCAGCTCCTCGGCCGCATGCGCCGCCATCTCGATGGTCGTCGCGCGGTTATCGCTCGTGGCGGTAATGTCCAGGAAGACGACCTCGTCCGCACCCTCGCGGTCGTAGGCGCGCGCCAACTCCACCGGATCGCCCGCATCGCGCAGGCTCACAAAGTTGACGCCCTTAACCACACGGCCGTCCTTGACGTCCAGACAGGGAATCACGCGTTTGGTAAGCATGGGCTACTCCTCCCCTCGGGCGGCGACCAGTGCCTGGGCCAGCGTAAAGTTGCCCTCGTAGAGCGCACGGCCGGTAATGGCACCCTCAATAGCATCCTCACCCACCGCAGCCAGCGCGCGAATGTCATCGAGCGTAGAGATGCCGCCCGAGGCCACGACGGGAAAGCCCGCGACCTTGGCAACATGGCGATACGCCACCACGTCGATGCCCGTCTGCATGCCGTCGCGCGCGATGTCGGTATACACCAGATGCTTAAAACCCAGCTCGGAAAGCTGCGCCACGGCGTCGTCGAGCGCCACGCCCGCGCCGTCACGCCAGCCATTCACCTTGACCTGGCCGTCGCGTGCGGCAATATCTGCCACCAACAGCTCGCCAAAGCCTTGGGCCGCCACCTCGGCAAAACCCGGCTCGGTCACGAGCACCGTGCCTAGTGCGATGCGGCGCGCACCGTAGCCGGCCAGCTCGTCGATGCGTGCAAGCGAGCGGACGCCGCCGCCCACGTCCACGGACAGACCGCCGACGCCGCAGATGGCCTCGATTGCTGCCGAGTTGGCAGCGCACGCGTCCTCGTCCTCGCCAAAGGCAGCGGACAGGTCGACGACGTGCACCCAGCTCGCGCCCTGCTCGGCAAACGAGCGGGCAACTGCCACGGGATCGTCGGAATATACCTTGCAGCGGTTCCGGTCGCCGCGCTCCAGGCGCACGACCTTGCCGCCGATCAGATCGATTGCGGGAAACAGGATCATCGGCCGGCCTCCTCGACGATGTTGACGAAGTTCTTAAGGATGCGCTGACCCAGCGCTGAGGATTTCTCGGGATGGAACTGGCAGCCCCACACGTTGCCGTGACGCACGATGCACGGGAAACTCCGCGTGTAGTGCGAGCGCGCCAGCACATCAGCGGCATCGGCGTCGTCGGCCACCGCGTAGCTGTGGGTGAAGTACACGTTGGCACCCTCGGCAAAACCAGCAAGCAGCGGATCGGCAGCACCGGCGGGCGTCATGTGCACCTGGTCCCAGCCCACGTGCGGCACCTTCAGGCGGCTCGACTCCAGGCGCATGCACGAACCGCGCATGATACCCAGGCCATCGACCCAAGGACCGCCAGCCTGCTCGGAGGCGTTGTCGTCGGCGACCGCGCCCTCGTCCGCAGGCACGCCCTCGTTGCCGCGCTCAAAAAATAGCTGAAGGCCCAGACAGATACCGAGCAGCGGAGTTCCGGCGGCGACGGCATCGAGCACCGCGTCCGCCTCGCCGCTCTGGCGCATAAAGGCGATCGCGTCATAGAACGCGCCCACGCCCGGGATGACCAGGCCGTCGGCATTGCGGATCTGCTCCGGATCGTCCGATGTGTAGGCGGCGGCACCGGCGCGCGCAAGCCCGCGCGCAACGCTCGACAAGTTGCCCTTGTGGTAGTCGACCACCACGATCTTCGGTTCGCCCACGCGACCCTCCTTTTCCCCATTCAAAACCTGTCCCTTTTTGGCAGGTTACAGTGAGCCCTTGGTGCTGGGGATGCCCTGCACGCGGGGGTCCAGCTCGCAGGCATGGCGCATCGTGCGGCCCACGGCCTTAAAGGCGGCCTCGATAATGTGGTGCGAATTGCCGCCCGCCAGCTCGCGCACGTGCAGCGTGAGCTTGGCGTCGCGCGCGAAGGCATAGAAGAACTCAACGGCCAGCTCGGTATCGAAGCTGCCCACGCGCTCGGTCGGCACGGGCAGCTCGCAGTAGGCCTGCCCGCGACCCGAGATGTCAACGGCGGCCATCACGAGCGTCTCGTCCATGGCGATCGCCGCATCGGCAAAGCGCGTAATGCCCGCCTTGTCGCCCAGCGCCTGGCAGAACGCCTCGCCCAGCACAATGCCCGTATCCTCGACAGTGTGGTGCGCGTCAACTTCCACGTCGCCCACCGCGTGTACCGTCAGGTCAAACAGACCATGGCGGCCAAAGGCGTTGAGCATGTGGTCGAAAAACGGCACGCCGGTCGAGATATCGCACACGCCAGATCCGTCCAGGTCGAGCTTGACGACAATATCGGTCTCGCCCGTCTTGCGGGTTACCTCGGCATAACGGCCCATCTACATCTCCCCCTTCACCAGCGCGGCAAACGCAGCCAGCACCTCGTCGTTTTCCTGCGGGGTACCCACAGTAATGCGCAGACAGTCCGCAAGGCCCGGTGCATAGCTAAAGTCGCGCACCAAAATCGAATACTCATCGCGCAGACGCTCGCGCACGCGCGTGGCGTGCGACGTGCGCACGAGCACAAAGTTTGCTGCGCTCGGCCATGCCTCCACGGGCAGGCCCTCGGCAGCCATCGCGCGCAGAGCGGCCAGCTCGCGCTCCCGCTCGGATGCGACCTGCGCCACCACGGGCGCGTACGCATCGCGGGCACGCACGCAGGCAAGCGCTGCCGCCTGGCTCAGCACGTTGACCGAATAAATCTGGCGAATCGCCGCGAACACGTCGATGACCTCGGGCGCCGCGATCACGTAGCCCAGACGCGTGCCGGCGGCGCCAAACGCCTTGGACAGCGTGTGCAGAATCACCAGGTTGGGGTGCTCGGCGATAAGCGCCTGTGCCGTCGTGGCCGCGCCAAACGAATCGTCGGCAAACTCAACGTAGGCCTCGTCGACCATGACCATGCCGGGGCACGCATCGCACAGGGCCGCGACAAAGTCGAGCGGCGTCACATCGCCCGTGGGGTTATTGGGCGAGGTCACGATCGCCAGATTGCACTCGGGCGCCGCTGCGAGCACAGCCGCTTGGTCGAGCTCAAAGGTCGCCGGGTCGCGCCACACATCGCGCACCTCGGTCTGACAAAGCGACGCAAAGAACGCATACTCACTAAAGCACGGCGGGCAGTTGAGCAGGGTCCGTCCCGCGCCGCCAAACGCCAGCAGGTAGTTATAGAGCAGCTCGTCGCCGCCGTTTCCCACGCAGATGTTCTCACGCGCCACGCCATGCCAGGCAGCAAGCTCATCGCGCAGGTCGTTGGACATGGGGTCGGGATAGCGGTTGAGCGGTGTGGCAGCCAAGGCCGCGTCGATTGCCTCGCGCACGCCGACCGGCACGGGATAGGTGTTCTCGTTGGCCGAAAGGTTGATGCGCGTAGGCGTAAAGTTGGGATCATAGGGCTCAATGCCGGCCAGGTAGGGCTGGACGAGCTCCTTCATGCGCGGCGTAAGTTCGACCATGTTAGGCCTCCTCGCCGGTCGCGCCAGCGCCATCCGAGCCTGCAGCCGCCAGGTCCACACCCTCGGCGACCGTCGCCACAGCGTCGCCCGGCCAGGCGACCTTGGTCAGGTCGGCCGCAGCCAGCGACTCGGCACTCACGGCATCCTCGCCCTGCTCCAGCACGCGGCGACGGAGAGCGGCGGAAAGCGCGTGCGCCCACAGGCCCTCGGCCTCGGCCAGGCGCTGCGTAGCGGGAGCGTCGGAGAGCAGCCCCTCGGGCGTATAGCAAATGACACTCGAGCGCTTGACGAACTCTTCGACCGAAAGCGGGTTGGAGAACATGGCCGTGCCGCCGGTCGGCAGCGTGTGGTTGGGGCCGGCAACATAATCGCCAAGCGGCTCAGAGCTCCAAGCGCCCACAAAGATGGCGCCGGCGTTGCGAATGCCGCCAAGCAGGCTCATCGCATCCTTGCAGTGCAGCTCCAGGTGCTCGGGCGCCACGGTGTTCACCGCCTCGACGGCAGCTGCCATGTCGGCGGCCACCACGATGGCGCCCTCGTTATCGAGCGAGGCACGCGTAATCTCGGCACGCGGGGACCGCGCTACCAGAATTTCGATACCCGCCTCGACCTCACGCGCAAACTGCTCGTCGCAGGTCACCAGATAGCAGGCTGCCAGCGGATCGTGCTCGGCCTGGGCCATCAGGTCGGCCGCGACCACCATGGGCTTGGCCGTGGCGTCGGCCAGCACGCAGACCTCGGAGGGGCCGGCAACCATGTCGATTCCCACGTCGCCCGAGACAATCTGCTTGGCCGCGGCGACAAAGGCGTTGCCCGGGCCGGTAATTTTGTCGACGCGCGGAATGGTCTCGGTGCCGTACGCCAGCGCGGCCACAGCCTGAGCGCCGCCCACCATATAGATCTCGTCCACGCCGCCGAGCTTGGCTGCCGCAAGCGTATACGGGCTAATCAGGCCATCCTTTTGCGGCGGGGTCACCATGACCACGCGCTTGACGCCGGCAACCTTGGCGGGAATGGCGTTCATGAGCACCGTGGAAGGATACTGCGCACGACCGCCCGGCACATAGATGCCGGCCGCAGCGAGCGGGGTCACCTTAACGCCGAGCATCGTGCCGTCCGGACGCGTGGTAAACCAACTCTGCTCGACCTCGCGCTGGTGGAACTCGCGAATCTGGCGCGCAGCCTTCTCGAGCGCGGCGACAAAGACCGGATCGAGACCTTCGAGCGCGGCATCGATCTGCTCCTGCGGCAAGCGGAAGCTCTGCAGCTCAACACCGTCAAAACGCTGGCAGTACTCGCGCACCGCGGCATCGCCGTTGGCACGCACGTTGGCCACGATATCGCGGGCGGCGTCGACGATGTTTTGCGGCAGCACGCCCTTACGGTTGAGCTGGTTGGTAACGAGGCGCTCGCCGGGAGCAAGCTTGATGGTCTTCATATCGGTATCCCCTATCGGTCGAGGTTGTGTTCGAAAAACGAAAGGCCGAGCGGCGGCGCCAGTCGGCCCGCAGCCCGTACGTTGGGGCGCCCGTGCGCGCTCGCGCTATTGTGCCGAGCCCGCGACGGGCTCAAAATGCTTGTCCTTAACGGCCGCGGCCAAGCGATCTGCCAGATTGCGTACGCGCGGATCCAGGCGCGCAGCACCCGGATTGACAAAGAAGCGGGCCGTGCAGTCCATGATGCGGCCGGTGATGACCAGGTCGTTGTCGCGCAGCGTGGCGCCCGTGGCGGTGATGTCCACGATGCGATCGGTCATGCCGACAATGGGGCCCAGCTCGATGTTACCGTGCAGCGAGACGATATCGGCGTTCACGCCGCGCTCGGCATACCAGGCACTCGCAATGCGCGGGTACTTGGTGGCCACGCGAAGCGAACCGCGGCGGGCATAGTTGCGCTCGGCCTGGCCGGCGCGCCACGCGGGCTCCGCCTCGATAAAGGTGCACAGACCATAGCCCAGGTCGACCAGCTGCAGCAGGTTGAGGTCTGCCTCAATGAGCGAGTCCCAACCGCAGATGCCGCAATCGGCACCACCGCAGCCCACAAAGGCAGGCGCATCGCTGGGACGCACGATAACAAACTCGATATCGCCGACCGCGCCCTTGCCGGCACGCGTGTCGCGGCCGCGCACGATCAGGTGACGGCCGGGGTCACGCAGCTCCGAGACATCCAAGCCCGCGGCCTCGAGCACGTCGAGCGTGTCGGCCTTGAGCGAGCCCTTGGGCACGGCAATGCGCAGCGGACCCTCGGTGCCGCGGCCCACGGCATGGTCACCATCGGAAGCAGCGTCCTCGGCCGAGGTGCGCGCGGCCTCCAGGCGCTCAAGCGAAAAGGCGAAACCCGCCGCCGGCACCTCGATGCCGTCGCCAAATGCGCCGGTAAAGATGGAGTCGTAGCGTCCGCCCGAACCGACCGGATCGGGCAGGCCGCCGGCATAGGCCTTAAAGACCAGACCCGTGTAGTAATCAAACGAGTTCATGATGGAGAAGTCGAAGGACAGCACCTGGGCATCCTCGGGAGCCAGGCCCTCGACCAGGGCACGCAGCTCGCGCGTAAGCGGCGCGGCGATACCGGCAGCCTCCAGCAGCGCGTCCACGCGGTCGAGCACCTCGGCTCCGCCGTGCAGACGCGGCAGCTCGCTAATGGCGGCCTTGACGGCCTCGGACTCGGCGCTTGCCGCCACGCGGGCATCGAGGCCCACAAAGTCGTTGGCGTGCACGCAGCGCAGGGCCTCGGCGGCCAGCTCACGATCCTCGCATACCGCGAGCAATTCCTTAAAAGGACGCACGCTGCCTGCGATAATGCGCGCATCGGGAAGTGCCAGCTCGCGCACGGCCTCGGCGACCAGCGAGACAATCTCGACATCGCCCGCGGTATCGCCCGCACCGATAAGCTCAAAGCCCAGCTGTGTA
>NZ_JBDGBA010000029.1:0-1502 GCF_040910185.1 Collinsella aerofaciens | reverse complement strand
GACCACCAGCAGGCGACCGTCATCATCAAAGAGCTTAAACGGCGTGTCCGCAATGCGGCCGCCCTCCTCGAGAGAGCCCTTGTCCTCGAGCAGCGGCGTCTCGACCGGCAGGTAATGATGCTCCCTGAAGCAGCCCTTCACCGTCAGCGCGATCTCCTCGCGCGCCTGAGCCTCCTCGGGCAATATGTCCCGGAATCCCCACGGTGTGGCCGTCATCTGGTGAGCCTCCTCATGCTGTGTTTCATGTAGAACAGAAGACCGGCATAGCTCCGCCGGTCTTCTGGGTACTTTAGCATACTAGAGTGCTTGCGGGGAAAATCCGTCGCAGCCGCTCACACCGTATTCATTTGGAAACATAGGGCAGATTGTCGCAACCCAACCCCACCTAGACGCCAATCGCACGACGATACTCTGCCATTACCTGCGCATCGGCAGCTGCGGGGTCGGCAAAATAGCGCCAGTCATAAGTCTCGGCCGAAACAACTCCGCGATAGCCGCGCGCCACCAGCCTATCCAGGTCGGCGCGCATATCGCGGTCGCCGTCACCCCAGGCAAGATGCGTCGTGCCATCTGCCGCAACATCGACAAAATGCACGTGGGCGACATCATCGCCAAGCAGATCGAAATAATCGTCGATGGTATCCCCCGCCACCGCCATAGCGCCCAAATCCAGACATGCCTTAAGTGCCGGATGATCAACTGCCTCGATCATGCGCTTCGTATCGGCCGCCGAGTTCACGATCATCGACTCAACCGGCTGTAGGGCCTCGAGCACCAGTCGCACGCCGCACTCTCCCGCATGCTCGGCAATCGCACGCAGCATCGAGGCGCTGCGACCCCACGCGTCCTCGATCGGCTCGTTCAAAAATGCCCAGCCGCTCGAGACCATGACCTGCTCGGCTCCAAGTTCCGCCGCGATATCTACAACGTTCTTAAAGTACGCGAGCGTGCGGGCACGCGCCTCATTCCCGCGCGCCGCGATATTCCACGGCTTGGGGTTGTTCTGTTCGGGACAAAGCCCCACAATCCGAACCCCATACCGCTGTGATAGCTCCCGCACCTGCTCGAGCGAATCGTATCCATGGCAATCGACATACAGATGCATCGCCCCGGTCCAAAGCTCGCAACACGTGTAGCCCGAAGCCGACGCCGAAGAAAAGAACTCCTCAAGGTCAAAATAACGATGGCTGATATTCATGACAGCAAGCTGAGGGTAGCTCATAATTACTCTCCAACCCAAACGGGGCCCCGTTCCATATAGGAGCGGGGCCCAATTACACAAACGTTATTTGCTCTTAGTAATCGAACTGGTGATAGTAGCGACGATAGTTCAGGTTGTGCTTGGTGACCGTCTCGTAGTAAGCGGCAAGGCGATCGGTGATCAGCGAGGAGAGGATCCACGGAGACACGATGACGCGGAACTCGTCGTCAAGGCCGGGGATCGCGAACTCGGCGGTGTCGATGATGTTGATGTCGGTGTCGCCGGTCACGCCGCGGGTCAG
>NZ_JBDGBA010000028.1:0-19403 GCF_040910185.1 Collinsella aerofaciens | reverse complement strand
ATCCGGCGTATCCGCGTTGGCGCGATTGGCGAAAATGCGTTGGTGGAAATGGTGAAAATTATATTGACGCTAACAGCCTGCCCCATCCCCGCCTCGAGCGGCAAGACCGTGAGGCACAGGCTCAACAGGGGCGGCGACCGGCAGGCGAACAGCGCGCTGCACGAGATCGCGAGGCAGAGGGTCATGCGCGACCCCGAGACCGCCGAGTACGCCGAGAGGGCGAGGGCGCGGGGAAAGAGCGACAGGGAGGTCATGAGGTGCCTCAAGCGCTACGTGGCCAGGGAGGCGTACCGGGCGCTGATGCGCCCGCACGAGATCAGGAGGCCCGAGGACGCCTCGGAACTCGTGGCGGCCAGGCGCGCGGCGAAGGTCAGCCAGGTGAGGGCGACGTCCATACTGGGCACCAGCGAGAAGTACATCTCGATGCTGGAGAGGGGCCAAAGGGAGCTCAAGCCCATAAGGAGGGCCTACGAGGCATGGGTCGAGGCCGGACTTCCGCTCGATTGGGACAGGCAGGCCTTCGAGGCCGAGCGCGAAATGGATTCTAAAAAACACCTTGCCAAATAGGAGCGTCAGGACGCAAAGAGGCTCCGCCGCGCAACGCGCGCAGCGGAGCCTCTTTGCATGTCCGAGGACGTTTTGGGAAATAACCCAAAACCGGCCCCAGTAATCCTACAGGAGTTGAACCCTTTAGAACTTGTCGTGGAAGGTACGCGAAATGACCTCGTCCTGCTGCTCCTTGGTGAGCGTGTGGAAGTTCACGGCATAGCCGGAAACGCGGATGGTCAGCTGCGGGTACTTCTCGGGGTGAGCCTGAGCGTCAAGCAGCGTCTCACGGTTGAAGACGTTGATGTTCAGGTGGTGGCCACCCTTCTCGGCGTAAGCGTCGAGCATGTGGACCAGGTTATCGGCCTGAGTCTCAGAAACTTCAGAAACCTTCATAATGTGTCTCCTTCGATTAATAGGCGCCGGCCGAAACCGGCGCGCTAATCAGTAATCGTTATTGTTAGTATAGCACTAACAATAGTTACTCGCCCAGCTGATCAAGGTCGATATCGCCAAAGAACACCTGGTCCTCCTTGCCGAGCGCACTCGGGATGATGGAGAAGGTGTTGGAGATGCCGTCCTGAGCATCGCGGAACGGGAGCTTGGAAACCGAAGACAGCGAAGCGATGGCGCCGTGGCTATCGCGCTTGTGCATGGGGTTTGCACCCGGGGCGAACGGCTGGCCAGCCTTGCGGCCGTCGGGCGTGGAGCCGGTCTTCTTACCGTAGACGACGTTGGAAGTAATGGTCAGAACCGAGGTCGTGGGCACGGAGTTGCGGTAGGTGTCGTTCATGCGGATGTACTCCATGAACTGGTGCACAACGTCGTGAGCGATCTGGTCGACGCGGTCGTCGTCGTTACCGTACTTGGGGAAATCGCCCTCGGTCTCGAAGTCGACGATGATGCCGTTCTCGTCACGGACGGGGTGGACCTTGGCGTACTTGATGGCGGACAGGGAGTCAGCCACGACGGAAAGGCCAGCGATGCCCGTAGCGAACCAGCGGTGCACGTGCTTGTCGTGCAGAGCCATCTGGATGCGCTCGTAGCAATACTTGTCGTGCATGTAGTGAATGATGTTCAGCGAGTTGACGTACACGCCAGCGAGCCACTTCATCATGTCGTTGTACTTGGCCACAACGTCGTCGTAATCGAGCGTATCGCCCTCGACGGCGCGGTACTTGGGGCCGACCTGCTTCTTGGAGACCTCGTCAACACCGCCGTTGAGTGCATACAGCAGGCACTTAGCCAGGTTGGCGCGAGCGCCGAAGAACTGCATCTCCTTGCCAATGCGCATGGAGGACACGCAGCAGGCGATACCGTAGTCGTCGCCGTGATAGACGCGCATGAGGTCGTCGTTCTCGTACTGGATCGAGGAGCTGGCGACAGAAGTCTTGGCGCAGAACTTCTTGAAGTTCTCGGGCAGACGGGTCGACCACAGAACGGTCATGTTGGGCTCGGGGCTGGTGCCCATGTTCTCGAGCGTGTGCAGGTAGCGGTAGCTCATCTTGGTAACGAGCGTACGGCCGTCAACACCCATGCCGCCGATGGACTCGGTGACCCACTGCGGATCGCCGGTAAACAGGGCCTGGTACTCGGGGGTACGGGCAAACTTGACCATGCGGAGCTTCATGATGAAGTGATCCACGAACTCCTGGATCTGCTCCTCGGTGAAGGTACCGTTGGCAAGGTCGCGCTCAGCATAGATGTCGATGAACGTAGAGGTACGGCCGATGGACATAGCGGCGCCGTTCTGCTCCTTGACGGCAGCAAGGTAGGCGAAGTACATCCACTGGATGGCCTCCTGCGTGTTGGTAGCAGGGTTGGAAATATCGAAACCATAGGTCTCGGCCATCATCTTGAGCTCGCCGAGGGCGCGGATCTGCTCCTGCAGCTCCTCGCGATCGCGGATGTTGTCGGCGGTCATGACCGTCGGAGTGGAAGCCTTCTGGGCCTCCTTGTCCTTGATCAGGTAGTCGACGCCGTACAGGGCAACACGACGGTAGTCGCCGATGATGCGGCCGCGGCCATAGCCATCGGGCAGACCGGTGATGATGTGAGCCGAGCGGCAAGCACGCATCTCGGGGGTGTAGACATCGAAGACGCCAGCGTTGTGGGTCTTGCGCTCGAAGGTGTAGCGCTCGACAACGTTCTCGTCGACCTTATAGCCGTGCTGGCTGGCAGCCTGGCAAGCGATGCGGATACCGCCGTTGACGTGCAGCGCGCGCTTGAGCGGCTTGTCGGTCTGGAGGCCGACGATGGTCTCCTTGTCGCGATGGGCATTATCGATGTAGCCAGCGGGGTGGCTCACGATACCCGTGACGGTCTTGGTGTCCATATCGAGGACACCGCCCTGCTCGCGCTCCTTAAGCAGCAGGTCGAGAACCTCGCCCCACAGCTCCTTGGTACGCTCGGTCGGACCTACGAGGAACGACTCATCGCCCTCGTAGGGGGTGTAGTTCTTCTGGATGAAGTCTCGGACGTCAACCTCTCCCGTCCAGATACCTTCCTTGAAGCCTTCCCATGCCTCCTGCATTGTGTAACCACGCTCCTAGTTACGTGTAATGCGGCGCTCTCTCACACCGCTGCTTATTGAATTCTTGAATGTTCGGCTTGCACTACCGGCTTCTTCCGTTCTTCACCACACGTTGGTGCAGGAAAAACGTTTGTCCACCTTGGAACTACAACCCAAAACCCAAGATTTCACCCGTTTGAGAAGGATAACATAGCGACCCTCTCCATCTGGGCTGTTATATGTTTCTTTTTTTATATCATAAGGGCGTTTTTAACAAATCCGCAGGAAATGCGAGCGCGAGCAACTACCGTTCACCGATTTGTATGGTATTTTTCCTTGCCTTTGTACGACGTTCACTCTAGCTGTTATGCCAGCTTTAGCAGGATAAAGTGTCCCAGAGACCCTACAGAAACTGCAGGGCGGCCACGGAATTTCCCCCGGGGCCGCCCTGTGGCGTGGCTAGTTATTTAGCTTTGATTGCCGCTTGGCATTAGGCGGCTGCGGCGGCCTTGTCGGTCGTTGCCTTGCTGTGACCCTGGCCTTCAAAATGCTTGTAGCACCAGCTGGTGACCAGCGGGGTCAAAATAGCCGTCACGATTGCGCACGCTGCAACCTGTGCCGTAGCCGTCGCGAGCACGGCGCCACCGTACATGGCCCCGTTGACGCTTGCCATGGCAGCAGGCGTGGCCACATTAGCTCCGGCGCAGCTCGAAATGGCCGCACCTGCGACACCCGTACCGCCCGTGAGCTTATCGACCGCGATGACGGGAATTGCAAAGACCACCGAGCAGATCACGCCGAGCAGAATACCGGGAAGACCGCCATTAATGAGCTGGCCAAAGGTCATGGTCGAGCCCATGGCAAAGAAGACGAGCACGATGACGGCGGAAAGTGCCGGTGCCATCATCTTCTTAAAGCTGGGGAAGAGGTTGCCCAGAATAATGCCGACGACGATCGGCAGGATGGCACCCACGAGCGACCAGCCGATCGGAGCCTGGCCGGCAGCGCCGAGCACGATCATCGTGACCGGAGGGCCGACAACGAGCGTGGTGATTGCGACAGCGCCACGCTCGGCCTCATTGCCCATGGTGCCCATCAGGCCAGCGTACATAGCGTTGTTGGCGCCGGTGCAAGCCGCCAGCATCACCATGGCAGAGATGCCAAACAGGTTGTCGTTGAACACATAAAGAATGAGCAGCGACACGGCAACGACCACGATCTGCTTGACGGCGATGATGATGGCACCGCGGGCAGCGGCGGCAGGAGCGCTCTTAAACGAAATCGTCGTACCGACGATGAGCAAAAAAGCGCCCACGAGCGGGCCCGCGCCCTGCTGGGTCATGCCAAGCGTAAAGCTGCCGAGCGTTTTGAACAGGTCGGGGAATAGCGTGTTGAGCAGGCAGCCCAGCAAAAGCGGCACCAAAATATTGGCACCCGGGATGGAGGACATCTTAAAGAACGGCTCCTTTGCCGCCGGCGCCTCCACCGCAGTCGATTCACTCATATATATCTCCTTTGGATGCATGCGAATCGTAGCCGCACGCGCCTATGTCAGAAAGAAGGCGACGGTCCCGAGTCGCAGGAGCCGTCGCCGAATAATCATCGCGGGGTATTACCCGTCCAGGACGATGCCGCCGTCGCAGTCACCGATCTCGCCGTTCACGAAGCTGGCGAGGTCGGAAGCGAAGAACAGCACCATCTGCGCAGGCTCGCTGGCCTGGGCAGCGCGGCCCAGAGGAATACCGTTGATGATGCGCTGAGAGTTCTCGTCAGAGAGAATCGAGGTCATATCGGTCAACGTGAGCGACGGGCACACGGCGTTGCAGCGAACGCCGAACTTGCCGCCCTCCTTGGCGACCGCCTTGGTAAGGCCGTTGACACCGGCCTTGGAGCTCGCGTAGGCAGCGGTGCCAAGCAGGCCGCCGCCGATCTTGCCAGCAACGGAACTCACGTTGACGATAGTGCCGGCATGCGCCGCCTTAAAGTGCGGGTACACGGCATTCATCATGGTAAAGGTACCGTTGAGGTTGATGTCGATGGTACGGCGCCACTCGGTGTCATCGATCTCGTCGAACTTCTTGGTGCTGATGACGCCAGCGCAGTTAATCAAGATGTTGGTTTGCGGCAGGTCCGTAAAAATCTGCTCGACGGTCTCGCGCGCCTTGGGCGCATCGGCGACATCGAGCTGATAGAACTTGTTGCCCTCGCCAAGCTCGGCCACTGCGGCCTCGCCCTTAGCAGCGTTCCTTGCGATGAGCGCGACGTGTCCGCCGCCCGCGACGATGCCCTTGGCGATCTCGAGGCCAATGCCCTGAGTGCCGCCCGTGACAATCGCGGTCTTGCCCGTGAAGTCAAATGCCATGACTCCATCCCCCTTTAATTTAGGTGTCTCCTTGCGGGAAGTTGGAGCATCGCACGTGGCGATAAATGAGTCCCAGTCGTCATGGTGGTGACAACCCCTCGCCTAACCGCGTGCATACTAGTTCTTTGAAACGCTTTAGCAATTGAATGATTTTAAGTCTTAATGAGCTCTTAATATTGCCCATTGTATGAGGCCCGCGTATGGGGGTATCATCTTCCACCGAAAATAGTTTCTAGTGTTAGGGGTTTTCGGTGGAAGATACCGATTTCCATGAGCTTGGGCGTCAGCTCTTTACCGAGTTTGGCAGCATGCACCAGCGCGTTTCGCGCTTTGCCGACCAGGCTCTGGGTGGCGAGATGGCCGTCATGCGCGCCCTCATGCGCGCCGGCGGCTCGCTCACGCCGAGCGAACTCGCCGATCGCGCCTGGGTCTCGAGCGCCCGCATCGCCAATATCCTGCGCGCCCTCGAGGCCAAGGGCTGGGTCGAGCGCGAGCACTCAAAGACCGACCGTCGTCGCGTACACGTCACGGTGACCGACAAAGGATTCCAGGTTATCGAAATCAAACGTCGGGAATTCGAGGACCGCACCGCGGCCTTCCTCGAGCAGCTTGGCGAAACAGATACCCAAGAGATGGTGCGCCTTCTTAGACGTGCCAACGAAATTATCGACCGCAATCAAGAAAGGAGAGATGCCGAGTGAGGATTCTCAAGCTCTTTAAAAAACATATCCTGGCACTGTTCGCAGCTATCGTACTTATCGTAATCAGCTGCAACGCCGATCTGGCACTGCCTACCTATATGAGCGACATCGTCGACGTGGGTGTGCAGCAAGGCGGCATCGCGTCGCCCGTACCCGACACCATCCGCGCCGAATCGCTCGACGACCTCGAACTCTTTATGAGCGCCAAGGACGCCAAGGCTGTGGAGGCCGTGTTTAGCAAGGCGGACAATAACGGCATTCGAACGTACAAGGGCACCGAGGAGGAGCGTGCCGACGGCGGCAAGATTGCCGACATCATGAGCCTGCCCGAGACTGTCGTCCTTTCGTTCAACCAGGGTATTGACGCCAACTCCATGGGTGACATGATGGGCACGTCCGGTGAGAAAGACAACAGCGGCGCCCAGGCCATGCCCACGCCCGAGCAGATGGCGGCGATGACGCCCGAGCAACTCGCCGAGATGCAGCAGAAGGCCGCTGCGGCGCAGAACATGCAAAAACAGATTGATGCCGACGGTGGCAAGATCACCATGAAGAGCCTGCGTCTAGGCGTTGAAGGCGGCCTAATCGACCAGGGCAAGCTCGTCGAGGGCGCCAACGATATGGCGGACAAAATGGGCTCCATGTCGGGCTCCATCGTGACCCAACGCGCCGTGAGCTATGTGCAAGACGAGTACAAGGCGCAGGGCATCGACCCCGCCGACGTGCAGAACGCCTACCTGGGCCGCATGGCGACCACGATGTTTGGTCTGTGCCTAATCTCGCTGGTCGCCACCATCCTGACCGGTGCCGTGGCTTCGCGCACCGCCTGCTCCATCGCCCGCGACCTGCGCCGCGAGACCTTCAACAAGGTTATGCACTTCTCGCCGGCCGAAGTGGGCAAGTTTAGCCAGGCCTCGCTCATCACCCGCTGTACCAACGACATTCAGCAGATCCAGATGGCCGCAACCCTGTTTATCCGCATGTGCCTGATGGCCCCCGTCATGGGCATCGTCGCCGTCATGCGCGTCCTGGCCAACCATACCGGCCTAGAGTGGACCATCGCCGTGGCCATCATCGCGGTCTCGGCCGTCGTCGGCGTGCTTATGGGCCTCACCATGCCCAAGTTCAAAAAGATGCAGAGCTTTGTGGACCGTGTGAACCTTACCGCCCGCGAGCTGCTCGACGGCCTTATGCCCATCCGTTCGTTCAACCGCGAAGAGCATGAGCTCGAGCGTTTTGACAAGGCTTCGCTCGACCTGATGACCACGCAGCTCTACACCAACCGAGCCATGAGCTTTATGATGCCGCTCATGATGCTCGTCATGAACTGCATCACCGTGCTTATCGTCTGGTTTGGCGCGCAGGGCGTGTCCCACGGCGTGATGCAGGTCGGCAACATGATGGCGTTTATCTCCTACACCATGCAGATCGTCATGGCGTTTATGATCCTCACCATGGTTTCGGTCATCCTGCCCCGCGCCGAGGTCGCAGCCGAGCGCGTGGAAGAGGTCATCACCTGCCCCACGAGCATCAACGACCCTGCCTCGCCCAAACTGCCCGCAGCCAGCGCGCCGCGCGGTGAGCTCACCTTCCGCGACGTGAGCTTCCAGTACCCCGATGCCCGCGCCGATGTCATCAGCGGCGTCAACTTCACCACGCATGCCGGTCAGATGCTCGGCATCATCGGCTCCACGGGCTCGGGCAAGTCCACGCTCGTGCAGCTGATTCCGCGCCTGTACGACGTCACGGGCGGCAGCATTTCGCTCGACGGCGTCGATGTGCGCGACATGACCCTTTCCGAGCTGCGCCGCCGCATCGGTTATATTCCGCAGCAGGGTCGCCTGTTCTCGGGTACCGTCGAGAGCAACCTCAAGTTTGCCGGCGACATGGTGAGTGACGAGGATATGCGCCAGGCAGCACGCGTCGCCCAGGCGGAGGACTTTATCGCCGAGCGCGAGGACGGGTACGACTCCCCCATTAGCCAGGGCGGCTCCAATGTTTCGGGCGGTCAGCGCCAACGCCTGGCCATCGCCCGCGCGTTGGCCAAAAAGCCCGAGGTCGTGGTGTTCGATGACTCGTTTAGCGCCCTCGACTACAAGACCGACGCTCGCCTGCGCGAGGAGTTGGCCAAAAACGTCACCGACGCCGCGCTCGTGGTCGTGGCCCAGCGCATCGCGACCATCATGCACGCCGACCAGATCATCGTGCTCGACGACGGCCACGTAGTGGGCACCGGCACGCACGAGGAGCTGCTGCGCAGCTGCCCGGCGTACCTGGAGATCGCACAGTCGCAGCTTTCCGCCGAGGAGCTGGGGCTTACCCAAGAAGAAATTGCAGCCGTCATGGAAGGAGGCGAGCGCTAATGGCAGACGAGACCAAGACTCAGATTCCCAAGCCCACCCGCCAGCGTGGTCCCATGGGCCGCATGGGCGGCATGCGTCGCGGCGAAAAGGCCAAGGACTTTAAGGGCACCATGAGGCAGCTGCTCGGCTATATCGGCCAGCACAAGATTGCCGTGTTTGCCGCCGTCGCCTTTGCCGTGTGCTCGGTCATCTTTAACATTGTGGGACCCAAGGTGCTCGGCCAGGTTACGACCAAGCTGTTCGAAGGCCTGGTCGCCAAGGTCAACGGCACCGGCGACGTTGACTTTGACTGGATCGCCAAGACGCTCGGCTTTTTGCTCTGCCTGTATCTGGCGAGCTCTGTTTGCAGTCTCATCCAAGGCTGGCTCATGACCGGCGTCACGCAAAAGATTTGCTATCGCATGCGCAAGGAGATCGCCGCCAAGATTGCCGTCGTGCCGATGAGTTACTTCAACGGCCACAGCAAGGGAGACGTACTCAGCCGCATCACCAACGACGTCGATACGCTGGGTCAGTCGCTCAACCAGAGCGTGACGCAGCTCATCACGTCGGTGACGCAGATTATCGGCGTGCTCGTCATGATGCTTTCGATCAGCCTGCCGCTTACCGGCGTCACCGTGCTCACGCTGCCGGCAGCCGCGATTATCCTGACTGTGATGATTCACTTCTCGCAGCCGTACTTCCGCGAGCAACAGCAGGTTCTGGGCGCCGTCAACGGCATTATCGAGGAGGACTTTGCCGGCCAGAACGTCATTCAGGTGTTCGACCGCGCCGAGGCCTCGATCGAAGAGTTCGACCGTCAAAACGACCGCCTCTTTATTAGTGGCTGGCGCTCGCAGTTCCTGTCGGGCCTGATGATGCCGCTTATGAGCTTGGTGGGCAACATGGGCTACGTGGGCGTCGTCGTGGTGGGCGCGCAGCTCGCGCTGACCGGCAATGCCACGCCCGGCGACATCCAGAGCTTTATCCAGTACGTGCGCAACTTTACGCAACCCGTGCAGCAGCTGGGCAACGTGAGCAACACGATGCAGTCGATGGCTGCCGCCACCGAGCGCGTCTTTGAGTTCTTGGCCGCGCCCGAGGAGGAGCAGAAGGCCGACGCGCAGATTCCCGAGAGGCGTCCCGGCCACGTGGAGTTCGACCATGTCAAGTTTGGCTACACGCCCGACAAGACCATCATCCACGACTTTAGCTGCGAGGCTAAGCCCGGCCAAACCATTGCCATCGTCGGCCCCACCGGCGCCGGCAAGACCACGCTCATTAAGCTGCTGCAGCGCTTTTACGACGTGGACGGCGGTTCGCTGCGCGTCGAAGGCGTCGACGTGCGCGACTGGGACCGCGCGGCGCTGCGCGGCGAGTTTGCCATGGTGCTGCAGGACACCTGGCTGTTTAACGGCACCATCCGCGAGAACATCCGCTACGGACGCCCCGATGCGACCGATGCCGAGGTCGAGGCCGCCGCACGCGCCGCACGCTGCGACCACTTTATCCATACGCTCGCCGGCGGCTACGACTTTATGATCAACGAGGAGGGCACTAACCTGTCGCAGGGTCAGCGCCAGCTCGTGACCATCGCCCGTGCCATTTTGGCCGACCGCCCGGCGCTGATTCTGGACGAGGCGACCTCCAACGTCGATACCCGCACCGAGGAGCTCATCCAGCGCGCCATGGATGCGCTGATGCAGGGCCGCACGAGCTTTGTCATCGCGCACCGCCTGTCCACGATCCGCAACGCCGACGTGATCTTGGTAATTCGCGACGGCGACATCGTCGAGAAGGGCACGCACGACGAGTTGCTCGCCCAGGGCGGCTTCTACGCCGATCTGTACAACTCGCAGTTCGACGAGGCGGCGTAAATTCTGCCGCGGGGAACGAATAACGCCCGAGAACGGGGGCGCAGGACAACCTGCGCCCCCGTTTTTGCTCTGCGGCCCTCAAACCGCCTCCCCTGGGACCTGATTGACAGCCCCTTCGAGGCCCCGTGGGCAAAAAATGGCAAATATGAGTACTGTTACCCTTTTAGTAACAGCCAAAACAGCCCCAAATGCCGTTTTCACGGCTTACACGCGTCCCTAAAATGATCAAACAGCCCTATAGCGAACTTATATGTGTTTGCGTTAATGAACATATTTTGCTGTTATGTCTATTATTTTGCGAAGGCAATATGATACTAAGCTAGCAACCGTACTCATATTTGGCATTTTTTGCCCACAGGGTATTTCCTAGGGAACCGACAACAGCCTTAGGGTCCCGCGCGGCGCCGCTCCCTCCCAGCATCCGCCGACGTTTACCCAGATAAAACCTGCCAAAATAAACCTGTCCCTTTTTGGTAGGTTTCGGGGTGACAAGGGCTTGCACTTTAGCGTGCGACAGCGGATAATGCCGAGCATTCGACAATCCGCTTATTGCTCTTTCTATAGATTGAGGAGACCCCTATGGCCATGGAATTCAAACGCAGGCTGCCGATCCCCATGGAGATCCGCGAGGAAATGCCACTTTCTGCCGAGCTTACCGCCAAAAAGCAGGCATTTGACGCCGAGGTCGCCAAGGTCTTTACCGGCGAGGACGCGCGCAAGGTGCTCATCATCGGCCCGTGCTCTGCCGACCGCGAGGATTCGGTCCTCGAATACATGAACCGCCTGGCCAAGACCGCCGAAGAGGTCAAGGACAAGCTCATCATCGTTCCGCGCGTCTACACCAACAAGCCGCGTACCAAGGGCACCGGCTACAAGGGTCTTCTGCACAACCCCAACCCCGAGGCTCCCGACGACCTGCTCGAGGGCGTCAAGGCCATCCGCCACATGCACCTGCGCGTCATCGAGGAGACCGGCTTCTTTACCGCCGATGAGATGCTCTACCCGTCCAACTACCAGTACCTCGTTGACCTGCTGAGCTATGTGGCCGTGGGCGCACGCTCGGTCGAAAACCAGGAGCATCGCCTGGTGTCGAGCGGTATTTCGGTGCCCGTGGGCATGAAGAACCCCACCGCCGGTTCCACCACCGTTATGCTCAACTCCATTTACGCCGCGCAGGCGCACCAGAGCTTCATCTTCCGCAACTGGGAGGTCGAGTGCGACGGCAATCCGCTCGCGCACGCCGTTATGCGTGGCTACATCGGTCTCGACGGTCGCACCTACCCCAACTACCACTACGAGCACCTGGAGCGCCTGGCCGAACGCTACACCGAGCACGCCGGCTATGCCAATCCGGCAGCGGTCATCGACTGCAACCACGACAACTCGGGTAAGCGCCCGCTTGAGCAGTATCGCATTTGCAAGGAGGTGCTCGACAGCTGCCGCCGCAACGAGTCCATCTCCAAGCTGGTCAAGGGCTTTATGATCGAGTCCTACCTGGAGGACGGCAACCAGCCGGTCGACGGCGGCGTCTTTGGCAAGTCGATCACCGATCCGTGCCTGGGCTGGGAAAAGACCGACTACCTCATCCACGAGATCGCGGAACGGGTGTAGGTTACGGCGTTTTACCAAACGCCGTAACGGCTCGACGCTGCGCGGGCCGCATTTGGACAATCTGACGTTCAACTTCAAGGGCGCGACCAGAAGGTCAGCGCCCTTTCGTTTCACGTCACCTTGTCTCAAATGCGACCCGCTCGCTGTCCGTCCTCTACCTGCGGCGTTATCTTGCTCCGGATGTGGCAGTTAGGGACGCTCCTTTTCTGCCGGCGGTTTGGGACACTCCTTGGGTAGCCGTTTAAGAACGTCCCCAACGACTACCCGGGGGAGTTGCCTTCCCTCGTGGCGGTCTTCTAGCAGAAAAACCAAGTGAGTAGGCTTTTTGCAGAAGGCCGAGCACGCCCTAAAACGCCACAGCTCTGACCTGCAGTTTTATAGATCATTTGTCGCGATGTGCTCGGCAGGTTCAAAAAAGTCTACTCACTTGTATCTGAGACGCACCAGGTAGGCAAAAACCACCGCGAAAGGGCCCCTGGTTCCTTCGCGGCGGTCATACGCCTCTGATTTTGCGACGATTTTGCCCGCTTGTTACTCGCTGTAGCGGGTGGCGATGGCGACTTGTACCATGCCGGTACTCATGAGGTAGGTCACCAGGAAGTAGCCACCGTATGCTGCCAGGAAGATTGCACAGGTGAGGCCCACGGTGCCGCCGATGCTCATATTTCCGAAAATGCTCACCAGCTCGATGATCACCTTAAGTGCCACAAAGGAGTGCGCCAAGCCCACCGCCAACGGGAACAGGAAGAACACCGCTTGTTGCGCCATCACCGAATGGCGAATCTGGCGGTCCTCACAGCCGATCTGTGCCAGCACACGATAGCTGCGGCTGCCGTCGGCCACATTGGAGAGCTGCTGGATCGACAGTATCGCCGCGCATGCAACGACCAATACAAAGCCGATGTAGATGGCTAGGTAGCTAATAAGACCGTTCATTTGCGCTGCCTGCGTGTACATCTCGGAGCGTGTGATGAAGGTTCCCCACGACCCCGGCTCCTTGCCGTCAACGAGCAGATTGTCGAGCACAGTGTATTTAATGCTCTCGTCTGCCTCGGTCGTATCCATCCCCTGTTTGTAGTTAACGAGCAGGCTACTGGAATACGGCTGCAGATTAAGTTGGGACAACAGCTCGTCGGCAACGACGACGGTACCCGGATTACTGCCCATCGCCGAGTTGGCGATGGCCGCCGTATCTTCGTCCGACTTATCGGTTGCGGGCTTGAGCGTATGCCCGCCCAAGGTAAGGGCATGGCCGCCAGCCATATACTTGGTGTACAGGTCGACCAGCTCGCCGCCCAAATCACACGTGAGCAGATACTGGTCGTGACCGATGTGCACCGGCTCCTCGCCCATCATCTGGCGCAGTTTGTTGTACTGGCTCGCCGGCGTCACAAACAGGCCCATCGTATCGGCATTGCTACCCCCGAACGCCTTGGGAAGCTTTTCGCCCATGGTCTTGCACATCTCACTTGGGGTCACCGAAGGATTCGAGCCGCCAAACGGGTAACTCAGATACGAATCGATCTGCACATGCTCACCGGCAACATCGGCGATATTGACCTTCTTGCCGGTCTCGTCGTTGTTGTCCGCCGACTTGCCCTTACGATCGCCGTGCCATGGATCGCCGTGCCATGCGGAGTACAAATCGACCGTACTATCGGCCAGCACCATGCGATCGGCCTCAGACGGATTGAAAGACTCTTTGTAGAAGTCGAGCGTATCGGGCGTGTAATAGACATACGTCTGCGACATGTCGGCCGGATTATAGCGCTCCAGGTTTTCGTTCATCACGTTGGCAATCGACATACCGCACGTCACCGAGGTGATGGCCAAAAACAGGAGCATCGCGATGACGCCCATCGAAAAGCACACCGTGTTGACCTTGGCCGCAAGCTGGCGCACAGTAAACATGTTGAGGCCGCGCCAATACACGCCGCGCAGGCTCTGCAGCAGCTTGATGAGCATGCCCGAGAGTCCCCAGAACAGGGCAAAGGTGCCCACGGTAACCATAGCGGTCGTAATACCAAACTGGTTCATGGCCTCTTGCAGCTTGCTGTCCGTCGCGGTTAGCGGGAACCCATCACGTAGCAGACGGTAATAGGCCACGCCCACAAGCACCACGCCCACGACAAAGATGGCAATCGCGATCCAGGGGTTGCGTGTCTTGATGCTCTCGTTGCGACGCTCGGCACCCATAAGCTCGATGAGTTTGGTACGACGCACGGCGCGAAGGTTCAGCAGCAGCGTGAGCACAAACATTACGAGCATGCAGGCAAGGGTCAGGTTGAACGCATGCACCGAGAAAAAGAAGTGGAAATTGGCGATCTGTGTCTTAAAAAGCGAGGCCGTAAAGAACGTCATGAGCTGGGAGAGTCCCACACCCAGCACAATGCCGGCGACAAAGGCCACGACCGAGACAATCACCGTCTCGAGCGCCATGATCGTGGCGACGCGTCCGCGCCCCATGCCGAGCACCTGATACAGGCCAAACTCCTTCTTGCGGCGTTTCATGATGAAGTTATTGGCATACACCATCAAAAAGGCCATGACACCGGCCAAAAAGTACGTCAGGTCGCCGAGCATGCTGCCCATAACCTGCGCCAAGCCCTCTTCATCGATTCCGGCGATGTCGACCTGCATCGAGATGGTGTTAAAGGCATAGAAGACCGTGACGCCCAGGGTGAGCGTCAAAAGGTAGACGAGGTAGTCGCGGCCGGCGCGGCGGACGTTGCCCCAAGCGAGTTTACAGAGCATCGGAGCCCTCACCGCCCATCATGGCAACGGCCTCCATAATGCGGTCGAAGAACTCTCGGTGGTCGGTGTCGCCGCGGCGCAGCTCGGTGAAGATCTTGCCGTCGCGAATAAACAGCACACGGCTCGTGTAACTGGCGGCAAAGCTGTCGTGCGTGACCATGAGCACGGTGGCACGTAGGCGGCGGTTAAGGGCCTCCAGGCTCTCGAGCAGCAGACGAGCGCTTTTAGAATCGAGGGCGCCGGTGGGCTCGTCGGCCATGATCATGGTGGGGTCGGTGACAAGCGCGCGAGCTGCGGCAACGCGCTGCTGCTGACCGCCGGACATCTGGTAGGGATACTTGTCGAGCACCTGACTGATGGAGAGGCGCGCTGCCACATCCTGCACGCGGGTCGAGATCTCTGCCGAGTTTGTGCGGGCGATGGTGAGCGGCAGGGCGATGTTCTCGCGTGCCGTGAGCGTATCGAGCAGGTTGGAGTCCTGGAAGATAAAGCCGAGTTCCTCGCGGCGGAACTGCGAGAGCTTAGCCTGCTTCATGCGTGTTACGTCCTGCCCGTTGATGCGGATCGTGCCACTTGTGGCGCTATCGATGGTCGACACGCAGTTGAGCAACGTCGACTTGCCCGAGCCCGAAGCGCCCATGATGCCCACAAATTCGCCGCGGTTGACGGTAAAGCTGACGTCGTTGAGCGCACGGGTCACGTTGCCCAGCGCTCCATATACCTTTTCGAGATGCGCGACCTCCAGTACCGGGGTCGCCATGTGCGTGGTTTGCATACCGAGTCCTTTCTTGCGATTAGTCTACGGCATCTATAGTCGCAAGAAGACGAGTCGGCTACCATCGGTATGGCTTACGCTTGCCTTACCGTTGTGTAAGGTACGCGTAGCTACCCTGCCACGTGTTGATGTTGAGAGAGGACTCCTGTTGAAGACTGTTCATGTTGCCGCTGGGATCATTCGCAAGGAAGGATCCGATGAGTTACTTGCCGTGCAGCGCGGCTATGGCAACATGCAGGGACTTTGGGAGTTCCCCGGTGGCAAGCTCATGCGCGGCGAGACACCCGAAGACGCCGTGCGACGCGAGCTTATGGAAGAGCTGCAGGTAAAAGTCACCAACCTGCGCGATTTTTACACCGTTGAGTATGACTACCCCGATTTCCATCTCTCGATGGAGTGTTACTACTGCTCGCTCGCCGATGAATCCGATGAACCCCAGAAGCACGACCGCCAGCTCGATATCCGCTGGATTCCGCGCACCTCGCTTGCCACGGTTGAGTGGATGCCCGCCGACAAAGGGCTTATCGATGCTCTGATTGAGTTGAAGGAAGATCGGCTTGAGGCCAACGGCACTGCCAACGACGCCGAGGCCACCACGAACGACGAGCCCGCTTCCAGGCCCAAGCGCGCACCTAAGCGCCGCAGCAAAAAGCGTCCCAAACCAGGTCTGCTCGACGGCATCGATACCTCGGACCTTTCCGCTGACGAGCGCGAACTGGTGCGCCGTCGCGCCGCTATAAAAAAGTCCATGAAGGGCAACAAGCGTGCGAACACCAAACCCGAGCTGCTCGTACGTCAGCGCCTGCGGGCCGCGGGCCTTACGGGCTATCGTTTGGAATGGAAGGTACCCGGCAAGCCCGACATCGCCTTCCCCGGGCGCAAGATCGCCATCTTCGTCAACGGCTGCTTTTGGCATCGCTGTCCCAAGTGCAATCCGAGCCAGCCCAAGCGCAATGTTGAGTTTTGGGAGGCAAAGTTCCGTCGCAACGTCGAGCGCGACCGAGCGGCCATCAACGCACTCACTCAAATGGGCTGGACACCCATAACCATCTGGGAATGCGAACTCAAAAAGGACCGCATCGACGCCACCATGGAAAAGGTCATCGAGCAGGTGCGGGCCGCAGAGCCGCAGCGCAAGGGACGAGCCGTCCACACGCCCCACACAGGCAAGCCACATCCGCGCCACAAACCTTAGAAAGCCCTTAAGCCCAAAACCTTTCAAAAGTGTTATTCGATACCTCTGACCTGCAGTTTCATCGTAACATCAAACCAGGTTAAGCCTTTCTTTAGCGCTTCTTTGTGACAGCCGCGGCATAATACTGCCAACGCACGGGACCTAGCAGCACACCCCGTGCGCAACCTTTTGGTGGACATCGAGGAGGCCGCATAAGCATGCATTCTTCCAACGACGCAGCACAGCAGCCATCCCTAAATCATGCAAACCTTTTCTCCTTCCCCCCGACACAGAGAAACGGCCTCCTCGACTCCCCCACCACAAAAACCAAACGCTCTGCAGACCAACACCTCAACCTGCAGACATCCTTCGAAAAACTCCAAGCCTCACTAGACCAGGCATTCCCCAACCAAGCCCGGGCATACTAGCCCCTCATCAACAAAGCACCCCTCGCGCCCCATCTCTTCAGCCCCAACGCCACAAGGGCGATCGAGCAGGACGGCTTGGGCAGGTCCCCGTACTTAGTTTCCAAAATCATTCCGCAGCGCGAAGGCCCCCGTTGCCAACGCTTCGTAGAAGCGAGGCAACGGGGGCCTTCATGCGCGAGGACGTTTTGGAAACTAAGTACGGGGACCCGCCCAAGCCGTCCGGTGGGATCAGAGTACCCTTGCTGTTACTCTGCTTTGCCCACAGAGTTAAGGTTGGTCATGCGGATCTTAACCAGCTCGGTGATCTCACGCATACCCTCCTTGGCCGGCTTCTTGGGATCGAAGCAGGCAGGGTTCTCGGCCATGTAGGCCATGAAGCCCTTGGTGTAGGCCTGACGCAGCTCGGTGGCGTAGTTAACCTTGCAGATGCCGTTCTTCACAGCCTCGGCAACCTGCTCATCGGGCACACCGGAGGTGCCGTGCAGAACCAGCGGCACGTCGACGGCGTCGCGGATAGCCTTGACCACGGACTGCTCGATGTGCGGATCGCTCGTGTACACACCGTGGCTGGTGCCAACGCCAATAGCCAGGGAGGTGCAGCCGGTACGCTCGACGAACTCCTTGGCCTCGGCAGGATCGGTGTAGGGGCTCTCGCCCTCAACCGCGGGACCGTCGTCCTCCTTGCCGCCAACCTTACCAAGCTCAGCCTCGACAGGCACGCCCATGGCGCGGCCAGCATCGGCGACGGACTTGGTCAGGGCGATGTTGTCCTCGAAGGACTCGTGCGAACCGTCGATCATGACAGAGGTATAGCCGGTGCGGAAAGCCTGCATGCAGCGGTCATAGCCATCGCCGTGATCGAGGTGCAGAGCGACGGGCACGGAAGCGCGCTCGGCGGCAGCCTTGACCATGCCGTAGAAGTAGTCCAGACCAGCGGTCTTGATGGTGCCCGGGGTGGTCTGCATGATGACGGGGGACTTGGTCTCCTCGGCAGCGGCCAGAACGGCCATAACGAACTCGAGGTTCTCGACGTTGAACGCGCCAACGGCGTAATGACCGGCCTGAGCGTCCTTGAGCATCTTTTCGGTGGTAACAAGTGCCATGAGCGTTTGCTCCTCTCCCTCGCCCGCATCTGGACATCGGGCGTAGTTGTTCACAAGGCGTTTTACCTTGCGTTTTACTGCGCTCATTGTATGAAATTCAGCGGCTTTGCACGTGCGAGATATTGAGCCCATGCAGGTCAATACCGTCGTTTTTGAAAAGCAAACGGAAGGAATTGAAGCCGAGTGGGCGTGTTCGATATTGAATTTTAGGCGTTCAGCGTCTTTCTTTTATAGAAAAGATAAGTAATCGAAAGGTGTTTTCTTACTCAAAAAGAAAATGAACGAAAATAGAGTCAACACAATTCCTGCATATTTAGCCGAGAATGGAGCAGCCATGACCCAAGCTACCAACCGTGCTTTTGCCGACGAACGCCGTACCGCCATTATGGAAATGCTCGAGCATAATGCCTCGGTGCAGGTGGCAGAAATTGCCCAGACCTTTGGCGTGTCCTCCGTCACCGCCCGCGCCGACCTGGACGCGCTCGCCGAAGCAGGCAAGCTGCGCCGCACACACGGCGGTGCCGTCTCGCTCCACAAACGCCTGACCGTCTCCACGCAGGATCGCCGCATCAATGTCAACGTCGCTGCCAAGCAGGCCATCGCGCAAAGCGCCATCGAGCTCGTCAATGACGGCGACACGCTGCTCGTCGACTCGGGCACCACGGCGCTCGAGTTCGTCCGGCTCCTCGACCAGCGCGACGGCATCACCGTCATCACGGCAGACATTACCATTGCCGATTACATCGACGAGAGCATGCCCTCGGTCGATGTCGTCATGCTGGGCGGAGCGCTGCGCAAAGGCCATCGTTATTTGTACGGACCGCTCACTATGCAGGCGCTCCAAATGGTCCATGCCGATCTGGCCGTCATGTGCCCCGGCGCCTTTGTCTCCAGCTGCGGCTTTACGACCGACTTTCCCCAGATGGCCGAGACTAAAACGGCTATGATCGCCGCGGCCCATCAAAGCGTCGCCCTCATGGACGCCAGCAAGGTTAACGGACGCGGCATGTACCGCTTTGCCGAGCTTGCCGACGTTGACACCATCGTGATGGACCGTGACCCCGATCATGCCGTCGCCACCTCAATCGCCGAAGCCACCGACAGCGCACGTCCAGCCCTCATCATCGCCGGCGCTTAAACAAAAACCACCACAAAGGGGACAGTGAACTGCCTCCCATTTCTTGGACATCGGGAAATGGGAGGTTTTCCATGAGTATA
>NZ_JBDGBA010000027.1:0-21802 GCF_040910185.1 Collinsella aerofaciens | reverse complement strand
GGCCCTTGCGGCGTAGTCGCTATTTATTCAGTCCAAGTTTCGGGGCGCAGTTCACTGTCCCCTTTGTGGTGGTTTTGCTCGTTAAAAGCGAAATATCGCTACTTGGACAGCTCGTCGGCGAGGGCCTCGATCTGAGCGCGCGAGGCTTCGTTGAGCGAGCCCAGCACAGTCACTTTGTTCTTCGTCAGGGTGATGTCCTTCATACCCTCGAGCTCCTTGGTCATAATCTTGGCCGCTGCAGGCGCCCAGGAACCGGACTCGACAAGCGCCACCGTACGGTTCTGATAGGCGTGCTCGGCAAGCGTGTGGATAAAGGTGCTCATGAACGGGAAGATCTCGCCCTGATAGGTGATGGAGGCGAGCACCAGATGGTCATAGCGGAACGCATCCTCAACGGCCTCGGCCATATCATCACGAGCCAGGTCAAAGACGGAGACCTTCTGGCCGCGGGCCTCGAGAGCAGATGCGAGCTCCTCGACGGCAGCTTTCAGGTGCCCATACACACTCGCATAGGCGATCGTGATGCCCTCGTCCTCGGGCTGATAGCTCGACCAGGTGTTGTAGGTGTCGAGGTAATAGCCCAGATTCTCGGTAAGAACAGGACCATGGAGCGGACAGATGATCTGGATATCCAGATCGGCGGCCTTCTTGAGCACGGTCTGCACGAATTTGCCGAACTTACCGACGATGCCAAAGTAATAGCGGCGCGCTTCGCAAGCCCAGCCTTCCGGGTCCTCGATGTCGTTGGCGCCGAACTTGCCAAAGCCGTCGGCACTAAAGAGCACCTTGTCGGTAGACTCGTAGGAGAAGATCACCTCGGGCCAGTGCACGTTGGGGGCGCCGATAAAGGTCAGGCTGTGACCGCCCAGATCGAGCACGTCGCCCTCTTTGACGACCATCTTGCGCTCGGGGTAGTCGGTGCCAAAGTAATTGACCATCATGCGGAAGGCGCCCATGCTGGCCACAATCTGTGCCTGGGGATAGCGCTCCATAAAGGCGGCGATGCCGGCGGAGTGATCGGGCTCCATGTGATGGACGATCAGGTAGTCGGGCGTACGGCCATCGAGCACGGCCTCGAGGTTGCCGAGCCACTCGTCAACAAAACCGCCGTCGACCGAATCAGCGACAGCGATTTTATCGCCCAAGATAACATAACTGTTGTATGCCATGCCGTTCTCGGACACGTCGTACTGGCCCTCGAACAGGTCAATGTCGTGATCGTCGACACCGATGTAGCGGATATCCTTGGTGATCTCCATCAGGCAAAGCCTCCTAGATAGACAAAAGAACCCGTCTATCATAACACTCGCCTTCATAGCCACGGCTATCCGTCAGCATCCATACCGATTGTTATTGAAATGCAATAAATCGCCGTTTACCTGCACAAACTATATGCGCGGTATCGCCGTGCTATGTCGAATAATGAGCTGACCGGGAATACGAATGGCAACGGTTTTGCCCGCCGTACCCGCCTCGGGAACCGCATGCTCAAACACCTCGCGTCCGCGCTGATGTAGATCGAATCGCACGGTCGTGAGCTCGTTATGTGCCACAAAATCATCGAGCGAATCATCGACGCCCACCACGCTCACGTCCTCGGGCACGCGCAGACCGCTATCGCGCAGCGCTGCAATCGCGCCATTTGCCATCTGGTCGTTTGCCGCATAAATCGCCGTCATGGTGCGATCGTGCTCGGCCAGGTACCTGCCAGCCTCGTAACCGCTGTTGGCAGACCAGTCGCCCTCGAGCGGCTCTGCCGGCTCGATGTGTTTACGCTCGAGTGCATCCTGCCAACCGGCACGACGAAATTGCTCGTCGACCGAGAACGACGGGCCGCCAATATAGCGAATCTGCTCGTGCCCCAGCTCAAACAGGTGATCCATAAGCAAGAGCGAGCAGCCGTAATGGTCGGAATCGACCGTGGTCACCCGCGGGTGCGCATACATGGTAACGATGACCGTGCCAATGCCCGGCAGTGGATCAAACGTCTCAAAATCGGGCGCCATGCGGCTCATGCCGATGATGATGCCGTCCACCGGCAATGCGGCCATACGACGCGTGGCCTCGGCAAGCGAGAATTCCTCGGTCTTGGACATCTCGACCAGCGTGATGGCGCAATTATGCTCGCGAGCAGCGCTGGCGATGCCGTCGATCATTGAGAGGTTGCCAAACTTGGTGACATCGTTGATGCATAGGCCTACCGAATGGTAACGGCCGTCGCGCAGCGAGCGACCGGCATAACTCGGACGAAAGCCGAGCTCTTGCATAGCGGCCTGCACGCGCTGGCGCGTCTGTTCGTTAACGTTGGGCAAGCCGTTGGCGACGCGCGAAACCGTCTGCTGCGAAACGCCAGCAGCGCGGGCGACGTCGGCCATGGAGACCGGACGCGTACCTGTATCGTTGGACGGGCGCCTTGCCACAGGATCACCTTCACCCTTGCGAGATCTGAATAGCGTGAATGCCGGCCCGGGCAGAAATACATCCCGCGCCGAGGCCCGCTATCGTCGGACGCATGTTAACGTACTCTACTTTTTCTATCTGCATCTCTTCTGCTTTATAAGTCCATACGGCAGTACCGTTCACGGCTTTATTTCTACCGATTACCAGATTCTCAAAAAGTGACAAGCGATGTGTTATGAGTACGTTAACATAGCCCGTAACGTGCGGTATCGTGAATACTTGGTTCATGCCGCTTCAAGTTGTTAACGTACTCATAACGACGCAAAACTCACCCGTGCGCGCCAAGGAAAGGACTCCCATGACCACTCCCGACGAAAAGACACTCGCCACGCTCACCAAGCTATTTGAGGAGGAGTTTGGCCCCATCGGCGACCGCCAGGTGCTCTACGTGCACGCGCCCGGGCGTTCCGAGATCAGTGGTAATCACACCGATCACGAAGGCGGTCACGTTATCGCCGGCTCGCTCGATGTCGCTGTCGACGGCATCGCCGTGGCAACCGACTCCAACAAGATTCGCGTCGCCGACGAGGGCTATCCTACGTTTGAGATCACGCTCGACACGCTGGATGTTCAGGAGTCCGAGAAGGGCACGTCCGCAAGCCTCGTCCGCGGCATGGCGCACGAGATTGCAGCCCTTGGCGTTGAGCCCCACGGCTTCGACTTCGCCTTCACCTGCTCCGTCCCCTCGGGTGGCGGCCTTTCCAGCTCTGCCGCCGTCGAGGCCGCGTACGGTCGTGCCATGGAGACGCTCTGGGGCGCGCCCGCCATTGAGCCCGTCACGCTCGCTCAGATGAGCCAGCGCACCGAGAACAACTACTACGGCAAGCCCTGCGGCCTGATGGACCAGGCCGCTGTGTGCCTGGGCGGCCTTGCCTACATGGACTTTGAGGACCAGGCTCAGCCTAAAACCCAGAAGCTCGAACTCAACTTTGAGGATCACGGCTATGCGCTCGTGCTCGTTAAGGTTGGTGCCGACCACGTGGCCGCCACCGACGATTACGCTGCCGTTCCGCGCGAGATGCAAGACGTCGCCGCCGAGTTTGGCAAGGCACGCCTATGCGAGGTCGACGTTGCCGACTTTGACGCCAAGCTCCCCGAGCTGCGTGCCAAACTGGGCGACCGTGCCTGCCTGCGCGCCGTTCACTACTGGTACGAGAATGGCCTGGTCGATAAGCGCTGGGCGGCCCTGAACGCCGGCGACATCGATCAGTTCCTGGCCCTGACGCGCGAGTCCGGCGCCAGCTCTGCCATGTACCTGCAGAATGTCGTTGCCAAGCTGGGCTCCGAGCAGCCTTCCATGTATGCCCTGGCGCTGGCCGAGCACGTGCTCGACGGCCGCGGCGCCGTTCGTATCCACGGTGGCGGCTTTGGTGGCACCATCCAGGCCTTCGTGCCGCTCGATCTGGTCGACACCTTCATTGCCAAGATGAACGGCTGGCTGGGCGAGGGTTCTGCCCGCCACTACGCTATCTCTGACAAGGGGGCTTACGCGGCATGGCTGTAATGACTGACGTGCGCGAGGCCGCGCAGAACCTGATCGAGTACGCTATCCACCGATCGATGATCGGCCAGGACGATCGCATCTGGGCATACAACACCATTTTGGAGTGCATCGGCGCCACGGGCCCCGCACTCGACATGGCTTGGGCGCTCAAGACCGAGAAGATTTCGCTCTTGCACCCCGATACACTCCCCGACTTCGACCTAGAGGGCACGCTTGCTGTGCTTTCCGAGGCCGCCGTTGCCAACGGCGCTGCCGAGGACACGGCGTCGGGCCGCGACCGCATCGCCATGCGCATCATGGGCGCACTCATGCCGAGGCCTTCGGTTGTAAACGAGGAGTTCAACGGCCGCATGGGCGTCAACGAGCCCCGCGCCGCGACCGACTGGTTCTACGGTCTGTGCTGCGACGCCGGCTACGTGCGCCGCGCCGCCATCGCGCGCAATATCAAATGGAGCACCCCCACCAACTGGGGCGACCTCGAGATTACCATCAACCTGTCAAAGCCCGAAAAGGACCCGCGCGATATTGCCGCGGCCGGCGCCGCCAAAAACACGGGCGAGAAGTATCCCGCCTGCCAGCTCTGCATCGAAAACGAAGGCTATCCCGGACGCTCCGCTGCAGCCGACGGCGGCGCCCATCCCGCCCGCCAGAATCTGCGCGTTATCCCCATTAAGCTCGACGGCGAGCGCTGGGGCTTCCAATACAGCCCGTACGCGTACTTTAACGAGCACTGCATTGCCATGAGCTCCGAGCATCGCCCTATGCACGTTGACCGCAAGGGCCTGACGTGCCTGCTCGATTTTGTGGACCTGTTCCCGCACTACTTTATAGGCTCCAATGCCGACCTGCCCATCGTGGGCGGTTCGATTCTGTCGCACGACCACTTCCAGGGCGGCGCGCACGAGTTCCCCATGATGCATGCCACCGAGGTCTCGCAGTTTAGCGTGCCCGGCTTTGACCAGGTCAGCGGCACTGTGCTGCAGTGGCCGCTCTCGGTGCTGCGTCTGCGCTCGCACGACCGAGCCCAGCTGCTCGATGCTGCCGAAAAGATTATCCTCGCCTGGCGTGAGTGGACCGATGAGTCCGTGGGCGTCATCGCGCACACTGCCGACGGCGCGGCGCACAACACCGTGACGCCCGTCATCCGCCGCGTCGACTCCCGCGGCAATGCCGGCGGCGAGATCTACGAAGCCTACCTGGCGCTTCGCTGCAATATCACGACCGACGAGCATCCGCTGGGCGTATTCCACCCGCATGCCGAGTATCACCATATTAAAAAGGAGAACATCGGCTTGATTGAGGTCATGGGCCTGGCTATTCTGCCGCCGCGCCTGGTTCCCGAGCTTGGCGCTGTCCGTGAGCATCTGCTGGCGGCCAAAGCCGATGCCAGCTACGATCTTGCCAGCGCGCTCGAGGGCGACGACCTTTGCCGCAGCCACGCCGCATGGGCCAAGGACGTCTTTGCCCGCCGCGCCGACGAGCTTACGGCCGACAACGCCATCGATATCCTGCACGAAGAGGTCGGCGTGGTGTTTGGCCACGTGCTCGACAACGCCGGCGTCTTTAAGTGGGACGAAGCCGGCCGCGCCGCCCAACAGCGTTTTATCGACTCGCTATAGAGCACGGGCCCGAACGTTCAACAGCAGCCCGCACGACATAGCCACCTACACGACAACGGCGCCCGCCGGCAACATCGCCGACGGGCGCCGTTTTCTGATGCAAGGGTAGCTAATTTGCACCAAAACAAGGAGTGTTCCAAACTGCCGACAGAGAAGGAACGCTCCCAGGTGCCGACCTGAACACCCACATTATTCGATGGAAAAACGTGGTTGCCTCCCACATTATTCGATGGAAAAACGTGGTTTGCTCCCACATTTTTCGATGGAAAGACCAAAACGGTCTTATACTAACCATGATCGTTAGGAGGCAGTATGCAGCGACAGCTAATGGACGAACTCATCGCTTGGAAATCTAGGGCAAACCGTAAGCCCCTCCTGCTTAAAGGGGCCCGCCAGACGGGAAAAACCTGGCTTCTCAACGAATTCGCAGGCCAGCAGTATCAAAACGTCATCCGTTTTGACTTTATGCTCGAACCGGGCGCACGCTCGCTGTTCGACGGAAGCCTTGAACCCAAACGCATCATCTCCCAGATAGAGCTCCTGCGCGGCCAGACCATAACGCCGACAGACACACTCATCATCTTCGACGAAATCCAAGAGGCACCGCGTGGCATCACCTCGCTCAAATACTTCAACGAGTTGGCGCCGGAATACCATATCGTGGCAGCCGGCTCCTATATGGGGCTCGCGCTCCGACGCGAAAACGAGTCGTTCCCCGTCGGCAAGATTGACCAGCTTACCATGCGCCCCATGGGGTTTGTCGAGTTCGTTCGTGCCGTCGATGGCGATCCGCTCGCAGATGCCATCCTTGCCGCAGACATGGACCTGCTGGCAAACGTTTCCGAAAAGCTCGAGCGCCTGCTCAAGGAATACCTCGTTGTCGGTGGCATGCCAGAAGTTGTCTCCGCTTTCGCCGCCTCCCACGATTTCATCGAGGCCCGCAGGCTTCAGCAGCAAATCATCGAAGCTTACGAATCCGATTTTGGCAAGCATGCGCCAGCCCGCATCGTCGAGCGCATGAGGCTGGTTTGGAAATCCCTTCCCGGCCAGCTCGCAAAGGAAAACAAGAAGTTCGTCTACGGCGCGCTTCGTCCCGGGGCGCGCGCACGCGATTTTGAGGAAAGCCTCCAGTGGCTCATGGACTATGGAATCGTTCATAAGGTACCACGTGTTTCCGCCCTAAGAGCACCGCTCACAAGCTACGAAGATCTCTCGGGCTTCAAGCTGTTCTGCATCGACACCGGCATCCTCGGAGCACTCTCCGGCCTCACGCCAGCCATTGTTCTGAACGGGCCCGCTGTTTTTACGGAGTTCAAAGGCTCGCTGACCGAGCAATACGTCGCACAGGAGCTTTTGCTCCAAGGCAATACTCCCGCGTATTGGTCATCCTCCTCCGGCAATGCAGAGACTGACTTTGCCGTCGACCATGCGGGGACCGTGCTTCCGCTCGAGGTCAAGGCGGCAGAGAATCTCAAAGCAAAGAGCCTGAGGATTGCCTGCGAGAAGTTCAAGCTCGAGCGCTGCGTGAGAACATCGTTAGCGGCATATAGAGACGAGGGCACGCTCGTCAATATTCCGCTCTGGGAGATTGGGCAAATCGACAAGCTGGCATAGGCGCTGTGGAGGGGGTGTCCCGTAAGGAGTGTCCCAAACTGCCGGCAAAAAAGGAACGTCCCTATCTGCCGCATTCCCGAAGCAAGGCAACGCCGATGTTTTGGCAACGGCAGCGAGCGGGCCGCATTTGAGACAAGGTGACGTGAAACGAAAGGGCGCTGACCTTCTGGTCGCGCCCTTGAAGTTGAACGTCAGGTTGTCCAAATGCGGCCCGCGCAGCGTCGAGCCGTTACGCGGTTTGGTAAAACCGCGTAACCCTAAAGCTCCGTTACTTCAACGTTGTTGAAGATCTCATCCCAGCGGTCCATGACCAGGTGGCCGGTCTTGGGATCCATGGCGTTGAGCTTGCCGCAGGTATTGGCGGTCTTGAGCACCGTGACGTCGTCGGCGCCAGCAGCAATGGCATGTGCAAAGCCGGCGATGGTCGAGTCACCGGAACCCGTCGCGTTCACAGCCGCAATCGCAGGCGTCTTGGCGCGGAACGCGCGGCCCTCATGGAAGCCCACCGAACCGGCAGCGCCCATCGAAACGACAACCCAGGGAATACCGGCAAAACGGTCATCGGCGGCAAGCGCCTCGCGCAGGGCATCGACATCATCGGTCGTAAAGGACGTACCCAGCAGTCCGTTAATCTCGGTCAGGTTGGGCTTTACGAGCTCAGGCTTAGCGTCGGACTCCAGCGCGGCCTCCAGCGATGCACCCGAAGTGTCGAGCAGCACCTTGGCGCCCGCCTCCTCGGCGATCTTGACGAGCTCGGCATAGTAGCCGGCATCGACGCCACGCGGCAGCGAGCCCGAAAGCGTCACAACGTCCGCCTTCGCTGCAAGCTCGGCAAACTTGGCCGTAAAGGCCTCGAGCTCGGCCGGAGCGATCTGCGGGCCGCTCTCCAGCAGCTCGGTCTGATTACCCTCGTGCAGAATATTCAGGCAAATGCGCGTCTCACCGGCGATGGGCACAAAGTCGTTCTTGACGCCGTCGGCATCCATAAGCTCGGCCATATAGGCACCCATGTGGCCGCCGAGCAGACCGGTCGCGAGCACATCGTCGCCCAACTGCAGCAGCACACGGCTCACGTTAAGGCCCTTGCCGCCAGCGGTCTTTTCGGGTGTCACGCGGTTTACATCGTCGATGATCAGCTTATCGAGCTGATAGCGCGTATCAATCGACGGGTTCATGGTAACGGTCAGAATCATATTGAACTCCTGTTTCCGGGGCACGACACGCGCGGCCCCAAACATACGATAGCTCGTTAAAGGATCTCGATCTCAAAGCCGCGGGTAACGGTCTCCCCCGGCTTGGCCACCAGGCAGCCACGCTTGTGCTCCAGGATATCGTCCTCGTCGGAGCAGGTAGACAGGCCGCCCCACGGTTCCACGGCCACAAAGTCGCCCTCGGGCTTGCTCCACACAATCAGGTATGGCATATCGGGGAACGTCAGGCGCACGCCCTTGTCCTCGGTCTTCTTGGTCAGCGTAACCACGCGGCTCTCGAGCACGTCAAAGATGGTCTCTGCGAAGTCAAAGAGTTCGTGGGTCAGCGGCAGGTCATGGCCAACCATCGGGTTCTTGCTGCGATGCTCAACATCAATCAGGCCCGTCGAGGGAATGGCAGTACAGAGCTCGGCGGCCTCGCGCTGCTCAAAACGGAGCTCGTAGTCGTCATAGGACTCGCCCTCGTCGAGCGGGCACTTAAAGCCGGGGTGGCCGCCCACAAAAAACGGCATGTCCTCGGTGCCCTCATTGGTCACCTCGTACGACACAGCCACCTTTTCCGCATCGATCGTGTAACGAGCAACGATCTTAAACGGATACGGGTACTGCTCGAGCAACTCGGCATGGTCGGCAGAGCTCAGGCTCAGCGCAACCATGTTGTCGCTCTGCTCCTCGAGCTTCCATTCCTGTTTGCGCGCAAAGCCGTGACGGGCAAGCTTAACCTCGCGGCCGCCCATGGTCATTGCGTGACCGTCGCGAAGGCCGCCGCAGATCGGGAAACAAATGGGTGCCTGGCCCGACCACACCGCCGGGTCGCCCTGCCACAGGTACTCACGGCCGTTGGCCGTAATAGAAGTGAACGATCCGCCAGCCGTGCTCAACGCAATGCGGACAGAGCCGTTATCAAGAACAAACTCCATAGGAGCCTTCCCTTTCTTACGACAGCCCGCCAAGTCAATAGGGCTGATAGAAAACCGGCCCGCGCCCCCTCACAGAAACGCGAGCCGTCAACGGACTAGTTAATTACGCCGGATACCCGCTAATCATGGTATTCGCCGCGGTCCCACTTCTCGAGGAACTCGTCAAAGAAGTGCGGGTCGGCCTGAGCCTCGGCGTCGGCCTTGTTGCAGGCATCGATCTTGGCGATCAGGGCATCGTGCTCGGGAGTCTTCTCGTAGGGCTCCTCCAGGAAGGCAAGCATGATATCGGCCATCAGGAACTCGCCGGTGATCTTGCCGCCAAAGCCCACGATGTTGGCGTTGAGCTCGCGACGGGCATACAGGGCAGAGGTCATGTCGCGGACCAGGGCGCAGCGGGCGCCGGGAACCTTGTTGACGGCGTTGGTGATGCCGATGCCGGTGCCGCACAGGGCCACGCCAAAGTCGGCCTTGCCGCTGGCAACAGCCTCGCCCACAGCCTTACCGTAGATGGGATAGTGCGTACGGGTGTGGCTGTAGGTGCCGCAGTCGAGCACCTTGTAGCCAGCCTGCTCCAGGCGGTCGGCCAGATAGATCTTCTCGTCCGTAACGATATGGTCGCAACCGATTGCGATGGTCTTCTTCATCAGAACGTCCTTTCGTCTGAATTCACAAGTTGAGGTAGAAGTTCGAGTTCTCGGTGGCTCTCGTTAGGCCATTTTGTTGAGCATGTCGACACGGATCTGGTGACGGCCGCCGGCGTACTGCGCGCGCAGGAACTCGCGGGCGATCTTCTTGGCGACCTCGGTGCCCACAACGCCCGGGCCCATGGTGACCATGCGCGAGCCGTTGTGCTCGCGGGTCATGTAGGCGGAACGCTCGTCGGAAATGTTGGCGACGACCATGCCCTTGATCTTGACGGCGGCCATATAGGAGCCGACGCCGTACTTATCGAATGCGAAGCCCTGGGAATCCTTGTGCTCCAGCAGGTCCTTGGCAACGGCGGTCGCGGAATCGACAAAGTCCGCGGCAGGGGTCTCGGAATAGTCGACGACCTCGTGACCGTCGGCGATGAGCATCTCCTTGATGGACTCCTTCATCGACATACCGTCGGCATCGGAAGCGATTACAACCCTCATGACATCCTCCTTGAGAGATACGCAGGTGCGTAGTTTCTGTTTGGAAGTGTTGAATCGCGTTCAGGTCCGGGCATCTGAATGTGCGGTTCTTCACTGTTCATGTTTATTTGAACACATTCGAACAGTAACTGCAACAACTATTTGTTTATCTTTGTTCTTTTTTGAACAAATACCGTTTACGGATGATTGCTGACCGTTTGAGCCGGGCGCGGACGTAGCGACCATGTGTTCAACAAACAAAAGGGCGGCCGAGAACGTGTCTCGGCCGCCCTTCGGCGGTATTCCCCGGTATATACAGCTGTTTTAGCTACTCGGACTGCCCACCCTTTTTGGCGTGCTTGGACGGAGCACTCAGAAAGCGGCCCGTCAAATAGTTCGCCGGGCCGGAAATATCGATCCCCAGCAGTACGTGTCCCAGCCACAGAAACGCCACGAGCACCAGCAGCGGGATAACGCACGAAGTCACGATCATCACGATGACGCCTTCAATCAGATCGGTCACCTGCCGCACGATCTCATCGGTCATCTGCTTGGCGCCGCTGGTCACCGACGTAACAAGGCTCGAGGCCCCATCAGTCAACTGCTCGAGCACGTTTTTGGACTCCGTGGCCTCGGATTTTTTCTTGTTCGATTTTGAGCTGGTCTCGGCTGGCTTGTCCGTGGTGTCGGCCGCGTCCGCAGCCTCCGCAGCCTTTTGCTCAGCTTGCTCAATACTTACGCGATACGTTTCATCGACCTTCTGCGACACCCATACGCTCGCGGGCACGAGCGCCATGCCGATCACGGCAACCACCAGCACGCGCGTCGCCACACGGCGCAGGACAGCGCTCGTGCTCCAGCGCCCGTGAATGCCGAGCGACACCGCAAAGAGCACCAATGCAAACGGGATTAAGATGCCCAGGCCAACCGACCACAAAATCGTGAGCAAATATTTCTCTAGGTATAGCACGGCAAGCACGATACCAAGGTTGCCTGAAAGCTGCGCGAGCTGCTCGGCGACCGGCGTTCCCGTATCACCCGGCAGCGCGGTAATGCCCGCAGACAGCGCCACGCACGAGGTCGTGAGCGCCAGTACGTTTCCTTTCTTTTGATCGATGACCTCGATGGTGGAGTCCCAAGTTTTGGTATCGGCGAAATGCGGACGAGCTACAAAGCCCGACAGCAGCGCCAGGACCACGAGCGCAACGATAAAGCCAATCTGCAGCTTTTTGTTTGCGCACACGACATCGGACAGACTGGGCTGCAGCTCTGTTACCGTCGTGTGCTCGGTTATCTGGACAGGACGCCCATGAGCCATCTCGTGCGCGTCTCTCTTTTGAATCAATCCGTTGTCCGGCATTTGGATACCTCCTCATTCCGGCGGTTAATGCGAAAGGAAGTATACCCACCGAGTAAAAAACCGAACGGGAGGACAACGGTGCGCACCAAGACTGTCCCCAATGCCTAGTCGTTTAAGAACGTCCCCAATGACTATCTCGGGATGAGTTGCGGGGAGGAGGACAGAAAAAGCCCTGCCGCGGGTTTGCGGCAGGGCTTTTGGAAGGGGACTTGGTTGTGAGGGCTCGTTAGGCGAGCTTGGCCTCGAGCTCGGCGATGCGCTTGTAGGCATCGATGGTAAAGCGGGCCTGCTTCTCCAGGATCATAGTGGTCATGAGAGTGTCCTGAGCGTGAGCCATGATGAAGGTCATCTCCATCTCGCCACCGCCGGCCTCCTGCGAAAGCAGCTTGGTCTGCGTGTCGTGGGCACCGATGAGCGCATCGCTGGCATCCTTGTGCAGCTGCTCGGCCTTCTCAAAGTCACCCTCGCGAGCAGCATCGAGCGCTGCAAGCAGATCGGTCTGGGCGTCACCTGCGTATGCGACGATCTCGAATCCAACCATCGAGATTTCTTCTTTGGTTGCCATGTTGCGTTCCTTTCACATATGAACCAATGGAGAGCATCGCGTCCGGGCATACGCGCTGCGTTGTGTATGACAGAAACAATAACATTCAAACAAAAAAGAACAGCGCAAAACGTAATTTCGAGCTATGAACGGTCACTTTTCGACCGTGAACGGTTTTTAAACCAATTTAAACAATATCGAACACAATTAGCGGAAACCCAAACAGACCCGCGCCCTAGCGTACATCGCGCACCGTATCGCCCTCGACGAGCACGCCCGGAAACAGCATGTGCTCCACACCGGGTTCAACGCCCTCGGCGCCGGCAATCTTGTCAACCGCCCACATGCCGACGCGCTTGTTGTCAAAGCGCACCGTGGTCAAGCGACAATCGGGCACGATATCGCCCAGGCTGTCATCAACACCCACCACGCTCACGTCCTGGGGCACGCACTTCCCGCGCGACTCGAGCCCACGGATGCAGCCATATGCCATGGCATCGTTGGAGGCATAGATGGCAGTACAGGTCGGATCATCCGCCAGAGCCTGGCCTGCGGCATATCCGCTCTGTGCCGTCCAGTCGCCGCGCACGAGCTGCGGGGGCTCAATGCCATGCGCACGCAATGTCTCACGCCAGCCTTCCTCGCGCCGCATGCCCGAAAGCGAGCGCTCGGGACACGAGATAAAGTGCACAGTCTTGTGCCCCCGCTCCAGCAAGTACTCGACCACCTGGCGCGAGCAATCGAACTGGTCGTTATCGACCGTTGAACAGAGCGGGTGCTCCAGCATGGTAACGAGCACCGTCTGCATGCCAGGTAGCGGCTCGAAGGTGCCAAAGTCCGCCGGCATGCGATTCATGATCACAACCATACCGTCCACTGGCAGTGCGCTCATACGCGACGATGCGCTCTCGAGGGTATAAGGGTGTCCATCTACTTTAGTAAGGGTGATGGCATAGCCATGTTTGTCAGCCGCGGCGGCAAAGCCCTCCATACGGTCGAGGTTGCCGGTACCGGTAATGTTGAACATGGCAACGCCGACGGTCTTAAACTTGCCACGGCGCAGCGATCGACCGGCAAAATTGGGGCGATACCCCAGCTCGCGCATGGCGGCACGCACGCGCTCCTTGGTCTCGGGGCGTACGCTGGGCGAATCGTGCACCGTACGCGAGACTGTCTGCTCCGAGACGCCCGCGAGACGTGCCACATCCTTGACGGATACCGATTTTTTAACAGCGGCCATAGGTCGATCTTTCTATGTCAACGATGCCATTGGTGGCACCTTGCGCAGTCATTTTTAACGCCTTCAAGTATATCCAACGCCTCCCCCACCATACGCTCACCACCCAAAACCTACCGTTCACCGACATTTTTGCTTCCCCGAACGGCTTTTGTCGACCAAATGTTAACGTTGCCATTGTGCAAACACAGAGCCACCGGGCGGCTCAAACGTTTACGCATAAGGAATCGACGGTTCGCAGGCACAGGAACCACCGGTTCGCGTCTTTTTTTGTGTCGCAAAATGGCAACGTCAACATTTTGGCAACCGAACGCCAAAAGCTACCATCGTTGCTAACCCACCGACTCTTAGGAGCATTGCATGGAGCAACTCATCGCCACCATCGAAAAGGGCCAGCCCTTTTTCAACGCGATCGCCCGCAACAAGTACCTCAAGGCGATCCGCGACGGCTTTATCTCCGTCATCCCCATCATCATCTTCTCGTCCATCTTTTGCCTGGTAGCCTCGGTCCCCAACATCTGGGGTTTCTACTGGCCCGATGACATCAACAACGCCCTGTGGAAGTGCTACAACTACTCCATGGGCATCCTGGCCATCGCCTGCGCCGCCACCACGGCCAAGCACTTCGCCGACGCTCAGAACCGCGATCTGCCCAAGAACAACCAGATCAACTTCATCTCGTGCATGTGCGCGGCCATCATCGGCTTCTTGCTCCTTTCGAGCGACACCATCGCCACGGACGCCGCCAGCGGCTTCAACACCACCTACCTTGGTTCCAAGGGCCTGCTGACCGCTTTCATCGCTGCGTTTGTGACTGGCATCATCTACAAGTTCTTCATTAAGCGCAACATCACCGTCAAGATGCCCGAGCAGGTTCCGCCCAACATCTCGCAGACCTTCAAGGACATCATCCCCTTCTCCGTCTGCATCACCGTCTTTTGGGTTTTTGACATCGTCTTCCGCGCTGCTTTTGGCTTCTGCTTTGCCCAGGGTGTCATCCAGGTGTTCCAGCCCCTGTTCACCGCTGCCGATGGCTACATCGGCCTCGCTGTGATCTACGGCGCCATGAGCCTGTTCTGGTTCGTCGGCGTCCACGGCCCCTCGATCGTCGAGCCCGCCATCGCCGCCGCTCTCGTTGCCAACATGACCGACAACCTGGCCGCGTTCCAGGCTGGCCAGCACGCTTCCGCTGTCCTGACCCAGGGTGCCCAGTACTTCGTCGTCTGCATGGGCGGCACCGGCGCCACGCTCGTCCTGGTCTTTATGTTCTGCTTCCTGGCCAAGTCCCAGGAGATGCGCGCCGTCGGTAAGGCCGCTATCGTTCCCGTGTGCTTTGCCGTCAACGAGCCGCTGCTGTTCGCCGCACCCATCGTGCTCAATCCCGTCTTCTTTGTCCCGTTTGTCTTTGCCCCGATCGCCAACATCTGGATCCTCAAGATCTTTATCGACTTCTTGGGCATGAACGGCTTTATGTACACCCTGCCTTGGACTGTCCCCGGCCCCATCGGCACCATCATGGGTCTGGGCTTCCAGCCGCTCGCCTTTGTGATGCTCGCCCTTATCCTGGTCGTCGACTTCGTTCTGTACTATCCGTTCTTCCGTGCCTATGACGCCCAGAAGTGCGCCGAGGAGGCCGAGATCTCCCAGGAGGAGCTCGCCGCCAAGAACGCCGAGAAGGCCGCCAAGCTTAACGATGCCTTCCAGGGCAAGGCTGACGCCAAGAGCGTTGCCGCCGGCGCTGCTGCCGATGCCGTGAAGGCCGACGCCGCTGCCGCCTCCGCAGCCCCCGCTGCCGAAGCCACGGCTACCAGCGACCTTAACGGCAAGCGCGTGCTCGTGCTCTGCCAGGGCGGCGGCACCTCGGGCCTGCTCGCCAACGCACTGGCCAAGGCCGCCAAGGAGCGCGGTATCGACCTTGAGACCGCTGCCGACGCCTATGGCAACCACGTGGATATGCTCCCCGACTTTGACCTGGTCGTCCTGGCCCCGCAGGCCGCAAGCTACCTCGCCGACCTGCAGAAGGACTGCGAGCGCGTGGGCAACAAGTGCGTCGCCTGCCGCGGCAAGCAGTACATCGAGCTCTCCCAGAACGGCGACAAGTCTCTCGCCTTCGTGAGTGAGCAGCTCTCGAAGTAAGTAACGCGTAAAGGCCAGCCGACCACATCAGCCGGCTGGCCTTTTTACTAGACGATTGGATCATCATGTCCGTTAACCCCGCCAGCGTCACCAACCCACCCGCGCAGTTTCCCGAGGACTTTGTCTTTGGCGGCGCCACTGCTGCCTACCAGGTAGAGGGCGAGACCCGCACTCACGGTAAGGGCAAAGTCGCCTGGGACGACTTCCTGGAGGCCCAGGGGCGCTTCTCCCCCGATCCCGCTTCGGACTTCTACAACCAGTACCCCGTCGATCTGGAGCTGTGCGAGGAGTTCGGCATCAACGGCATTCGCCTCTCCATCGCCTGGAGCCGCATCTTCCCCAACGGCACCGGCGAAATCAACCCCGAGGGTGTGCAGTTCTATCACGATCTCTTCGCCGAGTGCCACAAGCACCACGTTGAGCCGTTTGTCACGCTGCATCACTTCGATACGCCGCTGCCCCTCTTTGAGAAGGGCGACTTCCTCAACCGCGAGACCATCGATGCCTTTGTGGACTTTGCCACCTTCTGCTTTAAGGAGTACGCCGACCAGGTGACCTACTGGTTCACCTTTAACGAAATCTGGGCCGACGCCTCCAACACCTACATCGAGGGCACCTTCCCCGGTGGCGTCAAGGCGCATCTTGCCGAGGCCTTCCAGTGCGAGCACAACATGATGCTCGCCCACGCCAAGGCCGTGCTGGCCTTCCACAACGGCGGTTTTAAGGGCAAGATCGGCGTCATTCAGTCGTTGGAGTTCAAGTACCCGCTCAACGAAAACGATCCCGCCGACATCAAAGCCGCCAACAACGAGCACGTGCTGCAAAACCAGTTCTTGCTCGACGCCACCTTCCGCGGCGACTACGCGCCCGACACCCTCGAGTGCGCCAACCGCCTGGCCGCCGTCTCGGGCGGTACCATCGAGATCCTGGACGAGGACCTCGAGATTATGCGCGAAGCCGCGCTTTACAACGACTACCTTGGCGTTAACAACTACCAGTGCCGTTTTTTGAAGGCTTACGATGGCGAGAACGACCTGCACCACAACGGTACGGGCGAGAAGGGCACCGGCCGCTGGCGCGTCAAGGGCATTGGCGAGCACGTGAACAAGCCCGGCATCCCCACCACAGACTGGGACTGGATCATCTATCCCGAGGGTCTGTTCGATCTGCTCGTCTACATTAAGCAGCGCTACCCCAACTACAAGCAGATCTTCATTACCGAGAACGGCATGGGCTACAAGGACCCCTACAAAGATGGTTTTGTGGACGACCAGCCGCGCATCGACTACATCGAGCAGCACCTGCGCTGGCTACTCAAAGCCATGGAGGTGGGCGTCAACGTGGGCGGCTACTTCCTGTGGAGCCTGCAGGATCAGTTCTCCTGGACCAATGGCTACAACAAGCGTTACGGCTTCTTCTACGTTGACTTTGAAACCCAGAAGCGCACGCCCAAGGCAAGCGCCTACTGGTATAAGCACGTGGCACAGACCCGTCGTCTGGACTAGCGGCTTGCGACAAGCGGTTGGCGGAATTGCACCGCCCACATAACCTGTCCCCATTTCTCAGCCGGGGGCGGCACGTCACACGGCGCGCCGCCCCCGGCCTTTTTGGGCGGTTCGGGGTCTGTTTGTCTCAATCTGTAACATCTAGCCGAGTTTTTGGGTCCTAGCTGTTGCAGATTGAGACGAACAGGATTGCTCTTTCCGAAGAATCTAAATCTGTAACACGTAGCCCACTTTTGACCGTCTACCTGTTACAAATCGAGACAAACGGAGTAGGACCTAACCCCGTATGTCCCTAACAGTCGAGCGTTCGACCAGCGTGCTCGGCACATGAATCGCCTCGATAGACGAGCTCTCTCCAATCGCCGCCTCAAACGCAAGCTTACCGACACCGCGCAAATCAAATCGCAGCGTCGTCAGCCGATTGTGAGGAACAAGTCCCTCGAGTGCGTCGTCGATACCAACCACGCTCACGTCGTCGGGCACGGACAGGCCCGCGTTCTCGAGCGCGGCGATAACGCCCAGCGCCATCTGGTCATTTGCCGCAAGCACGGCAGTCGGCGCCTGCGACCCGCCGGCAAGCACCTCGGCCGCAATCCGCTCGCCCATGGCGTACCCACTGTCCGCACTCCAATCGCCGCGCAGCATCGGAGCGGCATCGACATGAGCACGACCCAGCGTATCGCGCCAACCGGCCTCACGAAAACGCGAGGAAATCGAGGTTTCCGGACCCGCCACAAACCGCATATTCGAGTGACCATGTTCCAGCAGATAATTGGTCAACAGCTCGCACGAACCATACTGGTCGGAGTCGATCGTCGTGCAGCGCGGATGCGCATACATGGACAGGATGACCGTTCGCACTCCCGGCTGGGGAACAAACTCCTCAAAATCGGGAGCCATGCGGTTCATGTTGAGAATCATGCCGTCGACGGGTCGCTCGACCATGCGGCGCGAGGCATCGGCAAGTGCATAGGGCTTGTCGCCGCCCATCTCGATCATAGTGACGGCAAAATCGTGCTCGCGCGCCGCTTGCATGATACCCTCGAGCGTCGCCAGGTTACCGACACGTGTGATGTTGTACATGCACAGGCCAATAGAACGATACGACCCGCCGCGCAACGCCGCTCCAGCAAAATTGGGACGAAAGCCCAGCTCTTCCATGGCGGCCAGCACACGCTTGCGCGTCTTTTCCGTCACGTTGGGCATACCGTTGACCACGCGAGACACAGTCTGGCGGCTCACGCCAGCGAGCGCCGCAACCTCTGCCGCGCTCGCCGAACGACCATTCCTTGTCTGCTGATCCATGCCTTCCACGCTAACCTGCTTCCCAACTATTCCCCGCGCCCATGGCGCATCGTACATACATTGATAACGTGCTCATGATACCCGAGCCATATACCACAACATGAAAACTTCTGTCAATCAAAACCGCTTACCGAACAAATACAACCGTTCGCGGCTGTTTGAAGTTGTTTTGTTTCTATACATCCCAGCCGGATGTTAACGTGCTCATTGTCAAATGTTCACGTGCTCATTTTGGTTCTAATCATTTTAAGATAGTGTTTATCGGGCTTTTTCACCGCTGAACGCTAACCGGGGAGCCTCCTGAGCGCAAACGCACAATATCGAACAGCGAGACGAGAGGGTGTATGCATATGTCTTTGCTAAACCGCGTACAGCAGCTGCCGAAGGGCTTTGTTTGGGGCGCCGCAACCGCCGCGTACCAAACGGAAGGTTCCACGAAGGTGGCAGGCAAGGGTAAGACCATGTGGGACGATTACCTTGTCGCCCAGGGTCGCTTTTTGCCCGACCCGGCCAGTGATTTCTACAACCGCTACGAGGAGGATATCCGCCTTTCTGCCGAGCATGGACTCAACGCCATTCGTGTGTCCATCGCCTGGACCCGCATCTTCCCCAACGGCGACGATGCCGAACCCCTCGCCGAGGGCGTTAAGCACTACCACGAGCTGTTCGCCTGCTGCAAAAAGTATGGCGTCGAGCCCTATGTGTCCCTGCATCACTTTGACTCCCCCGCCGCCCTGTTCAACCAGGGCGACTGGCTCAACCGCAAGACCGTCGACGCCTATGTGCGCTATGCCGAGTTCTGCTTCCGCGAGTTCCGCGAGGTCAAGAATTGGTTCACCATCAACGAGCTCATCAGCCTCTCGCACTCCCAATACATCCAAGGCAACTTCCCGCCCAACCATCACTTTGATGTGACGAGCGGCATCCAGAGCCAGCACAACGAGCTCGTTGCCCACGCCCGCGCCGTCAACCTGTATAAGGATCTTGACGAGACCGAGCACCTGGGCGGCCGCATTGGCATGGTCAACGTCCTGACGCCGGCATATCCTGCCACCGACTCGCCCGCCGACCAGCACGCCGCCGACCTGTACAACGCCTTCTACACCGACTTCATCATGGACGGCGCCTTCCTGGGCCACTACTCCGCGCGCACCCTCTCACTCATCAACGAGATTCTGCGTGCCAACAACGCCACGCTTACGGTTGAGGACAGCGACATGGAGGAGCTCGCCAAGGCGGCGCCCCGCAACGATATGTTCGGCCTCAACTACTATCAGTCGGCGTTTATCGCCGCCTACGATGGCGAGTCCACCAACAGCTTTAACGGCACCGGAGACAAGGGCACCTCGTGCTTTAAGTTTAAGGGCGTCGGGCAGCAGGTCGATATGCCGGGTATCCCCACCACCGACTGGGATTGGCTCATCTACCCGCAAGGCCTCTACGACACGCTCAAGCACATCAGCGCCACCTATCCCAACCTCCCCGTCATCTATATCACCGAAAACGGCCTGGGCCACAAGGACCCCGAGCCCGACGCAAACGGCATCGTCGCCGATCCCGAGCGCATCGACTTTGTCGACCAGCACATGGAGAAGGTGCTCCAGGCGCGCGCCGAGGGCGTCGACGTCCAGGGCTACTTTATCTGGAGCCTGCAGGACCAGTTCTCGTGGGCCAATGGCTATAACAAGCGCTACGGCCTGTTCTACATCGACTTCGACACGCAAAAACGCTACATCAAGCAGTCGGCACTCTGGTACAAGGAGCTCGCCGACACTATGGCGGACGCGCAGTAGCGCATCGCCTCGCTTTCCCCCGAGAAGGGAGCGGCCCTATGCGATACAAACCCAGCCGCTCCCCTCTCTCCCCCTGGGACCGACCCCGCCTGCACCCGGGCTTTTAGCAAGCGGGAGACCATATAGGTTTTCAACGTCCATGCCATTAAGATTTCATGCAAAGAGGAGCGTGAACTATGGAATCGATCGTTAAGTTCTTGGAGAAAGGTCAGCCGTACTTCGACAAGGTCTCTAAGAACATCTACCTTCAGGCCATTAAAGACGGCTTTTTGGCAGCAATGCCCATCATCCTGTCTTCTTCTGTCTTCCTGCTTATTTCGACCCTGCCGGGCGTTGTCGCCACGGTCGGCGGCTTTACGCTGCCCGACTGGTGGAACGTCGACGTCGTGAACTTCTGCAACAAGGTTTACAACTTCACGATGGGCGTCGTGGGCATCATGGTCGCCGGCACCACCGCAAGCGCGCTGACCGGCTCCAAGAACCGCCGCATGCCTGCCGGCAAGGCCATCAACGCCACGAGCACCATGGTCGCCGCCATGTGCGCTATGCTCATCTTGGCCGTTACCCAGACGAGTGCCAAGATCGACGGTGCCGATGTCTCGGTGTTCTTTACCGACAACATGGGCACCAAGGGCCTACTGAGCTCCTTTGTCGCCGCATTTGCCACGGTCAACATCTATGCCTTCTGCATTAAGCGAGACATCACCATCAAGCTGCCCAAAGAAGTCCCCGGCGCCATCGCCCAGAACTTCCGCGACATCTTCGCCTTCAGCTTCTCCATCCTGTTTGTCGCCGTCATCGACGTTATCTGCCGCACCTGCTTGGCCGTCCCGTTTGCCAACGTCATCTCCACGCTGGTGAGCCCGCTGTTCGCCGCTGCCGATTCCTACGCCGGCCTCGCCCTCATCTGGTTCATGATCCCGCTGTTCTGGTTCATGGGCATCCACGGCCCCTCGGTCGTTAAGCCTGCCCTCAACGCCGCGCTGTTTGGCAACATCACCACCAACCTCGCCACGCTGCAGGCCGGCGGTCACCCCGCCCTCGCCCTGACCGAGAACTTCGGTAACTACATCGGCGAACTCGGCGGCACCGGCGCCACGTTCATTGTCCCGATCATCTTCCTGCTCTTTATGCGCTCCAAGCAGCTCAAGGCCGTCGGCAAAGCCTCTGTCGTACCCGTGATGTTCGCCGTCAACGAACCGCTGCTGTTCGCCGCGCCCATCATCCTCAACCCGTACTTCCTGATCCCGTTCCTGTTTAATATGAGCAGGACATTGTCAAGAGACAAAATCGGGCCTGGCCCCAACGATATGGGGTCAGGCCCTCTCCCTATATCAACCCTTCCGCGGCGACCTCGGCGTGTCTTCCCGACGCTCGTCTTTGCAGTTTAATATCCGCCCGTGGCGATCTCTCGCTGGGCAATCCGTTGCTACGGCTGAGGCTTCTTCGTCGAACCGACAGTCTGTGCACGCGTGTGGC
>NZ_JBDGBA010000026.1:0-22539 GCF_040910185.1 Collinsella aerofaciens | reverse complement strand
GATGACATCTGGTCGAGCATCACACCCAAGGAGTTTTACGATCGCATGCGCGCCGGTGCCCGCGTGTCCACCTCGGCTGTGTCGCTCGGTCGCTATATCGAGTTCTTTACCGAGTGCGCCAAAGAGGGTACGCCTACGGTCTACCTGTGCTTTACCTCGGCGCTGTCGTCGAGCTACAACTCCGCGTGCCAGGCGGCGGACGCCGTGCGTGCCGAGTATCCCGATTTTGAGCTGTACGTGGTCGACAACGCTCTGCCCTGCGCGACCGGCGCGCTCTTGGCGCTCGAGGCCGTGCGCCAGCGTTCGGCGGGACTGACCGCCAAGCAGCTGGTCGATTGGGCAAACGAGGCAAAGACCTACGTCCACGGCTACTTTACGCTCGAGAGCTTCGACGCACTGGCTGCCGGCGGCCGCATTCCGCCCGCGGCGGCGCAGCTCACGGCAAAGCTCGATGTCAAGCCCGAACTCTCCTACGACCTTGCCGGCTCGCTGTCGCTGATCGGCGTCAACCGCGGCCGCAAGAAGGCGCTCAAGTCCATTCTCAAGTCGTTCCGCGAGAACTACGTGCCCGACCGCACCATGCCCATCGCCATCATGACGGCCGATGCCGAGAAGGACGGCGACTGGCTCGAAGCCGCCATCCGCAAGGAGGAAGGCTGCGCCGACGTCACGATCGTTCGCAGCTCCGTGGGTCCCACCATTGGCTCGCACGTGGGCCCCGGCATGGTGGCCTGCGCGTTTTGGGGTAAGAACCGCGCCGACAAGGCGTCGCTTTCCGACCGCATCGCCCGCCGCGTGCGCGGCCAGTAGGCAAGCGCTGCGTCCGTAATCGCCCTCGACTCACAGCCCAAACGCTGGCACCGAGTATTCAACCTGGTAATAACACCCAACCTAAAAGGAAAGGTTTCATGGCAAACAAGCTCTCCGTCGCATTTATCGGCACCGGAATCATGGGTGCCCCTATCGCCGGCCACATCCTGGATGCCGGCTATCCCGTCACGGTCAACAACCGCACCAAGTCCAAGGCCGCCGCGCTTATCGAGCGCGGTGCCGCCTGGGCCGATACGCCGGCCGATGCCGCGGCGAACGCCGACGTCGTCTTTACCATGGTGGGCTATCCCTCTGAGGTTGAGGAGCTCTACCTGGCGGGCGACGGCCTGCTCGCGTGCACCAAGCCGGGCGCGGTCTTGATCGACCTCACCACGAGCTCGCCCGAGCTCGCCCGTGACATTGCCGAGGCCGCCCAGGTTTCTGGTCGCATGGCGTTTGACTGCCCCGTCACCGGCGGCGAGTCGGGTGCTATCGCCGGCACGCTCACGGCTATCGTGGGCGCTACCGAGAACGACATCGCGCCGGTCCGCGACATCCTTGCCACCTTTGCGGCAAACATCTGCTGCTTCGATGGCGCCGGCAAGGGTCAGGCTGCCAAGCTCGCCAACCAGGTGTCGCTGGGCGCCTGCATGGTCGGCATGGCAGACGCCATGGCATTTGCCGAGCTGAGCGGCCTTGACCTGGAGAAGACCCGCCAGATGATCCTGGGCGGTACCGGCAAGTCCGGCGCCATGGAGAGCTTGGCGCCCAAGGCACTCGACGGCGACTACAAGCCCGGCTTTATGGTCGAGCACTTCATCAAGGACCTGCGCTTGGCGCTCGCCTATGCCGACGATCGCGAGCTCGCGCTGCCCGGTGCCGACGTGGCCTTTACGCTCTACGATATGCTCGACGCCATTGGCGGCGCCAAGCTGGGCACCCAGGCCATCACGGTCCTCTACAAGGAGGAGGCCGACGCCATCGCCGCCGGTCTGGACTGGTCGCAGTATCGTCCCGAGGAGCATGGTGCTCACGAGGAAGGCTGCGGTTGCGGCGAGCACGGCGACGACCACGAGTGCGGTTGCGGCCACCACCATGGCGAGGATCACGAGTGCTGCGGCGGCCACGGCCATGACGACGGCCACGAGTGCTGCTGCGGCCACCATCACGGGGAGTAGCGCCCATGAGCTGGACGTTCGTGGTGCTCGCGCTGGTGCTCTTTCTCTTTGCGATTTACATCGGCTTTTTGTGCGGCCAGTGGGCGTGCGAAAAGCGCGTCATCACCAAGCGCGACTACTGGATCGCCAATTTTGCAGGTGCGGCGGCAGTCGTCCTGCTAACCTGGGTGTTTTCGCTGTTCCCGCTGGTGCAGTTTGCGCCGATCGGCTGGCTCGGCGGCTTTATCGCCGGCCTTAAGATGAGCTTTGGCGAGTCCGTCGGCCCGTGGCGCAAGCACGACGAGGTCTTTAACGTCAACAAGGCACACCGCGCCGCCGCCGATGCGGGCGACGCCGAGGAGCGCCGCCGCGCGCGTCACAATGGTGCAGCCGACCGACAGCTCATCTCGGTCACCGATGACAGCAAGGGTGCTGGCAAGCACGCTAAGAAATAGTAAGAAGAGGTAACTATGGCAGAAAACAAGGAAGAACAGCTCACCGATGAGGAGCTGGCACAGCTTCAGCTGGCAGAGGAGAACGAGAACGCCGTCGACCGTCTGGTCAAGGAGCTCGGCTGCCCCACGCGCCGTATCCGCCAGTTTGCCGCCCGCGTGCTGCACCTGCTCGCCGAGCGCGATCCACAGCGCGTCGTGCCCTGCGTGCCCGCGCTGATCGAGGCACTCGACCGCCCCGAGGCTCAGACCCGCTGGGAGGCCCTCGATGCCCTGGCGGCGCTCGCCACCACCTGCCCCGAGCAGCTGGGCGATGCCTTTGAGGGCGCCGAGACCGCGCTGTTCGACGAGATTTCCTCCACGCTGCGCTATGCCGCCTTCCGTCTGCTGTGCGTGTGGGGCGCCACGAGCGTCGAGCGCTCGCGCGAGGCTTGGCCCATCCTGGACGAGGCCATCCAGTGCTACCACGGCGACCTCGAGTATCGCGATATGCTCGGTTGCCTGTACGAGTTTGGCCAGGGCGAGATTGACGCCGAGGTCGCCGAGAAGCTCGCGCTGCGCCTTAAGTTCGACGCCGAGAACGGCAAGGGCAGCTATCTCAAGGCCCGTTCGAGCGAGATTTGCGAAATGCTTGTTAAACGTTTTGGCCTGGATCTCTCCAAAAAGAAGAAGCGTGCTAGCGTTAAAAAATCTGACGACGCCGAAGACGAGGAGTAACAGATTATGGCGCACGATGTAGTCCTGATTCCCGGTGACGGTATCGGTCCCGAGATTACGCAGGCCATGCGCCGCGTGGTCGAGGCCACCGGTGTCCAGATCAACTGGAACGTCCAGGAGGCCGGCGCCGGCGTCATGGACGAGTTTGGCACGCCGCTTCCCCAGCACGTGCTCGACGCGGTTGCCGAGACCAAGGTTGCCATCAAGGGGCCCATCACCACGCCGGTCGGCACAGGTTTCCGCAGCGTCAACGTGGCACTGCGCAAGCACTTCGACCTGTACGCCTGCGTGCGCCCCTGCCTGTCGCAGCCGGGCGACGGCTCGCGCTTCCGCGACGTCGACCTGGTCATCGTGCGCGAGAACACCGAGGACCTCTACGCCGGCATCGAGTTCGATGAGGGCGCTGCCGAGGTCGAGGAGCTCTCACAGCTTGTCGAGCGCTCGGGCCAGAAGACCTTCGCTGCCGATTCCGCTATCTCGATCAAGCCCATCTCCATCGTCAAGAGCCGCCGCATTGTGGAGTACGCCTTTGAGTACGCCCGCCGCTGCGGCCGCAAAAAGGTGACGGCCGTGCATAAGGCTAACATCATGAAGGCGACCGATGGCCTGTTCCTGCGCGTTGCGCGCGAGGTGGCCGCCAACTATCCCGATATCGAGTTCAACGACAAGATCGTCGACGCTACCTGCATGGGCCTGGTCCAGAATCCCAACGACTTCGATGTTCTGGTGCTGCCCAACCTGTACGGCGACATCGTGAGCGACCTGTGCGCCGGCCTGGTAGGCGGCTTAGGCATGGCCCCCGGCTCCAACATCGGTGCTGACTGCGCCATCTTCGAGGCAACGCACGGCTCCGCGCCCGATATCGCTGGCCAGGATATCGCCAACCCCACGGCCGAGATCCTCTCTGCTGCGATGATGCTCGATCACCTGGGCGAGAACGACGCTGCCAATCGCATTCGCGCCGCCGTCTCTGCCACGCTCGACGAGGGCGAGCAGGTTACCGGTGACGTGCGTCGTGCCCAGACCGGCTCCGTCGAGGGCGCCGTGGGCACGCAGGCCTTTGCCGATGCCGTTATCGCGCACCTGGCCTAAGGTATGCACGCTGCAAACGCCTAAATAGTACTTAAGTGTTTGCGTATAACCTAAGAATCAATACGCCCGGCACTCTGTCGGGCGTATTCTATTGAAGACTATGTTTCCTAACAAGGAGTAACCGATATGGGTCTGATTCAAAAGAAGGACGAGAAGGACGAGATCGACGGCATTCAGATCATCGAGCGCGGCGAAGGCCCCGACGGTGATGAGGACGAGAAGATCGACCTGGTCACCGGTACGTCTGCCGAGCACATTGCTGCCGGTACGACGGCCGAGGAGGAGGACGCCCGTCTGGAGGCTCAGATTGCCGCGGATGCCGCTGACGAGAATCTGATGCCCGAGGAGCAGGACGAGGACGACTCCGACGTGGATGACCACACTTGCAAGCACAAGAAGACGATGATTGCCGCCTTTGTGGTTGCAGTCGTGATTGCTGCCGTGATTGGCTTCTTTATTGGCAATGGCGGCTTTGGCGGCAAGGGTGTCGGCTCGTCGACCCTGACCGAGGACCAGCTCGATTCGACCGTGGCAAGCTACAGCTACAACGGCAAGAAGAGTGACATCACCGCGCGCGAGGCCATCGAGAGCCAGTACAGCCTCGACACCGTCAAGGACGACGACGGCAACTATACCGCTCCGTCTGCCGACGTCATCCTGTCCTACGTGCGCAACAAGATCCTGCTCGATGCTGCCGAGGACGAGGGCATCACCGTCTCTTCTAAGGAGATGAAGAAATACGCCGAGGATTCCATCGGCACTTCGGACTACAAGACCATGGCCACGCAGTATGGCGTGTCCAAGGACCAGGCCAAGCAGATCGTCCGCCAGTCCGCGACGCTGCAGAAGCTCTACAAGAAGAAGGTGGGCGATAGCTCCGCAAGCATGCTGACCGCTCCGACCGAGCCTGCTGACGGCAACGAGGAGACCGCGAGCAAGGACTACGCCGACTACATCATCAACCTTGCCGGTGACGAGTGGGATAGCGAGAAGGGCACTTGGAAGGACGCCGACAGCACCTATGCCAAGGCCTTTGCCGACGATGCCTTTACGGCCGATAGCGCGACCTATAAGCAGGCCATGACCGCCTATTACACCGCCTATCAGCAGTATTCTTCGCAGGCCTCGAGCGCCAGCTCCAAGTGGACCGAGTACGCTAACGGCCTGTACGCCAAGGCCAACATCAGCATCTACGGCCTGTTTGCGTAAAGATTTGTCTGAGCTACCGAGCGCGTAGCCGAAATATCTGAATAGCCCGCTAGAACGGATGTTGTTCTAGCGGGCTATTTGCGTTTAGGCGCTGGTGGCTAAATTATGCCTATGAATCTTTAAGTCCAAAAAGGTTATCGGCTTCATCGTCAGGCATATATTCCAGCACATCGCCCGGTTGGCAGTCGAGTGCCCGGCATATCGCATCAAGAGTTGAAAAGCGCACGGCAGAAACCTTGCCCGTCTTGATGCGCGACATATTGACCTGGGAGATGCCCACGCGTTCCGCAAGCTCTTTGGATGAGATCTTGCGTTCGGCAAGCATGCGGTCAAGCCGCAGAATAATCATGGATTCCCCCTAGAGCAACTCGTCATCTTGTTTTTGCAGGATATACCCGTAGCGGAAGATGCTGGCAATCAGGCAAATAATCAGGCCTGCAAAGAGCATGGAGGGCTCGAATAACTGGCCGACGAACGCATTCGTAAAGCTGCCGCCAAATCCTGAGAGTATCATTCCCGTGATTACGGCACCAAGAAGTCTCACGGAAACGCCGCCGATAAGGAATAAATGTCCTACTCGACGAAGTGTCTGGTTACATTCAAGGTCAAAGGGCCTGCCTTTCTTTTCAATGTTGAAGAAAAGCCTGCGCACGCTTAGCGCGATGGTAAGCGCGAGACATGTCATCAAGAGGCTTCCTATGGCAGTGTGACCATCGTGTGCGACGAGCATAAGTGGGGCCTGTGCATTGGTACCGACGATAGCAAGGCACGGTCCTTCGCCGGCTTGAAGTTCTACGGATTGGAGACACGACCCTTGGGAGAGTCCAGGCAATATGAGTAGAAGGTCAATCGCAATGACTGCGAGGAGTCCCAGAGCGAGCGCGGTGGTAATGCAGATTGTGGCCCATTTGCAGATGCGAGTGAGCTTCCTCAGATCGGCTATTGCCTGTTCACGGTCGATGGCTTCATTCGATTTGGATACGTTCCAGCGGATCATAGCTCCTCCAACCAATGTCTTGGATGATACTTGTATCATATCAGAATTAATGATAAACGATAAATAATTACGAATATTGAGTAAGTAATGATTGAAAACGATTAGCGTGAACTATTGGCTCATTTTGGGTGCCGGAGTTTGGTGCGCGGGGGATGAGGACAAATGTCAAAACTTTCCGTGATCGCACAAGTGCTTCATCGGGTTCCCCGATTCATATGGGAAAACAACTGCAAACGATTGCAAGTAACCGGTGAACGGTCGAAAACTACCGTTCACCGATAATCTCAAAACTGGTTCTAACTGGTATTAAGTCAAAAAGACCAATTCACATATCTTCACAATGACCTGCAATTTTTCTACACGCTATTTTTAGCCGCCCTGCGTTGTTTAGGGACAGGAAAAGTTCCGATCTTTTGCCAAAGCATTTCGAAACGGTTTCAAAACCGCAGGTAGAAGTGTTAACGACCGGTAAACGGTCGAAATATCACCGTGAGCGGTGCAAAAACGTTTTACCGTATGAATCAACGAAAGCGACCTCTTCTGGGGTGATATAGTGACAACAACACGTCACGTGGTTACTACCAGTTTAGAAACCACTGGTCTTCAAAGAACGCTTTCTAAGAAGCTTTAAGGGCGAGCGCCCGCTGGCTTCCGAAAATCATCGGACTCAGATTGTACACACCTTCGGAAGGGAAATTTGAATGGTTGGCTTTATTCTTACCGGTCATGGACAGTTCGCACCCGGCCTAGCTAGCGCTATCGCTATGGTTGCCGGCGACCAGCCCGCTTTTACCGTCGTTCCTTTTGAGGGCGACCAGGCTGCTTCTTACGGTGAGGATCTCCGCGCCGCTATTACCGCCATGCGCGAGGAGTGCGATGGCGTGCTCGTCTTTACCGACCTGCTTGGCGGCACCCCATTCAACCAGTCGATGATGATTGCCCAGGATGTCGACAACGTCGAGGTTCTGACTGGCACCAACCTTCCCATGGTTATTGAGCTTCTGTTCCTCCGCGGCAATGCCACGCTCGCCGAGCTTGGCGAGCAGGCCGTGACCGTTGGCCAGACGGGCGTCACCGCCCAGACGGTCGCATCCGTTGCCGGCTCCGAGGAAGAGGATATCTTCGGCGACGAGGACGGCATCTAATGGCCGATTTCGGAGCCAACGTCCTGAGCTCCTCGGTCGCCCTTTTAGGCCTGCTTGTCATCATGGGCTTGATTTACACCATCTGGTCGCAAATCAACATGAAGAAGAAGCAGAAGTACTTCAAGGAGCTGCACACCGAGCTCAAGCCGGGTCAAGAGGTTCTTTTCGCCGGCGGTATCTACGGAACCGTCAAAGGCATCGAAGGCGAGAAGGTCCAGATCAAAGTCCGATCCGGAGCCGTCGTAGATGTTTCGCGTTACGCGATTCAGGAGATCAAGTAACTGTCGTCAGCAAATAACGAAAGGAAGCTGATCAACATGGCAGAACCCAACATTCTTCTTACCCGCATCGATAACCGACTGGTTCATGGTCAGGTTGCCACCCAGTGGAACTCCACCCTGGGCTCCAACCTCATCCTCGTCGCCAACGACGACGTGGCGTCCAACACCATGCGCCAGAACCTCATGAAGATGGCCGCTCCCGCCGGCGTCGCTACGCGTTTCTTCTCTCTGCAGAAGACCATCGACGTCATTGGCAAGGCGAGCCCGCGCCAGAAGATCTTCATCGTGGCCGAAACACCGGAAGACGTGCTTACGCTCGTCAAGGGCGGTGTGCCTATAAAGAAGGTAAACATCGGCAACATGCACATGTCGGAAGGAAAGCGCCAAGTCGCCACCTCCGTCGCAGTTAACGACGAGGATGTCGCTGCGTTTAAAGAGCTGCAGGAATTGGGGGTGGAGTTGGAGATCAGGCGCGTTCCGAGCACGCCTGTTGAGGACACGAGCAAGCTCTTCTCGTAATCCTCGTGATCCACGTTGTCAGGAGTGAAACCCTGACGTTCTGTACGTGAAATCCAAAGTGCGTACATACATTTTGAAAGGAGGAGCAAGATGGAATACTCGATCATCCAGATCGCTCTGGTCTTCGTCGTCACGTTCATCGCGGCAATCGACCAGTTTGACTTCCTCGAGTCTCTCTATCAGCCCATCGTCACCGGCGCCGTCATCGGTCTTATCCTTGGCGACCTCAACACCGGTCTTCTCGTGGGTGGTACCTATCAGCTCATGACGATCGGCAACATGCCGATCGGAGGCGCTCAGCCGCCTAACGCCGTCATCGGCGGCATCATGGCAGCCATTCTCGCTATCGCCACGGGCCTCGAGCCCAACGCGGCAGTCGGTCTCGCCATTCCGTTCGCTCTGCTTGGCCAGCTTGGCGTTACCCTGGTCTTCACGCTTATGTCCCCGCTTATGTCCACGGCCGATAACATGGCTCACAACGCGGACACCAAGGGCATCGAGCGCCTGAACTACTTCGCCATGGCTCTGCTCGGCCTGATCTTCGCTGTCGTCGTCACCCTGTTCTTCATCGCTGGCGCTACCATCGGTCAGACCATCGCTTCTGCCATCCCGACTTGGCTGCAGACCGGTCTCTCCGCTGCAGGCGGCATGATGCGCTTCGTCGGCTTCGCCGTCCTGCTCAAGGTTATGATGAACCGCGATATGTGGGGCTTCTTCCTCATGGGCTTTGGCCTCGCGCTCATCACCGTTGCCAACGATTCGCTGGCAACCCCTGCTCTGCTCATCCTCGCTCTCATCGGCTTCGGCATCGCTTTCTGGGACTTCCAGCAGCAGACCGAGCTGAAGGGTGCAGCTGTTTCTGACGGAGGTGACTTCGAAGATGGCATCTAATGAGTATGTGATCCCGGAGCACTACGAGGATCTCACTCCTGCTCCGCAGCTCGACCAGAAGACCCTCAACAAGATGGCTTGGCGCTCCTGCTTCCTGCAGGCATCGTTCAACTACGAGCGCATGCAGGCCGCTGGCTGGCTCTACTCCATCATCCCCGGTCTGGAGAAGATCCACACCAACAAGAACGACCTCGCGGCTTCCATGAGCCACAACCTGGAGTTCTTCAACACCCACCCGTTCCTTGTCACCTTTGTTATGGGCATCGTGCTTTCGCTCGAGCAGAACAAGGTTGACATCCCCACGATCCGCGCCGTCCGCGTCGCCGCAATGGGCCCGCTCGGTGGTATCGGTGACGCCCTGTTCTGGCTGACGCTTGTGCCTATCACGGCCGGCATCACCTCTAACATGGCCATCAACGGCAACGCCGCTGCACCGATCATCTTCCTGGTGATCTTTAACGTCGTCCAGTTCGCTCTGCGCTTCTGGCTCATGAACTGGTCCTACAAGCTTGGCACCAGCGCTATTGACGCTCTGACCGCCAACATGCAGGCCTTCACGCGTGCCGCTTCCATCATGGGCGTCTTCGTCGTCGGTTGCCTGGTCGTCACCATGGGTGGCACCCAGATCAACCTCCAGATCCCCAACGGCACCACCCGTGGCCTCTCCGCTACTACCGTGATCGTCTCCGAGAAGGAGGCCGAGAACTTCACCGGTATGGAGGGCATCGATACCGAGACCGCTGAGGCCGGTACCATCGCCATGACCGATGAGGACGGCAACGCCCTCACCGCTTCCGATGCCGACGGCAACGCTGTCGAGTGCGGCGTCACCGATCTGGGCAACGGCATGGAGTCCGTTACCTACGGCACCGTTACCGAGGATCCGGTCAACTTCTCTGTTGCCGACACCCTCAACACCATCGTCCCGAAGCTCGTCCCGCTTATGCTTACGCTGCTGCTTTACTACATGTTCGCTAAGCACAGCTGGACCCCGACCAAGGGCATTCTCCTGCTCTTCGTCCTTGGCATCCTGGGCGCTGGCCCGCTTGGTCTCTGGCCGAGCATCTGGTAAGGCTCTAGCTTGAGGCGTGTGTCCCTACGCGGCTCACACCCCGACCCCTTAAGCCATGTGTATGTTAAAAGCCGCGTGCTCGAAAGAGCGCGCGGCTTTTGTTTTCTTGTTGATTCGGGTGTGGCAGACAGATAATGCTAAACACCCTAGGTAGTTAGCCGAATTCGAGCAAAAGGGAGGATAGGATGGCGATCGGAGCGCGTAAGCAACCGCTGTACGATCAGCTGGTCGATATTCTGACCGAAAAGATCGACCATGAATATCGCGCCGGTGACATGATTCCTTCCGAGCGCGAACTTTCGGAGCGCTATGGTCTCTCGCGCACTACAGTACGCCTGGCTCTGCAGGAACTGGAGCGTTTAGGACTGGTGGTTCGGCAGCACGGTCGCGGTACCTTTGTGACCGACCGTTCGGCAAAGGCAACCAATCTTATGCAGTCCTATAGCTTTACCGAGCAGATGCGCGCGATGGGTCGAGAACCTGAGACCACGATTCTCGAGTTTTGCGAGATGGAGGCCGATAAGAATCTGGCCGAGCATATGGGATTGCGCATCGGTGATCGCATTTTTAAGCTCAAGCGTCTTCGTTCTGCCGACAATATGCCCATGATGGTCGAACGCAGCTATCTGCCGGTTCGTCAATTTCTGTCCCTAAAGCGACCGCTGCTGGAGCGTAAGCCGCTTTACGATGTGATTGAGCAGGACTTTCAGCAAAAGATTCGCGTGGCCGAAGAGGAGTTCTATGCGAGCATAGCCCGTCCCACCGATGCCCACCTTTTGGGAATTGTCGAGGGCTCGCCTGTGCTCGATTTGGTCAGAACTACGTATAACGAGTCAAACGAGGTTGTGGAGTATACACTCTCGGTTGCTCGTGCCGATCAGTTTAAATACAAGGTTTACCACCAGCGTAGCAACTAGTGTCCGCATCGTTTCCATATGGTGATTCTTTGCATTTAACTGGTTACTACCAGATAACCAACCGAAGTGTATAATTGCACGTCAGAGGATTACTTCTAGAGAGAGGTATTAGAAATGTTCGAGAAGAGTGTCGAGGAGCTCACCGAGCTCGGCGCCCAGATCACCACGGCCGAGATTGCCCAGCAGCCCGAGCTTTGGCGTGATACGCTCAACATCTATCGCAAGAACAAGGAGGCCATCGAGGCCTTCCTGGCCGAGGCTCGCGCTATGGGCGAGGGCCGTCTGTCCGTTGTCTTCACCGGTGCCGGTACGTCCGACTACGTTGGCGATACCTGCGCCCCGTACCTGCGTCACGCTGGCAACACTGATCTCTACGACTTTAAGCCCATCGCCACGACCGACATCGTGAGCGCTCCGCGCGACTTCCTGCGCGCCGAGGATCCCACGCTCGTGGTTTCCTTTGCCCGCTCTGGCAACAGCCCCGAGAGCCTTGCCGCCGTTGCCGTTGCCAAGGAGCTCGTCCACAACGTCAAGTTCCTCAACATCACCTGCGCTCCCGAGGGCAAGCTCGCCGTTGAGTCTGCCGATGATCCCAACGCGCTGACGCTGCTCATTCCGCGCGCCAACGACAAGGGCTTCGCCATGACCGGCTCTTATTCCTGCATGACCCTGCTCTCCACCCTTATTTTCGACACTGCCTCTGACGAGCAGAAGGCCGAGTGGGTCGAGACCATCGCCAAGATGGGCGAGGAGGTCATCGCTCGTGAGCCTGAGATCGCCGATTACCTGGCCGGCGACTTCAACCGCGTGACCTACTTGGGTTCTGGCTCCTTTGGTGGTCTTGCCCAGGAGAGCCAGCTCAAGATTCTCGAGCTCGCTCACGGTCTGGTCGCTACTTCCTACGACACCTCCATGGGCTATCGTCACGGACCTAAGTCCTTCGTCGACGATAAGACGCTCGTCTTCGTGTTCGTCAACAACGACGCCTACACCCGTCAGTACGACATCGACATCCTCAACGAGATCGGTGGCGACGAGATCGCTCAGCACACCATCGCCGTTCAGCAGGAAGGTGCCACCGTCTATGAGGGTGAGTCCTTCACCTTTAAGGGCTACGAGGCACTTCCCGAGGGCTACCTTGCTCTGCCGTTCGTGATGTTTGCCCAGGCTATCAGCCTGCTCAACTCCGTGCGCGTGGGCAACACGCCCGATACGCCGAGCCCCACCGGCACGGTCAACCGCGTGGTTAAGGGCGTGACGATTCACCCCTTCACCGCTTAATCGCGTCCCCCTGTAAGGGCGCCCGTCCGCTCATAACGGCGGGCGGGCGCTTTTTGTTTTACGTGAGCTGGGTATAAGCATCACTACAGTCAACTGCTTTAGAAGCAAGGAGTGCATATGAGCACGTACGCAATTAAGGCTGACAAGTTCTTCTTGCCGGCAGGCCCGCAACTGGGCGGCTATCTTATGGTCGAGGATGGCGTCTTTGGCGCCTGGCAGGCCGACGAGCCCTCTTGCGAGATTAAGGACTACACGGGATCGTGGATCGCACCGGGTATGGTCGATACTCACATCCATGGCTTCTACAACCACTCAACTACCGATAACGATCCCGAGGGCATCGATATCAGCTCGACCGAGCTCGCCCGTCGCGGCACCACCAGCTGGCTGCCCACGACGTTCACCGATGGCGTCGAGCAGATCAAGGACGCCTGCGCCGCCATCGCTCAGGCGGACGAGGGTCGCGGCCCCGACTTCTGCGGTGCCCGCATTCAGGGCATCTACCTGGAGGGCCCCTTCTTTACCATGAAGCACGTGGGCGCGCAGAACCCCGCTTATCTTATCGACCCCTCCGAGGAGGTCTTCGATCAGTGGCAGGAGGCTGCGGGTGGTCGCATCGTCAAGAGCGCCATGGCGGCCGAGCGCGACGGTGCCGCTGCTTATGCGGCTGCTCTGAATGCCAAGGGTGTGGTGACCAGCATCGGTCACTCCGACGCCACCTACGATGAGTGCATCGCCGCCATCAACGCCGGTGCCAGCTGCTTTACGCATACCTATAACGGCCAGCGCGGGCTGCATCACCGTGAGCCCGGTGTCGTGGGCGCTGCCATGTCCACGCCCGAGACCTACGCCGAGATCATCTGTGACGGCAAGCACGTTAACCCTGCCGCCATCAAGGCGCTGCTGCAGGCAAAGGGCTGGCAACACACGGTGCTCATTACCGACTGCCTGGGTTGCGGCGGCATGCCCGAGGGCAGCTACACCAGTGGTGGCATGGACGTCATCATGAAGGACAACCTGTGCTGGCTCGCCGACGGCAAGAGCATTGCCGGCTCGGTGCTCACGCTTGCCCAGGGCGTCAAGAACATCGTCGACTGGGGCATCGCCAGCGCCGATATCGCCATTCGCATGGCAACCGAGGTGCCGGCACGCTCCGCGCACATCGAGGATAAGTGCGGCAGCATCATGCCGGGTCGCGACGCCGACTTTGTCGTGTTCGACCATGAGCTCACCCTCGTCGAGACGTATGTTGGCGGCCAGAGCGTCGGCAACGCCTTTACCGAGTAACGATAGAAAAAGACGGCGGGCCCGAATCTGCTCGGACCCGCCGTATGGGTTAAACGCTCAAAAGCACCTTCACAGTTACAGCTTGTTAGCGATCTTCTTTGCCGTGCGCTTGACGCCGGCCACAAGACCTCCCGCAGGATGCTCCTTTTCGTAGGCTAGACGCTTCTCACGCTTGGCGTACTCTTCGACGATGATGTCGCCATACTCGTCTTCGATCTTGTCGAAGAAGTCGACGGCGCCCTTAATTTCCTCGGCGGTCGGGTGTCCCTTTTGGACACCGCCGGCGAGCTTGAACGGCCCCCACGTATCAAAGCCGGGGCAGCCGTAGACACCCATAAAGATGGCCTGCCTCATGCGGCAGATGCCATCGATATCCTTGCCGTACCACTTGTTTTTGCCACCGTAGGTCATAAGGCCAAACACCTTGTCCTGCGGCTGCAGCACGTTCGTGAGCACGCGTGCCATGTCCTTGTCGATCTCGGAGTAATAGATTCCCGTGGCGACACCGATCAGATGATATTCGTGCAGGTTGGGATACTCGTTTTTGCCAAGCGCCTTGACGTCGAGGGTATCGATCTCGGGGTGTGCCTCGACGATGGCGTCCACGAGCTTTTTCGTATTGCCGTGATGGCGCGAGGCGTAGAGGATGATGGTTCGCATAAGAAGGCCTTTCAGCTGTAATTGCATCAATGTCTGTATGGTACCCCGTTACATGGCTGGGATACCGGACGCGTCGATGAACGTGCGGGTTTGTCCTTTGGTCAGGGCCGAGACGGGTTCTTGCGAGCAAAAAAGCAGTTGTTCGAAAGGATGGGCAATGGAATACGCTCTCTCCAACGATTCGATTTCTATTAAGGTGTCCACGGCTGGCGGTTCGTTTACCTCGATTGAGGCCGGAGGTCGCGAGTATCTGTGGCAGGGCGATCCCGCCGTGTGGTCTGGCCAGGCACCGATTTGCTTCCCGATTTGCGGAGGCTTGCGCGACAACAGCGCCATGACGTTTGCCGGGCATCATGTAAAGCTCGCTCGCCACGGGTTTGCGCGCAAACAGGAGTGGAAGCTGCTGAGCCAAGGCGAGAACGAGCTGGCGATGTGCCTGGCTTCGGAGGATAACGCCGCGCTGCTGAGCGATTATCCGTACCCGTTTAAGCTTGTCGCTCGTTATACGCTCGAGGATACCGCCGTGCGCGTCTCCTATGAGGTGACCAACGAGGGGACCGAGGACATGCCGTTCTTTATCGGCGGTCATCCCGGCTTTAGGTGTCCGCTCGATGAGGGCGAGGCCTATACGGACTACGAGTTGCGCTTTGAGAAAGACGAGGCTGCGGAGCTCTGCACCGCCGTTCCCTCGACTGGCTTGATTGACGTGGCAAACCGCTCCAAGAACCCCATGGTGGGAAAGACGCTGCCCCTGTCGCACGAGCTCTTCGATTTTGCGGAGACCATCTTTGACGTGCTCGAGAGCCGTCAGGTTACGCTTTCTAAGAAGGGGGAGGACAAGGGCGTTCGCCTGAGCTTTGAGGGCTTCCCGTATCTCATTGTGTGGAGTAAGCCCGAGGGCGATTTTGTTGCAGTTGAACCCTGGGGCGGCCTCTCGACCTGCTCCGATGAGGACGACGTACTTGAGCATAAGCGCGGCTGCCTTGTCGCCAAGCCCAAGGAGACCATCGTACGCTCGTTCACGATTGAGATTCTGTAATTCCGTTTTGTCGACTCGTATCGCGAGGCACAAGGAGCCTGCGAGATAAGGAGCTAAAAATGATCCTCACCGTTACGATGAACCCGTCTGTCGATACGCGCTATCAGCTCGATGAGCTCATTATCGACGACGTCAACCGCGTGACGCCCGAAAAGACCGCCGGCGGCAAGGGCCTCAACGTGGCCCGTGTGCTGGGTCAGCTGGGCGACGACGTTGTGGCAACCGGTCTACTCGGCGGCCACATGGGCGCCTACATGGCTGAGCTCATGGACGCCAACGGTATTAACAACGACTTTGTGCCCATCAAGGGCGAGACTCGAATTTGCCTCAACATTCTCCACGCCGGCAACCAGACCGAGCTGCTCGAGAGCGGCCCGACAATTGCCCCCGAGGAGCTCGATGCCTTTACCGCCAAATTTACTGAGCTTGCGGGCAAGGCCGACGTTGTCACCATTTCGGGTTCTCTGCCCCGCGGTGTCGAGGCAGACTACTATGCCAAGATCACGGGCATTGCCGAGAACGCCGGCGCCAAGGTGCTGCTCGATACCTCGGGCGCTTCGCTCGAGGCCGCCCTTAAGTCCGAAATTAAGCCCGAGCTGGTCAAGCCTAACCTGACCGAGATCAACGGCCTTCTGGGCACGAGCTTTACCACCGACGATGTGGACGAGCTCCGTGCCGCGCTCGCCTCTGACGCCCGTTTCTCCGATATCCCCTGGGTCGTCGTGTCCATGGGCGCTGCCGGCTCCGTTGGCTTCCACAATGGCCGTGCGTTCCGCGCAAAGACGCCCGATATCCCTGCCGTTAACGCCACGGGCTCTGGTGACTCCACTATCGCAGGCTTCGCACATGCCATCGCTGCTGGCGCAGACGACGAGACGGTGCTGCGTACCGCCAACACCTGCGGCAAGCTCAACGCCATGGATCCCATGACCGGCCATCTGGTCATGGACCGTTGGGACGAGGTCTACAACGGCGTTGTCGTGACTGAGCTGTAAGAGTTTGGGCGTCGTCCCTGGCATCGCTTGCTGGCTCATGTCGACCACAAGTGCGGTAGCATTACGCTGGGGCGCGACGCCGAGCTTGTCGTGTTCAATCCCGACCTTACCCTGGTCGAGACGTATGTGGGTGGCAACAGCGTCGGTAACGCGTTTGCCGGGTAGCCGCCAAAGAAACGATCCGAGAGGGGATTTAGATGATTTACGGTGCACTGGGCGATATCGAGGAATACCGCGGAATGCTCAAGGGCCTCGATGTGCTGATCGATTGGCTCGAGGAGAACGACCCGGCGAAGCTTGAGGTCGGCAGCCATCAGATTCTGGGCGACAAGGTCTTTGCGAACGTCATGGCTCCCACGACGCGCCCCGAGGCCGAGGCTCACTACGAGACGCATCAGCGCTATCACGATCTGCAGATCGACGTCGAGGGTCGCGAGGCCTTTAAGGTTGCCACGGGCAGCCTGACGCTGGTTCAGGAGTTTGACGAGAAGGACGACTACGATCTGGTCGATTCCGACGCTTCGATCGCCGGCGATCTTGCCGACGACAAGTTTGCGCTGTTCGTTGCCGGCGAGCCTCACATGCCCACGCTCGAGTTCCCGGGCGATGGCGCACAGCCGGTCAAGAAGATCTGCTTTAAGCTGCTTGCCGACGCTTACTGGGAGGAGTAGCGCGCTGCTCGGCTGAGCTGTTCGTCTGATGGCGTGATTTCCCTAGGGAAATCACGCAAGGACCTCGCCAAAAGTGTTTCCCCTAGGGGAAACACGTTTGGCGGGGTTTCTGTTTTTGAATAGGGGAGCTGTCGACGCGGTGATGCTTGGGTTGGCGCATGCGCACTCAAAATCGGCAACAAAAAAGCCGCCCGAAGGCGGCTATCCTGTGCAATGGAGCCAGCGACCGGGCTCGAACCGGTGACCCCCGCTTTACGAGAGCGGTGCTCTACCAACTGAGCTACGCTGGCGGCCATGTGGTGACGCAACTGATGCGTCAACGGCTGTCTATGATACGGGACATCGCACATCCGCGCAAGTGTTCTGACGGCTTTTCTCACTTTAAATGCACTAATATTGGAGACGTGATGTCCCGCTCGTATGGGTCTCAAACAGAATGGGGCAGCCATGGCTCAACCCAAGATCCTTCTCACGCGTATCGATGACCGTTTCATTTACGGGCAAGACGTTGAGCTATGGAACGAAGCCGTGGGTTCCAACCTTGTTTTAATCGTCAACGATGAGATCGCGGCGGATTCGCGCCAATGGGCACCCATGAGGGTGGCGGCGCCGGAAGGCGTTTTGACGCGGTTTTTCTCGGTGCAAAGGACCATCGACATCATTCATACCGCAACGCCGCGTCAATGGATTTTGATCATGGTGGCCTCACCCGCCGATGCGCTCGCGCTGGTTAAGGGCGGTGTGCCCATTACCAAGATCAGTATCGGTCACATGCAAGCAGGGGAGGGCAAGCGTCCCGCGACGCCTACAGTTGCCGTAGACGACACAGACGTCGCCGCCTTCAAAGAGCTGCAAGAACTCGGCATAGAGCTAGAAATCCGCTACCTCCCCAGCTCCAATCCCGACCCCATTCAACTAGTCGTTGGGGACACCCTTGGCACTTGGGGACGTTCCTTTTAATATGAGCAGGACATTGTCAAGAGGCAAAATCGGGCCTGGCCCCAACGATATGGGGTCAGGCCCTCTCCCTATATCAACCCGTCCGCGGCGACCTCGGCGTGTCTTCCCGACGCTCGTCTTTGCAGTTTAATATCCGCCCGCGGCGATCTCTCGCTGGGCAATCCGTTGCTACGGCTGAGGCTTCTACGTCGAACCGACAGTCTGTGCACGCGTGTGGCGCCATGGGCGCCCGTCAGAGACGATATGAGCAGGGGCTCTCAATGTTTTATGTCCTGCTCATATCGTCTCTGCCGGGCGGCGAAAGAGCGCGCCCAACGACCAGCCGTTTAAGAGCGCCCCCGATACATAGTTGTCGGAACCTGGTCGTCTGTTGATAAAAAAGAAACCGCTAACGGACAAAATGGCGCCTTTTGCGGATTAGTCGCTGTGCCGGAAAATAAATTGTCAGAACCAGGCGATAATTAAATTGCCGCGGCTGTCGTTACATATGACACGTGACAGGAGGACATGATGAAAAAAATGCCCAAGTTGTTGTTAGCAATGGTTGTCCTATTTTTCGCCACCGGATTTATTTTATTGCCCTCCGCAAATGCTTCTGAGTATTTGACGCCCGCCGACGCATGCTTCGATTTGAATGATGGGCCGAAACAAGAACGTACTATCGAGCTGCCAGATGGCTCTACAGGTGTTTTTGGGATAGAGAAAGAGCAAGCTGATGTTGCCCCGATTTGGGACGGCTACTACAACGCTACTGATGGGAATTGGAAGGTTTACTTCTATACTGGAGTGCTCGATGCTGAGTACTGGATATCAATCAAGAACTACAACATTACATCGTGGTGGGGCCATAAGGCATCTTCCGTTGGTGCTGCCTTATCGAATTTCAGTAAGAGTTTTTCTTCCAAACGAACAAAGTGGAGCTTTCTTTTTACCGGTGTAGGCGGTATGGCGTCTGCGACTTATACTCTTGGAGCTGAAATAAATGGCTCACGACTGCATACATATCTAGCGTGATTCAATATGGGCGTGTTGGGTAAGATCAACATTGGCGGAGAGGTTTCCCTCCTGGCTATAGTTCTGGTTGAGGTCGGAATCACCGCTGCGGTGATCTATCTCGTTTACAAGTTGATAAAGGCTCTCAAAAAGGTTATTGAACGAACCAAACAAGAGTAGGCGGTCAGCCCACTCGATTTCGAACCCATTTCAGCAGGTGCCATCCTCTCTGTCTGCTTCTCTGTGGGCGGAGAGGATTTTTCTATGACTGAGACCGCATCAGCGCCAAATCCACGCCTATCCTCGACCCGTCACCTGGGGACGTTCCTTTCCAGCCGGTGCTTGGGGAGACTCCTTGCCACCCGGTCGTCGTGGATGTTCTTAAACGACTAGCGATCGGGGACAGCCCTTGCCGATTGGCCGGTTTGCCGTCCGGGTTGGCAAGGGCTGTCCTTTTAATATGAGCAGGACATTGTCAAGAGGCAAAATCGGGCCTGGCCCCAACGATGTGGGGTCAGGCCCCCTCCCTATATCAACCCGTCCGCGGCGACCTCGGCGTGTCTTACCGACGCTCGTCTTTGCAGTTTAATATCCGCCCGCGGCGATCTCTCGCTGGGCAATCCGTTGCTACGGCTGAGGCTTCTTCGTCGAACCGACAGTCTGTGCACGCGTGTGGCGCCCTGGGCGCTCGCAGAAAAGGGACCTGAGGTTCGCCTCAACGGCTTCGGATCAAACCGCTTCCGGGGTGATCGGCTTATGTGCGGGGGACCGGCCCCCTACGCCTCCTCGGCCATGAGGCCGACCGCCCACACCCAGCAGGCGAGCTCGCGCGCCGTGGCCACGTTCGCCTTGTTGTTGTGGACCCCGCGCGCGAGCAGCGCCTCCCGCCTCTCGACCAGCCCCCGCACGCCCTTGGCGGCATGCCTGCGGGCGACCCGGTCCGGGGCCTGGCCCTTGGCGAGGTCCTTCGGCCGCCCCGAGCACGTCAGGTAGTGCCACGCGGCCTCGACCAGCGCCTTCCTCAGGTGCTTGTTGCCGGCCTTGGTGATCGCGCCCCTGCGGTCGCTCTCCCCGCTGGAGTGCTCGGAGGGCGTCAGGCCGACCCATGCGGCGAACGACCGGGCGTTCGACTGGATAGAAAAACGCCCGTCGGCGGTGTGCCGGCGGGCGCTGTTGTGCGATATGTTGCGCCGTGCGTTTAGTGCCTCATAAAGTGGTATTCGATCACATTGCTGTAGGGGTGACCCGGGCCCACAATGCCCTGCGGGAACAGCGGCTGGTGCGGCGTGTCGGGGTACATTTCTGCCTCGAGGGCAAAGCCGGCACCCCAGCCATAGTTAGCATCGTCCTTGGCGTGCTCGTCGCCCAGCCAGTTGCCGGTGTAGAGCTGCACGCCCGGGGCGGTGGTGTAGTAGTCCAGCTCACGACCGGTCCACATCTCCTCAACATGCATCGCGCGGCGCAGATTACGGCCGTACTGATAGCCATCGATGCACAGACAGTGATCGTAGCCACGGGCTTGCTTAATCTGCGGATCGTCGGCCTCCATGCCGGGAGCGACGGGACGCAGCTCGCGGAAGTCAAACGGCGTGCCCTCGACCGGAGCAATCTCGCCGGTGGGGATGTTCTGCTCGTTGATGGGCAGGTAGTGGGCGGCGTTGGCGACAAAGAAATGTTCGCAGTCCATGCCGGCGTTATGGCCGGCAAGGTTAAAGTACGTGTGGTTGGTCATGGACACGTAGGTGGCGCGGTCGCTCTCGCAGCCATACTCGATGCGAAAGACGCCGGTGCGTGTAACGGTAAACATGGCCGTAAAGGTGCGGTTGCCGGGCAGGCCCAGCTCGCCATCCTCAAGCGAGGTGGTCATGCGCACGGCATTGTGGACCTCGTCGAGCTCAACATCCCATACGCGCTTGTGCAGGCCGTGCTCAAGATCGCTGTGCAGGTTGTTGACGCCCTCGTTGGCCGGCATATGCCAGTCCGTGCCGTCGATGGTGATTGTGGCGCCCGCGGTGCGGTTTGCCACGGGGCCGATGGTCGCGCCAAAGCAGGCGGGGTTGTCAAAGTAATCCTCGAGCTTATCGAAGCCCAGCACCACATCGCGCACGTTGCCGGGAATGTCGGGCACATCGATACCCAGCACGGTGGCGCCATAGTCCATAATGCGAACGCAGATCTCGGGCCCGTTGAGGGTGTAACGATGAACGGGGGTACCGCATGGCGCGGTGCCGAAAAGCTCGGAAGTGATCATTTGGTTCCTAACATCGAGGTATTTCCGACAAACTGTAGCGCGAACACGCGAGATTATCACTACACCCCACTAAAGCAGGGGGTATTTTTCTCAAAAAAGTGATGATTGGAGCTGTACGGGCGCTCATTTTAGGTGTGCACGAGTCTGATACAATTTGTTCGTTATTGTTTGAATTGACGTGAGCGTGGAACAGCGAGGACTCATCGTGATTAAAGCGGAGCGACAGGATAAGGTTCGGCAGCTGCTCGAGGAACAGGGAACGGTCTCGGTCAAGGAGATCTCAGATGCGTTAGGTGTCTCGGACATGACGATTCGCCGCGACCTTGAGGAACTTGCGAGCCTGGGCGAGATCGAGCGCGTGCACGGCGGAGCCCGTAGTGCGCAGGGTCGTCCTCACGCTATGTTGCGCCACGAGTATTCGCACAGCGAAAAGCGCACTAAGCATTCCGAGGAAAAGCTGCAGATCGCGCGCCGCGCTGTGGAGCTTATCGAGGAAGGCGCGACCATCTTTTTGGGTACGGGCACCACGGTTGAGCAGATGGCCTCGATGCTGCCGGCGTGCCGCCTGCGCATTGTGACCAATTCGCTTTCGGTGTTTAACCTGCTCGAGGCGCGCGAAGACTGCGACCTGTGTCTCGTGGGCGGTATGTACCGTCGCCGCACCGCCGCTTTTGTGGGACCAACGGCCGAGGATACCCTGCGTGCGCTGGGCATCGACGCGGCGTTTATCGGCGCCAACGGCATTTTGGACGGCGACGTGTCCACGTCTAACATGGAAGAGGGCCGTATCCAGCAGCTCGCTTTTAGTAAGGCAGACTCGCGCTATCTGATCGCCGACTCCAGCAAGATCGGCAAGCGCGACTTCTACACCTTCTGTCGTCTGGACAATTTGGACGCCGTGGTGTGCGAGCCGAGTATCTCGGTCGAGGACCGCGCCGCCATCGAGGAGCACACACAGGTCATCTGCTAGCTAACGCTACGGGATTGCCAACGGGCGATGCGGGAGGACTTTTACCTCCTGTCATTGTGGAAACCAGCGCGTTAGCGCTACGCGATATGACGCGCAGGTAATGTCGAGAAAGTTGGTGTAGCGCCCGATCCGAAGTGAGTCGGCCCGGCGTCCTGGAATCTGGAATACGGTTG
>NZ_JBDGBA010000025.1:0-26266 GCF_040910185.1 Collinsella aerofaciens | reverse complement strand
CTCATGCCCTCAAAGAGAAAACGCCCGGTCAAACCGACGATGCATCGGCTTGACCGGGCGTTTTCTCTGCATTCGATAACAAATAATTGTTTATACAAAACTTGTCAAGTATCAAGTTGAAATTACCGTTCACCGAAGTTTTTCTACCGCTCTAGTAATACTTGTTCAAACAACTAGCCAAATAGCGTATCGTACAAATCAGCAAAAGGGGCAAAGTCCCCGAGCCAATCTCCGAAGGCGGCGGCAAAGGGTGCCGCCACGGTGTGAAAGGGTGGATTGTAATGAAGAACGAAATGAGCAGAAGGCAGTTCCTGGGCTTTGCTGGTTCCGCGGCTGCGGTTCTTGGTCTGGGTCTCGTGGGCTGCGGTGGTTCTGCCGGCTCCGGCTCCTCTGCTTCTGGTGACGCTGCCGAGGTCTACTTCCTCCAATTCAAGCCCGAGGTCGATAAGGAGTGGAAGGAGATCGCCAAGGCCTATAAGAAGGAGAAGGGCGTCGAGGTCAAGATCGTGACCGCCGCCTCCAACACCTACGAGGAGAAGCTCAAGTCCGAGATGTCCAAGAGCTCCGCTCCGACCCTGTTCCAGGTCAACGGCCCCACCGGCCTTAAGAACTGGAAGGATTACTGCGCCGACCTGTCCGATACCAAGCTTCGCGGTGAGCTCATTGACGACTCCTTGGCTCTGCAGTCCGACGGCAAGGATCTGGGTATCGACTGGGTCCAGGAGAGCTACGGCATCATCTACAACAAGCAGCTGCTCGAGAAGGCTGGCTACAAGGCCGAGGACATCAACTCCTTCGACAAGCTGAAGGCTTGTGCCGACGACATCCAGGCCCGCAAGGACGAGCTTGGTGTTGAGGGTGCCTTTACTTCCGCCGGCATGGATGACTCCTCCAGCTGGCGCTACACCACCCACCTCGCCAACCTCCCGCTCTACTACGAGTTCGAGAAGGAGCACAACCAGGAGGACGACGAGATCAAGGGCGAGTATCTCGACAACTTCAAGCAGATTTTCGACCTGTACATCACCGACTCCACCTGCGATCCTTCGCAGCTTGCCTCCAAGACCGGCGACGACGCCACCAACGAGTTCGCAACCGGCAAGGCCGTCTTCTATCAGAACGGTTCTTGGGCCTACGCTGACCTCACCAAGGCCGGCATGACCGACGATCAGATTGGCATGATGCCCATCTACATCGGTGTCGACGGCGAGGAGAACCAGGGCCTGTGCTCCGGCGGCGAGAACTACTGGTGCGTCAGCTCCCAGGCTTCCGAGGATGCCCAGAAGGCCACCGAGGACTTCATGTATTGGTGCGTCACTTCTGACACCGCCACCAGCATCATCGCTGACAAGATGGGTCTGACTGCCCCGTTCAAGAGCGCTAAGGAGACCACCAACGTCTTCTCGCAGCAGGCCGTTGCCATGGCCAAGGACGGCAAGAAGACCGTCGCTTGGGACTTCGTTTACATCCCCTCTGAGGAGTGGAAGAAGAACCTCAAGCAGGCTCTGATTGCCTATGCTGCCGACAACAGCAAGTGGGACGGCGTCAAGAACGCCTTCGTCGATGGCTGGAAGACCGAGAAGGCTGCTTCCGAGTAAGCAGTTGCTGCCCAAGCTATCTGATTAGCGACAGGGGGCGGGCAGACGTTGGTTTGCCCGCCCCCTGCATATTGAAAGGACCCTTCTATGGGCAAAGCACTCAAGCGCTGGTGGCCGCTCTTTATGCTGCCCACGTGTCTGGCGTTTATGATCGGGTTCGTGATCCCCTTTATCCAGGGTTTCTATCTCTCGTTCTGCCAGTTTATTACCATCAACAACACGCACTTTGTCGGTATCGAGAACTACGTGCGCGCACTGTCCGATCCGCAGTTTGCCACGTCGTTCTTCTTTACCGTGGCGTTTGCCTTCCTGTCGACGGTGCTCATCAACGTGATCGCCCTCGCCATCGCGCAGGCGCTCACCCGCAAAGCGCTCAAGGGCACCAACATCTTCCGTACGATCTTCTTTATGCCTAACCTGATCGGCGGCATCGTGCTGGGCTACATCTGGCAGATTCTGATCAACTGCCTGCTCTCCAACGTGGGCGCCCAGCTCATCGCCCTTAACTCTGCTGCTGGCTTCTGGGGCCTTATCATCCTGACCCTGTGGCAGCAGGTCGGCTACATGATGATCATCTACATCGCTGGTCTGCAGTCCATTCCGTCCGACTACATCGAGGCCGCCAAGGTCGACGGTGCCACGGCATGGCAGACGTTTTGGAAGGTTAAGATCCCTAACCTGATGCCGACCATCACTATCTGCCTGTTCCTGTCCATCACCAACGGCTTTAAGCTGTTCGACCAGAACCTCGCCCTTACCGGCGGCGCCCCCGCGCACTCCACCGAGATGCTCGCCCTGAACATCTACAACACGTTCTATTCGCGTGCCGGTATCGCATGGCAGGGCATCGGTCAGGCCAAGGCAGTTATCTTCTGCATCCTGGTCGTAGCCATCTCCATGATTCAGCTTAAGGCCACGAGGTCCAAGGAGGTGCAGCAGTAATGAAACGCGATAAGGTTATCAACCGCGCGCTCTCGATTTTCTTTACGATTCTGTCGCTCGCGTGGATCTACCCCGTGTTCATGATTGCGCTCAATTCCTTTAAAAAGGCAACTGCAATCAGCACCACCACGGCATTCGATCTGCTCACGCCCGAGACGTTCAACGGCCTCGCAAACTACATGCATGCCCTTAACGAGCAGGGCTTTGCCTCGGCATTTATGTACTCGCTCATCATCACGGTCACGTCGGTCGTGCTGATTCTGGTGTGCTGCTCCATGTGTGCTTGGTACGTAGTGCGCGTCAACAGCAAGATCTCGAACTTCTTCTATTACCTGTTCGTCTTCTCGATGGTCGTGCCCTTCCAGATGCTCATGTTCACGCTGTCCAATTTGGCGGACCGCATCGGCTTCAACACGCCGTTCAACATCTGCTTTATCTACCTCGGCTTTGGCGCGGGCCTGGCGGTCTTTATGTTCGCCGGCTTTGTAAAGAACATCCCGCTCGAGATCGAAGAGGCGGCCATGATCGACGGCTGCAACCCGGTCCAGGTGTTCTTTAAGATCGTCCTTCCCATCATGAAGCCCACCTATCTTTCGGTCGGCATCCTCGAGACCATGTGGGTCTGGAACGACTATCTGCTGCCCTACCTTACGCTCGACTCCACCAAGTACAAGACCATTCCTATCTTGATCCAGTACTTCCGCGGCGGCTACGGCCACGTCGAGCTCGGCCCCATGATGGCCTGCATCATGATGGTCGTTATCCCCATCGTCATCATGTACATCCTCTGCCAGAAGTACATCATCGACGGCGTGGTGGCAGGTGCCGTCAAGGGCTGATGCCGTAACTGTTTTGCAAGTTTCTGCGGCGCCCTCAACATGGTGCCGCATATCGAAAGGTAAAGACATGGCCGAGATCGTTCTCAAACATGTTCAGAAGGTGTATCCCAACACCGAGTCCAAAAAGAAGGGCTTCTTTGGCAAAAAGAAGAAGACCGAGGAGAAGAAGCACAACCTCAAGGTTACCGAGGATGGCGTGCTCGCTGTTGAGGACTTTAACCTCACCGTTCACGACCAGGAGTTCGTCGTCCTCGTTGGCCCGTCTGGCTGCGGTAAGTCCACGACGATGCGCATGGTCGCCGGCCTGGAGGACATTACCTCGGGCGACGTGCTCATCGACGGCAAGCGGGTCAACGACGTGGCGCCCAAGGACCGCGACATCGCCATGGTGTTCCAGAGCTACGCTCTGTACCCCAACATGACGGTGTACGAGAACATGGCGTTTACGCTTGAGCTCAAGAAGGTCTCCAAGGACGAGATCGACCGTAAGGTTCGCTCCGCTGCCGAGATCCTGGGTATTACCGAGTACCTCGACCGTAAGCCCAAGGCGCTTTCGGGCGGCCAGCGTCAGCGTGTCGCTATCGGCCGCGCCATCGTGCGTGACCCCAAGGTCTTCCTGATGGACGAGCCGCTGTCCAACCTGGACGCCAAGCTTCGTAACCAGATGCGTGCCGAGCTCATCAAGCTGCGCCACGAGATCAAGGGCACGTTCATCTACGTCACTCACGACCAGACCGAGGCCATGACCCTTGGCGACCGCATCGTGGTCATGAAGGACGGCGTCGTCCAGCAGATCGCCACGCCGCAGGAGGTCTTCAACCATCCCGCGAACATCTTCGTCGCCGGCTTCATCGGCGTGCCGCAGATGAACTTCTTCGATGCCCAGCTGGTGCGCTCGGGCAACGGCTTTACCGTCAAGACCGAGGACATGAACGTTGCTCTCGCCCCCGAGACCTGCGCTCAACTCGCTCTTAACTGGGACGGCGGCGACGTGAAGGAGATCACGGCCGGCGTGCGCCCCGAGCAGATCCTGCTTGCCGACAAGGGCGAGGAGGGTGCGCTCCAGGGTACCGTCGAGGTGACCGAGCTCATGGGTTCGACCGAGCACGTCCACGTGACCGCCCCCGACGGCCAGTTTGTCCTGATTATCCCCGTCGTCGACCTCGAGGCCAAGGGCGCGCTCAAGGCTGGCGACACCATCTGGTTCAAGTTCGAGAAGAACGCGACCCATCTCTTCGATAAGGTGTCTGGCAAGAACCTTATCTAGGCCCGGTGCATCCAGGCCCTCCCTTTGGGCGACTGCGGTATTGCCATCCTTTTGCCGCGGTCACATATAAGGCTCCCCTCCCGTCCGCTGGGCGAGAGGGGGGCCTTTCTTTGTGCTGGGGGTGTCTGACCGGTCGTTTGTCTCGATCTGTAACGGGTAGGGCCGATTTCGGACGCTAGGTGTTACAGATCGAGACGGTTCCGCCGAGCTAACCATTTCATCTAAATCTGTAACACCAAAGGCGAATTTCAGTTGCTAGATGTTACAGATTGAGATAAACCCAAGGGGAGGGGCCGGTATGTCTCAATCTGTAACAGCTGGGGCCGTTTTTACCGAGTAGCTGTTACAGATCGAGATTGTTTGGTCGAGTCGGGTCACAGGGTAACGTGCGGGCACAAAAAACGGAGCCGTGTTGCCACGACTCTGTTTCTCAAGAGGATGGGTAAGGGAAGCGAAATTAGTTCAGGTGCCAGATCTCGTCGTTGTACTGGGAGATGGTGCGGTCGGACGAGAAGGCGCCGGCGTTGGCGATATTGATGAGCGCCTTGCGCATCCAGGCGTCCTGGTCCTCGTAGTCGGCCAACACGCGCTCCTTGGTCTGGATGTACTCCTCGATGTCGAGCAGGGCCATAAACCAGTCCTTGCCCTTAATGTCGTCGTGCAGGCGCTGCAGGCGCTCGGCGTTGCCGGTCGCCATAAAGGCGGGGTTGGTGATGAAGTCCACCAGCAGTTTAATGCCGGGCTTGCGGTAAAGTGCACCGGCGCTGTAGGTGCCGTCGGCATAGAGCTGCTCGACCTGCTTGGACGAGGCACCAAAGGTATAGATATTCTCGTCGCCCACGAGCTCGGCAATCTCCACGTTGGCGCCGTCGAGCGTGCACAGGGTTAGGGCGCCGTTGAGCATGAACTTCATGTTGGAGGTGCCGCTCGCCTCCTTGGAGGCCAGGCTGATCTGCTCGGAGATATCAGCGGCGGGGATCACGCGCTCGGCGGCGGTGACGTTGTAGTTCTCGATCATGACGACCTGCAGGTAGGGAGCCACGTCGGGGTCGTTTGCAATCCACTGCGACAGCGTCAAGATCAGATGGATGATGTCCTGCGCGATAGTGTAGGCAGGCGCCGCCTTGCCGCCAAAGATGATGGTGACGGGGTGCTTAGGTCTGTTGCCGTTCTTGATATCGAGGTACTTCCAGATGATGTAGAGCGCGAGCATCTGCTGACGCTTGTACTCGTGGATGCGCTTGACCTGGACGTCGATGATGGCGTTGGAGGGAATGGTCACGCCCTGCTCGAGCGCCATGAACTGGCGCATGATGGCCTTGGCTTCGACCTTGGTGGCGGCCAGGCGCTCAAGAACGTCCTTGTCGTCGGCGAACTTGGCGAGTTTGCTCAGATCGCCGGTGCTGCGCCAGTCGGTGCCGATCACATCGTCGAGCAGGCTGGCGAGCGCGGGGTTGGCCCCATGGATCCAGCGGCGGAAGGTGATGCCGTTGGTCTTGTTGGAGAACTTCTTGGGATAGATCTCGTAGAACGGATGAAGCTCGGTGTCCTCCAGGATCTTGGTGTGGAGGGCGGCTACGCCGTTGATGGAGAAGCCAAAGTGGATGTCCATGTGGGCCATGTGGACGGTATCGTGTTCGTCGATGATGGCGACGCGCGGGTCATCGTGCTCGGCCTTCGCGATCTCATCGAGCTTGACGATAATGTCGGCGATGGCAGGGGAGACCTTCTGCAGGCTGGCGAGCGGCCACTTCTCGAGCGCCTCGGCAAGAATCGTGTGGTTAGTGTAGGCGACCATGGAGCGTACGATGGTCACAGCCTCGTCAAACTCGATGCCATGTTCGGTGGTGAGCAAGCGAATGAGCTCGGGGATGACCATGGTGGGGTGCGTGTCGTTAATTTGGACCACGGCGTAGTCGGCCAGATCGTGCAGGTTGCTGCCGCGCTCGACGGCCTCGTCGATCAGGAGCTGGGCGGCGTTGCTCACCATGAAGTACTCCTGATAGATGCGAAGTAGGCGGCCCTGCTCGTCGGAATCGTCGGGGTAGAGGAACAAGGTGAGGTTCTTGGCGATCTCGGTCTTGTCGAAGTCGATGGAGCTGCCGGGGACCAGGCCGTCGTCGACGCTCGCCAGGTCGAACAGGCGCAGGCGGTTCTTGGTGGGCTGGCCGTAACCGGGCACATCGATGTTGACGAGCTTGGAAGTAACGGCAAAATCGCCGAACTCGACGGTGTAGGAGCGGTCATCGTCGACTAGGATGTCCTGCTCACCGAGCCACTCGTCGGGGACGGCCTTCTGCTGGTTGTCGACAAAGCGCTGACGGAACAGACCGTAGTGATAGTTGAGGCCCACGCCATCGCCGGTCAAGCCCAGCGTGGCGATGGAATCCAGGAAGCACGCGGCCAGGCGGCCCAGGCCGCCGTTGCCGAGCGACGGCTCGACCTCGAACTCCTCGATCTTGTTGAGGTCGTGGCCTGCGGCGGTGAGCTGGTCCTTAACCTCGTCGTAGATGCCAAGGTCGATCATGTTGTTGATGAGCAGCTTGCCGATCAAAAATTCGGCGGAAATGTAATAGAGCTTTTTCTTGCCGTTGTTGAGCGGGCAGGCGGCGGAGCGCTCCTGCACGAGTTTGACCAGCAGCTTGTAAATGCGACGGTCGTCGAGCTGCTCGAGCGAGGTGCCAAAAGACTGCTCGGCGAGTTCCATGAGGTTAATTTGGGGCATGTTTTCTCCTGTGATGGGTTGTTTCATGTCTGCAATTCATAAGAAGCCCGCGCGAGGGGATTGGGGTGGCCTCGCGCGGGAAAAGCAAGCGCGTCCGCACGGTGGGGAGGGGTCGGGCGCGGTAGCTCCTATTGAGGAAGCTCGATTTCGGCTTCCGACGGGATGCGGAAGTAGGTCTCGGTCCAGTCGGTGAGTTTGTGCTCGAGCTCGCGGGTGATGGCGCCGTCGAGCATGCGCCAGGTCCAGTTGCCGCCCAGCGTGGCAGGGGTGTTGATGCGCGCCTCGTTGCCCAAGTTGAGCAGGTCCTGCATGGTGTAGATGCACGTGTCGCTCACACTGGCGGCGATGGTGCGGTTGAGTGCGTCTGCCATGGGTTCGCCGGCCTGCTGATGGGTGTACAGGGCTGCCTGCTCGCGCTGACGCGGGGTGGCCGTTCCCTCAAACCAACCGCGCGCTGTCTCGTTGTCGTGGGTGCCCACATAGGCGACGGTGTTGGCGATGTAGTTATGCGGCAGGTAGTACGAGTTGGTGCCCTCAAAGGCAAACTGCAGGATCTTCATGCCGGGGAAGCCCGAGTTGTCGCGCATATCGATGACGCCGGGGGTAAGGAAGCCCAGGTCCTCGGCGATAATAGGCAGCGTGCCGAGCTTTTCCTCGAGCGTCTTGAAGAGCTTGAGGCCGGGACCCTGTGTCCACGAACCGTAGGACGAGTCGGGCGAGGAGAACGGCACCTCCCAGTAGGCCTCAAAGCCACGGAAATGGTCCAGACGGATAACGTCGTACATGTTGAGTGCGGCGCGGATGCGGCCTTCCCACCAAGAGAAGCCGTCTGCTTCCATGGCATCCCAGTCATAGATGGGATTGCCCCAGTACTGGCCGGTGGCCGAGAACTGGTCGGGCGGCGTGCCGGCGACGCTCACGGGATTGCCGGCGGCGTCGATCTTAAAGAGCTCAGGCGTCGCCCACATCTCGACGGAGTCACGCGAGACATAGATGGGCAGGTCGCCGATGATGAGAATGTCGCGCTCGTTGGCATAGGCCTTGAGGCGGCTCCACTGGCGATCGAAGAAGTACTGTGTCATCTGGTGGTAGAGCATACGCGCCGGATGGTCGGCGCAGACCTTGGCGGAAGCCTCGCCGCGGGTGCGGAGCTCCGCGGGCCACTCCCAAAATGCCTTGAGACCGCACTCCTCTTTGACGGTCATGAACTCACAGTAGGGGATGAGCCAGTCCTCGTTGGCCTGGATAAAGTCATCGAAATCGGCCGGCTTGTCGGCGGCAAAGCGCTCGGCGGCGCGGTCGAGAATCTGACGGCGGCCGCCAAAGATAGCACCGTAGTCGACATTGCTGGGGTCGGATCCCAGATAGACGCCATCGATATCGCGCTGCTCCAGATACCCTGCCTCGATAAGCTCGGCAAAGTCGATAAAGTTGGGGTTGCCTGCGCGGGCCGAGAACGACTGATAGGGCGAATCGCCATAGCTGGTCGTCGTAAGGGGCAGAATCTGCCAGTAATGTTGTTTGCACGAGGCGAGAAAATCGACGAAGTCGTAGGCATTCCAGCCAAAGCCGCCGATTCCGTATGGTCCGGGCAGAGATGAGACGGGCATGAGGACGCCGCTTGCACGCTCCATGAATGCGCTCACCAACCTTCTTGTTGTGGGGTCGGCCTGCCGATGGGTGTGCAGTCCGCCTCCGATGTTCTGATTCGATACGCCTATTGTAAAACATGTTGTTTAAACATGTACAGGCAAGATAAAAAAGTTGGTCGATTTTCGGCGAATGGTTACATGCCATGAAAAAGCCCCGACCTCACAACGTGAGATCGGGGCAAGAGCGGTATGTAGGTTTTTTGCTACTCGGCGTCGGCGAAGCCGTTGGGGTTGTGGCTCTGCCAGTTCCAGCTATCGCGGCACATGTCCGCGATGTCGTACTGGGCCTTCCAGCCCATCATGCGCTCGGCCTTGGAGGCATCGCACCAGTTGGCAGCGATGTCGCCGGCGCGGCGCTCGCGGATCACGTAGGGCAGCTCCTTGCCACAAGCCTTGGAGAAGGCGGCGACGACCTCGAGTACCGAGGTGCCGGTGCCGGTGCCCAGGTTAAAGATCTCGACGCCGGTCTTGCCGTTCATCCAGTTAAGGGCGGCAACGTGACCAGAGGCCAGATCGCACACGTGGATGTAGTCGCGCACGCCGGTGCCGTCGGGGGTGGGGTAATCGTTGCCAAAGACCTGAACGGCCTCGAGCTTGCCCACGGCAACCTGGGCGACATAGGGCACCAGGTTGTTGGGGATGCCCTTGGGGTCCTCGCCGATCAGGCCTGACGGATGAGCGCCGATGGGGTTGAAGTAACGGAGCAGCACGACGTCCCACTCGGGGTCGGCGGTGTGGACGTCCATAAGGATCTGCTCGATCATCCACTTGGTCCAACCATAGGGGTTGGTCGCGGGCTTCTTAGGATCCTCCTCGGTGACGGGCGGGTTGTCCGGGTCGCCGTAGACGGTCGAGGAGCTCGAGAAGATGATGGACTTGCAGCCATGGTTGCGCATGACGTCGATGAGCACCAGGGTGTTCTCGATGTTGTTGTGGTAGTACTCGACGGGCTTGCTCACCGACTCGCCGACGGCCTTAAAGCCGGCAAAGTGGATGACGCGGTCGATCTGATGGGTATCGAAGATCTTGTTCATCGCATCGCGGTCGAGCACGTTGGCCTCGTAGAAGGTGAGGTTCTTGGCGGCCTCGTCGCCCACGATGGTCTTGACGCGGTCGACGGCGACGGCGCTGGAGTTGGAGAGATCATCGACGATGACGACCTGGTAGCCACCCTCGAGCAGCTGAACGACGGTGTGCGAGCCGATAAAGCCGGCGCCACCGGTAACGAGGACACAGGTGTCTTTGGGGTCGAGTGCTTTGGACATGTAGTCTCCTATCGAATCAGGAACACTTCTTCAGGGGAGTATAGCGCAGGCAGGGACGCCCAAATCGTGCGCTGTAGGAAAAGCAGAGGATTGTGCTAACGTACTCATAGAAGAGCTTGCGTACGCATAACCTGATCTGTGGCATTTGCTTACGAGCCGCTGACCTTGCAGTTTCCTGCCGTTCGTGGAAATCGTTGGGACGCGCCATATGTACGCTAATATGTATGAGTTGAGCGACATATAAATAAGCATGTAACGGAGTACATATGTCACCAAACAGCGATTCCATCCTTTCCCAGGAGCTCTCGCGCCGCACTGCCCTCAAGGCCCTGTTCGGCGCCGCTTCTGCGGCAGTTCTTTTTGGCCTGCCCGCTCGCGCCCATGCGGCGGAGGCTTCCAAAGAAACCACCGATAAACTGAATGCCGCCCAGGCCCAGCTCGACGAGGTTCAGGCCCAGCTCGACAGCATCGCAAATGAGTATGCGGCGCTGGCCAACAAGAATGCCCAGACCCTCAACGACATCGAGAATGTCCAGGGCAAGATTGACGACACGCAGGCCCAGATCGATGAAAAGAAGGCCGAGCTCAAGAAGAAGCGCAACGACCTTTCCGATCGCGTGGCCGCCAGCTACAAGTCCGGCGGCACGAACATCCTGTCGCTGCTGCTGGCCTCTGGCTCGTTTGAGGAACTCGTCGCCAACGCGCATTACGTTGAGAAGATCAACAAGAGCGACCGCGACGCCATCGAGGACATTCAGACCATCCAGGAAGAGCTCGATGCGCAAAAGACCGAGCTCGAGTCGCAGAAGGCCGACTTAGAGAAGCTCAAGGACCAGCAGACTGCCCAGATGCAGGACATGCAGGCCAAGCAGCAAGAAGTCCAGACCGTGCTGAACGGTCTTTCCGACGACGTCAAGGAGCTCATGGCTCAGCGCGATTCCGAGATCCTCGCTGCTGCCCAGGCTGAGGAGGCCGCTAGGAAGGCTGCCGCTGCCGCGGCTGCCGCGAACAAGAACAATTCCTACTCGGGTGGTTCGAGCTCGGGTGGCGGATCGTATGCGCCCGGAACTCCGCAGCAGAATGCCGGCTCGGGCAAGCAACAGGCCGTCGTCAACGCGTGCTACTCCACGCCTTCGCCGGGTCAGAATTGGTGCGCGGCGTGGGTTACCAACGTGTTCCGTAACGCCGGAGTGGGCTACTTTGGCGGCAATGCGTGCGACATGTTTAACGCCTGGTGCTACAGCTCCAATCGTTCGGCGCTGCAGGTGGGCATGATCGTGGCCGACTCGTCGCACAGCGGCACCGGTACGCCGGGTCTGCTGTACGGACACGTGGGCATCTATGTTGGCGGCGGCATCGTTATGAGCAACGAGGGCGCCATCACGTCGAGGTCGCTTGACTCGTTCATTGGGTTCTACGGCACTGGCTCTGGCGTGCGTTGGGGCTGGCTTGGCGGTATTGCGCTGTCGTAACGATAAGTTGGGCCGGGACAGTCCGAGAGGCATAAGGTTGCCTGCTCGGACAGTCCTGCTCGCACGGAGAGCACATTAAGTGCTCTCCGGCTCGTGCGGAACTCGCGATCAACCTTATGCCTCTCGGACTATCGCGGCCCTCTCGGGTCCTGAGCGCGACACACCGGACTGGGTTATCTGAATAAATATGGTGAAGGCCCCTTTCGGGGCCTTCTTTGTTAGAGGAATTCGCCTACTCGGTGGACTTCGGGTTGTAGGTCTACTCCGAATTGGTCTTTGACGGTTGTTTGGATGTGGCGGATGAGTTCGTCGACGTCGGCGGCGGTGGCGTGGTTGGCGTTGACGATGAAGCCGCAGTGCTTCTCGCTCACTTGGGCGCCGCCGATAGCGTGGCCGCGCAGGCCGGCGTCCATGATGAGCTTACCGGCAAAGTGGCCCTCGGGGCGCTTGAAGGTGGAGCCGGCGCTCGGCATGTCGAGCGGCTGCTTGTCCTCGCGGCGCTGACGGTAGTCGTCCATGTCGGCCTTGATCATCGCGGCGTTGCCCGGGGCGAGATTGAAGGTGGCCGAGAGCACGATAAAGCCGTCGTCGGCGATGCGGCTCTTACGATAGCCCAGATTGAGCTCGTCGACATCGAACTCGATGATGCTGCCGCTACCGCGGGTGCCGTCGTCGAGCATGCGAGCGGGCTTGTAGACGCGTACAGATTCCAGTACATCGGCCATGCAGGCACCGTAGGCGCCGGCGTTCATGTAGCAGGCGCCGCCGACCGATCCGGGGATGCCCGAGATGGGCTCCATGCCGGTGAGGCAGGCTTCGGCGGCAGCCGCGGCGACATCGGAAAGCAAGGCGCCAGCTGCCGCCGTGACGCGCATGCCATCGACGGTGATGTCGGAGAGACCTTTGCCCAGCGCCACGACGACGCCACGGATGCCCTTGTCGCCAACGAGCAAGTCGGAGCCGTTGCCTACGATGGTGAGCGGTAGATCGCAGCGATAACAGGTATCGAGCGTGGCGACGAGGCCCTGCTCGGTGTCGGGCGTGACAAAGACATCGGCCGGGCCGCCGATCTTAAACGTGGTGTGCTCGCGCATGGGCTCGCTCATGAGTACGTTGTCCTCGCCGGCAACGCCGGCGAGCGCGCAAAGCAGGTCCTCGTTAAAAAAGTCGTTCTCGTGCATACGAATATCCGCCTTTTGGTGGTTGTTGTCATCAATCGATTGCAATATACCCCACCTGGACGGATTTGGTGCGCTGACGGCGATAAAACAGCCGTCCACCGGATTGGTAAAGTGTTTATCACCGAGGTAGATGGGCAGTCGCTATACTTTCAAGAGATTGCGCGTAAACCCGGAAGGAGCGAGATGGCCAACAAAGTCACCCTCAAGCAGATCGCCCAGGAGGTGGGGCTTTCCCCTTCGTCGGTCTCGCTTGTTCTCAATAATCGGCCCTGTCGCATCTCGGAAGAAAACCGCAAGCTCATCAAGGAGGTTGCGGCGCGCAACCACTATGTTCCTAACCAGATCGCGCGCAGCCTGGTCATGCGCGAGTCGCGCACACTGGGCCTTATCGTTCCCAATATCGAGAGTCGCTTTTTTGCCTCGCTTGCCGGCAGCTTGGAAAAGCGCTGCCGCGAGGACGGTTACGCGCTCTTTATTACCAGCTCGGGCGGAAGCGCCGAGGACGATCTGGAGCTCCTGCGCCAGCTGGTGACGCGCGGCGTCGATGGTGTGTTCTTGGTCGTGGGTGACGAGTTCTCCGACGACCGCGCCCTGCGCGAAGAAGTCAGCCATCTGCCCATCCCGGCGGTAATGGTCGACCGTGCCATTGAGGGGCTCGAGTGCGACAAGGTGATGTTCGACCACGAGATGGGTGGTTACATGGCCACCCGCTATCTGATTGAGCAGGGCCACCGTCGCATTGCCTGCTTGGTTAATGCGCGCCGTTCCAATACGGGTCGTAAACGTCTTGCCGGCTACGAGCGCGCACTGCGCGAGGTGGGGCTGCCCATCGATGCGCGTTTGGAGTTTGAGAGCGAGTACTACATTCCGAGCGCATACGAGGCTTCGGAGGCGGTGCTCGCAACTGACGCCACCGCCGTGTTCGCAAGCTCGGACAACATTGCGCTGGGTCTGCTCAAGCGCTTACACGAGATGGGGAAGAGCATCCCAGGCGATATCTCGGTCGTAAGCTATGACAACTCGGCGGCCGACGTTCTCTTTGAGCCGGCGCTGACCGCGATTGAGCAGGATCCCGGTGTCCTCGCGGAGCATGCTTTTGGCTGCATGTCCAAGCGTCTTGCCGGTAGGGGCGGTAGACGTGCCGAAGAGGTCGTTCTGGAGCCGGCGCTTATAGTGAAGGGCAGTGTGCTTGACCTTACCGAATATAGCTAAGCGCACTTGTTTGTTTGCATAGATTGCATGCGGAGTGTCCGCTATTTGCCGGCAGGCGCCCCGGCCCTCGTCCGTAAACTCTTCCGCTGAGCGAGCCATAGGCGCCGCGCACCGATGTGATAAAGCGACGGCTTGAAATTGGTGCTATATTCAGCTTGAGTTGTTTAATGCTAGTACGGGAGGCTGATATGGGGCTGTTCAAGAAGAAAAACCCGCAGGATGCCTTTGATCCCGATGTGTTTACCATCACGGATACGATTTTGGACCCGCCGCGGTTTACGTTTTTGCCGGCTATCTACCAGGATGCCACGCGTCGCAAGTGGGCCGTACATCAGCGCGGCGGCGAGCCGAAGATTTTTGACTATGCGGACGTGTTGCAGTGCGAAGTGGCCGAGGCAGGCGATCCGGAGGCCGAGGAAGTGGCCTCAAAACGGGAATTTGCCCAGCGTATCCTGGCGAATCCTGCCAAGGCAGCAAAAATAAATGCCGCCAAGCGTAATATGTGTCTTGGTATGGGCGTTGTTGTGGCGGTTCAGACGGGAAAAGACGAGGTTTCCAAATTGGAGATTCCCGTTATGACCGACGAAGTCAAACGCGATTCAAGTCTATATAAGTCGTATCGGAATGTCGCCGAGAAGATCAAGGCCGAATTTGATGCCATGGGAGGGCTGGCCTAATTTTGGCGGCATACGTTTCTGAATGAGGAGTCTGTGCAATGGCAGGCGAATCTTATGCAATTCCCCCCAAAGATCGTGCTGTTGAGGGAATTCTTTGGTATATCCAGCACCATCAGCTTGCCGGCGGCGATCGCCTGCCGGCCGAGCGCGTGCTGTGCGAAGAGATCGGCGTTTCGCGTACGGCGTTGCGCGCTGGTATCACGCGGCTCATCTCGTGTGGAACGCTCGAGAGCCGTCGCGGATCGGGTACGTATGTGTGTCCTCCCAAGCCGCTGAACATCTTTCAGGAAACGTATAACTTTTCCGATGCTGTGCGGACTGCCGGCCTGCACCCTTCTTCTCGTCTGGTTTCCACCGGGACCATCGAGGCGGATGAGGCGCTTGCCGACAAGCTTGGGGTGTCTGTAGGCGCTCCTTTACTCCGTATGCAGCGCGTTCGACTTATTGAGGGCGAGCCGGCGTCAATCGAGACCGCTCACGTTAACCTGTCCCTGTGTCCCGCGCTTCCCGATCACGATTTTGAGTGTGAGAGCCTTTACGATGTCCTGCTCAAAGAAGGCGGCGTGCGTTTTGAGCATGGACGTGAGCATATTTCCATCTCGCGTTTGAACGCCGAGGAGGCCGAGCTGCTCCAGCAAGAAGAGGGAACGCCGGTGTTCTATGAGAGCACGATCGAATTTGATAAGGACATGCGTTTTGTGGAGCATTGCAAATCGGTGATTTTGCCCACAAAGTTCCGCTTTGCCGATAACGGCGAAGAGAACGGCATGAGGAGCGTGGCAGGTGAACAATGGCTGAAACAGTAGTTGCCACCCCGGTTTATATGCGCATTCGACGCCGCATCGAGGAGCGTATCGAGCGCGGAATATATCCCACGGGTTCCATGATTCCGTCCGAAAAAGACCTCGCCGAGGAATTTGGTACGACACGCTTGACCATCCGAAGTGCTGTCGATGAGTTGGTTCGGCGTGGGCAGATTCGACGCGTCCGCGGAAAGGGCGCGTTTGTGGCACAGAAAGTGCCCGTTGCGTACGAGCGAACAGGAGGCTTTCGCGAATCGGTTCGTGCTTCGGGTGGCGAGCCGTCCGTCCGCATCCTCGCGCGTTCCAAGCGTTATGCGGGCCCATATTATGCCAACCTGTTTGGTATTGCCGAGGACGATTTGCTGTATTCGATTCGGCGTTTGAACTGCGTCAACGGCGACCCCGTATCGATTGAGACGGCGTTCATCCCGTGCCTGCTGTTTCCCACAATCGAAGATATTGACGTGTCGGTCTTCAGTTTGTACGAGACCTATGAGATGTTGGGCCGAAAGCCGGTCATGGCACAGGAAAAGCTCGATATCGAAGCGCTGGGCGCACGAGATGCCGGCCTGCTTGGACTGGAGCAGGGCGATTTTGCCTTGACGCTTGAGTGCGTGAGCTTCGATGCGAGCGGCCAGGCGATCGAGTACGTCAAGTCGTTTAACCGCGGTGATGCGGGTGGATATACCTATACGTACTAGCTGGTTTTTTTGCATAACGGGCTGAAAAGCTGACGGAATTTTGATTCGTTGGGTCAGCTGTATATACAACCTTACAGGGCTCAAAATCGACCGTTCGCCGAAGGGAATAAATTAATCGACAAAGAGGTATCAAAAAGCCGTAACCTGTAATCGTGATTGGTATCAAATACTAATGATTTGTTGCGAGGTGAGACGATGAAGATGCTCGATTACGTTCAACTCGCCCATGTGCGTATGGGAGAGAACCTCGAGCGTTCGTCTGAGCTGGTAGCGCAGCTCGTTGATATTTTCCAGTCCGGTTCTTTTGACGCGCTGCGCATCGTTGCTTCGGGTTCGTCGCGCCATGCCGCCGATTGCGCCCGCGATTACCTGCAAGATGCGCTGCAAATGCAGGTGTCCGTTGTGACGCCCGAGGCCTTCGTTGATTTTGAACACACCTATCCGCAGCATGCGCTCAACATCGCCGTCTCGCAGAGTGGCTATTCGACCAATACGATTGCGGCGCTCGATTACATGCGCGCACACGATATGGCTGCAGTTGCGCTCACGGCAAACGTCGAGGCGCCCATCAAGGAGCACACTGACATCGTTCTTGACTACGGTGTGGGCGTCGAGTCGGTGGACTTTGTGACTCTGGGCGTCGAGGTGCTCGTTGAGTACCTGGTGCTCTTTGGTATTTACGGCGGTCGGGCGCGCGGAACGATTGACGCCAAGGGCGTTGCCCAGCGTCTTGACGACCTGCGCGAGGCCATCCAGGCCAATGCCGTGATGTGCAAGACCGCCGAGGAATATGTCCAAGACCACATGCTCGAGCTTTCTGAGCACATGCCCGCCATGGTCGTCGGCAACGGCCCCAACTACGGCGTTGCCGAGGAGGCGGCGCTCAAGCTGAGCGAGACCATCAAGATTCCTGCCATGCATCACGAGGGCGAGGAGTTCGTTCACGGTCCCGAGATGCAGATCGTTCCGGGCTATCTGGTGTTTATCGTTGACGATCCGCAGGGGTCGGAGCGTCTTGCGAATATCGCCGATGCGCTATCGAACGTTACGACAAAAACGGTGCTGCTCACGGCCCATCCCAGGGGTAAGGCTCACGAGGTTGCGGTGCCTCAGGTGGCTCCGCTGCTCAGCGCAATTCCCAATCTTGTGTTCTTCCAGACGATTGCGGCCATAATCGCCGAGCGTCTGAAGTCATGGGACGTGCACCCGTATCTCGATGCCGTCTCCAAGCAAATGGAGGTCAAGGCAGAGGGCTACGAAGAGTCAGTCAATGCGCTTAAGGCCAAAGCGGCTGAGTGTTACGGAATGTAAGCGGGTTTTGATGCCCGTTGGCATGGGGGATGTGGAAACAACCCCAGAAAGGAGAGACAAATGAAGGAAACCGAGAAGATCGAGATCATGCATTTCGACCAGGAGGGCTATCTCGAGGACGGTAAGGCGCTCTACGAGACCGGCAAGAAGATGACCGCGCTCGCCGACAAGGTCGCCGACGAGGGCTACGACGCCGTGTTCCTGATGGGCGTCGGCGGCACCTGGGACGAGCTCATGCAGCTCGAGTACCTCATGAACAAGTTCGGTGACCGCGACCTCGAGGTCTACTTGATCCACGCCGCCGAGTGGAACGCCATGGGCCACAAGCGCATGACCGAGAAGTCCGTCGTGCTCACCGCCTCCGAGTCCGGCACCACCCCCGAGGTCCTCGAGGCCGTCAAGAAGATGAAGGACATGGGCGTGCGCGTCTACGCCATGACCAAGCCCGAGGGCCCCATCGGCCAGGCTGTGGGTGCCGAGAACTGCGTCGCCATGGCTTCTGACCATGGTTCGGGCGGCTGCGAGAAGGGCTACTACCTCGCCGACTGCTTCGGCCTGCGCCTGCTCAACCGCCGCGGCTGCTTCCCCAAGTTCGATCTGTTTATCGAGCAGACCAAGGATATCTGGAAGGACATGCTCGACATCCGCAAGCGCTTCGAGCCGCGCGCCGAGGAGCTCGCCAAGAAGTACGCCCTGGCCCCCTACACCATGTTCATCGGCTCCGGCGCCCTGTGGGGCGAGACGATCCTGTTCTCGATGTGCATCCTGGAGGAGATGCAGTGGAAGCGCACCCGCTACATCACCTCGGCCGACTTCTTCCACGGCACCCTCGAGCTCGTGGAGCCCGGCGTCCCCGTGTTCCTGTTCATGGGCGAGGACGAGAACCGCAAGCTCGACGAGCGCGTCCGCGCCTTCCTGACCCGCGGCGTGACCGGCGACACCGACATCAACATCATCGACACCGCCGAGTTCGCGATCCCCGGCCTTGACGATGAGTTCCGCGTCATCGTCTCCCCGTGGATTCTGACGGTGCTCGTGACCGACCGCCTGGCTCGCTACTACGAGACGGTCACCAAGCACAACCTCAAGTATCGTCGCTACTATCACCAGTTCGACTACTAAAGAAAACGGGTGCGGGAACGTGCCGGGCTATTGAGAGGAACACAGAATGAGACAGTACATCATCGCCAGCCATGCGCACTTCGCCACCGGCATCAAGGAGAGCGTCGAGCTGCTCTCGGGCGCTCGCGACAACGTCCACGATCTTTCGATGTTCGTCGATGGCCGCATGGACGTGGCCGAGGAGGCCCAAAAACTGCTGGCAGGCATGTCTGCCGACGATGATGTCGTTGTCTGCACCGACCTCTTTGGCGGCAGCGTCAACAACGAGTTCACCAAGATCGTCCAGACGCGTCCCCGCACGTACCTCGTTACCAACATGAACCTTCCTCTGCTCATCCAGCTGCTGTTCTCTGACGAGTCGGCGCCGGTTGAGGAGACGATTCGCGCCATCGTCGCTGCGGACGATACGCGCGTGAAGTTTGTCAACGATCTTTTGGTCGATGACGACGAGGAAGAAGAGTTCTAATCCGCAGCACCTACTGACACGCCGTAAGACGGCACAAGACCTTTGGGGGGTCACATTATGATTCAGCTACTTCGCGTTGACCATCGCCTGCTTCATGGCCAGGTCGCAGTTTCCTGGGTTCAGGGCCTTGGCTCCAACTGCATCTTCTGCGTGGGCGATAAGGTCGCTAACGACCCGGTGTGGAAGACGACGCTCAAGATGGGCAAGCCTGCCGGCTGCAAGCTTGTCATCAAAGATATGGAGCATGCAATCGAAGCTATCAACTCGGGCGTGACCGACAAGTACAAGATGATCATCTGTGTCGCCACTATTGCTGAGGCAAAGCAGCTTGTTGAGGGCTGCCCGCAGATCAAGTCGGTCAACCTGGGCAACACCAAGCCCAAGGACGAGAAGCGTCCCGATGCGCGTCAGGTCTCTCGTCAGATCTTCCTGACCGCGGCCGAGGAAGCCGATGTGCGCGAGATGCTGGATCGTGGCGTTGAGGTCGAGATTCGACCCCTGGCCGATGACCCCAAGGTTGACTGCGCCAGCGTGCTCTAGGCGTTCAATTTCGAAGAGTCTGAGCTCTTCGTAGTGTCCTATTAGGAAAGGGGGATATATGCTTGCCCAAGCAATCCTCATCGGACTTATCGCCGCATTTGGTAAGTTCGACTGCCAGCTCGGTACGCTCTATGCGTTCCGCCCCATCGCCCTGTGCCCGCTCGTGGGCCTGGTGCTGGGGGACCTGCAGTCCGGCCTCGCGATCGGTGCGAGCCTGGAGCTGCTGTTCATGGGCTCGATCTCCATCGGCGCCTACGTGCCGCCCGATGAGACGATCGGCGGCGTGCTCGCCTGCGCCTTCGCTATCCAGCTGGGCCAGAGCACCGAGGCAGCCATCGCGCTCGCTATGCCCATCGCCACGCTGTGCCTTGCCATCAAGAACATCCTCAACGCCGCCCTGCCGATTTTGGTTGACCGCGCCGATGTTTTCTCTGCCCAGGGCAACCTTAAGGGCGTCTATGCGATGCACTTCCTGATCGGTTTGACCGGTATCATCATGGCGTTCCTGCTGTGCTCGCTGTCGTTCTATCTGGGTGCTGACGCCATTCAGGGCCTGCTCGACTTCATCCCGCCCTTTGTCCTTGCTGGCTTTGGCGTTGCCGCCAACATCCTGCCGGCCATGGGCTTCGCCATGCTCGGCCGCCTGGTGCTCACCAAGCAGCTCGTGCCCTTCTACTTCCTGGGCTTCCTGCTGTGCTCCTACGCCAACGTGCCCGTCCTGGGCGTCGCCCTGATCGCCATCATCATCGGCATCGACAAGTTCGACCTGCTCGGCCTGGGCGGAGCCCAGCCCCAGCTCTCCGCGGAAGGGGATGAGGACGATGACTTCTAGTCCCGAGAACAAGATCACGCGCTCCGACCTCGTCAAGAGCGCCGTCAACGTCGGCGCCCTGGGCATGGAGTTCTCCTGGACCTACTACAAGCAGATGAACATCGCCTTCTGCCTGATGGTCGCCAACATGCTCAAGAAGATCTACGCCGGCCGCCCCGACGACTACGCCGAGGCCCTGCACCGCCACTGCGCGTTCTTCAACATCACCGTCCAGTTCGCCCCGTTCGTCGGCGGCATCGCGATGGCCATGGAGGAGAAGGTCGCCCGCGGCGAGATCGAGCCCGAGAGCGTCAACGACGTCAAGGCCGCCCTCATGGGCCCGCTGTCCGGCATCGGCGACTCCATCTTCCTGTCGACGCTGCGCGTGGTCGCCGCCGCGGTGGGCATCAGCCTGTGCCAGGCCGGCAACCCCTTCGGCCCCATCGCCTTCCTGCTCATCTACAACGTCCCCGGCTTCGCGCTGCGCATCTGGGGCGCCGTCAAGGGCTACGAGCTGGGCGTGGGCTTCCTGGACGAGGCCCAGAGGACCGGCCTCATGCAGAAGATCATGACCTGCGTGGGCATCGTGGGCGTCATGGTCGTGGGCGCCATGTGCAAGGACATGTTCTGGGCCAGCATCCCGGTGGCCATCGGCTCGGGCGAGGACGCCCAGACCCTCCAGGACATCCTGGACGGCATCATGCCCGGCATGCTCGGCATGATCGCCTTCTGGCTGTACTACTGGCTGCTGTCCAAGAAGATCAACCCCATGGTGCTGATCGTGGCCACCATGGTCGTGGGCATCATCGGCGCGTTCTTCGGCGTGCTGGCGTAGGCTCCTGCGTTCTATTCTGCCCCCAAGGGAAACGGCGACCCATTGCGGTCGCCGTTTTTTATTACCGAAAGCTAGCTGGAGGTGCTTCGTGATTCGATCTGACAATCCACCCGATAATAGCGTGAGCGGGGCGATGTATCTATTTGGCACGGCGCTCTTGTGGAGTTTTATCGGCATCCTCGTTCGCGCCAATTCGCAGTCAGCTCTTTTGATCGGTGCCGTCACGGCAATATTTATGGCGCTCTTTATCCTGCTCGTCGGCAGGCCCGTCCTCCGCGTCAGTCGTCTTATTGTCCTTGTGGCCGTCTGTAACTTCGTAACGGGCACCACGTTTAACTTTGCCAACCAGCTCACGACGGTCGGCAACGCGATCGTTCTGCAGTACACTTCGATGATTTTCGTTATCGTGTATCAATCGCTCGCAACTCGCACGTTGCCCTCGCCTGCGAAGATTGCCTCCGTGGTGGTTGCTTTTACGGGTATGGGACTTTTCTTTTTAGGCGATTTGAGTGCCGAGGGCATGCTCGGCAACCTGCTTGCCGTCATTTCGGGCGCCACCTTTGGGCTGTGTTTCTTTTTGAACTCTCGCCCCGATGCGTCGCCCATGGTGTCCTCGCTCATCTCCTGCGGTATCTCGATGCTGCCGATTGTCTATTTTGCCGGCGCCCTAGACTCCGTGAGGCCATTTGAGTGGGGGCTCATGCTGGTGCATGGCCTTTTTTGCAGTGGCCTTGCGAGCGTGCTGTATGCCAAGGGGATTGCGCGCACCAACGCGTTTGCGGCCAACTTGGTTTGCATGAGTGAGGTCGTGCTCGCTCCCTGCTGGTCTGCGCTCCTCTTTGGCGAGGTCTTTCGCTGGAACGAGTTTTTGGGCGCGGCGATTATCGTTTTGGTGATTGTGGCCAACTTGGCATCCGATGCCTTTGGCGATGGCTTTCTGGTGACGCTTGTCCGCCATCGAAACAAAGAGCGCACCTGACGGGATACGTCTGCCGTTTACGGTAAAAAACACCCCGCTGAGCGAGTGGTATTAAATAGTAAGAACCTGCATACCTATAATTGGTATCAAATCATTTGTGCCTGGCATGGGTGTTAGCAGCACACCAGGTGCGCTTCGAGCCGTGTAATCGAACTCCCGGAATTGATATCAACAACGCGCGCGACGGGAGTGACGACGGTTCGAGATTCCTTATTGGGAGGAATTATGCTTGTCCAAGCAATCCTCGTCGGCTTAGTTGGAGCGTTTGGATGCCTCGACTACCAGCTCGGCACCCTTTACGCGTTCCGCCCCATCGTCCTGTGCCCGCTCGTGGGCCTGGTACTGGGGGACCTGCAGACTGGCCTTGCCGTTGGCGCCAGCCTGGAGCTGCTGTTCATGGGTTCGGTTTCCATCGGCGCCTACGTGCCGCCTAACGAAACCATCGGCGGCGTACTCGCCTGCGCGTTTGCCATTCAGCTCGGTCAGGGTACCGAGACGGCCATCGCGCTCGCCATGCCCATCGCCGTCCTTTCGCTGACGTTCGACAACATTACCAGTGCCTTGTTCCCCGTGTTTGTCGATATGGCAGACAAGTTCGCCCTCAAGGGAAATCTCAAAGGCATTTACGCCGTCCATTGGGGACTTGGAATCTGGGGCTGCGTCGAGTACTTCTTGCTGTGCGGCGGCGCATTCTACTTGGGGTCTGACGCCATCCAGGGCCTGCTCGACTTCATCCCGTCCTTTGTGATCGACGGTTGCGGCGTTGCCGCCAACATCCTGCCGGCCATGGGCTTCGCCATGCTCGGCCGCCTGGTGCTCACCAAGCAGCTCGTGCCCTTCTACTTCCTGGGCTTCCTGCTGTGCTCCTACGCCAACGTGCCCGTCCTGGGCGTCGCCCTGATCGCCATCATCATCGGCATCGACAAGTTCGACCTGCTCGGCCTGGGCGGAGCCCAGCCCCAGCTCTCCGCGGAAGGGGATGAGGACGATGACTTCTAGTCCCGAGAACAAGATCACGCGCTCCGACCTCGTCAAGAGCGCCGTCAACGTCGGCGCCCTGGGCATGGAGTTCTCCTGGACCTACTACAAGCAGATGAACATCGCCTTCTGCCTGATGGTCGCCAACATGCTCAAGAAGATCTACGCCGGCCGCCCCGACGACTACGCCGAGGCCCTGCACCGCCACTGCGCGTTCTTCAACATCACCGTCCAGTTCGCCCCGTTCGTCGGCGGCATCGCGATGGCCATGGAGGAGAAGGTCGCCCGCGGCGAGATCGAGCCCGAGAGCGTCAACGACGTCAAGGCCGCCCTCATGGGCCCGCTGTCCGGCATCGGCGACTCCATCTTCCTGTCGACGCTGCGCGTGGTCGCCGCCGCGGTGGGCATCAGCCTGTGCCAGGCCGGCAACCCCTTCGGCCCCATCGCCTTCCTGCTCATCTACAACGTCCCCGGCTTCGCGCTGCGCATCTGGGGCGCCGTCAAGGGCTACGAGCTGGGCGTGGGCTTCCTGGACGAGGCCCAGAGGACCGGCCTCATGCAGAAGATCATGACCTGCGTGGGCATCGTGGGCGTCATGGTCGTGGGCGCCATGTGCAAGGACATGTTCTGGGCCAGCATCCCGGTGGCCATCGGCTCGGGCGAGGACGCCCAGACCCTCCAGGACATCCTGGACGGCATCATGCCCGGCATGCTCGGCATGATCGCCTTCTGGCTGTACTACTGGCTGCTGTCCAAGAAGATCAACCCCATGGTGCTGATCGTGGCCACCATGGTCGTGGGCATCATCGGCGCGTTCTTCGGCGTGCTGGCGTAAGGGCCCGGCTGCATAGATTTTCGTTGCAACCTGGAAAGGGGATGGAGCAGGCCTATGCCCTCCATCCCCTTTTTTGTATAGAAGGAGTTCGTATGTTCGCGAAGGATCGCGAAGCAATGCGCCTGACGCCGGCAGAGGTCAGGCTGATTCTTATTGAGTCCCTGCAGTGGTGCGCCAACAACGCGGTCTACTTTTTGGGGCTTATCGGTGCGGCCACGTATGATCTGGCCGGCACGGCCTTTTTGGTTGCCGCCATTACGCTCGTGCGCAATCTTATGACGTCGGTGGGCAATATGGTGTCGGGCTCGGTCATTGATCGCTTTGGACCGCGCCGGACGTCGTTTGTGACGTGCGTGATTACGGCAGTGCTATCGCTTGGCGTGGGGTTGGCGCCGTTGTCTGTCCCCGGGCTTGTGTTTGCCGCGTGCGTCTTGGGACTTGCGGGCGGCTTTATCAACACCTGCACGCATGCGTTTCCGGGATACCTGGAGTCGACTACCGAGGGCCGTACCCGCGTGAACGGCCTCATGGTGTTCTACAGCAATATCGCCTATACCGCTGGCCCGCTGCTCGGCGGTGCCATCGTGAGCTGTTTTGCCACGCAATCGGTTTATCTGCTCATGGCGGGCATGATGGGTGTGGCGGCCGTGCTCTCCTTGGGCTGTCACGAGTGTGTTGCTCCCGCAAAAGGGGAGAAGCCGAAGGGCGGTATTCTGGGCGGCATGGCCGAGGGCGCGCGACTTACGTTTCGCGACCACGACTTGCGCCTCATCTTTATCTCGGGCTTTTTGGGTTTCTTTGCGTTTGGCGCGTTCGATTCGCTGGAGTCGTTGTTCTACCGTGATGTACTCAACGTGGATATCGTCTGGCTGGGCTGGTTGTCCTCGGTCGTGGGCCTCACTTCCTCGGTGGGTGCGTTCATCCTGACCAAGCTTTCTGCTCGCCATGTCAACCTGCGATTGCTGCTCGGCGCGCTCATGGCCGTGGGCATTGGGTCCATGGTGTACGTGGGCACCGATATGCTGGGGGTCGCGATTATCGGTCAGGCGATTAACGGTCTGGCCTGGGGGTTCCTGGAGCCGCTGCAGATGATCTTGATTCAGGAGCGTGCCGACATCAAATACCTGGGGCGCATTACCGGCTTTGTGCGTTTTGGCCTGATGAGCGCCGGCGTGGTGCCGCTGCTGGCGGCTCCGTTTTTGGCGGAGGCTTTGGGCGTCCAGACGGTACTGTTTGGAGCATCGACCATTATTGCGCTGGTAGGAACGCTGTTCTTTGTCACACAAGGGAGACGCCGGGGGCGTTAGCTATACATCAAATTCTAATTTGATACCACTCACCAGAGAATTTCGACCGTTCACCGAGGATTGGAATAGATTGAAAAGTGGTATTAAAAACACGTTGGGTGTATGTCTATAATTGGTATCGAAAAGAAACGCGATGTATAGATTCGCGTGCTGGACAGAAAGGAAAAGCCATGAAGGAAACCGAGAAGATCGAGATCATGCACTTTAGCCAGGAGGACTATCTCGAGGACGGCAAGAACGTCTACGAGACCGGCAAGAAGATGACCGCGCTCGCCGACAAGGTCGCCGACGAGGGCTACGACGCCGTGTTCCTGATGGGCGTCGGCGGCACCTGGGACGAGCTCATGCAGCTCGAGTACCTCATGAACAAGTTCGGTGACCGCGACCTCGAGGTCTACTTGATCCACTCCGCCGAGTGGAACGCCATGGGCCACAAGCGCATGACCGAGAAGTCCGTCGTGCTCACCGCCTCCGAGTCCGGCACCACCCCCGAGGTCCTCGAGGCCGTCAAGAAGATGAAGGACATGGGCGTGCGCGTCTACGCCATGACCAAGCCCGAGGGCCCCATCGGCCAGGCTGTGGGTGCCGAGAACTGCGTCGCCATGGCTTCTGACCATGGTTCGGGCGGCTGCGAGAAGGGCTACTACCTCGCCGACTGCTTCGGCCTGCGGCTGCTCAACCGCCGCGGCTGCTTCCCCAAGTTCGATCTGTTTATCGAGCAGACCAAGGATATCTGGAAGGACATGCT
>NZ_JBDGBA010000024.1:0-26269 GCF_040910185.1 Collinsella aerofaciens | reverse complement strand
GATCGGGGAAATTGCGTTGGCGGAATCGGCTAAAGTGCGATGGCGAAATTGGTTGTTTTTACAGTAGCGCTAACACCTGGCCCGCGCGCCTGGGGTCGCTCGGGGTAGAGGCCTTCATCGACGCCGCACGCGCGGCGGGCCCTCTCCTCACGACTGCGCTCGCTGGCCTCGTGCTCACCCTGGCAGCCGCCGCCGTCCTTCTGGCCTGGTTCTGCCGTTTCGAGGACGGGAGGGCAGATGAGTAGGAAGCCGCTCGCCGCCGTGCCCGCCCTCCTCTCCGCAGCGCTCGTCCTGGGCGGGAATGCCCTGCTCGACGCCGGCTGGGGGTCGGCGCTGCGCTCGATCGCCGACCGCGTGCTGCCCAACCCTGAGATCGCCATGTGGGCGCCCGCGCCCGCGGCTGCGCGCGGGGCTCTGGACCGCTGAGCGCGGCGCAAGTACAATGCCGACGGGAGTTTCAGGAGGTCGAACATGGCGAGGATACTGGCAGTGGATGATGAGCGGGCGATCCTCGACGCGCTCGCGCGCGTCCTCGGCCGCGACGGTCATGAGGTCGTCAAGGCAACGGACCCGACGGCGGTCCCGGGGATGGACCTCTCGCGCTTCGACCTCGTGCTCTGCGACGTCATGATGCCGGGGCTCGACGGCTTCGAGCTCGTGCGGCAGATCCGCCCGGACTTCGACGGGCCCATCGTCTTCCTGACCGCGCGCGTGGCCGAGGAGGACGCCGTGGCCGGCTACGGCCTGGGCGCCGACGACTACGTCCGCAAGCCCTTCGGGGCCGCGGAGCTGCGCGCCAAGGTCGCGGCCCATCTACGCCGTGAGCGCCGGCCGCGCTCGCACGCCCTCTCCTTCGGGGAGGTGCGGATCGACCTCGGGGCGCGCGGCCTCGCCGTGGGTGGCGAGGCCGTGCCGCTCACGCCCACCGAGTACGCCATCTGCGAGTACCTCGCGCGCCACCCCGGGCAGGTCATGAGCCGCGCGCAGATACGCGAGGCGGTGCTCGGCTGGGAGAGCGACGCCGACGACGCGGCCATATCCATGCAGGTCAGCCGCGCCCGGAGGAAACTCTCCGAGGCCGGCGCCGATCCGATCGCGACCGTCTGGGGGATGGGGTACAAGTGGCAGCTCTGAGGACCGGGGCGCGAGGTCGCGGGGGCATGCCGCTCTCCTTCGTCATCGCGCGCTACTTCGCCTACGCGTTCGCGGCGGTCGCCACGGCGTGGCTCGCCTCGTTCATGGCGCTCTCCGCGGCGATCGACGCGGGCTTCGTCTACGAGGCAAGCTGGGGGCCGGCCAATGCGCGCGAGGTCGCGGAGGACCTGGCACGCGACGGCGTCTGCGGGCAGCAGGACGTGCCGACGGCGTACCGCTACCTCATCCTGAATAAGGACGGATACGTGCTGATGACAGACCTCGAGGGCACGCGGCTCGAGGACGCGACGGAAATGGCCCGCGCGGCACTCGCCACGGATCCGGGCACAGTGGAGATCGAGGGCGGGGGCTCGGGCCTCACCTACGCCGCGTTCCCGCTCAAGGGCGGCGGGGCCTGCGCACTCGTCAGCGAGTACCTGCCGCAGTGGGTCTCGCGCGACCTCGCCGGCCTGCTTCCCAACCCGCAGAACCTCATGCTCGTCGGCGCCGCTGCGGGAAGCGCGCTCGCGCTCGCGCTCGTGGCGCGCCGCGCGAGCCGCGTGATCTCGCGCAAGATGGCGCCGCTCGCGGAGGCGGCGGAGCGCGTCGGCGCGGGGGAGCTCGACTTCGCGGTCGGCAGCACCAACGTGCGCGAGGTGAACGACGTCCTCGCCGCGATGGACGCCATGCGGACCTCCCTCGCCGAGTCGCTCGAGGCCCGCTGGGCCGCGGAGCGGGGGCAGCGCGAACAGGTGGCGTCGCTCGCCCACGACCTCAAGACGCCGCTCACCGTGCTGCGCGCCAACGCCGACTTCGTGGCGGAGGAGCTGGAAGACGAGAAAGACGCCGACCTCGCGGCCGCCGCGCGCGACATAGCCGGCAGTGTCGAAAGGCTCGACGGCTACGTGCGCCTGCTCATCGAGGCCTCGCGCGGGTCCGGCGGGGCGGAGAGGGCCCCCATGCGGCCGGCCGAGCTCTGCGAGCAGGTCCTCGCCGAGGCCGCCCAGATCGCCCGGGCGCGAGGCGTGACGCTCGACGCGGCCACGGGCCCCGCTGTCGCGGGCGCGCCCGAGGCCCCGCTCGACCGAACCGCCCTGGCGCGAGCCGCCGCGAACCTCGTGGCCAACGCCGCCGAGCACGCGCGCTCGCGCGTGGCGGTCTCCTGCGACGTCGCGGGCGGGCGCCTCGTCATCGAGGTTGCCGACGACGGACCGGGCTTTTCTCCCGCCGCCCTCGAACGCGGCTGCGAGCGCCTCTTCACAGACGACTCCTCCCGCTCCTCGCGCGACGGAGGCCGCCACTACGGGCTCGGCCTCCACGCCGCCTCCGAGGCCGCAAGCGCCCACGGGGGCTCCGTCTCGCTCGCCAACAGCCCCTCGGGCGGCGCGGTGGCCACCATCGCGGTCCCCCTGTGCGGGGCCTGACGACTCAGGCCCTCACACTGGCATACCTCGCAACCAAACGCTTCCCGGATAATTCATGAGGCCGTACTCGTATTCGAGCCTGCCTATCTCTGCGGCAAGCGCCTCCGTCATGTAGAAGTTTTTCGTGCGGCCCGTCGACTTCGCCAGACGGTCGTACCTGTTCGCAAGGTCCTCGGGGATTCTCAGGGCTGCGGTGGCGGTTGCCATGACGCACCTCTTGGTTAGATGTAATACGTATATTTCTTTCTATCACATCACCCGAACCCCGCACCGGCGTACGGCCGCATCTGCTTTTTACCTTACATTGTGTCAACCGGTCCATGCCCGGCATATTCTGCCGGATTGAATCAACCGTTAAATCAATCCGAGCCTTTAAGGGGCGGTTGAAATCCTTCGAGGACTGAGGGCACCGTCCCTAGGTCGGCTCCTCGATGGCCTCGGCTGAATTCCCCTGCAATCGACCGCATGGGTTCCGGCACGGGGTTCTGGCGCTGACCGAACGGGGCGCAAGACTCGGCCCTCGGTCGTGCCGGACGGCATACGTTTTGAGACCGGCAAGCTGTTGCCGGCTCGAGGACAGCGGCCCGGTGCACCGGGCCGATCAATAGAGGACTCAGGTTCACAGCGCAGTTTCTTGGGGCTCGCATATATAGGAAGACTTGATCGGCAATCGATTTTAATGAAGTCGACAGCGCATGTCAGAGCTTTCAACAAATTTAACATGCCACCCTTTATATCCGCACGCGCGTAATTCAACTCATAAGGACCGGCTATCCCTTACCTGTGACACAATCTCAAACGCACAGAACAGAATCATCAGTCCAATCATCGCATAAGAGGCAGCCGAACCTTCAAGCACTATTCCACAAAGAACAATCTCCGCGCCGCCAATAAGAACTGTTATCAGGCGCTCTGCCTTTTTGCTCTCGCCGCTCGCATAAAAAGACGGCAAAGCGCACAAGATCACATATAGCCCGGGAAGGGAATACAGGATCGATAGTCCAAGCCCCCCATCAACCGCAGTGTTTTGCGTAAGAATCAACTGAACCCAAACGGCAATTATCACTGAGCAGGTTGTCGATAAAAGAAGACTGGAAATATAGCACGCAACAAAGTCCCGTCGCATTCGAACAGAGAAATCCGCGAACTCTCTTCGCCGCGTGGAAACAATAAGGTACACAGAAATTGCAATAGAACCAATCAGAGAAAACAGCGGAACAACCAGCAATTCAAGCTTATTACCCCATCGATCAACCACACCCCCACTCCAATGAGCGGGAATTGTATCAGGGAGGACTGACCAAGCCGCCCATAGAATCAGAAATGGAAGAATAGAGAGGATGAACGATGATAACACTGCAGTAATTTTTTGAGGCTCTCATCGATTCCGCATCTCCTTGCGCGCCCACATTCCACTCCGCCTTAAATCAAGTATAAATAGATGGCGCTCGGTATTATTGGCGTAATCGCGATAGCGATTACCGCCGTTGTTTCTTTAAAAATGGTAGGAATACATGTCTCCAAGAATTGATATATCGATTGACGAGCTGCCCGAAGCGTCGAGCCTTCTTGATGGACATGACTATTCGTCACAAATCATTCAGCGTATCGCCGGGGTTCCAGTAATACTCGATGCATCGGGATGCCCTCATTCCCCTTTTTTCGAAGTTGAATATGATGACAGGACGACTAGGTTTACAAGTCAAGCAAGTTAATAATCTATGTAGTCAATATAATACCGTTGAACCCGCATATCGATACCGCTCAGCCATTCGCCTCGCCCCCGTCGCACGTATCTTCATCCGGTCTGTTACTTTTAATCTAACAATTCTTTGAGGAACGTAGGTGCTTCTAAATGTACTGTCGACTTCTTCTCAAACTAATCCTAAGAGACAGGGCCGTATGGATTTGTACGCTCGTTCTCGCTGCAGCCTTTTCCGCCCCCATTGCGTTCAATTCACCCATCTACGGGCCCTTCTTTATGAAACAGGGCATGCAGGGCTTTGTCGACGCATTCAATACGCGCGCGCCCCAGGCCAGCGGCACAGACCTATCTCCAGAGCAGCAAGATGACGCGGAGCTTGCAAGATACGCGAACGCCGCCCTCGCCGCCCAAACCGACGCCGCCTTTCTCGATTCTGCCGAGAGCTACTACGCGCTCATGGGCGAAGGCTTCCAATCCGGGTCCATCGTGGGAGACCGAGAGACCAATGACGCAGACCTCGCGTATTGCCGTGCCCTGAGCAGCTCCGGCATCACGGATATCCCGGCCTCCGCAAGCGACCTGCCATTCCTTTCCTTCCTGCCTTACGCCGTTGCCACGGCGCCGTCTTTCCTTCCCTTCATCCCCTTCCTTCTCTCGTCGATACTCGTGCTCGGCGCCACAAGGCCTGCGACCCTGGCGGCGAAGGCGCCCGTGCCCAAATTCCGGCGCCTTATCCAGATCGTGTTTTCGATAATCGCCGCGGGGACCGCGATGCTCCTCGCCGGCCTCGCACCCGGGGGCATTTACGCCTCGGTCCTAAACGGCTTCGGGCAAATTGGGTACCCGATCGCCTTCTTCCGTGACGGCGCGCTTGCCACCACGACCGCGGGAGACGTCTTCACGACCCTGCTTCTCGCGCTGCTTGCGGGCGGAACCTTGATATCCGTTTGCTCCGCCGTCCTATCGACCGCAACGAGGCGCGTCCTCGCGGGCCCCCTTGCCTCAGCGCTGCTTGTCGCGGCCCCGGCATTCCCGTTGCTGTCCGATTCGGCGCTGGGGCATAACGCCGCGCTCGGGCTCCTGCCGCTGGCCGTGTTCTCGCCTATCGAGGCAACGGGTTACGTAGGATGCTTCCCGACAGAATTCATTGGCTCCGGTTCAGGCAGCGCATCGATGCTTGCCGTGGCCCTGGCATACGTCGCGGTCTTTTTTGCGGTCGGCGCCGTTGCGACACGTTCGCCCAAACAGCCTGGACCCGCGAAAAAGCACCATGGGCTCGAGCTTCTGGACGCGAGCGTGGGATACGGAAGCACGACGATACTTTCAATCGGGTCGCTTTTCCTGAGCCCGGGAACGGCGGCGGGCCTCGTTGCTCCCAACGGCTCGGGGAAAACCACCCTTCTTGAAGCGCTGTCGGGCCAATTTCCCACCCGCATCCGCTCGGGAAGCCTGGCGGCAGACGGAATCTGCCAACGTCGATCAGCCGAATTCGCAGAACTCGTCTACCTGAGCTCTTCGGGCAGCGCGGATCTCTATCCCACGCTATCGGCCATCGAGCACCTTGCTTTCGTTAGGGAGGCGTGGAAATCGGCCGCCGACATCGACTCGCTCTGCGACTCCCTCGGAATCTCCCCATATCTCGACAAGCCGACCCGTAAACTCTCGACAGGAATGAAGCAGCAGGTAAAGCTTGCCATGGCGATAGCGACCGATTGCCCGTACCTCATCCTCGATGAACCGCTGAACGGCCTCGATCCGGGAAAGCGGAAAACCTCCTGCGACGCGATGCGCAGCGAGGTGGCGCGGGGACGCAGCGTGCTCATCTCAAGCCATCTACTCGACGACCTGGCAGACCTCACCAACTCGTTCTACTTCATCGAGGCCGGCACGCTCGTGGAAAAGATCAAGTCGTCCTCGCAGACGCTCAAGCAGGAATACCTCGATACATACGAGGGAGGTGAATGACATGATAGGCAAGAGCTATGCAAAGATAGCGATTGTTGGCTTTGTACTTTGTCTTGCAATGGTGCTATGTGCATCATTTGCGAGGTATAGGTCCGAGCAGTCGTTCATCGATGGCGCTGAAAATGGGTTTGGCATAGACGGGATGTATGTCAACGATGGCGCGACCAGGCCGTCTATGGCGATTCTTGCAGGCGAAGACATGGAATGGCAAATCTGTAATGGCGACGGCTCTTGTCTGAGTGGTCGTTTGGCCGCAACGAGCGACCCGAATTCGTTCGATCTTCTCGACAATGATGGAGCGGATTGCGGTTCAGTTCACCTTTCATATGCATCGCGAGATGGGATGGACGGCATTCTCTACGTCTCCCACGATACTGGCGATTTCAAGATGCGTAGGACTAACCGGGTGCCGGCTTTTATCGAGGAGTGAGAGTTCCCGGCGGCCTGCCGATCAGGCCGCCGGGCTATCGGGCCCCGCATTCATCCGTACACACACGGATGAATGCGGGAAGTGTCCGGATAAAGTTGATAATCAAGGAAACAAAGCCGTTCTGCCTGGGACGGCTTTGGCCTGGACTTTAACTACAACATCGCAATCGACACTTATCAGCTCGCGCAACGCGCATGGCCAAATCTCGGACGCTGGTGCATGGAGGACCTTCGAGATTTACTGGACATCCAAAACGACGACGCACACCGCGTGCTCGCCGACAGCGAAGACGAGATGGCTGTCTACAATGCGATCAGAAACAGTGTGAAGTCCGGAGAGCTTTCTGTGGAACCGCCGCGCCGTCGCGCGAGCCGACCGGGCAACCCGGGCAATCTGGTCCCGGCTCTCCCGGTCGTATTCCTACGATATCGCTCCTAGATCACCAATGTGTCAGATAAAGAATGAGGCAATGGCTATGATCACGCCTACGGCAGATGCAACGACTGCGCCTTTTTTCCTCTCCTTTAGTCCGACGAATAGGGTTGCCGTAAAGTAAAGGGCGGAAATGCAGGCTATGGCAAGCGAAACGAGTTCCTTGGGCGGTTTCAGCAAAAGGTCGCTAGCAAAGAGTAATGCAAGCAGGGCAAAGCCGATTGTGGTCAAGTATCTCGATTGATTTTGCGACAACATGGCAACTTCCTTTCAGAACATGCAAGTGAAAAGTCGGTACGATGTCATTGCGGTTGCAAAAAAGCCGCCGCTAGGACCGGTTGTCACGAGACCGGCGATAACTTCAGCGGTGCCAGCAAGCTGGAGATCGCGCAGGCGAGCCTCCTCCTTCGCGTTCAGCTTGACCTTGTGAGGGACGGGGCGGTTATTTGCAAATCCGTGAGAATCGCACCACGCCTTGGAATATGAATCCGTGCAGCGTCCGCGCTCAAAAAGGGATATATCGTAATTTTCGTCGTAGTTGTCTCCGACGTAGATTTCGCTGCTCTCGGCGGGAGATCCATCGTCGGCATAGGCTGCCGCAACGGGCACAAATGGTGTCATGACAAGGGAGAGGCAAAGAGCTGCTGAGACGATGGAGGGCAGGCAGTTCTTCATGGCTGGCTCCTTAATCTGGCCTTTGATAGTTACTTGATGTCGCCTCCTTCCGCTTTATATCCGTTGTATTTGGCGTATTTCTTTAATAAGGCAAGGGGTTCTTCCTCTCCTTCGGATAAGCCGATGATGTTTCCTTGATCATCCAGTATGAATACGGACGGAATATGCTCAAGTTCATATTGGTCATACACGGTCTTATCTTAATTTTTGCTGATGGCTCAGGCAAGGCGGGGCTTACGTTCGAGGCGACCAACAATGCCCTGGCCCTACAGAGAATAAACGCCACGAACACGCACGCCGGCGGCTGGGAGAAGTCCGAACTCCGCGGCCGCCTCAATACCGGCGACCTCTGGTCGCTTTTGCCTTGCGAACTCCAGTCCAAGGTGAAGTCCGTCACGAAGATGACCGACAACCTGGGCGGCGGCAAGGCAGGCACCCCCTCGGCCACGACTGACAAGGTCTTCCTGCTCTCGATGACTGAAGTCTACGGTGACCTCCAGTCTGACGGCGCCCAGTACGAGTACTACAAATCCAAGGGCGTGACAACGTCGAACTATTCCAGTGCTTCGTCGAGCAGCTATCACTGGACTCGCTCCGTGCATCCGAGCAACTTCGCGTCCTTCCGCTGTGTCCACAGCAACGGCAACTATGACTGCTACAGCGCGACGAACATCTACTGCGTGTTCCCCGCCTTCTGTTTTTAGCCTCATCTGCAACCAATGAAAAGCCCGTGCGATTCTGCGCGGGCTTTTCATTTGGCAACCAAACGAACGATTCTCGTCTTGAGGCATAGTTATCGGTTTGAGTAGAAATGGGGTCACACAGCGGCTCTCAGAGCGCCAGCCGAACTCTCCCGCCATTACCGCTGCGGCATCCTCGTATGGAGCCCATCCTGCTTGGCGTTTCGTTGCAACAGCCAACTTGTCCACCGATCAAGTGAACCACTGGAATAAATACAGCGACACGCTTGTACGTTACAGTCGCTATATTGGCGTAAATCGCCGCAATAAATGCCGCCAATTCTCGGCGTGTACCTGCCGCGCGTATGTAGATTCATATCGCGTTAATAAATCGGCCCAAGCGTGTGCAAAACGCGCAAGTAGCCGCAAAAGGCGATTATCGCGCAGGTAGATTTTTGGCACCCTGTTGCTTAATCAAAATTAAGCAATTGCTTAAAACAAAAAAGGTCAGGCACTAGGTGCCTGACCTGCAAACTTCTGGTCGGGACGACTGGATTCGAACCAGCGACCCCTTGACCCCCAGTCAAGTGCGCTACCAAGCTGCGCCACGTCCCGAAGCTTTTGTTTGTTGCTCTGCTCTCGCTCGCAACAGGGAGTATATTAACCCGAAACTTTGCCCTTGTGCAAGAACTTTTTTAACTTTTTTGAAGCAAGTCCAAAATTGTATCTGCGAGCTGGGGTTTTGTTAGCACGGGAAGTTCCTGTGTACCCGCTGTGCTCACAATCCAGGCCTTGTTAGTGTCGGTTCCAAAGCCCGAATCGGCGCGCGAGACATCGTTGGCGATAATGGCATCACAACCCTTGCGGGCGAGCTTACGCTGCGCGTACTCCACGACGTTATCGGTCTCGGCCGCAAAGCCGATCACGCGCCGCTCTCCCTTCTGGCGCGAGAGCTCGGCCAAAATATCGACCGTTTCGACAAGCTCGATGCGATCCAAGCGTTCGTTGGACTTTTTGAGCTTATGGTCCGCAGGGGTGGCGGGGGTATAGTCGGCGACGGCGGCCGCACAAATTGCCGCATCGGCCGTCTGGAAGGCGCTCGCCGCCGCCTGCAGCATCTCTGCGGCGGTCTGCACGCGCACGCACTCCATGCCGCCGGGCACATCGAGCGATGTCGGTCCCAACACGAGCGTGACCTCGGCACCGCGGCGAGCAGCCTCCCCCGCCAGGGCGATGCCCATCTTGCCCGACGAACGGTTGCCAATGAATCGCACCGGGTCGATCGGTTCGTGCGTGGGGCCGGCGGTAATCACGATGCGCTTGCCTGTCAGGTCTTGCGGCGCGGGACTGAGCACCTCACAGACGGCCTCGACGATGTCCTCGGGCTCGCTCATACGGCCCGTGTCCACGTCGCCGCAGGCAAGGTAGCCGCTGCCGGGGCCAACCACGTGCACCCCGCGGTCGCGCAGCGTGGCCATATTGGCCTGTGTTGCCGGCGCCTTCCACATGCCGTTGTTCATAGCGGGTGCGATCACGATGGGCCGCGGCGTCGCCAGCAGCGAGGTGGAGATAAGGTCATCGGCGACGCCTTTGGCCATCTTGGCGATGATATTGGCCGTCGCGGGCGCCACGACCACCAGGTCGGGCTCCTGTGCGAGCGAGATGTGGTGGATAGGGTCGGAGGGATCGTCGAATAGGCCCACGGCAACGGGCTCGTTGGTGAGCGCACGGAAGGTGAGCGGGCCCACAAACTCGGTGGCATGCTCGCTCATGACGACCTTGACGCGCGCGCCGCGCTTTTGCAGCAGGCGCACGATATTGCACGACTTATAGGCGGCGATCCCGCCGGTAATACCCAGCAGGATCGTTTTTCCCTCAAGTTGCATTGAATTGTTGGATGCCGCCGTCATTGCTAGGCTTCCTTGCTCGGGAGTACCAGGAGGCGGTGGCAGTACGGGCAGTGCGTAATCTCGCTACCGTCGTGGTTGAGGTCGCTCATGGACGATGCCTGCAGCGCGGTGTGGCAAACCGTGGGGATGTTGCCCTGGATGGTCTCGACGGCAAGGCCGCGGAACTGCTTGAGCAGACGCTCGTAGTCGGTGAGCACGTCGGCCGGCAGCGTGGCGGCAAGCGCGGTGCGCTCCTTAGTGGCGGCGTCAATCTGAGCCTGCAGGTCGGCAGCCTTGGCGCGGGCGGCCTTGGTATCGGCCTTCACGCCCTCCTCGAACTTGGCGATGATTGCCTGCGCGCGGGCCTCGCGGTCGAGCGCCTCCTTATGGGCGATGACGACATCCTTGCGGGTGTGCTCAATCTTGTCCAGACGCTTGGCCAGGGTTGCGAGTTCATTCTCCAGGTCCTGAACCTCGCGGTAGTCGGAGCCGTCGACATGGCGCTTCTTGGCAGCCTCGATGGCGTTGTTGGTCTGAATCTCGGTGGTGTTGAGATCGTCGAGCTCAATGTCCAGATCCTTGCGCTGGGCGTAGAGCTTGGTCATCTCGGACTTGAGCTTCACATAGGTCTTGCGCTTGGAAGCGAGCTCCTTGAGCTCCGGCATATTGGCAAGTTCGCTCTTGTTGCGGGCGAGCTCCAAATCGATCTGTTGCAGCTTGAGTAGCGTAGCGCCGGCGCTCATAAGTTCTCTCCTTTTGTCACAGTCCACCATTGGCAAGGGTTCAGTATTTTAATCGCATGACGGGGGTCGACCCCGGCGTCAACTGCAGAGTTCATCAATATATCAACGAACGGCTCTTCGGAGCGGTCGTGGCCGAGCAAGATCACCGGCAGCCCGCGCAAGGCAAGGTCTTGCGCCACGTGGTAGCCTGCCTCGCCGGTTACGATGACATCTGCGCCCGCGGCGATGGCGAGCTCTCCAAAGTCGCCCAGGGAGCCGCCCAAAATAGCGACGGTACGGCATGCGTGCTCGGCTTCGCCCCACACACGCGGGTCACTGCCGAAGGCCGTGGCAGCACGGGTGGCAAGATCGCGCAGCGTGCATGGGTCGTTGAGCGTTGCAAGCGCGCCCAGGCCGCAGGCCTCGGGGTCGTCCACATGCTCCAGTGAGCTCACGGGTGCGGCACCCAGCAGCTCACTCAGGCAGGTGCGCGCTTCGTGCGAGCGGTCCAGATTGGTATGGAGTGAAATAATGCTCACGCCGCAGCGGGCGGCCTCATAGAGCGCCGCGCTGCACTGGGGGCGTGACGCATCCGACGGACAAAACGCCTCGGGCGCCTTGATATAGATGGGATGATGCGTTAGCAGCACGTTGACGCCGGCCTCCTGGGCGCGGTGCACATTGGCTTCGGTCGCATCGAGTGCGCAGGCAACACCGGTAATCTCCGCGGCAGGGTCGCCGACGGAGAGTCCTACATGGTCCCAACTCTCGGCATCGGTCTTGGGATGGCGTGCCAGCAGAGCGCGCTCAAGCTCGGCGACGATCATGCGGCACCCACGATTGAGAGCAGCGTCTGGGCAAACTCGTCCAGATCGGCCGGGTTCACGCGGTCATCAAACGAGATACGCAGAGCGCCCAATGCCTGCTCGCGACCAATGCCCATGGCGCTGAGAACATGGCTCGGGTCCATGCTGCCACTCGAGCACGCCGAGCCGGCCGAAACCTCAAAGCCGGCGGCGTCGAGCTTGATGATGAGCTCCTCGGAGTCCATGCCGTCAATGTAGATCGATACCATGCCGGGCAGACGGTCGGCCTGCGCATAGTCGCCCATGGTGGCGTGAATGCGCGGATGGGCCGTAAGCGCGGCGTAGAGCTTGTCGGACAAGGCCTGCAGCGTCGCACGCTCCTGGGCCACATGGGGCGCCAGCGTGCGGGCGGCAGCGGCAAAGGCCAGCTGCGTGCGCAGGTCCTGCGTACCGGCGCGACGGCCGGCTTCTTGTCCACCGCCAAAGATGCGCGGACGCAGCGGCGTGCGGTTCTTAAGGTAGAGCGCGCCAGATGCCACAGGACCGCCGATCTTATGCGCGGCAACGGTCATGGCATCGACGCCCAACTCGGTGGCATCGAGCGGAATGTGCAGATAGCCCTGGATGGCATCGGTGTGGAACAGGGCGCCCACGGTATGCGCGACCGTGGCTAGCTCACGGATGGGCTGCACCACGCCGGTCTCGTTGTTGGCTGCCATGATGCTCACGAGCGCGACGTCGTCGCCAAGCAAGTCGTTCAGCGCGGCAGGCTCGATGTAGCCCGCACGGCAGGGCTGAACTAGGTCGACGGTAAAGCCGGCGGCACGCAGCAGCGGCAGGTTGTCCAGGATCGAATCGTGCTCGATGGCAGATACGATCACGCGGTTACGCTTACGGTCGCGCTGACGTGCACCCTCGGCAAGACCGAGTAGCGCCAGCTGGTTGGCTTCGGTGCCGCCGTTGGTCAGAACAATCTCAGACGGGCGAACGCGCGCGCCAAAGCTGCGGGCGATCTCGCGACGTGCAACCTCCAGACGCGCGGCAGCCTTGCGGCCGAGCGAGTGCAGCGAGTTGGGGTTGACGCCCGCAAGCTCGCTATCGTCGTACTCACGCTGCGCAAGGCGCGCCTCGGCGCGCATGGGCGTCGAGGCGGCGTAGTCAAGATTCACGGGTATGCGGTTTTGACCTGCGGTCATAAGGGTTTATGCCTCCTGTGCAGCCTCGTTGCCCAGCTTCTGCAGCAGCGCAACCTCGGCAGCGGGATCTTCGGACTTAAATACGGCAGAACCGGCCACGAGCACGTTGGCGCCGGCCTTGACGACCTCGGCAATGTTCTTGGAAGAAATGCCACCGTCGACCTCGATGAGGGGCGAAACGCCGTGACGCTCGCACATGGCCTTGAGCTCGTGGAGCTTAGCGATGGTGCCCGGGATAAAGCTCTGACCGCCAAAGCCCGGGTTCACGCTCATCAGCAGCACCATATCGACGACGTCGATGATGCTATCGAGCACGCACACGGGGGTGGCGGGGTTGAGCACCACGCCGGCCTTAACGCCGCGCTGTTGCAGATGGGTGAGCGTGCGGTGCAGGTGCGTGGAAGCCTCGTAGTGCACGGTGATCATGTCGGCACCGGCGTCGGCGTACCAATCGACCGTCTCATCGGGGTTCGACACCATCAGGTGCGCGTCGACCGGTACATCGGTGGAGCGCTTGACGGCCTTAAGGATGTCGACGCCAAAGGTCAGGTTGCCGGTAAAGTGGCCGTCCATGACGTCGAAGTGCACAAAGTCGGCACCGGCGATCTTGTCGAGTTCGCCCTTGAGGTTGGCCATGTCGGCCGAGAGGACGGACGGAGCGATTTTAATGGAACCCATGGTAGTAGCCTTTCTGCGCTAGTCGGTGAGTCCGTAGAACTCTTGAGAAGGGACGCGGTCGGTGAGAATCTCGAGCGCCCTATCCAAAGTAACACCGTTGTAGAGCGTTTGCTCGACGGCAAAGGTGAGCGGAATGTCTACGCCCAGTGAACGTGCAAGCTCGCTGACGCTGCGGGCGGCGACGGCGCCCTCCACCACCATATGCGTGCGCGTCTGGTACTCGTCGAGCGACACGCCGTGGGCAAACTCGTAGCCAAAGGTGCGGTTGCGCGAATGCTCCGAGGTGCAGGTGGCAATGAGGTCACCCATGCCGGCAAGCCCCATGCAGGTCATAGCTTGACCGCCGCGGGCGTGCACCAGGCGGCTAATCTCGGCCAAGCCGCGCGTCATGATGAGGGCAAGTGTGTTATCGCCCGCGCCCGAGCCGGCGGAGATGCCGCACACGATGGCGATGACATTTTTCATGGCGCCGCAGACCTCGACACCGGTCATGTCTTGCGACAGATAGATGCGGAAGGCCGTGGACAGGAGCAGGTCCTTAAAGGTCTCCCCTATCTGCGGATCTTTGCTGGCGATGACGGCGGCAGAAAGCCCGCCGCGGCAGATCTCCTCGGCATGGTTGGGGCCCGAGAGCGCCGCCACACGTGCCTCGTTGCCGATCTCGCTGGCGATGACCTCGCTCATGAGTAGGCCGGACTCGGGCTCAATGCCCTTGGTGAGGCAGAGCACCGGGGTATCGGCGGCGATAAAGGGCGCGGCCTGGTGGCACACGCTGCGAAGGTGCGTCGAAGGAACGGCAAAGATGATGGCCTCGGCGCCGTCGAGCGCCTGCACGAGCTCGGTCGTGGCGACGACGTTGCCGGGCAGCTCGTAGCCCACAAGGTAGCGGGGGTTGCGGTGCTCGCCATTGATGCCGGCGGCCGTCTGCTCGCTATGGGCCCACATGGTCACGCGCTCGGCTCGCGCGGCGGCAAGGCCGGCGACGGCGGTTCCCCAGGAGCCGGAGCCAATCAGCGCAACATTCATGACTCTCTCCTACTTATCGTCGGGCTCGGTGACGCGCTTGGTAAACGAGAGCTTGGACTCCTTACCCGTCATGAGTTTTTTGATGTTCGCACGATGGGCCCACACCACGGTGATGCCGATCAGCGCCATGCAAAACTTAAGTCCCAGGCTGCTGTACGGAAAGACCGCGCAGACGGCAATGGGAAGACCGATGGCCGCGGCGAGCGAGCCCACCGACACGAACTTGGTGATGACGACGGCCACGATAAACATGCCCAGCAGCGACAGGCCAATAGGCCAGTACCAAGCGAGGATGACGCCCAGACCAACCGCGATACCCTTGCCGCCGTGGAAGTTGAGATAGGGCGAGAAGATATGGCCCCACACGGCTGCCAGGCAGATGACGCCGAGCATCCAGTCGCCGGCGGCGCCGGGGGCCATAATGCTCACGGGGAAGCCATAGCCCAAGTCGGCAATGAGCGGACGCGCGATAAGGACGCTGATGGCGCCCTTAAGGCAGTCGAGCAGCAGCGTGAGCGCGGCCACCTTGGGGCCGGCCACACGCAGGGCGTTGGTGGTGCCGATGTTACCGGAGCCCGCCTTGCGGATGTCCGTGTGGTTGAACACGCGGCCCAGAATCAGGCCAAACGGAATCGCCCCGATAAAGAACGAGACCACGGCGCAGATGGCGGTCAGCAGAATCGGATTATGCATCCTTTTGCTCCTTCTTCCTAAAGAAGAGTCGAATGGGCGTGCCGGCAAAATCGAAGGTCGAGCGCATGCGGTTCTCGATGTAGCGCTGATAGGTGTCGTTGACCAGATCGCTGTGGTTGACGAAGAACGTGAACGTCGGCGGGTTGACGCCCGTCTGGGTCACGTAGTGCATGCGCAGGCGGCGCTTGCCGTCCACCACGGTATGACCGAACTCGCGCAGATCGGTGAGGAACGTGTTGAGGCGCGAGGTGCTGATCTTTTGCGAGCGCGTCTTTTCGGCGGCGTCGACCATCGCCCAGATCTTCTCGACGCTGCGGCCAGTGAGGGCAGAGATGCGCAGGTACTGGGCCCAGGGAGCCATGACGCCCAGACGGCGGTCGATGGTCTCCATGCAGGCCTCGCGCTTACGGTCATCGTCGAGCAGATCCCACTTGTTGAGCAGCACAACGATGGCGCAGCCGCGCTCGATGGCAAGACCCATGACCTTCTGGTCCTGCTCGGTAACGCCCACGGAGGCGTCGACGACGAGCAGCGCCACGTCGGCGCGGTCGATGGCGCGCAGGCCGCGAACCATGGAGTAGTACTCGATGTTCTCGTACACGGTGCTCTTCTTGCGAATGCCCGCGGTGTCGACCATGCGGTAGTGCTTGCCGTTGCGCTCGACGACCGTGTCGATGGCGTCGCGCGTGGTGCCGGCAATGTTGGACACGATGGAGCGGTCGGCGCCCAGGATGCGGTTGAACAGCGAAGACTTACCGGCGTTGGGGCGGCCGATGATGGCGACGTTCAGCGCGTCGGGGAACTCGTCGGCGACTTCGTCCTCTTCCTCGGGAAGCAGGGCCACGATGTCGTCGAGCAGGTCGCCCGTGCCGTGGCCGTGCAGGGCCGAGAGCGGCGTGGGCTCGCCGATGCCGAGCGAATAGAACTCCCAGATGCTGTCGTTCTCGCGATCGGGGTTGTCGAGCTTGTTCACCAGCAGAAAGACCGGCTTGTCGCAGCGCTTGAGCATGCGAGCGACTGACTCGTCCTCCTCGGTAACGCCGGTGCGGCCGTCGACCACAAACAGGATGACGGCGGCTTCCTCGGCGGCGGCGAGGGCCTGGTCGCGAATGGACGTGGCGAAGACGTCATCGCTCTTGAGCGGCTCGATACCGCCCGTGTCGACGATGGTGAACTCGCGGCCGTTCCAATCGGCCGTGTGATACGAGCGGTCGCGCGTGACGCCGCGGGACTCGTGGACGATGGCGTCCGAGGTCTGGGCCAGGCGGTTAACGAGCGTGGACTTGCCCACGTTGGGGCGTCCGACGACGGCGACGATAGGTTTCATCTGCTCTCCTTTAATGGGTAGGGTCAGTGGAAGTGTTAGAGTCTGCGGGCACAATGCCAAGGATGTGTTCCAGGGTATCGAGCAGCTCATGCGGCATGGTCGACACCACATGAACCTCGGCGCCGCGACTGGTAAGGCTTGCGAGTAAATCGTCACGATGATACTCGTCAAGCGTCATGCCGTCAGCGTTGAACATGAGCTTAGGCACAAAGAGCATAACCCCCGACAGGTCTTGGGGCAGCTGCTCCAAGATGTCACACGCGACGATGAGGCCGGTCACGTCCACATTGCCGCCAAAGTAGCGGTTCTTGATGGCTGTGACGGTGCCGGCGAGACCATACGGCGACTCCACAAAGCGCGCCACGGTGTCGCGTGCGCTGGCGCCTGAGAGACATAGAAGCCGCTGGTTGCGGGCGGCGACGGCCTCGCGGACGCGGGCCAGACGCTCGTCGTCGGTAGTCAGCACATCGTCCGTCTCGTCCAGATACGAGCGGATCATGCCGATGCCGTCGTAGTACTGCGGGTAACCGTCGTAAAAGTCTGCCTCGGGAGGATCGATGCCGGCGTCCAGATAGAACTCGTCGCTCATCTGGAAGGTGTGGCGGCCAAAGCGTTCGTAGGCACGATCCTGGTAGGGACGGATCATGGCAATGGTCTCGCGTGCTAGCTCGGGCTTGTCGCTGTAGGACCAGCTAAAACGGTTCTGATGCTTGGTAAAACCGAGCGGCACAATGCCCAGGCTTGTGATTTGCTCGTGCTCCTCGCAAAAGCGCAGGGTCTTTTCCAGCTCCTCGCCGTCGTTCATGCCGGGGCACAACACGATCTGCGCGTGAATCTCGATGCCGGCGGCCATGATGGCCTCGAGCACATCCATGCCGCGCTGGGCGTTGCGGCCCATCATGCGTCGGCGGACATCGGGGCTCACGGCGTGGACCGACACGTTCATGGGGCTCATGTTGCGTTGGATGACGTTTTGCACGTCCTCGTCGGTAAGGTTCGTGAGCGTGACAAAGTTGCCCTGCAAAAAGCTCAGGCGGTAGTCGTCGTCGCGAATGTAGAGCGTGGAGCGGCCGCCCTTGGGCAGCATCGTCATAAAACAGAACACGCAGGCGTTTACACAGGTGCGCATGCCGTCGAAGATGGGGCCATCGAACTCAAGGCCCCAGTCCTCTCCCGGGAAGCGGTCGAGCTCGACGGGGGTGACGCTGTTGTCGCGCGGGTCGAAAACCTCGAGGTCGACGGTGTCGTCGTCTGCCTCCCAGAGCCACACGATCATGTCGGTGAGCTGCTCGCCGTTGACCGTGAGCACGCGCATGCCCGGCTCGATACCCACATCCCATGCGGGCGATTCGGGACGCACGTTCTTTACGAGCGCGCCCTCACCCGGCTCGGGGTCGCGGCTGCGCCCGTAATCGGCCACCTCGGCGGCGTATGCGGGTACGGTCTGGTCCATGGTTAGCGGTAAAGCTCCTTGATGCGCTCGACGGCGCGCTCGATGTGTTCTTGCGGGGTGGAGGCTCCGGCGGTGATGCCGATGTGGTGAGCGTCGGTAAACCACGCGCCCTGGAGCTCGGAAGCTTCCTCGATGTGATGCGTGTGCTCGCAGGCGTCTGCGCAAATTTGAGCCAGGCGGCGGGTGTTGCCCGAGTTCTTGCCGCCCACGACGACCATGCAGTCGCAGCGGTTGGCAAGTGTGGCTGCTGCCTGTTGACGCTCACTCGTGGCGGCGCAGATGGTGTTGATCACACGCAGCTCCTGCACGCGCGGGGTGATAGCCGCCACGACCTCGGCGAGGTTCTGCGCGGTCTGGGTGGTCTGCACGACGAGGCCTACCTTGCCCTTGAGCGACAAGGCGTTGGCGTCAGCGGCACAGCTCACGACCTGCGCATCGTCGCCTGCGTGGCCTAGAATGCCCTCGACCTCGGGGTGCCCCGGCTCGCCCACGACGATCACACGGTAGCCCTCGCGCACCAGGCGCTCGGCCGCCACATGGACCTTCTTCACGTAGGGGCAGGTGGCATCGACCACGTTGAGGCCGCGCTTGCGGGCAGCATCGATCACCTGCGGCACTACGCCGTGTGCGCGGATGATCACGGTACCCGATGCTGCGTCGTCCAGAGTCTCGGCCAGGCCAACGCCTGCCTCAGCAAGCTCGCGCACCACGATGGGGTTATGGATGAGCGGTCCCAAGGTATGGACCTGAGCGCACTCCCCTGCCTGCGGCGCGGCGGCCAACGCCATGTCGAGCGCGCGCTGCACGCCGTAGCACGTTCCGGCATGGGCTGCGATCTCGATGGTGGGCGCGCCGTCCTGGTCGGACGCAGTCGCGGAGGTGTTTGTCACGTTCTCGCTCATGGCTAGAACCTACCCGGATGCTCGTCGCACAGATCGTCTCGCATGGCGTAGACGCGGTTCATGGCCTCGGACTCAAACCATTCCAGGCGCTCCGTGCGCTTAAGCCCGGCCGGTGCGTCGGAAAGCGAGACGGCCTTGCCGGCGCGGATCCAGCATTTCTTGGGACGCATGATCTTTTTGCCCGCGGGCGTGATGTCGGACCAGCCGCAGATGGCGAGCGGGTTCACAGGTGCCTTGCCCATCTGGGCGATGAGCGCAAAGCCGCCGTGGACCTCGGGCTTGATCTCGCGCGAGCGGATGCGCGTGCCCTCGGGGAAGATTAGGACGTCCTCGCCGCGCTGCAGCGCATGCTGGGCGGCGCGCAGGCACTTCATGTCGGCGGTACCACGCTCGACGGGAATACCGCCCACGCGGCTAAAGGCCCAGCGTACGATCTTGCTCTTGGCAAACTCGGACTTAAAAATGGGGCGAATGCGGCGGCCGCCAAAGAACAGCGCCGTCTCCACGGCCAAGAGCTCGGCCATCGAGGTGTGGTTGCAGATGACTACGCTCCCGCGGCCGTCCTGGCGCTCAAACAGCAGATCGGCATCCTCGACCTTCCAACGCCACATGAGCTTGGAGAAGGCCCAAAGGATGGCCATGACTACGACGACGGTGCCGCGGATGAGCACTGGGAACTCTGCATAAGGAGCGTTGTAATAATCCTCGGGCGTCTGCTTAAACAGGCGCATGGGCTACCTCCTTTGGTTGATGAGGTCCTCGATGATACGAACGACCTCGTCGATGGTGTGAGCGGTGGAGTCGACGTGCACGGCGTCCTCGGCGGGCACGAGCGGGGCGACCTCGCGGCTGCTGTCGAGCTTGTCGCGCTGCTTAAGGGCGTCGAGGGTCTCGTCGACCTCGGCCTCGAGCTGCTCGGACGTGAGCGGCTGGGCATCGTTTTGGTGACGCTGCAGCACACGGCGACGGGCGCGCTCGCGCGGGTCGGCGGTCAGGAAGACCTTGACCTGCGCGTTAGGGAACACGACGGTTCCGATGTCGCGACCCTCGGCCACGATATCGCGGTCCTCGGCGGCGCGGCGCTGGTGGATGAGCATGGCGGCGCGCACGCCCGGGTAGGCCGAGACCTTGGACACGTTGGCGTCGACCTGCGGGGTGCGAATGGCAGCCGAAGCGTCCTGGCCGTCGATGGTCAGGCGCGTATCCTCACCGGTGCCGTTGGTAAAGCGAATCTCGATCTGCTCGGCGAGGGCGTCGATGGCCGCCTCGTCATCCAGATCGATGCTGCGATCGAGCGCGGCGAAGGTGACGGCGCGATACATGGCGCCCGTGTCGAGCTTGTTAAAGCCCAGCTGGCGGGCGATCTCCTTGGCGATGGTGGACTTGCCGGAACCGGCGGGGCCGTCGATGGCGACGATCATACAATGCTTCCTTTCGGTGGTTGACGTGCTGGTATGATGCGCGGGCGTTGGGGCGCGGTGGGTTGCCTAGCCCGTGTAGCGCTCGCGGTAGGTGTTACGCTTGGGTGCGGAGCCGTGGCTGCCGTGATGACGCGTGCGGCTGGCGGGCGTGCCTTGGGGCTTGCCGCCGCGTATGGCGCTGGCCTGCTTGGGCGGGATACCACCGCTTTTGAGGATCTGCACCTCGCGGTCGGTGAGCTCGCGCCACGAGCCCTTGGCCACGTCCTTGAGCTCCAGGCCGGCAAAGTTGCAGCGATGCAGACGGATTACCGGATGGTGAATCTTGCTCAACATGCGCTTAACTTGATTCTTGCGTCCCTCGCGGATGATGACCTCCACGGCGGTGGTACCGGGCTTGATACCTTGCGGAGCCACGGCCTCGGCCTCGCGCGCGTTAATGACGCGGCAGATCGCCGGCTGGCATAGGCCATCGTCGAGCTCGATGCCGCGACGGAGCGGCTCCAAGTCGCGGTCGGTCAGCTGCCCGTCCACGAGTGCCTGGTAGGTCTTGTAGACGTGCTTGCTCGGGTGCAGCAGGTTCTGCGAAAGGTCGCCGTCAGTGGTAAAGAGCAAAAGGCCTGTGGTGTCGCGGTCCAGGCGGCCCACCGGGAAAAGTCCCGGAAAGCGGTCGCGGGGGACCAGGTCGGCCACGCAAGGGCGCTCCTGCGGATCGCTCATGGTGGTGAGGTAGCCGGTCGGCTTGTAGAGCATCAAGTACACGGCGCCCTGGTTGAGCTTGACGGGCATGCCGTCGACCTCGATGTGATCCCGGTCGACGTCGACCTTGGTGCCCAGTTCGGTCGCGACCTGGCCGTTGACGGTCACGCGGCCGGCGGTCATCAGGTCCTCCGAGCCGCGGCGGCTCGCCACGCCCGCGCGCGCCAAAAAACGCTGCAGGCGCATGGTGTGCGGATAGACGGGCTGGGCGTCGGTTGCGGGTGCTGTGTTGCCCATGGCGCGCGTCTCCCCTACTTCGTTAGTCCTCGTCATGCAAATCCTCCGAGGTCTCGTCGACGACCAGGGTCTCCAAGTCCTCGACTGCCTCAACATCTTCAACATCGGTATCGAGCAGTTCACGCTCTTCGTCCAGGTCCTCGGCCTGTTCCTCGAGCGTGGACTGAATACTGCGGCCGCTCAGACGCTCGCGGATAAACTGGCGCGACTGCTCGTCGGGGGCAAACTGCTCCAGATCGGGCAGGTCGCGGGTGGAGCGCAGGCCGAACTTTTCCAAGAAGGCGTTGGTCGTGCCGTAAATGATGGCCTGACCGCGCTGGGGGTCGCGGCCGAGCTCGCGCACCAGGCCCTTGTCCACGAGCGACGCGATGACGCCGTCAGAATTGACGCCGCGGATGCCCTTGACCACCTCGCGCGTCACGGGCTGGTGGTATGCGATGACGGCCAGGGTTTCGAGCGCCGCCTGGGACAGCTTTTGCGTGTCCCAGCTCAACACATAGGCCTCGACCACGTCGTGGTAAGCGGGGTGCGTGAACAGGCGCCAGCCGCCGGCGACCTCGCGCAGCTGAAAGCCGCGGTTGGCCTCCTCGTACTCAACCTTGAGCTCGGCGAGCAGTGACGCGCACTCGCCGGGGGCGATATCCAGTGCGCCGGCCAGCGCGGGCGCACTCACCGGGTCGCTCGACACCAGCAGCAGCGCCTCGAGGGCGCCTTTGAGGCTGTTTGCCTCCAGCGTGGAAAGGGTTGACATGGTTGCGGCTCCTATTCGGTGAGCTCGGGGCCCTCGCCGGGCACATAGGCCTCGGCGCCCTCGACGCGGTTGATGCGGATGGTTCCAAAGATCTCGTCCTGGCTCAGCGTGAGCGAGCCGCGCTTGGCGAGCTCAAGCATAGCTAGGAAGGTGACGACGAGCTGCTCGGTGGTGGCATCGCCGTCCAGTAGCTCGCGGAAGGTGCAGGTTTGGTGCGCCATGGTAAAGCGGTCGACTGAGGCCACGGTCAGGTCGAGCGGCACGCGATGCGGCGCCACATGCTCGGCCTCCAGCAGGAAGGTCTGGCGCTTGCCGTCCAGGTCGGCACAGATGACGGCCAGGCCGCGCAGGGTGATGCCGGCCAGGTAGTCGGGCATGAGGCCCAAAAACTCGGGGTCGGGGCCGGCCACGCGAGGGTGCATGCGGCTTTCGGCCTGCATTCGGGCCCCGAGAGCCGCCGCCGCGCCCTTAAACTGCTTGTAGGCGATCAGACGCTGAATCAGGACCTCACGCAGGGCGTCACCGTCGAGCGCGCTAAGTTCCTCGAGGTCATCGTCGAACTCGTCATCGTCGTCGGCTTTGCGCGGGGCCTCCTGCGGCACCAGCGAGGCAGCCTTGATGTCCAAAAGGGTCGCTGCGACCAGCAAAAAGTCGCTCGCCACGTCTAGGTCCAGCGCCTCGATACGCTCGGCCTCGGCCAGGTATTGCTCGGCCACCTCGCTAATGGAGATGGCGCCGATATCTACTTTTTGGCGGGTTACCAGCTGCAGCAGCAGGTCGAACGGTCCGCTGTAGACCTGCGTCGACACGCGATACGACATCTTCGACCTCCTTTGACGGCGCCTTCGCGGCGCGGTTTGGGTGCATGTTGCGACCGTTTTGCGCGGTCGACCTGTAAGTTTACCTTAGATGCCGGCGATTGCGAAGTTGAGCAGCCACTCGGCCAGCGGATACACGGTAACGTCGAAATAGCGGCCGATTACATCGATGCCGGTCCACATGGGCAGCAGATACAGCACGATGATGAGTATAGGCATGGCGTATCGTTGCAGCTGGTAGTAGTTGGAGAGCGCCTTACCTTTGAGGAACGGCACGATGATTGACGAGCCGTCAAGCGGCGGAATCGGGATGAGGTTAAAGAACGCGAGCGACAGGTTGACCACGATAAACGTGGCGCCAAAGTTCATGATTTGCGACGCTACGGCAAAGGACATGCTGGTGTAGAGGTTGCCGTAGGCCAGGTGCATGAGGGCTGCGGCCAGGCACGCGAGCGCGATATTCGATGCGGGGCCTGCCGCGCTCACCAGGACCTCGTCGCGCTTGGGGTGCTTGAGGTTGTTGAGGTAGACGGGCACGGGCTTGGCGAAGGCGAAGACCGGGCCGCCGGCCGCGAGCATCAGCAGCGGCAGGAGGACGGTGCCAAACGGGTCGATGTGGTTGAGCGGATTGAGCGAGACGCGGCCACGGGAGCGGGCCGTCTTGTCGCCGAGCGCCCAGGCAGCGGCGGCGTGCGCGCTCTCGTGGATAACAATACCCACGATGACGGCGACGGCGCTGGCGAGCAGATTCATGAAGTAGCTGTTGGACATGGCACTCCCCTAGCGGACGCGGCGCGAGGCGCGCGCGAGCAGGTAGTCGGCCACAAACAGGATGACGGCCACGATGGCGTAATCCAAGCGGAACACGCCGCCAAAGGGCGAGGTGATAACGCCGTAGCCGGCGATGGCACTCGGCAGCGCGCGCGAAAGCTCGACGACAAAGCCGACGATCTGCAGCTTGGCGGTGAGGCCGCTAAAGCACAGCAGCACAGTCATCGCACTCATAAAAATGCCGCAGATGCGACAAGCGATGGCGATGATGCTCATCGCCACGGCGGCGGCCTTACGAGAGTTCACGCGCGGTCTCCTCTTCGATCTGGGTGGAAAGCTCCAGCCATTCGTCCTCGAGCTTGGGTAGCTCTTGCTTAAGGCCGTTATATTCCCCCAGTGCGGCGTTGAACTTGTCTTGATCGGCATAAAGCTCTTCGCTTGCCATCAATTCCATAAGCTCGTCGTAGCGGGCGCGCTTTTTGTCGAGCTCCGCCTCGATCTTCCTGAGCTGGTTGCGCACGCCCTTGAGCTTTTTGTTGAGCGCGGCGCGGGCCTGGGCCTCGGCGCGCTTTTGCTCCTTGGTCTTTTTGCCCTCGGCCGGCTTGGAAGCAGCGGCGGGCGCATCGGGCTGGGCCGCGGTGACCTTGGCGGACTTGGCCGTGGCCGGCACACTCTCCCCTGCCGCCTCGGCGGCGGCGCGGGCCGTAAGGTCCTCGCGCTTGTAGAGGTAGTAGTCGTAGTCGCCGTCGTAGACCGTTACCTTGCCATCGCGGATGTCGATCACGCGGTTGGCAACGGCGCGCACCAGGTGCTCGTCGTGGCTGATCAGCACGATGGTTCCGGGGAAGTTTTGCAGGGCGTTTTCGAGCATGTCCACCGAGTCGATGTCCAAGTGGTTGGTGGGCTCGTCCAGGCACAGGAGCGCCTCGGGGGCCACGAGCATCTTTGCCAGGGCCAGACGCGCCTTTTCGCCGCCGGAAAGGACGCGAACCTGCTTTTCGATGGAATCGTTGTCGCTAAACAGGAAGGCGCCCAGCAGGCTGCGCTGCTGCGGCACGGTCCACTTGGGCGTGACGGTGTCGATCTCTTGCAGGACGGTGTTTGACTCGGTCATGCCCTCGAGTGCGTGCTGAGCGTAGTAGGCCACGCCCACGTTGGTGCCCAGGTCGCGGGTGCCGGTAGTGGGTGGCTCCAGGCCGGCGAGGATCTTCATGAGGGTGGACTTGCCGGCGCCGTTGGGGCCGACGAGCGCCACATGCTCGCCGCGGTAGAGCTTGAGGTCGATGTCACTGTAGATGTGCTTGTCGCCGTAGGACTTGGACACACCCTCGAGGCCCACGACCATATCGCCGGAGCGCGGTGGGTCGGGAAACTTAAAGTCGATGTGCTTGTGGCCTTCGGGCAGAATGACGAGCTCCTTTTTGATCTGCTCGATCTTGCGGATGCGCTCCTGGGCCTGGGCTGCCTTGGTGGGCTTGTAGCGGAACTTGTCAACGAAGACCTGCATGTGGGCGATGTCGCGCTCTTGAGCGGCACGCTTGGCGCGCATCTGCTCCAGGTTGTCCTCGCGCTGCTTGAGGTAGCTGCTGTAGTTGCCGGTGTAGGTGGTCACGCGACGGTTTTCGAGCGCGGCGACGTGGTCGACGCAGGCGTCCATGAAGGCGCGGTCGTGGCTGACGATGAGGACGGCGCCGTCGTAGTTGGCGATAAAGCCGCGCAGCCACTGGACGCTTTCGAGGTCCAAGTGGTTGGTGGGCTCGTCCAGCAGCAGCAGGTCGGGGTGGCGCAGGAAGAGCTTGGCGAGCGCGATACGCATCTGCCAGCCGCCCGAGAACTCGGAGCAAGGGCGCTCAAAGTCGGTGACCTTAAAGCCCAGGCCGGACAGGATCTTGCGGGCGTTGCTCTCGAGCTCGTAGCCGCCCAGATGCTCAAAGCGGTCCTGGACCTGGCCGTACTCGTTGAGGAGCGCATCGACGTCCTTGCCCTGCTCGGAGAGCTCGGTGATCTGAGCCTGCAGCTCGTTGGCGCGCTCTCCCATGCGGCGGATTTCCTTGGCGGCCGCCATGACCTCGGCAAGGATGGTGGTGTTCTTTTGCTCTAGGTTGGTTTCCTGCTCTAGGTAGCCCACCTGGCAGTCCTTGGCGTACTGGACCTGGCCGGCGTCAGGACTGTCGATGCCCATGATGATTTTGAGCATGGTGGTTTTGCCGGCGCCGTTGGGTCCCACGAGCGCGAAGCGCTCGCCGGGGTTGATCTGGAAGGACGCGCCGCTAAAGAGGACGCGTGCGCCGAAGCTTTTTTCGATCTTGTCGACCAGGAGGATCATGGTGCCGCCTTTGACCTTGTGTGCCTATATGAAAAAAGGCCCCAACTTGCGT
>NZ_JBDGBA010000023.1:0-29589 GCF_040910185.1 Collinsella aerofaciens | reverse complement strand
GGCATGATCGGTCTGCTCATGATGCAGCTTGCTAAAAACGCCGGCGCCACCAAGGTTGTCTTGCTCGAGCCCGTCGAGGGCAAGCGCGAGGTTGCGCTCAAACTCGGCGCCGACCTGGCAATTGATTCCATCCACGAGGACGTCCCGGCCCGCCTGAAGCAGGAGGGCGTCGGCAACGTCGATGTCGTTATCGAGTGTGTTGGCAAGCCCGTCACCATCGAGCAGGCCATCCAGATCGCCGGCCACAAGGCCACGGTTATGATGTTCGGACTTACCAAGCCCGATGAGACGATCACCGTCAAGCCCTTCGAGGTCTTCCAGAAGGAGCTTGTGCTCACCTCGTCCTACATCAACCCTTACACACAGCGTCGCGCGCTCGAACTCATCGACTCAGGCAGGCTCGACGTATCCTCGATGGTCGCAAAGGTAGCCTCCCTCGACGAACTCGGCGCTATCCTGTCAGACCCGGCCCTGCGTGCCATGGGCAAATATATAATCGACCCCAGCAAGTAAATCGATTGACACCTGCGCGGGCGGCCCTCATCCGTCGTTCACGCGCCCAGCTCTAGGAGACCGTCATGGCGCGAGCCATCTTCCAAACTATTTATGACAACGTGAAGCAGTCGATTGACGACGGCACATACGCCTATCAGAGTTATCTGCCTTCGGAGACTGAGCTCACGCAGCTGTTTGACTGTTCGCGCATGACGGTCCGTCGCGCCATCTCGATGCTTGCGGCAGATGGTTACGTGCTCCCCCAGCAAGGCAAAGGCATGCGCGTCATTCGCAACATCAGTGACGAGACGAGTCGTGGCGGCGGCGGACTCGAGACCTTTAAGGAAATCGCGGTCAACCGAGGCTTTGAGCTCAAGACTGTCACCACCGTCTTTGAGCTCCTCATCTGCAGCAAGGCGCTCTCCAAGATTACCGGGTTTCCCGAAGGCTGTGAGCTCACACGCGCCAAACGCATCCGTTATGCAGACGGACAAGCCGTGTGCTCCGACGACTCCTATTACCTAAGTTCACAAGTACCGGGGCTGACACCCGAGATTGTCAACGACTCGATCTATCGTTACCTCGAAGAAGACCTTGGCATTAAGATTGCCACGGGCAAACGCGATGTAACGATCGAGCATCCTACGCCCGAGGATACGCGCGTGCTCGATCTCGACGACTTTAACGCACTCGCCGTTATACGCGGGCAGACCTACAACGCCGACGGCATCCTTATGGAATACACCGAGACCAAACAGGTCCCCGGGTTCTTTTTGCTCCATGAAACCGTGACGCGCAACGGTACCGGTCGAACCGGCCACCAAAGCAGCATGAACTAACCATCTATTAGTTGCGGTGGGATAGTTCCTAGAATTGCCAGCTTAAGGGCAAAACAGGGACTATTCCACCGCAACTTTTTTGGCCGGCGGGGCAGTACCTGTCCCACCGGCCATCATTTACGCTCTTTTAGCTAGTCCGCGAGCTTCTCCACCTGATCGAGCATCTTGTCGAGCTTGGCCTTTGCTTCGGCCTTGACCTTCTCAGCTTCTTCGTGAGCCTTCGCCTTCTGGGCGGCCTTTTCCTCGGCTTCGGGATCGACGACGACCAGATTGGACGCGTCGTGCTCAACAAGCTTGAGCGCATGCTCGGGACAAACCTTGACACAGGCGCCGCAGCCTAAACAATACGTGGACTCCAACGCAAAGCGGCCGCTTCCCACCAGATCGCAGGCAAACGTGGGGCACACGTTGACGCACTCGCCGCACGACGTACACTTGTCAAAATCGCACTCCGGCGTGCTCACCTGCATGTTCTGGGCAAGCTCGGGGTGGTTTTGCAGCGTCGAGAGCACCAGCTGCCGCCCGTGCGTGAGCGAACGGCGACGCTTGGTCGTCGTGGTGCCGCACATGGTGTTGAGCGTGCGCTCCAGCTGGGTAATCTGATGGCGATGGGCCTTGAGCTTTTGCGTCACCGAGGCCAGCGCCGCCGTCGCCGGATTAAGCTTGGTCACCGTCAGGCCCGTGGTGCGGGCAATCTTTTCCATGTACTCCTTGCGTTCGTACTCGCGAAGCTTATGGCACTTGAGGCTCTTGGGGTCGACCTCCAAGCCCATACCCGTGCCGGACCACTCCTCGGCCTTCGCAATCGCCTCGCCCAGAATATCCTCGCCACCGGTGTTGCGGCACTTATCGCACACGCCCAACGGCAGGTAGACGCTCACGTTGGGATAATCGGCCAGTACCGAGAACCAGGTCTCGGCCGTAATATCGCCCACGCAGGCAACGACGACCTCGTTCTCGCGCGGCATGCGCTTGAGGGCGCGCGTACAGGTGACGTAGGCGGTCTCGTGGCTCGTAGCAGCAGAGACGATATCGTCATACAGGTTTTTGGGCGCCAGACGCGGCGAGATGATTGCCTCGGTCGGACAGGCAGCGGCACACAGGCCGCACTTGCGACAGGAGTCGAGAATCTCGATGGCGTCTTCCTCGACCTCGATAGCGTTGACCGGGCACACGTCCATGCACGCGGTGCAGCCGCTCTTTTCGTTTTTGCAGGTCAGGCACGGAATGGTGTTGCCGCGCGGACGCTCCTTGTAGTCGGCAGGATTCCACTGCGGCGCCGACGGATCGAGTGCATCGGTCACACCGCCAAGCGGGTTTTTAAGAAAGTCGAAACCCTTGCTGATCTCGATAATGTCATCAAACAGATCGTGTTCCTGCGCCATGCGCGGCCCCTCCCTGAGCAGTGCAAACAAGCAAGAGATAATGATACGCTATCGGCCCACGCCTCGGGCAAATTACACGCGGAGCATCTTTGCGGCAAATAGCCCATGGCCTATCGCCGTCTCGATTGCACAAGATCAATCAAGCGCCAAACTATGCCTCGCACATGAGCTGCACGAGTTTTTGTTTGGTCACCTTGGCCTGTTCGTTAGCCATATTGCGCTCGTTTCTAAAGACCGCATTTGCAACACTCTGCAGATCGGCATCGGAAATCGCGCTGCACGGACCGTCCATCGAAGCCGCCGTGGGGCATACGCACAACGGCAACTCGGCATAAAACGCAACGGCCTTGGCGATATCGAGCATCTTGCCGCCGCCAATACCCACCACCATGTCGCAATACTCAGCCCGGGCTTCCTTAGCCATTTCAACAACGGCCTCTTCCGTACACGGACCGTTATAGATCTTAAAGAATGGCTCGCTTAGATCTTCGTCCAGAAATCCATCGACGATCTGCCTGCACAGCCGATCCTCGGTGCCCTGGTCAAACAGGACATAGGCAGCGCAACCCAACCATGACAAATACCTGCCCTGACGCGAGAGCTCACCCGGCCCCTGAACATACCGACCGGGACCGCCATAAACCATGGGAAGCGCCATACGAGAATCCGCCCTTTCATCAACAACAATTGGTGCAAAGCAACCTGACCCCTTTGCACCATAGCAAAAAGGGGGCAAAGCCATCTGCTGGCTTTGCCCCTTCCTTAGCTTGATTTACTCATCCATGAGATAGTAGTGGCCCAGCGCGTCGGCACCCAGGATGGCGTTTGCGACCATCTCGGGCGTCACCTCAAACGGCATGTTGCACATGGTGTCCTCGGGCGCGCACGCGGCCTCGGCAACAATCATGGCCTTCTCGCGCGTAACCTCGGCAACGCCCAGCTCCTTCATCGTGACCGGCAGGCCCAGCTCAATGCAGAAGCCCAAGACTTCCTCGAGCTTCTCGGTCGGGGCATCCTCGAGCACCAGCTGGACGATAGTGCCAAAGGCGACCTTCTCGCCGTGATACATGCTGTGGCACTCGGGCAGCATCGTCAGGCCATTGTGGATGGCATGAGCAGCAGCGAGGCCCGAGCTCTCAAAGCCAATGCCCGAAAGCAGCGTGTTGGCCTCAATGATGTGCTCGACGGCAGGCGTGAGCGCACCCTTCTCCAGCGCAACCTTGGCCTTGACGCCATCGGCCATAAGCGTCTCGTAGCAGAGCTTGGCAAGCGCCAAGCCGGCCATTCCGCCCTTGCCGCCGGCACAAGTGCCACCGTCGGCATCATGCGTCGCCTGGGCCTCAAAGTAGGTTGCGAGCGCATCGCCCATACCGGAAACCGTCAGGCGCACCGGGCTCGCCGCGATAACCGTCGTATCCATCAGGACAATGTTGGGGTTTGCCTTCAGGAAGAGGTACTTGTCGAACTGGCCGTCATCGGTATAGAGCACCGAAAGCGCCGAGCACGGGGCATCGGTCGAAGCAATGGTGGGGCAAATGATAACCGGGGACTCCAGGTAATAGGCGACGGCCTTCGCGGTGTCGAGGATCTTGCCGCCACCGACGCCGACGATGATGTCGCAACCGTTGTCACGGGCGAGCGCAACCAGGCGATCGACCTCGCCCTTGGAGCACTCGCCGTTAAAGTCCTCAAACAGCAGCTCGGCCTTGGCCTCGGCAAAGCCGCCCTCGATCTTGGCACCGACGCGCTTCTTGCCCGAAGGCGTCACGATGACGAGGGCCTTAGCGCCGAGCGGCTCGACATAGGAGCCGAGCTTGGCCAGCTCGTCCGGACCCTGGATGTACTTGCTGGGGCTATTGAAAATTGCAGCCATAACTATCCCATTCTCTAAAAGAAAAAAGAAAGGGGCTCCGTACAGATACGTGCGGAGCCCCTCGTTACGATAACAAGAGTCGATTAGAAATCGATGTCGGTGTCGTAGTAGCAGGCCTTGAGGATCTTCTCGAAGTCGGCAGCCTTGGTCTCACGCGGGTTCTCGGGCGTGCAGGCGTCCTGCTCGGCGTTCGCGGCGATCTCGGGCAGCTTGGCGAGGAACTCCTCCTCGGAAACCATCTGCGGGTTCTCGGCGTCGACCTTCACGCCACCATTCGCGTAATCCTTGATGGACTGCGGAATGTTGAGCTGGTCGTTGAGGTCGCGGATCTTCTGGACGAGCGCGGCGATGAGCTCCTCGTTGGTCTCGCCGGGAAGGTGCAGGATCTCCTTGGCCACGTAAGCATAACGCTCGGCAGCACGGGGATCCTTGGAGTTCCACTGGATGACCTTGCCCAGGTACATGGCGTTAGCAGCACCGTGGATGATGTGGCCGTTCTCGAAGGCAGCACCGGTCTTGTGAGCCATGGAGTGAACGATGCCGAGCAGGCCCGAGGAGAAGGCGATACCGGCGATGCACTGAGCCTCGTGCATGTGCTGACGGGCCTCATGGTCGCCAGCATAGGACTTGGGCAGCCACTCGACGATCTCGCGGATGCCGTGCAGAGCGTTGGCGTCGGTGAACATGGAAGCGCAGGTGGAAACGTAGGCCTCCATGCAGTGGGTCAGAGCGTCCATGCCGGTGTGAGCGCACAGCTTGGCGGGCATGGTGTAGGTGAGCTCGGGGTCGACGATGGCGACATCAGGGGTGATGTTGAAGTCGGCCAGCGGGTACTTGATGCCCTTGGCATAGTCGGTAATGACGGAGAAGGCAGTGACCTCGGTAGCGGTGCCGGAGGTAGAGGAAATGGCGCAGAAGTGAGCCTTCTGACGCAGCTCGGGGAAGCTGAACGGCTGGATAATGTTGTCGAAGGACTCCTCGGGATACTCGTAGAAGACCCACATGGCCTTAGCGGCATCGATGGGCGAACCGCCACCGATAGCAACGATCCAGTCGGGCTCGAAGTCGCGCATAGCGGCTGCGCCCTTCATGACGGTCTCGATGGAGGGATCGGACTCGACGCCCTCGAACAGCTTGACCTCCATGCCGGCCTCTTTGAGGTCGGCCTCAACGTCCTGCAGGAACCCGCCGCGGCGCATAGAGCTGCCGCCAGAAACGATGATGGCCTTCTTGCCCTTGAGGTTCTTCACCTCGTGGCGAGCGCCCTCACCAAAGTACAGATCACGAGGATTGGTAAAACGTCCCATACTGTGCCTCCTAAACAAGCCCCTCTTAGACTTGCGTATATAACGGAGCACCCAATTGGCTCCGTTAGGACCGTTTTGCGCGTTGCCGGCGATGACAATGCGCGATGTCTAAACGTCTCAACGCTCAGACTAATACTATTCTACCGTTCTGGTTGGTCAGTTATTCACCTAAAGCCGACAATGATGAAACGTTTTTTCTATCCCTGAAGACCCTTGTGGGGCATTCATACTCCCAAGCTGGGCAAACGTTTTATCAAGGTTGACCACATATCCCGGACAGGGCTGTGCCCCTCCAAAATGTGCCCCGTTCGCCGCCAAAAATCGACCGTTTACGGCACTGTGATACCACCCGCGCAACCGAGGTGCCGACATTTGTGTGACATCCGTCTTCGTGGTGCAAAGGTGCAAGTCCAAGTGCGGCACCCCCGGTGTGCCACATGCGGGTAAACTAGAACCTTATATAAAGATATTTGAACCCTAACCGCAGCAAAGGAGGCCCCATGGCATTCGATCCCATTCAAGAGGATTGCCATCGCCTCGTTCTTGAGGCCTTGCGCCGCGACAATATCCCGCTCACTGACGGCCCCGCCGTCGAGCGTCTAATGGAGCAATTCACCCGCAACCCCGCGCCGCTCATCGTGCACGATCGCGACCGCGCCGGGCACCTCATTGCCAAGGTGGTCGAGGCTGTCGACTACCGCATCCCCTTTATCCCCGACGACGCCCAGGCAGAGCAAGAAGAAGCCGCAGCCGAGAACATGCTCCGCGAGGCAGCCGCGCTCGATCCGGCCAACTGGGATGCCCAGCGCATGCTGACGGCGCTCACCGCCGAATCCAACGAGGAATACGTACAGTATCTGGTGTCCAAGTGCGACGAGGTGGAGCACGATCTGGCGCTCAAGATTGCCTCGGCGCAGGACCCCTACGAGCGTGAGGCCGCAGGCGACCTGACCCGCCGTCCCTACCTGCGCTGGCTTGCCGCCTTGGCATCGCGCGCGCTCATTAGCGGCCGCTACCGCATGTCGCTGGATGCCGCGAATCGCAGCCTGGACTTTGCGCCCAACGACCCCGCCGGCGTCCGCCATACCGCGATGCTTGCCATGGCAAAGCTCGAATACCCTGCCGAGGAGCTCAAGCGTTTTCGTTCCGCCCACTCCGTGTCCTATCTTGCCAACACGCCGCTGCGCCGCCGTCCCAAGGACGCAGAGCGCGACCTGGACCCGTGGACGCTCATCGCGCTGATGAGCACTGCTTGGCGCGAGCTGGATTACGAGGGCGCCGAGCACTACCTGCGCATCCTGGTGCGCTCATGCCCGCACGCGGCCGAGGCGCTCTACTTCCAAACCGAGTTTCCCGATGGCGTCTATGCCCGCGTCAACGTAGGTCCGGGCTCCACCGATGAGCTTGTCCTTGCCCTGTCCGAGGCGACGCCGGTGCTGCAGGAGGGCCTAGGCGCGCCCGACAACGCCAGCTTTGCCGCCTGGGTCGCCACCAACGACATCGTGCGCTCCCAGATCGACGAACGAATCCTGCGCGCGGCCGAACAGGGATTGCCGTTTAAGGGAGGAGACCTCTAATGGATCCGAGCGTCTACATCCCCGCCTATCTGGAGCGCACCTATCTGGCATCGCACCCCGAACTCACCGATGCAGCACGCGAGCTTGTCCATAACGACATCAGCGCAAACCCTCAAAAGTATGCGCAGACCGAGCATGCCCAAGCGCTGCTGTCCTATGCCGGCGTTCATCGTCATTTGCTTGACGAGCTTCGCCGCATCGAGGACATGGGCAGCGACGAGGAGTTTGAGCAGACGCGCAACCGCCTGTTCGACGACATGCGCGATGAGCTGCTCAAGATTGTTCGCGTCGATGCGCATGTCCTCGATGCCCAGCTGCTCGCCATCATCCTGGCCGACACGCCCGTCGATGCCTGCCTGGGCGACCTGATGAAGCTCGAGGCGAGTACGGCCGACTACCTGCAACAGAGCGTGCCCGGGTTTGATATGGAGGCCCCGCACTACTGGGCCAATAATGTTTTGGCCGACGGTGTCACCGCAGCAGACCTTACCGTGAGCGAGCCGGCTCTTATCGGGTGGCTTCACACACTCGAAGCCATCTCGCAGCTGTGCATGGCGAGCGCCCGCTACCGCGCTGCTGCCAACTACGCCCGCCGTGTTCTTAAGGCAGAAGGCTATCCCACCCGAGCTGCCGGCACCGTGTTGCTCGCCCTCGCTCGCCTGGAAGACGAGGACGGCTTTTTTGCCCTAGCCCACCAGCTCGAGGAACAGGTGGGAGCCGATGCGCTCGAGAACTCCCCCTGGTACCTGCTCGCCCGCACAATCCTCTTGTTCAAAACGAACAAGATGCGTCCGGCGGTGCGTGCGCTGCGCGAGTTCGCTAACCGCTGCGAGGGTGGCGCGTTCTTCTTGCTGAATCCCATGTACCAGACACCGTACCTTCCCTGCCGGCCCGAGCCACGCGATCCCTGGGATCTTTCGCACCAGGCCGTTTGGGAGGCCGACGGCATCATCTCGGATACTCCCGACTTTGCCCCCTGGGCCAACGCTTGCGAAGACGTATCGCAGCTTGCCCAGGAATTTGCGCGCCGCTACGGTTTTTAGTGACGCACTCGACCCGACCATGTCGTTTACGTTAGGAACGGTTTCATGAACCTCCGCTCATCTCTTGCCTGCACCTCGAGCGATATCGCTCGCTGGGGGCTGCGCTCCGTCCTTAAGCGCCAGGGTGGCGTACTCCCCGGCCGCATCGCCATGAAGATCGACCCCGAGTTGCTGAGCGACCTTGCCGGCCTTGTCGACCGCAGCGTGGTGATCACCGGCACCAACGGCAAGACCACCACCTCCAACCTCATCGCCGACGCTGTTGCCGCCAGCGGTGCCACCGTGGTATGCAACCGCGCCGGCAACAACATGGAGCCGGGCGTGGTGGGCGCACTGCTCGAAGCGCGCAGCGGCCTCAAGCGAGCCGGCGGCGGCAAGCGCGTGGGCGTTTTTGAGTGCGACGAGCTCTACACCGTACGCGTTCTGCCCAAGCTCAAGCCGACGTACTTCGTGCTGCTCAACCTGTTCCGTGACCAGCTGGATCGCTATGGCGAGATCGACCATACCCAAGACGTCATCGCCCATGCGTTGGAGCTCTCTCCAACGACAACGCTCATCTACAACGCAGACGACCCGCTGTGTGCCGCGATCGCCGCACGCGTTCCCAATGCAAGCATCGCCTTTGGCATCGACGGCGCCACCAACACCGAGTCCGACTGTATTAGCGACTCGCGCTTTTGCTCGCAGTGCAACGCCCCGTTGGAGTACGACTATGTGCAGTATGGTCAACTCGGCGCCTACCATTGCCCCTCGTGCGGTTGGGCACGCCCCGCACTGGTCCGCCGTGTGACGGGCGTGGAGCTCGGCTGCGACGGCTACGGCTTTGACCTGGTCTTTGGATCTGCGTCCGACGCGGCTGCCGTACACATCGCCACGCGCTACAACGGCCTGTACATGGTCTACAACGTTGCCGCTGCATTCTTTGCCGCACATGAGTTAGGCGTGGATACGGCGCACCTGCAGCCCACGCTCGATGCCTACGTCCCCGCCGGCGGACGCATGGGCCGCTGGGATATCGCCGGCCGCACCGTCGAGGCCAACCTGGCCAAGAATCCCGTAGGCTTCGATCGACAGATCCAGTCCATTAAGACGGCGGGCGGCAGACTCTGCGCTTTCTTCCTCAACGACAACGACGCCGACGGACACGATGTATCGTGGATCTACGACGTCGACTTTGAGCGCATCGCCGGCACGCCGGGTCTTGTCGCCTTTGCCGGAGGCACGCGTGCGCACGACATGCAGGTACGCCTCAAGTACGCCGGCATCGATGCCGCGATAATCTCGGACGTCGCCCAGGCAATTGGCGCCGTGGCAGACGAGGCTGCCGGCGACACTTTCTACGCCGTCGCTAACTACACGGCCTTCCCGCCGCTGGTCAAGGAGCTCGACGGGCTGAAAGGCGCTGCCGCCGACGCTGTTGCCGGGCGCGCCGTAGCCCGTGCCGACGGCAGCGCTCTTCCTGTCGGCATCGCACCAGTCGAGCTTTCGCGCCCGCTGCGCATCGTCTACCTGTATCCCGATGCCCTTAACCTCTACGGCGACGGCGGCAATGTTATCGCGCTCGAGCGCCGTTGCGCCTGGCGTGGCATTCCCGTTCGCGTGGACGAGGTCCGTATGGGCGAGTCACTCGATCTCACCGATGCCGATATCGTCATGATGGGTGGCGGCTCCGACCGCGACCAGCTAGCCGTGGCACACGAGCTGCTCGCCCAAAAAGACAAGGTCGCGGCCTATGTTGAGGATGGCGGCTCGCTGCTTGCCATCTGTGGCAGCTATCAGCTGCTCGGCCGTTCGTACTATATGGGCGAGAATCGCATCGAGGGTCTGGGGGTCATTGCCGCCGAAACCGTACGCGGCTCCGACCGCCTGATCGGCAACGTCGCCGTCAAAACCGATCTGTCACCCGAGCCCTTTGTGGGATTCGAGAACCATGGAGGTCGCACCCTGCTCGACGCAGACGCCACGCCACTCGGAACGTCCGTCGTCACGGGTACCGGCAACAACGGCGACGACGGCTTTGAGGGTCTGATCTACAAGGGCGTCATCGGCACGTACCTACACGGACCGGCACTGCCCAAAAACCCCGAACTCGCCGACTGGCTGATCGCGCATGCCCTCGAGCGCCGCGGCGATGCGCAGGCCACAGCCCTGCTGCCGCTCAAACCCCTCGACGACACCTACGAGCACGCCGCCCACGACGCCGCGATGAAGCTCCTCCCCTAACGCCTCGCCACCACAAAGGGGACAGGCACCTTTGTGGTGGTTTTTCAGTTTGCCAACGATATGTGAACGGCTAAAAAAGTCTGCTATACTCTTTCCCGCTGTCCCCATCGTCTAGCGGCCAAGGACGCCACCCTTTCAAGGTGGATATCGCGGGTTCGAATCCCGCTGGGGGCACCATTTGAATTGAAGAGCCCGTTACCCTCGCGGTAGCGGGCTTTTTGCTACCCATGCGCCGGGATTCGAACCCGACAGGGTGCGGAGCTGAGGAAACGCGAAGCGTTTTCCAGCGCAGCACGCAAGGAGCGAAGCGACGCGGCGAAAGCGGGCGGCGTCAGCCGCACGCGGACATCCCGCTGGGGGCACCATTTGAAACGAGAAGCCCGTTACCCTCGCGGTAGCGGGCTTTTTGCTACCGAAACGCCGCGGTTCGAACCCGACAGGGTGCGAACCGCGGCATCATCGCAAGGCCTGTGGGCAAAAAATAGCAAATATGAGTACTGTTACCATTTTAGTAACAGCAATTTCATGCCTTCAGAAGGCGATTTAGACGCCAGGGGTCCTACGGCGGAAGAATTGCAGGCGTTTATCAGCTATGTACTTGGACATATGTTGCGTAACAACCCATATTTTGTAAATAAATAATGCTACAGGACTTGTGACAGTACTCATATTTGACGTTTTTTGTCCACAACCCTTTATACCTAGGCAAGTCGGCGGCAAAACGGGCTTCAAAGCGTCCTTCGCAAACAAAAACCGGGGCCCGCATGATGCGGACCCCGGCTCAATACCGTGACGATATGTCAGTTACGCCCTACACGTAGAACAGGATGTCGTCGTAGGTCGGGACCGGCCAGTAGTCGGCTGCCACGATCTCCTCCATGGCGTCCACGGCGGCACGCAGCGCATCCATAGCGGGAACGACCTCGTGCGCGTACACGTTGGCCTGCTCCTGGCCATCGAGGGCCTCAGCCTTCTGATGCACGGCGTCAAGCGCCTTGATGGAGTCGTTGATGGTGGTGATGCCGTTGCAGAGCTTGTTGAGCGTGTTCTGCTCGCACTGCATGGCGGCCTCAGCACCGGCAGCACGAATAGTCTCAAGGCCCTTAGCGACCTTGGTGGCATAGGCGGTAATGACCGGGCGATAGGTACGACGCGCCTCGCGAACCATCGTGGTGGCCTCGATGTTCATGAGCTTGTTGTACTTCTCGAGCTTGCAGTCGTAGCGGCACTGGGCCTCGGCCTTGGTCAGGACACCCGTCTCCTCAAAGAGCGCGATGGCCTTATCGGAAACAAAGGCGGGCAGGGCGTCGGCCGTGGTCTTGTTGTTGGCAAGGCCGCGCTTCTCGGCCTCGATGGGCCACTCGTCGGAGTAACCGTCGCCGGAGAACAGGATGCGCTGGTGATCGGTCAGTACCTTCTTGCAGTACTCGAGCGCGGCGTCCTGGAACTTATCCTCGGGCGTACCCTCGAGTGCGTCGGCGAAGGACTTGAGCGACTTAGCCACGGCGGCATCGAGCACCAGGTTAGAGTCGGAGACGTTCTGCTCGGAGCCGCAGGCACGGAACTCGAACTTGTTGCCGGTGAAGGCAAACGGGGAGGTGCGGTTGCGGTCGGTGTTGTCCTGCATCAGCTTGGGCAGGGTATCGGCACCCAGGTCGAGCACGCCGCGCGTGGCATGGACGGAAGCCTTGCCATCGATGATCTTCTCGACGACCTCGGTAAGCTGGTCGCCCAGGAAGATGGACATAATCGCCGGAGGAGCCTCGTTGGCGCCCAGACGATGGTCGTTGCCGGCCGAGGCAACGGAGGCACGCAGGAGCTCCTGATAGTTATCGACGGCCTCGATCACCGCGGTGAGGAAGACGATGAACTGCAGGTTGTCGAGCGGGGTGTCGCCCGGATCGAGCAGATTCTCGGACTCGGTACCAAGCGACCAGTTGTTGTGCTTGCCCGAACCGTTGATACCCTCGAAGGGCTTCTCGTGCAGCAGGCAGACCAAGTCGTGGCGGGAGGCGATGAGCTTCATCTTCTCCATCATGACCAGATTCTGGTCGATGGCCTCGTTGACCTCGCCATAGACCGGTGCGAGCTCATGCTGGCAGGGAGCAACCTCGTTGTGCTTGGTCTTGGCGGGAATGCCAAGCGCCCACAGTTCATCGTCCAGGTCCTTCATATAGGCCGAGACGGTGGGGCGGATAGCGCCAAAGTAGTGCTCCTCGAGCTCCTGGCCCTTGCAGGGAGCAGCACCAAAGAGGGTGCGACCGGTGATGACCAGGTCCTTGCGCTTGCGGTAAGCGTCCTTCTTGATCAGGAAGTACTCCTGCTCGTCGCCCACGGAAGGAACGACCTTCTTGGGTGTCTTGCCAAACAGCGCCAAAACGCGCTTGGACTCACGCGAGAGCGCGGTCATGGAGCGCAACAGCGGGGTCTTCTTGTCCAGGGCCTCGCCCGTGTAGGAGCAGAAAGCCGTGGGGATGCACAGGACATCGTCCTTGATAAAGGCGGGGCTGGTGGGATCCCAAGCGGTGTAGCCACGGGCCTCGAAGGTGGCACGCAGGCCGCCGTTGGGGAAGCTAGAGGCATCGGGCTCTCCCTGGATGAGGTTCTTGCCCGTAAACTTGGTAATGGCGGTGCCGTCGTGGTTGGGCTCCAAGAAGCTGTCGTGCTTCTCGGAAGTAATGCCCGAAAGCGGCTGGAACCAGTGCGCGTAGTGCGTCGCGCCCTTGGAGATGGCCCAGACCTTCATGGCATGGGCAACGGCGTTGGCCACGTCCAGGTCGAGCGGCTCACCGCCCTCGAGGGTTGCAGCAAGGCGCTTCCAAATGTCCTTGGGGAGGTAGTCCTTCATGACTTCCTCAGAGAACACCATGGTCCCGAAGCGGTCAGTAAGTTCGGCCATACGGAACTCCCTTCGTATCGGCACCGCGTGAGAAGCGGTGTTGATTACTAACGAACGAGTCATAGCTTAGACTCGCCGTGTTTCCGCGACATTACCGTTATGTTGCCGTCGCGAAACCAATCATTGAGGTTACCCTATCGAGGCGGCGTTGCCACCCTCAACAGCCAATCAACTGCATAAATTGCAGACCTCTCCCCATGGTTTAAGGGTAGTCAATTTGGGACGGGGCTTTCTTAACTGGTATTTCGCATCAGATACCATTCAATATAGCCCCATCCTACATTGACCGCTCTGTTATAGGAAATGCCGATAGCGAAACATCTTCGATTGATATTTCCAAATAGCGAGTAAAACTCCACCGTAGCGCAGTGGTGCTGTAGAATCCTTACAACACATCACACTAATGTATCTAGAGGAGCACGATATGCGCGTCGACGAGGTTTTTAAGCAGGCAGCATCCCAGGGCACCGCGCCCGTTTCGTTTGAGATGTTCCCGCCCAAGGGCGAGCTTACCCTCGACACGGCTCGCGAGGTGGCAGGCAACCTGTGCAAGCTTTCGCCGAGCTTTGTCTCGGTTACTTGCTCGGCCGGCGGCTCGGGCAACGGTGCCACCACCGCCCCCATCGCGCATATGATTTCGAGCGAATTCGATACACCCTCGGTTGCGCACCTCACCTGTGTGGGCCGTACCCACGCCGATATCGCCGCCAAGATCGATGAGTACCGCACCGCCGGCGTGGAAAATATCCTGGCGCTGCGTGGCGATCTCCCTGCCGGCGCGACCGAGGACGACAAGCCCGCCTCGGACTACGCCTACGCCCGTGACCTCATCCCCGAGCTCGTCGACGCCGGCTTTTGCGTGGGCGCCGCAGCCTACCCCGAGGGTCACATTGCCTGCGAGGATCTCAACCTCTCGGTCGAGCACCTCAAGCAAAAGCAAGATGCCGGCGCGAGCTTCTTTGTGACACAGCTCTTCTTTGATAACGAGTGCTTCTACCGTTTTCGCGAGCTTGCCGACAAGGCCGGCATCACCGTGCCCATTACCGCGGGCATCATGCCGTTTATGGGCAAGTCGCAAATCAGCCGCATGGTCTTTATGTGCGGCGCGTCGCTGCCCTCCCCCGTCATCAAGATTCTTGCCAAGTACGAAAATGACCCCGAGAGCCTGCAGGCAGCCGGTGTAGATTATGCCGCCCGTCAGCTTTGCGACCTCAAGGAGCACGGCGCCGACGGCCTGCACCTGTACACTATGAATCGTCCTGCGATCGCCGCAACCATTATGGAGCGCCTGGGGTAATGGAAAAACCGCACATCGATACAACCGCTGTCGAAGTGCCGGCCGACCTTGCGTCGCCGGCGCTTTACCGTGTCGATGCTGCGCACCATCCCCGTGTCGACCGTGCCGAGATGCTGCGATATCTGGGTTACGGCGGCCAGCAGATTGAGCCCGAGCTGTCACGACGTATTGAGCTTGTGGTCGAGCGCCTGGAGCTGGATATTGAGCCCCGTGGCGTGCGCCGCGTATTTGCCATCGATGCCACGAGCGTGGACGATCAGGGAGAACCTTGCATTCGCTTGGTCGGCACCAACGTTGAGCTACGGGGTCGCGATATCTATCGCCATCTTAAGGACGCCCGCATGGCCGCGCTGATGGCCTGCACCCTCGGCATGGACGCCGAGCGTCGCCTGCGCACCACGGGAGCCCAACATCCCCTGGAGGGCGCCGTGCTCGACGCCGCGTGCTCCGCTTACGTGGAAGCCGCCGTTGAGCAAATGGACCAGCAGGTCAAGACGGACGCCGCCGTTCATGGGCTCGCCGGCAACTGGCGCTTTAGTCCCGGCTACGGCGACTGCCCGCTCTCGGCCCAGCGCTCGATCGTCAATGCGCTCAACGCCACGCGGCTCATCGGGCTTACCGTCACGCCCACCAGCCTGCTTATGCCCACCAAAAGCGTGACCGCGGTGATCGGCCTGTTCGACGGCGAGGTCCACGACGCCCAGACCCGCCCCACCTGCAATATCTGCCGCATGCGCGAGCACTGCCGCTTCCGCGCCGCCCACACCACCTGCTATTCCAGCCATTAGGAGCCCTCGATGTTTACTCCGCTTATCACTCATGATTCTGACGGCACTGCATTGGCGGCACCCGTTGATGCCGCACGTCGCAACGGTGCCACGTACAAGACGCGCACGATCGACGATCTGCGCATTAAGGACGATCGCCTGCGCGCGGCCGTCGAGGGCACGGGACACCTGCTGTTCGACGGCGGCATGGGCACCATGTTGCAGGCCGCCGGCATGAAGGCGGGCGCCCTGCCCGAGCTGCTCAACTTTGAGGAGCCCCAGGTTATCACCGATATCCAACGTCAATATGTCGAGGCTGGCTGTGACGTGATCACCGCCAACACCTTTGGCGCCAACGCCCACAAGCTCGACGGTGCTGCCACCGTGGCAGACGTCTTTGCCGCGGCCGTCACCTGCGCCCGCGAGGCCGGCGCCCGCTACGTCGCCGGCGACATCGGCCCCATCGGCGCGCTGCTTCGTCCCTTAGGCACCCTCAGCTTTGACGAAGCCTATGACCTCTTTGCCGAGGAAGTGCGCGCCGGCGTCGATGCGGGTGTGGACCTCTTTATTATCGAAACCATGACCGACCTTGCCGAGATCAAGGCGGCCGTCCTCGCCTGCCGCGAAAACTCCGACCTGCCCGTCTTTGCCACCATGACCTTTGAGGAGGACGGCCGCACCTTCCTGGGCACGAGTCCCGAGGTTGCCGCCATCACGCTCGATGCCATCGGCGCCGACGTTTTGGGCATCAACTGCAGCCAAGGACCGGCCGAGCTCCGAGGACTCGCCGCACGTATGCTCACCGTTACCGACAAACCCGTTATGGTGCAGGCCAATGCGGGACTCCCCCATGTGGACGACGACGGCAACACCGTCTTTGATATCCAGGCACCCGAGTACGCCGAGGCCGTCGCCGGCATGATCGCCGACGGCGTGAGCGTCGTGGGCGGCTGCTGCGGCACCACGCCGGCGCACATGGCAGCGCTGCGCACGCTTATCGATAACCACACGCCCAGTCCGCGCCACCGCAAGCCCAGCATGTCGGTCACAAGCGCCCAGACCGTGGTGGACCTCCCCTGCGATGGCCACAAAATCGCCGTCATCGGCGAGCGCATCAATCCCACCGGCAAAAAGCGCCTGCAGCAGGCCCTGCGCGACGGCGATCTGGACTACGTGGTGAGCCAGGGCATCAGCCAGCAGGAGCAGGGCGCCGACATCCTGGACGTCAACGTGGGCCTGCCCGAGATCGACGAGGTCAAGATTATCCAACAGGCCACCGAACAGCTCCAAGGCTCCACGCTCCTGCCGCTGCAGATCGACTCCACCGACCCCGCAGCCGTCGAGGCCGCCGTGCGCCGCTACGCCGGCAAGCCCATCATCAACTCGGTCAATGGCAAACAGCAGATCATGGATGAGATCTTTCCGCTGGTCGCCCACTACGGCACCAACGTTGTCGGCCTCACGCTCGACGAAGGCGGCATCCCCGATACCGCCGAGGCCCGCTTCGCCATCGCCGAGCGCATCGTGGCCGAGGCTGCCCGCTACGGCATCGGACCGGATCGCATCCTCATCGACTGCCTGGTCATGACCGCCTCGACCAATCAACGCCAGGCCGAGCAGATCCTGCGCGCCATGTCCCTGTGCAAGGAGCGTCTGGGCGTCAAATGCGCGCTCGGCGTGTCGAACATCAGCTTTGGCCTGCCTGCCCGCCCGCTGCTGGGCTCGGTCTTTTTGGCCGCCGCCTTCGGCGCGGGCCTGGACGCCCCCATCATGAACCCGGGTTCCAAGCGCTTTATGGATACCGTCTACAGCTATCGCGTCCTGAGCGTTGAGGACGAGGGCTCGACCGGATACATCGAGCGCTACGCCGGCTGGACCGATCCGTACAAGATCGCCGCCAACCCGGCAGCAGCTCAGGCCGCATCGAGTGATGCCGCGCCTGCCGCGGGCACCGCCACCAGCGTTGATGATGACCCCATCCGCCACATGGTCGTCTCGGGCCGCAAAGGCGAGATCGCTGCCGAGACCGAGCGTCTGCTGACAGACCACGACGCCATGGACCTCATCAACAATCACTTTATCCCCGCCCTCGACGAGGTCGGCGTCCTCTTTGACCAGGGCAAGTTCTTCCTGCCGCAGCTTATGGCCTCGGCCGAAGCCGCACGCGTGGGCTTCGACACCATCAAGCGCCTGATGCCCGCCGGCGAGATTGCCGACAAGGGCAAGATCTGCGTGGCCACCGTCAAGGGCGATATCCACGACATCGGTAAGAACATCGTCAAAATGCTGCTCGATAACTACGGCTACACTGTCTTTGACCTAGGCCGCGACGTCGACCCGCAAGAGGTGCTCAAGACCGTGCAGGAGCGTGACATTAAGCTCGTCGGCCTCTCGGCGCTTATGACTACCACGGTCGTCGCCATGGAGGAGACCATCAAGCTGCTCCATGCCGAGGTTCCGGGCGTCAAGATCATCGTGGGCGGCGCCGTGCTCACCCCCGAGTATGCCAAGCAGATCGGCGCGGACTACTACGCCAAGGACGCCGCCGAAAGCGCTCGTATCGCCGAAGAGGTCTTTGGGCAGTAACACAACGGAAACAACCGAGCACCAAAACGTGCCGCATGCGCCACTTGGCACGTGTGGCACGTTAGAATAGACAAGACTATGCTCGTTTTGGCAGATAGGAGCGCAAGGATGGCGATCACGCCCGCAGAAATCGCGGAAACCCGCGGCATGGTTGAGGAGCAGAACCTCGACATCAGGACCATCACCATGGGTGTTTCGCTCATGGGTTGCGGTGACGAGAACCTCGACTGCATGTGCACGAAGATCTACGACCACGTGACGCACACGGCTGAGCATCTGGTCGAGACCGCCGAGAACCTCGAGCGCGAGTACGGTATCCCCATCGTCAACAAGCGCGTTTCCGTCACCCCGGTGGCGCAGATCGCCGCGTGCTGCAAGGATGAGGACCTCACCCCCATCGCGCATGCCCTCGACCGCGCGGCCGAGACGCTCGGCATCGATTACCTGGGCGGCTTCTCCGCACTCGTCCAGAAGGGCATCGGCGACGCCGACCGCCGCGTCATCCAGTCCATCCCCCAGGCGCTCGCTACCACGAGCCGCGTCTGCTCCAGCGTCAACGTCGCCAGCCTGCGCGCCGGCATCAACATGGACGCCGTGCTTATGGCCGCCCAGACCATCATCGATGCCGCCAAGCTCACGGCCGACCAGGATTCCGTCGGCGCCTCCAAGTTTGTCTGCTTTGCCAACATGGTCGAGGACTCCCCGTTTATGGCGGGCGCCGTCCACGGCGGTGGCGAGGCCGACGCCGTCATCAACGTAGGCGTCTCGGGCCCCGGCGTTATGGCCGCAGCCCTGGAAACGCTGCCCGACTCCGCATCGATGATGGAGGTCGCCGAGAAGATTAAGCAGACCGCCTTTAAGATCACCCGCGCCGGCGAGCTCATGAGCCGCGAGGCCGCCCATCGTCTGGGTGTCGAGAAGGGCATTGTCGACCTGTCGCTGGCTCCCACGCCTGCCATCGGCGACTCCGTCGCGCGCATCCTCGAGATCATCGGCGTGGGCACCTGCGGTGGCCCCGGCACGACCTGCGCGCTTGCCATGCTCAACGATGCCGTCAAGAAGGGCGGCGTCATGGCCAGCTCCAGCGTGGGCGGTCTCTCCGGCGCCTTCATCCCCGTGTCCGAGGACGCCGGCATGATCGCCGCCGTCGAGGCCGGTGCACTTTCGCTCGAGAAGCTCGAGGCCATGACCTGCGTGTGCTCCGTTGGCCTGGACATGATTGCCATCCCCGGCGACACCCCGGTCGAGACCATCGCCGGCATCATCGCCGACGAGATGGCCATCGGCGTCATCAATAACAAGACCACGGCCGTCCGCGTGATTCCCGCCATCGGCAAGGGCGTGGGCGACTGCGTCGAGTACGGCGGCCTGTTCGGCCGTGCACCCATCATGCCGGTGAACCCCAACGCCGGCACCGTGCTCGCCCACCGTGGTGGACGCTTCCCGGCACCGCTGAACTCGCTGAAGAACTAGCTGAGGGGTTCGGGCGAGGAGCCCCGGGGAGGGCAAATATATAAGGTCGCCTGCTCGGACAGTCCTGACTCGCACGGAGAGCACATTAAGTGCTCTCCGGCTCGTGCGGAACTCGCGATCGACCTTATATATTTGCCCTCCCCGGGGCTCCCGCACAACGGGACCTCGGTTGAGTTCTATCCCGGTTGCAGTCGCTTCGCTCCTGCACCACATGGTCGATACGGCGGTTTGGCGTTGGATCGGTTCTTTCTGATATATGCTGGTTGCGGCTCTTCTCTTGGGAGGAGTCGCTTTTTTGTTGCTAGGAGGTTGGCCCGTGGTTGATGGGGATGCTCGCTCTGAGCTTCTTTCTGCTGATTGGAATGACGAATGGATGCGCTTGCAAGCTGATCGGCATCGGGCTGATGATCCTTTTGAGTGGGATAAGCGGGCTCGGCATTTTCGGCCGTTGGAGACTGCCCCGTATGCCCGGGACTTTATGAAGCTGTTGGCGTTAAAGCCTGGTGAATCCGTGCTTGATATGGGGTGTGGAGCTGGGTCGATTGCTATTCCGCTTGCTCAGGCTGGGCATCCTGTGATTGCGGCCGACTTCTCCCCTGCTATGTTGGGCACGCTTGATGCTGGCATTGAGTACTATGGGCTCGAGGATCGCATTACGCCGCTTGAGCTTGCTTGGGATGATGATTGGGATTTGGTTGGACCGGTCGCGAAAGCGGTGGATATTGCCTTTGCCAGTCGGTCGGTTACGACGACCAATCTAAAAGGTGCGCTTGCCAAGCTCGACCGTACGGCTCGTCGGCGTTGCGCTGTCACGATGGTCGCCAACTCCAGCCCGCGCTATGATCTGCACTTGATGAACGCCATTGGTGCCTCCGTTACCTGCAGCAATGGCTTTGTGTATGCTTTCAACATCCTCATTCAGATGGGTGCGTTGCCGCAGGTTACATACTTTGAATCGCCTCGTCGCGATACCTTCGATAGCCTTGAGGCAGGTGTGGCGGACTTTTCTCGCATGCTCGAGCATGGCAACGAGGATAAGGTCGACTGCCTGCGCGACTACATCGCTCAACACATGATTGAAACCCCCATGCCGGTGAGCCGGGCTCCAAGGGTGTGCCACAGGGGCGCTATATGCTCGATCATGTCCGTAAGGTTCGTTGGGCGTTTATTGCATGGGATCCGGTCTCTGCACCCCGCTCATAGCCTGTTCGCAGCCCGCACCGCCCACTCACTCGGCATCCGCATTCTTTTTGAACTGGGCAAACGCGCTCCACACTGCGCCGTTCCTGCGCTATCGTGGGACAGCTCACGTAGATTAAGGCCCCGTCGCGGGGCGCCCCATACATAGAAAGCGAGAACCCATGGCACTGACAGGAGCCCAGGTCAAGCAGCTTCGCAGCATGGCCCATCACCTCAACCCCGCCATCATCATCGGCAAGTCCGACGTCAACGAGGGCACCGTCGAGCAGACGGTCGCCTACCTGGAGAAGCACGAGCTCGTTAAGTGCTCCGTGCTCGATGGCTCCAGCCTTTCCGCCCGCGAAGCCGCCGAGGAGCTCGCCGAGCGTTGCCACGCCGAGGTCGTTCAGGTCATCGGCCGCAAGTTCTCGCTGTATCGCGAGTCCTCGCGCAAGGACATCGAGAAGATCAAACTCGTCTAAGAGCCAATGATCCGGCGAGCCAACACATAGCAAGCTTACGGGTGCCCAAGTACTTCGGGCGCCCGTTTTTTATCGCTCGACCAGCACGCGATTGAGCCGTCCCTCCACCAAGCGCTCGTATAGACGCCGCGTCTCGGGCTCGGGCACGCCATTGACCTGCTCCCTCAGATGGTGCATATGCCCGCTGTATAGCTCGACGATATCGCGCCGCCGCCCCGCCGCACTGTAGACGCGCATGGCGCAGCGCACCATATCCTCACGCGCCGTTTCCTGTCGAAGCCCCGACTCCGCCAGCCAAATCGCCGACTGCAGATCGTTTTCTTCTAGAGCGGCATTGGCCCCCTTAATCATGCAATCGATGTACTTTGACTGCATAATGCGTCGCATACGCAAAAAGTAGGTGGGGTTACAGCCATTGGGAACATACAGCGGTCCGGCATAAAGCTGCTCAATCTTAAGGCACAGCTCAACTAAATGGGGCCCGCGCGCACCCGTGCGATTTCCCAAAACCTCACGGCTTATCTGGTCAAACAGCCGTACATCGGTCTTGACGTAGTCGCCGTTGAGTCCGATGCATTCATTTTGGATGAGCACACACGACTTGCCATCCGGCGTCGGTCCCAAAGCCGACCGCAAGCGGGATATCGTCGAGTACAGGTTATTGCGGGCGCTATTGAACTCGGCATGGGGCCACAGCTCCATGGCCAGCGTCTCACGATCGACGAGCGCATCCATGCCCAGTGCAAGCCGCTCGGCAAGTGTCGCCGCCTTCTTGCGGCGCCACATTTTGTCCGTGATGGGAAACCCGTCGCGCTCGGCGCGAAACGCACCAAACATGCGAATCTCGATATAGTCGATGGTATCAACGGCTTCAACCTCGCCGGCCTGGAACAGGCGCTCGCCCTCCCCTTCCAAATCGTCGCGCAGCGAGTACCGCGACAGCTCGCGCACGGGAAGCTTCTTGCGTATCCTGCCCGCCGGCTCGCCCAGACAATGCATGGCAAGGCGCGCAAAGAGCCGATACGATGGCTCTAGAATCCCCGCACGATTCATGGACATCCAGGCCGCAAGATCGCTATCTCGTCCCGCGCAGGCCAAATGCAGCGCCACCATCCAGGCCTCTGCGCCACCAACCTGCGTCTGGCTTATATCGAGTAGCTCCGCTTCCTCGCGCACCGAAACCATCGAGGTGTTACGCAGATATGCCGCGCGCTCCAGCAGCAATGCGTTATCGCGCATGTACGCAATCGACTCCTCGGCAAGTTTGAGCACTTGGACCGCACGGAACTTTGCATTAACCGGCCGTCCCTCTGCCAGCGACTGCCAGCCTTCTAGCAACAGGCCAAACAGCTGAATCTGGTTGTCGCGCATGCGCACAGCAAAACGATCGAGCTCGTTGAACGCCGCGTCGTCGGTTACCGGCAGGCCGGAAAGGAGCCGCCGTGCCGCCAACACCATGCGCACCCAGATAGCCATCGCCTTAAGCCCACGTACGTCGAGCGCCTCCCGCACCACCGTCATCTCGTCGTCGCGCTCGTCGGTTCCCGCAAACGACCCGTCAAAAAGCTCCACCAGCATGCTATCGGCCCGTATAACAATCCCCGCGATGTCGAGCTCACAGTCGTAGGCCTTGCTCGTTTTGAGCTGCTGTAGAACGCCGCCGTCATCTCCCCGTTCGGTCAGGCATCGCTTGACCTCGATATGCGCGGACAGCATGTCGAGTGCGGTGTGGGACGTCTCTATTTCTGGCACGGCCAGGTTCGTAGGAAGCCCAAGCCCGTTGTCCCCATAGCAAACAGCCGTCAGTGTCTGGGCCGCCCTCCATGAAACAGGGTCTATTTCGCAGGCCGCCCGTTCGCCCCCGCGCTCGATGACCGATGCCATATAGCGAGCGAGCTTTGTATTGGACACGCTGACCGCCGCCAGATATACGCCGAGCGCCTCGGCAGGCATTGGCTCTGGAGCCGGATCGTCGGCATCGATCGTGCCCAGCGCTGCTCGGCAGATATCGGCCCCGTGCCCCGTCAGAGCCAGATCGACCCCATACTGCCCAGCAAGTTCAAGGACCGCTTCACGGTCCAAAAAGGCGTCCGCCAGGCCCATCGCCGCATCGCATCTACCCGCCTTAAGCAAAATCCGGGCCGCCCTCGGAACAAGCTCGGGGCGAACCTCGGCCACCAACTTGCGCAAGCGCAAGCGTCCGTTATCCTCCGTGCCCAGACACGTAAAACTCCGCTCGGCGGGATCCAAGCCAAAGATCGGGTAGTCGCGTACAAAGTAGGACTGGTCGACCATCGACAACCTCACCCCACAGGCCTCGAGTTCTGCGATATTGCCCTCGCCCATCAAAACCATGAGACATGCCACGCAAAACAGCGCATTATTGTCGAGCGAAGCCAGATCGACAAGTGCCGCGCCATATACGTTGACAATCTCGTTTTCGAGCAGACCGGCTACGTCGCCTTGGCCATACAGACCCGTCTGCAATGCCGAAACGAGCTCGGGCACGCCCTGCGTGAGCTGATAAAAGTCGAGCGATGTGCTGATCGAAAACGCCGATGCCCACGCCGAATACTCATAGGCATGCACCTTGAGCATCTGCGCATTGATCTTAACCGAATCGCCCAGCCCATGAATCAGCTGACGATTTGAAGGACGGCAGGAGATAAAGACCCCTATCCCCATAGCGCGCAGGCCGCGAATCCTGTCGATGAGGTCTTCGGTATCGTGCTGATCGAGGTTTGGCACATTATCAATCGCGATAAGGGAGTGCGGTTTGTCTTTGAGTTCTTCGGTAACCACCTCGAGCTGCATAAACACCTCGCGCCCAATGGCGCGATCGGCCTCGATAATCCGCACGGGGCCTCGCGTCGGGTCGCATTTAACCTCATGGGTGTACTGCAGCAGCACCGAGGTCTTCCCAAACCCGTCGGGCGCATAAAGAACCACGATGCCGGCCTTTCGGCCCTTGGCGAGAAGCTCATTCATCAAGCGTTCGCGTCGCACCATATAGCCACCGCCCAGCGGCATCAGCTCGAGATCGTCCATACTGCCCAAATCGTTTACCATGCCCGCTCCTCAACTCGACCGTATGGACACTGTAACCGCAAGACCATACAAGCCGCGCTATGAATAGAGCGACCTTGTGTTTTAGGTTGTCTTTTGGTACGCAAGCGGCAAGTTTTTGTACAGCGAGGGCCGATTGTTATTAATCCCCCGACTAATCGGTCTTTAAGCAGGTAAATGAGCTTGTCAGCTTGTCCCATTTAAGCGGCAGTGTAACGCAGATGAACAAGGTTCAGCCATGTCATTCAACTCGCCTAGCACCCGCTACCGTCTACGACCTTCTAGTGGCATTTTTGCATAGAATCTGGTATGGAATGAATCAAGCTGTTGGGCATCCGGCATTCGTCAAGCTTGCGCCAAGATTTTGGTCAAGCGGGCGGAAAGGGATAGCAAAAAGGCCCCCGCAAAGCGGAGGCCTTAGGCAAGGCTATGTCGAGGTGCAGGATTCGCGCTACTCGCAGAGCGAAAGGGCGGCCTCGTCGGCAACGACAACGCAGTTGGTGTGCAGCTGCAGGATCGAAGCCGGGCACTCGGGTGTAACCGGACCATAGCACATGTCATGCACAGCCTGAGCCTTGGCCTCGCCGTTGGCGACGACCAGGATCATGCGGGCATACATGATGGTCTGGGTACCCATGGTGTAGGCCTGACGGGGAACATCGTCGATGCTGTCGAACAGGCGGCTGTTGGCCTGAATGGTGCTCTCAGTGAGGTCGACGCAGTGCGTACCCTTGGAGAAGTGGTCATCGGGCTCGTTGAAGCCGATGTGGCCGTTGTTGCCGATGCCGAGCAGCTGCAGATCCGGGTAACCGGCGTCGGCGACGATCTTGTCGTACTCAGAGCAGGCAGCGGCGGCGTCGGGGTTGGAGCCATCGGGCACATGCGTGTTGTTCAGGTCGATGTTGATGTGATCGAAGAAGTTCTCGCGCATGAAGTAGTGATAGCTCTGGGGATCGTCGTGCGAAAGGCCGCGATACTCGTCCAGGTTGTAGGTGCTAACCTCGGCAAAGTCGACGTCGCCCTTCGCGTACCAAGCAGCGAGCTGCTTGTAGGCACCGATCGGGGTGGAGCCGGTGGCAAGGCCCAGCACACAGTCGGGCTTGAGGATAACCTGCGCCGAGATGATATTAGCGGCCTTGCGGCTCATATCCTCGTAGTCTTTAGCTTTAATTATCTTCATTACGCGTCCTTTCTCGTACAAGAGAGGCAAGGCTCCCTTACAAGCACTTGCCCGCGGCCCGCGTCGGCCGCAACCAACGTGTGCGGCCACCAGGGCGAGGTCGCGTAATGTATGTGTCTCGTGTCTAGCCGCGTCGAGGCCCCTGCCCGTCCACGGTGACCCGAAGCTGTTTAGCCTCGGACAAATCCCATCTTGCCACGGAGGGCGTCCTCTTTCAAGGGCGCCCTCCGTAAACGTGTTTGAATTGTAGGCTAATGGCCACGTGCACTTGCTAGCGCTCGCGAGCAACGATGAGTTGGTCCATCTCTTCGACATGCACGCCAACGGAGCCCTTGATGCTTGAGAACTCAACGGAGTTGCACACCAAGATGGGAACCGTCACATCGTAGCCCTCGGCAGCAATTGCCTCGCGATCGAACTCAATGAGTACATCGCCCTTATGGACGATGTCACCCACTTGCGCATGTACGGTAAAGTGCTTGCCCTCGAGCTGAACAGTGTCCAAACCAACGTGGATGAGCACGTCCAAGCCATCGACCGTGTTAAGCGCAACGGCGTGTCCCGTGGGAAAAATGGCCTCGACCTTGGCGTCAGCCGGTGCAATCACACGCGTTCCGGTGGGCTGAATCGCCACGCCCTGGCCCAAAAGGCCAGTGGCAAACGTCTGATCGTTTACCTCGGAAAGCGGAATGACGTCGCCCGAGATGGGAGCATCCAGCGTAAGGACTCGACCACGCATACCAAAAGACCTTAGGACTTTAGTGAACATGCTCCCCCTCGGACATACCAATCAATCAAAATAACCTCAACAGTTTACCACTTGGCAACGGTTTTTGACCATTAGGGAAGTTCGCGCTTGACAACCTCGACGATGTCGTCAACAACGCGCTGGGTCAGCTCGTGCGTCTCGGCCTCGCCCATCACGCGGACCAGCGGCTCGGTACCGCTCGGGCGCACCAGAATGCGGCCGCGGCCGTCAAGCTCCTTCTCGGCAGCAGCGACGGCATCCCAGATGGGCTGGCAATCGTCCAGACCGGCCTTGTTGTCCGAATGCACGTTGACGAGTACCTGCGGGTACTTCTTCATGATACCGGCAAGATCGGTGAGGGTGCGACCGGTGCGCTTGAGCACGGCCAGCAGCTGCAGAGCCGTCACCAGGCCGTCGCCGGTGGTGTTGTGCTCCAGGAAGATGATGTGGCCGGACTGTTCGCCGCCGATGACGGCGCCGTCCGCGAGCATGCGCTCAAGAACATAACGGTCGCCCACGGCGGTCTGAACCATCTCGAAGCCCTGCTCCTTCATAGCGATGGAGAAGCCCAGGTTGCACATGACGGTCGAGACGATCTCGGAGTTGGCGAGCTTGCCGCGAGCGGCGAGGTCAGAACCGCAGATAGCCAGGATGTAGTCACCGTCGATCTCATTGCCCTCGCTGTCCACGAACAGTACGCGGTCGGCGTCGCCGTCGTGGGCCAGGCCGATATCGGCATGGGTGCGCAGCACGAGCTCGCGCAGGGGCTCAAGGTGAGTGGAGCCGCACTCAACGTTAATGTCGGTGCCACAGTAATCGGTGTTGATGGCATGGACCGTGGCGCCCAGGCGCTGCAGCGCGGCAGGCGTAGTCTGGCAAGAAGCACCGTGACCGCAGTCGACGGCAACGACCAGACCATCGAGCCTCAGGCCATCAAGCGTATCGATGGCGTGGTCGACGTATGCCTTGCGAGCGTCCTTCATCTTGATGATGTGGCCCACGCCGGCACCGGTCGGCAGCGTGTCGGCAGCCATAGCTTCCTCGGACATGACCCAGGCGCTGATCTCTTCCTCGACCGCATCGGGAAGCTTCATGCCCTTGCGGCTAAAGAACTTGATGCCGTTGAACTCCGGAGGATTGTGCGAAGCAGAGATGACGATGCCGCCGTCGAGCTCATTTTGGACAGTGAGCAGCGCCACGGCCGGCGTAGGGATAACGCCGCAGCAATGCGGGCGGCCGCCCTCGGCCATAATGCCGGCGGTCAGAGCACTCTCGAGCATAGTGCCCGAAAGACGTGTGTCGCGACCGATGCAAATGTCCGGACCAAGGAACTTGGTCGCCGCACGACCCAGGCGAAACGCGAGGTCACACGAGAGGTCGGCGTTGGCGACGCCACGGACGCCGTCGGTACCGAAGATGTTCTGGGGCATAGGATCGCTCCTTCCCAAGTAGGCAAAACACAGTCGCCCACTCTAGTCGAAAATGAAAAGCGGGACCCGCCGAGCAATCGGCAGGCCCCGCTTGTACATTGTATCTCGTAAGGAGATAAAACCTTAGCGCTTGGAGAACTGGGGAGCGCGGCGGGCCTTCTTGAGGCCGTACTTCTTGCGCTCGACCACGCGAGCATCGCGCGTAAGGAAACCGGCCTTCTTGAGGTCAGCACGGTAGTCGCCAGCGTTCAGAAGAGCGCGAGCGATGCCCAGGCGCAGAGCGCCGGACTGACCGGAGATGCCGCCGCCATCGCACAGAGCGATAACGTCGAACTGACCGGCGGTATCGGTCACCTTGAAGGGAGCAAGGGCGTTCTCAACGAGCTGATGACGGCCGAAATACTGCTCGGCGTCACGCTTGTTGATGGTCACCTTGCCGGTGCCGGGGACGAGACGGACGCGGGCGACGGCGTTCTTACGACGGCCGGTACCCTGGTAGACAACGGTGTTCTCAGCCATCTTTAAGCCTCCAGCTCAATCTTCGTGGGGTTCTGGGCAGCATGCGGATGCTCGGCACCAGCGTAGACCTTAAGCTTGGTCATCTGGGCACGGCCGAGGGTGGTCTTGGGCAGCATACCGCGAACGGCGCGCTCGATGACCTTCTCCGGGTGCTTCTCCATAGCCTGGCGGAAGCTCTCAGCCTTGAGGCCGCCGTTGTAGCCGCTGTGGCGATAATAGGTCTTCGTGTCGGCCTTGTTACCGGTAAGCTGGACCTTATCGGCGTTGATGACGACAACGAAGTCGCCGCAGTCGCTGTTGGGCGTGAACTGGGGCTTGTTCTTACCGCGCAGGATCATTGCGATCTGGGTGGCAAGACGGCCCAGGACAGCACCATCGGCGTCGACGAGAACCCAGTTGCGCTGGACCTCGCCCTGCTTGGCGTAGTGAGTCGATTTCGAAATCACTTAGACTCCTCCATGTACAGTACGTGTTGTTACAGAGATTCACGGGGCTCTGCAAGTAACCCGTCCATATTACCCCGCTCGCCGTACGAGTCAACAGGTATTTTGACTCCGACCAGAGTTTCTGCACATGTCATCCACGAGCCGTGATTTTCCAGCTCTTTAGCTGTTGTCATTTTTTGAGGGTTCGCCGTCGCTAGCGCTCAACGAACTCTTGGATTTCCGCGAGCAGGCGCTTTGCCTCCTGACGGCCCTGGATATACAGGTCCAAAAGCTTTGCCGAATCGTGCTCGACATGGCCGACCTCGACCGGCTTTTGCGGAGCAACGACCAACGCGCGGCCCTCGCGCTCATACTTCCACAGGTGCATGCGCTGGATGTTGTAACGGTCGTGACGTGTTTCGATAGCCTCGAGCAGATAGGGGTAGTCGGCATAGCGGGCGCGCGCGGCAGGCATAAACTCGTAGGGCTTTTTCTCGTATGAGCGGTCCTGCGTGACGATGACGACCGCACGGTCGAAGCCCGCCTCCTCCAGCACGTGCTCGATGGGGATCGAATCGGCCACGCCGCCGTCGACGTATTTGTGCCCGTCTATCTCGACCGGCGGTGTCACCAGCGGCAACGAGGTCGATGCGCGCACAGCGTCGAGGTCAAGTACGGCGCTTTTGACCGGCAGGTACGCGGCGGTTCCGAACAGCATGTCCGTCGCAACGGCGTACATCTCGATGGGGCTCGCATCAAACGTCTCGTTGTCAAAGGGATCCAGGCGGTCCTGGAC
>NZ_JBDGBA010000022.1:26463-30913 GCF_040910185.1 Collinsella aerofaciens | reverse complement strand
GTGATCGGGGAAATTGCGTTGGCGGAATCGGCTAAAGTGCGATGGCGAAATTGGTTGTTTTTACAGTAGCGCTAACAGGAGGCCGCGGCCGCCTCCACCGCGCCCCCGCCGGCGCTCGTCGAGGCCGAGAACAGGCAGGTCAGGTTCCTGGCCGCCCGGATATCGGAGGCCCTCGACGAGGCCGGGGCCCTCGAGGCCGAGACGGCGGCGCTGCTCGAGGGCGACGAGACCTACGCGTGCCTGCTCACCGTGCCCGGCATCGGCCCGAGGACCGCGGCGCAGCTCGCGGTGTCGGTCGACATCGGGAGGTTCCCGGACCACGACCACCTGGCCTCGTACTGCGGGATAGCCCCGAGGGTGAGGAGCTCCGGCACGTCGGTGAGGTCGGTCAGGGCGTCCAGGCGCGGCGACGCGAGGCTCAAGTCCCTGCTGATCTTCTCGTGCAACAGCCTGGTGAGGTCCTCGGGGCGCTACGGCGAGTACTACCGGGCCTGCAGGGCGCGGGGCATGGGGCACGGGCGGGCGCTCAAGGCCGTCGCGAGGAAGCGGCTCAGGGCGATATACGCCGTGATGCGCGACCGGGTGCCCTACCGGGAGTAGCCCCGACGGTTGACAAAACTATAGGAACACCCAACGACTATCTTTTAGCAGGTCTGGATCATGGCAATGTCGATGTTTTGGCACCGACAGCGAGCGCCCACCAGAGCGAACAAATTGGCATGAAAAGAGGACGGCATAGACCTTCTGGTCATGCCGTCCTCTTTGAATGACAAGTTGTCGCTCTGGTGGGCGCGCAGCGTCAACTAGTTACGCGGTTTGGTAAAACCGCGTAACCCAACTAGAAGCGGTTGCCGCGGAAGCCGCCGCCGTTGCGGCCGCCACGATCGCCACCGCGACCGCCGCGGTCGTTACCACGGTTGCCGCCAAAGCCGCCACGGTTGCCGCCACGGTCGCCATAGCCACCACGGTTGCCACCAAAGCCGCCGCGACCGCCACGATCGCCGCCACGGTCACCAAAGCCGCCACGGCCGCCACGATCGCCACCGCGGCCGCCGCGGTCACCGCCACGGCCACCGCGATCGCCAAAGCCGCCGCGACCGCCACGGTCGCCGCCACGGCCACCGCGATCGTCACGACCGCCGCGAGGACCGCGGTCCTCGTCCAGGCCCATGGCGACGAGCGGAGCGATGACCTTATCGAGAGCGGCCATCAGCTCGGTGGCCTCCTCGTAAGAAAGCTCGGGCAGGAGCTTCTCCTTCTTGTTGGCAAGCTCGACCAGGCCCTCAGCGGCATCCTCGGCAGCGAAGACAACGATCTTGCGCATATCGCCCTCGGCGTCGTCGATGCGGCCGACCAGATCGGCGGCCTCGGCCTCGGCCATCAGGCCATCGAGCTCACGAAGGCGCATGCCCAGCAGGTCGGACATTTCCTTCTGCTCCATCTTGGGCTTGAGGTCAAGAAGCTTGATGGCGCGCTCGATGTTCGCCATGCGCTCGGCCTTGGCCTCCTCCTCCTTGGAAATAGCAAAGCGACGGCTACGCAGCAGGCGGGCGGCCTTCTGCATCTTGTCCATCAGCTCTTCGTCATCGTAATCAACGGCGGCCTCGACAACCTCGGCCTCCTCCTCGGCGGAAACCTCGTCAGCAGCCTCAACCTCGGCAGCTTCGGTCTCCACGGTCTCGACTGCCTCAACCTCGGCAGCCATGGTCTCGTTCTCGGTCTCGTTCATGATCTCTTCGTTCTCGGACATGAGACTCCTTCTTGGCCCTCTCGGGCATCATCGCCCCATTCGCGGGGCCCGTCGCGCACTCTTTGCGCTTTAAACATTCATGCCTCTCGGCAAAACGTCCATTAGTTTATGGTGTCGCCATCCAATCTAGCTGCAGAATCTATGTGCACACATTAATGCGACATGTGTGACTCGCGACGAGCGTACACCAGCGATGTCACGAACCCGACCACGGCAATTACAGCCGCCACGCGCACGGCAGCTGCAAATCCAATCGCTTGGGTAACGTCGGTCGCAATGCCAGCGGCACCGGCAGTCGCCGCAGAACTCGAGAGCAGGCCGATAAACAGCGACGGGCCAAACGATGCGGCAATCATGTTCCACGTGTTGAGCAATGCCGTTCCGTGAGGATGTTCAGCGGCGGGTAGCGTCTCCAAGCCGGCCGTTTGCGAGGGGCTCAGCACCAAACCGACTCCGGCATACACCACAACGGTCAGCGCCACGACGACGCCGATGTTCATGCTTGCCGCCGTCATCGAGATGGCAGTCTGCCCCACGGCAATCAGGGCAAAGCCGACCGGCAGCAGCGGCCATGCGCCACGGGCGTCCATCACGCGTCCGCCCACAATCGAGGTCACGGCGTTGCAGGCAATTGCCGGCAAAATGAGCAAGCCCGCAACAAGTGCGGTCATGCCGTATGCGCCCTCAAAATAGAGCGGCAACAAAACGCTCATCGAGAACGTCGTCATCATCGACACCACCACAAGCAGGCACGCAGGCCAAAAACGAACGCTCGCCATGGGACGCACGTTAAGCACTGGATGCTCGAGCCTGAGCTGACGGACCGCAAACAGGCCGAGCAGCACAATGGCGGCGAAGAGCGTCACGATGCCGGCAATCAGATTGGTCGAGAACTCGCCTACGGAATACACAAATGCCGTAATGCCGGCGGCGAGCAAAACAACCGACAGGATATCAAGCGTGGTGCTCGAGCGCTCTCCGACATTCTGAACAAGCTTAACGCCCGCCGCAGCGACCACAATGCCGCCCACCAGCGGCACTACGAACACCGCCCTCCAGCCGAACAACGTGCACATAAGACCGCTGATCACAGGTCCAAACGCCGGCCCTAGCGTAATGCAGGCACCACCCAGGCTCAGATACAGACCGAGCTTCTCGCGCGGGGCGCAAGACAGCACCACGTTCATCATGAGCGGAAACAAGATGCCCGATCCCGCAGCCTGCAAAATACGACTTGGCAGCAAAACGCTAAACGACGGAGCGATCAAACACAGGACTTCGCCGGCGACCATACATCCGCATGCGAAAAACAACAGCTTGCGCGTCGAGAAACGGCCGGACAGGAAGGCCATGATGGCCGTAAAAATCGACGTCACGATCATGTAGCCCGAGACGAGCCACTGTGCCGTGGTGGCACTCACCGAAAAGGCTGCCATAATGTCGTGCAACGCCACGTTAATGATGTTCTCGTTAAACGCGGCAACAAAGGCTGCAATATACATTACGACGAGAATCGCCGCAGAGGCCGATGGCGTTACTTGAACTTGTTGCTGAGATTTGCTCCCCATGCATTTCCTTCCTCTTGGAACGACAGTCGCATCGCCCCAGAGGAACGGTCCAGGGCGAAAAATGAGCCCTAGACTTACGCCAGACGCCGTACACGACGAATCTGGCAACATGGTCCAACGTTGAAAGATTGTAACGCGGACGCGCAGCTTTCCTTCCGCGCTATTATTAAAAGTCCACGAAAGCATAAGACATGAGGAGCCCGCCATGATTAAGCCCATCATGAAATCCGAGTTCTTTTTGCGCCTGCCTTCCGAAGACGCGGGACCCGACGATGCCGTGACCGGGCAGGATCTCCTGGATACACTCCACGAGCATGAGCACGAGTGCGTGGGGCTCGCCGCCAACATGATCGGTGTGCGCAAGCGCATCATCTGCGTAAAGGACGGCAACAGGACACTCCTGATGTACAACCCTCAAATTCTTGAGCAGGTCAATGCCTATCAGACGAGCGAAGGATGCCTCTCGCTGATCGGCGAGCGCCCCTGTACCCGCTATCGCCGCATTAAGGTTGAGTATTTGGACGAGAACTTCGTCCACCGCATCAAAAACTTCTCGGGCTATACCGCCGAAATCATCCAGCACGAAATCGACCACTGCAACGGGATTGTTATTTAGTTCCGCCGATTCAAGAAAGCTCCCTGCAGCAAAACAACTGCAGGGAGCTTTTCATAGTGCGGAGTTTCTATCCCCTACGACTGGCGGTAATGGTCAAAGAAGTCGGCGAGGTCTTCGAGGGACTCTTTGAGTACTTCCATGCGCGGCAGGTACACGATGCGGAAGTGGTCGGGCTCAGCCCAGTTGAAGCCGCCGCCGCGCGTGATCAGGATCTTCTTCTCGTGCAGCAGGTCAAGGGCGAACTGCTCGTCATCGGTGATGTTGAACTTCTTCACATCCATCTTGGGGAAGATGTAGAACGCCGCACGCGGCTTAACCACCGAGATGCCGTCAATCTTGTTGAGCGCCTCATACACAAAGTTGCGCTGCTCGTAGACACGGCCGCCGGGACGGATGTAGTCGTTAACGGACTGATGACCACCGAGTGCCGTCTGAACGATCGACTGAGCCGGCACGTTGGAGCACAGGCGCATGTTCGAGAGCATGTTGACGCCCATGATGAAGTCGCTCATGCAG
>NZ_JBDGBA010000022.1:0-26310 GCF_040910185.1 Collinsella aerofaciens | reverse complement strand
GTCGTAGATCTCATCGGCAAAGATCATCAGCTGATGCCTGCGCGCAATCTCGACGATGCCCTCGAGCACCTCGCGCGGATAGACAGAACCCGTGGGGTTGTTGGGGTTGATGATGACGAGGGCTTTGGTCGCACTCGTAATCTTGGACTCCATATCCTCCAAGTCGGGATACCAATCCGCCTGCTCATCACACAGATAATGTACGGGATGACCGCCGGCAAGGGTTGCGCACGCCGTCCAGAGCGGATAGTCGGGGCTGGGGATCAGAATCTCGTCGCCATTGTCGAGCAGTGCATTCATCGAAAGCTGAATGAGCTCGGACACGCCGTTGCCCGTGTAGATATGCTCCATCTGAACATTGGGCAGGCCTTTGATCTGCGAATACTGCATGATCGCCTTGCGCGCGGAGAACAGGCCGCGCGAATTGGAATAGCCTTCGCAGTCGGGCAGCTGCTGGCGCATGTCCTTGATGACCTCATCGGGCGTGCGGAAACCGAAGGGCGCCGGGTTGCCGATATTGAGCTTGAGGATGCGCTCGCCCTCGTCCTCCATACGGGCGGCCTCGTCGACGACGGGACCGCGCACGTCATACAGGACGTTATCGAGCTTGGTGGATTTAGAAAAAGTACGCATGGTGGTGCTCCTTGCAATTTGAGCTGAGGGATGGGGTTCGGGCTTGGAATCGTTGCGGGGTGATGATGCCTCGCCTTGATCGGCGTCGCCGGCAAGCAGCCAGGTAACATCGACCTCCAAAATACGGGCGAGCAGCTCAGCCACATCGCGCCGCGGGATCGTCTTGCCGCTCACATATTGGCTCATCTGACTCTTGCCGAGTTTTTTGCCGAGCATCTCCGATGCGCGGATCACGTCCGACTGGCGAACGTCGCGATCGGACATAGCCCGTCGCAGGCGATCGCTAAACGTCTCTTGGGCCACTAGAACCTCCTTGCTGGCAAAGTTCAATTTATAGAACACGAATTGAACCATGGTTCAATTTAGCAAGCAGTATAACGCGGCGCCTCATTCGAAAGTTCAATTTCATAAGAAAATGTATCGGACTCCGAGATCTGCCCAAAGCAAACAATGGCGTGTACACGTTTAGAGGTATTCAAGGAATCGAGCGGCGGCAAGCGAAACATCGGCCGTGCGATATATCGCATTGATCTGCCGATGGGGATGTCCCTCGAGCGAACGCACGGCAACATCGAACTGACAACGGCGCAAGATGAGCGCGGGAAGAATGCTCACGCCCAGGCCGTCCTCGACCATAGCCATAATCGCATAATCATCCCAGGTCGACAGCTTGGAGCACACCGTCAGCCCCGCCCGACGGAACAGCGGCGTAATCTCGTCATCGGTGCCGCGTTCCAGCAGAATAAACTGCTCGTTGGCCAAATCGGCAAGGGAAACGATCTCCGCGGTGGCAAGCGAGGAGTCCGCCGGCACCACGGCCATCAGCTCGTCTTGCACCAACGGCCGCGACGCCATGCCGGCGTCGCGTGGCTCGCGCGGAATAAAGCCCAGGTCGCAGCGGCCTTCCGCCACCCATTGTTCAATCTCTGAGTAATCGCCCATCAGCAACTCATAATCGACGTCCGGGTGATCGGCGCGAAAGCGCGCAATCATCGGCGGCAGCACGTGGGTCGCCACACTCGAAAACGTACCGATGCAGATTTTGCCGCGCATGAGCCCACGCATCTCATCCACCCGTCGCTGCAAGCGAGTGAATTCCTCGCAGAGCGCCTCGACAGCCGGCATGACCTGCCGCCCGTCGGCAGAAAGCACTACGCCCTCGCGACTGCGGTCGAGCACCTTAAAGCCCCAGTCTGCCTCAAGGTCGCCCACCATGCGGCTCACGCCCGACTGCGAATAGCTCAGCCGCTCTGCAGCACGCGTAAAGCTGCCGGCACGCACCGTCTCGAGCAGCACTTGCATCTTTTGGATATTGGTCTCCACGGCACGTCCCCACCCTTGTATGAGTTTTTGTCATGTTTTCCATGCATTATATTCGCTTTTCTTCTAAAGCCACCTCACCCATAGTGAACATGCTCGGATATAGAGGGGATGTCAGCGCATGAACAACGGACTGTTTACGTACTTAGCAGCATTGCTATTGTTTGGCTCCAACGGCATCATCGCCGCCGCCATCGCGCTGCCGAGCTCCGATATCGTGCTACTGCGCACGTTTTTGGGCGCCCTCTCGCTTGTCACTATCCTTGCGATCACCCAACGCCATAAACTGCAGGCGCCATCTCGTCCCCGCGAAGCCGCAGCACTCCTCCTCTCGGGAGCCGCGCTGGGTGCCAGCTGGATTTTTCTGTTCCGTGCCTACCAGACGATCGGCGTCGGCGTATCCTCCCTGCTGTACTACTGCGGCCCCATCATCGTCATGGCCCTCTCGCCGTTTATCTTTGGCGAAAAACTGACCGGCGGCAAAATCGCCGGCTTTATCGCCGTCGCCTGCGGCGCTTTTCTCATTGCAGCGCAAGGTCTAGGCGGCAACATGCCCATTGCGGGCATCGCCTGCGGCATCGCCTCGGCATTTTGCTATGCGCTGATGGTCATCGCTAGCAAGGGTACGCCACACATCGAAGGCCTCGAGAACTCCGCGCTCCAGGTGAGCGCCGCCTTTGTGACCGCGCTGGTCCTCACGCTCATCACGCAGGGCGCTCCCTCATTCCTGTCCGCCGGCGTCGCCGCCAGTATTGATTGGCGCGCCGTCGTCATGCTCGGCGTCGTCAACACCGGCATCGGTTGCCTGCTCTACTTTAGTGCCGTCGCCAAACTGCCCGTCCAGACCGTCGCGGTCGTCGGCTACCTCGAGCCGCTTTCGGCCGTCGTGTTCTCGGCCCTCCTTTTGGGCGAAGCCATAACACCGGTCCGCCTGATGGGTGCCGCGCTTATCATCGGCGGCGCGATTTTTTGCGAACTCGCCGGCAAACGCGCAAGCGCCAAGGCTGGCATAGCCCAGACAGCACGTGCTTAAAAGCCCCTGTTTCGAAATGCTACCCACGTACATAAATAATCCCCAGCTGGGGATTATTGTCTAAAATAACCTGATGTGCCAAACTGCTCTTGTATGTATAAAGACGGCATAAAGATTATCTGTCCTAGACAGACAACCGGATGTCTAAGGGAGTCCACGTGGCACACAACAAACTGGAGGCAAGCCCCCAAGACCAGCATGGTCAAGGCGGGCACGGAACCATCCCCCTCTCCGCTGGCATGCTGCTCGTGACGCTCGGCGTCGTCTATGGCGACATCGGCACGAGCCCCATGTACACCATGAAATCAATCGTCGCCAACAACGGCGGCATCGGTACCGTCAGCGAAGACATGATCTTGGGAGCGCTTTCGCTTGTCATCTGGACCATGACGCTCGTGACCACGGTCAAGTACGTGGTTATCGCCATGAAGGCCGATAACCACAACGAGGGCGGCATCTTCGCCCTGTTTAGCTTGGTGCGCAAAGTGGCGCCGTGGCTGATCCTTCCCGCCATGATCGGCGGCGCGGCGCTGCTCGCCGACGGCATCCTCACCCCCGCCGTCACGGTTACCACGGCCATCGAGGGCTTGCGCACTATCGAGTGGGGCCACGCGCTTTTGGGTGACGGCCAGACCAACGTAATCATCATCACCATCATCATTATCTGCGGCCTGTTTGCCATGCAGCGCGCCGGTACCTCGTCGATCGGCAAGCTGTTCGGCCCGCTCATGACGCTGTGGTTCCTGTTCCTGGCAGGCGCCGGCCTGTTCAACATGCTCGGCAACCTGTCCATCTTGCGTGCGCTCAACCCCATCCGCGGCATCATGTTCCTGTTCTCGCCCATCAACCACTCGGGCATTATGGTGCTCGGCTTTGTCTTTCTGTCGACGACCGGCGCCGAGGCCCTCTACTCGGACATGGGCCACGTTGGCAAGGCAAACATCTATGCATCCTGGACGTTTGTTAAGGCGGCCCTTATCCTCAACTACCTGGGTCAGGGCGCTTGGCTGCTCGCCAACAATTCCAATCCCCAGATGCTCGCGATGGATATCGTCAACCCGTTCTATATGCTGCTTCCCGAGCCCCTGCGCCCCTTTGCCATCGTGCTTTCGGCCGTGGCGGCCATCATCGCCTCGCAGGCGCTCATTACCGGCTCGTTCTCGTTGGTTTCGGAGGCAACGCGCCTCAACCTTATGCCGCACCTGCGCATCCACTACCCCAGCGACACCAAGGGCCAGCTTTATATTCCGCTCGTCAACAACATCATGTGGGTCGGCTGCATCTTCATCGTGCTGCTGTTCCAGAACTCCGAGCGCATGGAGAGCGCCTATGGCCTCGCCATTACCGTGACCATGCTTATGACCACGACGCTTTTGACGAGCTATATCGCCGGCATTCTTAAGCACAGACTGGGCGCCTGCGTCTTCGCCCTGCTTTTTGGCGCCATCGAGCTCTGCTTCTTTGCCTCGTGCCTCACTATGTTCTTTGACGGCGGCTATGTGATGATCTTCTTGGCCTCGCTGCTGTTTGGCCTTATGTACGTGTGGCGTCGCGGTACCGCCATCGAGCGCACGCAAACGATCCTGCTGCCCGTCTCCAAGTACATCGATCAGCTCAACCGCCTGCGCAACGACGAGACCTACCCCGTGCTCGCCGACAATCTGGTGTTCCTCACCAACAGCCCCGATCCGCTCACACTCGACCGCGACGTGCTCTATTCCATCCTGGATAAACATCCCAAGCGCGCCAAGGCGTATTGGTTCATTAACGTGCATGTCACCGACGAGCCCTATACGCACGAGTATTCCGTCGAGACCTTTGGCACGGACTTCCTCTTCCGCGTTCGCCTGGACCTGGGCTTTAAGGTCAACCAGCGCATCAACGCCTATCTGCGTCAGATCGTCGGCGACCTGATGGCTTCGGGCGAGCTGCCGCCGCAGCACCACACCTACTCCATCTACGAGACGCGCGGCAACGTGGGCGACTTCCGTTTTTGCATGCTGCGCAAGATGCTCGCCCCCGAAACGGACATCAACCGCAATGACCACCGCGTGATGGCCATCAAGTACGCCGTCCGCCGCGCCTGCGGAAGCCCGGCACGCTGGTACGGTCTTGAGAACTCGGCCATCATCATCGAGTACGTGCCGCTGTTTGCCCGCATGCGCCCGGCCGTTAAGCTCGTGCGCACCCAGGTGCCGCTCGAGGTTCAGATCGAAGAGGCCGAGGAAATGGAAGTCGACATCTTCTCGGACGACTTGGTCAACGGCAACGAGGCCGGTAGGGACATGAACATCGATCCCACCGAGCTGCTCGAGAGCGTCGCCGATACGCCCGAACAGCAACAGCTCGACGGCCTCGAAAGTGAACAACTCAACGACGCCAACTTCTAGCGACGTCACAAACCAACGACAGCGGCCTTGCACCTCGCGAGAGGTGCAAGGCCGTCTTGTATTGCAGTAAAGCTAGCGGCTACGAACGACGCGGCTCGGGAACCACGAGCCTATCGGGGCTCGCGCCCTCAGCATCCATCAGGCTCACGTAGCGAATCGACGGATCCCCATACATCGCGTAGTAATAATTGCCCGTGCGCGCGCTAAAGCATCCGGTGTAGATAGTCTTCTCGAACTTGCCATCGCCCATCCTGGACGCTCCCTCGATCATCACCACGCCCTCGAGCGAGCGGAACATGCGAACGACGTTTTCGGTCTCGCTCTCCTTTTGCGGGTAATTGGCATTGAGGTACGCCGCCTTTACAAAACGGCTCGGCGAATAGCAATCGCCCGGAATGCCGCGCATGCCGGCACCGGCTCCATAGGGCTTAAGCTCGGCGCCACGCCACGTCGCCGTTTGCGGAAAATCGCTTGTGGCGGTGATATAGGTGCGTAGGTTTTCCATATGCCACGGGAAGGTCGGCTGATTGGCAAGGGTGTCGACCGGATCGTCGTATACATGCAGGCCGTCAGCCATCATCTCGACCACGATGCTGCGCTGGCTGTCGCCGATAATCCAATGGAGCAGTGACACGCCCAGCCCCTCTCCGGCAGATTTGGCGACAATCACCGTGTCGCGCAGCGCGGCCTCGACCTCATCGACCGTCGAGAACGTCGCTGCCACCCACAGGGGAAACTCATAGGCCGCGATATTGGTCTTGCCGTCGACAGGGCCCTCGGCATACTCGGCATAACCCGGGAAATTGAGACCCGCCACGGCGAGGCCCGCATCGTTGCCGCAATCGAAGAACATAGGGTAGTTCCTGTAATCGATGCACATACCGATCACCGCGTGCGCCGCTGTCGCGTCGTCGATAAACGAATACGGAATGTGAAACCCGCGCGGCATCACGCGAACCTGTTGGCCGTAGTCAAAGCTCCAGTCGAGATTGCGGCCCAGATACATGTGGCCAGAATTATCGGTAAATCGAATACTCGTACACATAGCGCCTCCTAGCTTTACGTTCTTGCTAATTTCATTGTCTCCAAACAAAAAGGCGCTAAACACAAAAGCCCGGACATGACAACAATGTCACGCCCGGACTATTCAATCAGGATAAACTCAACCAAGTTAACCCCGCAGGTCGTCTAAGGGGTCAAAGTGCCGCAGATTGCCACGAAAGAGGAGCGAAGCGTACTTAAGGTACGCGAGCGACGATTGAGCAGCAAGGTGCGGTGCTTTGGTCCCCTTAGACCAACTTGCCGAGACAGTGGTCGATCATATGCTGAATCATCTGTGCCTCAAAGCCCGCGTAGTCGCGGCGGCACTCCTTCATCTTGCCGTCGACGATCTGGTCAAAGGCAACCTTGCACTTGATGTAGCGCGTGGACTTGGTGACCTCCTCGTGCGTCAGGCAGCTCTCCTCCATCTTGCTGGCACCCAGGCCAAACACCAGACGGGGGTTGTAGAGCACATGGGGCTCGCCGGCGTCGTCCAGATAGACGCAGACCTTCTTGGTGACGCCGATCTGGTTGGCGGCAAGGCAGCCGGCATCGTCGAGCGACTTGATGGTATCGATCAGGTCCTGTGCCACCGACTCGTCCTCGACGGTCGCGACCTCGCAACGCTGGGACAGAATAGCCTCGTCGTGGCAGAGCTCTTTAATCATACGTTCCTCCATAGGGGTCGTTGTAACTGCTTAAGTATACGGTACCCACACATTTTCATGCGAAAAATACCGTCCGTCTGCTACAAAGCGCCGAACATCAACATGCGAGGAACAACAGCGTCGTAAAGGGGCTATAGTAGTTGAGTTCGTGTCAATCGGCCTAAACTCGGGGCCGAACAAGGAAAGGGTATGCATGGACGAACTATTTCACGTCAGCGAGCGCAAGTCCACAATCGGGACCGAACTCCGCGCTGGACTGACAACATTCCTGGCGATGGCCTACATCATCGCCGTCAACCCCGCGGTGCTCTCGGGTGCTGGCATCGATGCGGGAGCGCTCGCCTGCGCCACCTGCCTGGGCGCCGGCATCATGACCATCTGCATGGGCATCTTCGCCAACCGCCCGCTCGCCTGCGCATCGGGCTTAGGCGTCAACGCGATGATCGCTGGAATCACCACCACCGTCTGCGGCGGTGACTGGCACGTGGCCATGAGCGTCATCTTCCTTGAGGGCGTCGTCATCTTGCTGCTCGTGCTTTGTGGCCTGCGTGAGGCCATCATGGACGCCATCCCGGTTGTCCTGCGTCACGCCATCTCGGTGGGTCTGGGCCTGTTCATCGCCATGATTGGCCTGTGCGATGCCGGCATCATCACCGCTGGCGCCGGTACACTCGTCGGTCTGGGCGACATCACCTCCCCCACCTTCATCGTCGGCATCATCTCCATCCTGGTGACGGTCGCCCTCGCCTGCCGCAACGTCCCCGGCTCGCTGCTCATCGGCATCGTCGTCGCCGTCATCGCCGGTATCCCCCTAGGTGTGACCCAGGCTCCGACCGGTATCATCGCCCCGCTCGACTTCTCGAGCATCGGTGGCCCCATCGCCGACGCCGGCGGCGTGCCCGCCATCGTCAAGGTCCTTACCGACCCCGCGCTCCTCGTCATCTCGTTCTCGCTGCTCATGAGTGACTTCTTCGACACCATGGGCACCGCGATGGCCGTGGCCAAGCAGGGCGAGTTCCTCACCGACGACGGCAACGTCGAGAATATCAAGGAGATCCTGATCGTCGACTCCGCCGCCGCTGCTGTGGGCGGTTTCATGGGTGTCTCCTCCATCACCACCTTCGTCGAGTCCACTTCCGGCGCCGCCGACGGTGGCCGCACGGGCCTCACCTCCGTCACCACCGGCGTGCTGTTCATTCTCGCCGCGTTCTTCTCCCCCATCGTCACCATCGTTTCCAGCGCCGCCACCTGCGGTGCTCTGGTCTACGTCGGCTACCTCATGATGAGCGAGGCCTCCGAGATCGACTGGTCCGACGTGTCGCAGGGTTTCCCGGCGTTCATGATTGTCGCCGGCGTGCCCTTCACCTACTCCATCTCTGCCGGCATTGGCCTGGGCTTTATCGCCTACGTGGTCGTCGCGCTCTTTAAGGGCGAGGCCTCCAAGATCAAGCCGCTCATGTGGATCGCAGCCCTCGCCTTCCTCGTCTACTTCTTTGTAGCGTAGCGGCAAAGCTGCCAAAGCAGAACACCAAAGCGCGGAATCGCATCGAGCGGCTCCGCGCTTTTCTTTTAAAGCCAGGCAACGCACGGACGCGCGATGTATTGCTTCCTGAGTTTTGGACATTTTGCCCTCCAAACGGCACTACCGCCGGCTACATCCTGCAGATATGCTGGGCGTAGTCGCATAGGCCCTATGAGGATGGGAGTAACCATGGCCGCCTTGTTCACGACCCCCAAGCGCAATGACAAAACCTCTGGAGCCCATTTTGTCGAGCCCGACGTGCGCCGTCGCACGCTGCTCGCACACGGCAGCTGGCGCCGCGTGACACGCCGCATCGTCGTGGGCGCCGTGTGCGCGCTCACGGCAAGCTCGCTGCTCATGCCGAGCATCTCGCTCGCAGCGGAATGGGTCAAGGTCGGCGGCAACAAGTACAACACCGCGGCGAGCGACGAGGCCGGTACGTGGTCGTGGGACGGCGCCGACGACTTGAAGCTCAACAACTATAACGGCGGCGAGATCCAGGCCGCAGGCAAGCTCAACGTGAATTACTCGGGAACCAACATCGTCACTGCCGAATGGATCGAAAGCATCAACGTTTCTCATGGCACTAACGAGAATGCCGAGCTCAATATCCAAGGCGACGAGGGCGGCACGCTCAGCGTGACATCTACTGAGGACGCTATCCTCTCCACGGGTAATATCAACATCGACGGAGCCGGATCCGTCAACGCCACGAGCACTGGGTTTGATGCCATCAATGCCGGAGGTGATCTCGCTATCAAAGGTTCGGGCAACGTCAACGCCACGGGTACATCGGATGGCATCAGGGCAAACGGCAATATCACGATTGACGACAGCGGAGCCGTCACCGCCAGGGCTACCAAGGACAAGGGTATTGGAGCCGACAAGAACCTCACCATCAAGGGTGGCGGGACGGTCGAGGCAAGCTCAGCCGATGGTGAGGCCCTTTGGAGCGGCGGCAATATCAACATCTCGGACGGCAGCCAGGTCAAGGCAAGCTCCGAGGGATATCTTGCCGTCGACACTGAGGGCAGTCTCGCGGTCACGAACGCCTCCCTTGACGCAAGCGGTGTTGAATATGGCGTCTATGCCCACAAGGGCATTACGCTCGATCACGCGACCGTGACGGTCCGTACCAGCGCGAACGGCGGCCAGGCCATCGCCCTCATCACTGACGGGGGCGACATCGACATCAAGAACGGCTCCACCGTGGACGCGTTTGCGGAAGGCGAGGTTTCGGCTGCATTCTCCACCAGAAACAATCGACCCAACGAGAAGGGCGGCCACATCTACATCAGCGACTCCGTTGTCAAGGCCATAGCCCGCTATGTCGAGAACGGCGACGACCCCATCCCCTACAGCGAAAACCAAGATGGCGAGACGAGGCGCGAACCCCAAGGCGAGAACATCGGCATCATCGCCCAGACCAGCGAGGGCGTCACACCCGCAGTCATCTCGATCATCCGCAGCAAGGTAACGGCCGAAGGAGATACAGCGGCAATCTTTGCCCGTGCCATGAGCGCTGACGGCAAGACAATCGGCACCATCAAGATTGAGAACGCCGCCATCCAGACGCCCGAAGGCGGCAAGGTCATTGACTATCGCAAGCTCCGTGACGGCATCTACGAGGCAGGCCAGGCCATCGGCACGGGCGACGCCACGGTCGACTCCCTCTATATCAAAGCAGTCGCCAAAAGTACGACCATCGCACCTCCCGAGGTAGCCAAGCCGGAAGACCCCAAGCCCGACGAGACCAAGCCCGCAGAAAGCAAGCCCGCGGAGTCCAAGCAGAACCCCAAGCCTGAGGGCTCAAAGCCGACCAAGGCCGTTGCGGCTTCAACCACGAAAGCCAAGACTACCGGCGTGCTCGCGGCAACCGGCGACACCTCGGGTGCGGCCATCGTGGCAACCGTCCTTGCGGGAACAGCCGCTATCGCCGCAGGCACCATGGCGAGCCGTAAGCGTTCTTAAACGCCTCTGCGCACATGGCAGCTCCCGCGAAGGCCCCGAGCCCCAGTACCGTTTAACAACGCCACCGCCGAGCTCCCCTCCGGCGGTGGCGTTTTCCATATGCGTCCGCAGGGGATGCACGAGATTGTCTTTGGTCTAGCCCAACCGGCATACGCTGGCGTGCGACAATTGGGGCTGCCGATATCACAACACTGAGAGAAGCCCGTCATGGAAGCGCATCAAAAGCAGATAACCGTTTATTCGAATCATACGGAAAGCGCGCCTGTCATCTACCTTCCTGTGGTCGTGGGCGACGGCAGCGAGGTTTATAAGTGTTGCCGAGAGCTCGACTGTCCGCCATTCACCCTCGTCGCCATTGGCGGTCTCAACTGGAATCGCGAGCTGAGCCCCTGGGAATGCGACGGAACCGTACGCGATGCTGAGCCTTTCGGCGGCCAAGCTGCCGGTTTTCTTGATGAGCTGCTGAATCAGATAATCCCCCAGGTCGAGTCGTCGCTCCCACAGCCACCTGCTTGGCGTGGCATTGCCGGTTATTCGCTGGCGGGCCTCTTTTCGCTTTGGGCTCTCTGGCAAACCGATGTCTTTGGCCGCGCGGCGAGCGCATCGGGGTCGCTATGGTTTCCCGACTTTGTCGACCGTGCCAGCACGGCGTCATTTGCCGGCAGCCCACAAGCCGTCTATCTGTCACTCGGCAAAAAGGAAACCAAGACGCCCAACCGCATGATGAGGCACGTACTCGACGACACGCTCGCATTGGAAGAGCTACTCATCGAGCGCGGCATTCCAACAACGCTGGAGCTCAACCCCGGCAATCACTTTACCCAAACCGACTTGCGTATGGCCCGCGGCATACACTGGATACTGACGCATTAAAAAAGGCGCCCACGCGTACGCATGGGCGCCATATTTTTGATTTAGCTGAACACAACTACTACTCGACAGTCTCCTCAAGCTCAGAAACGTCGAACTCGAAGTCGTTACCCGGCAGAATCGCGTTGAGCACGATGCCAACCAGCGAGCCCACGGCAATGCCGGACAGCGAAATGGTCACGCCGCCCAGCTCCAACACGATAGCTCCGGCGGTGCTATAGGCAATGCCGAGCGAAAGCACGAGTACCAGAGCGGCCACCAGCACGTTGCGGTTGTTCTGGAAATCGACCTGGTTCTCAATGAGGTTGCGCACGCCTACGGCACTGATCATGCCGTAGAGCACGAGCGACACGCCGCCGATAACGCATGGCGGCATGGCGGCGATCACGGCAGCGAACTTGGGGCAGAACGAAAGCACGATGGCGCAGCACGCGGCAATGCGAATCACGCGCGGGTCGAACACGCGCGTCAGAGCGAGCACGCCGGTGTTCTCGCCATACGTGGTGTTGGCCGGAGCGCCAAAGAGCGAAGCCATGATCGTGGCGAGACCATCGCCGAGCAGCGTGCGATGCAGGCCGGGATCGGCAATGTAGTTACGCTCGCAGGTGGAGCCAATAGCGGAGATATCACCGATATGCTCGATCATGGTTGCAAAGGCCAACGGCATGATGGTGATGATGGCGGTCGTGGCAAGGCCGCTATCGAACTGCGGCCCAAAGAGTGCAAACACGGTGTTGTCCCACACGATGGGAAGACCGACCCACGGCGCGGCGGCAACGCCCGAAAAATCGACCTCACCCAACGCGGCGGCAACGGCATAGCTCACCACGACGCCCAGCAGGATCGGCACGATCTTGACCATGCCGCGACCCCAAATGTTGCAGATCACGATAACGGCAACGGCAATAACAGCCACAAGCCAATTGGTCTGGCAGTTGGCAATTGCGGAGCTTGCCAGGATCAGACCGATCGAAATGACGATGGGGCCCGTCACTACCGGCGGAAAGAAGCGCATGACGCGCTTGGCGCCAAACGCGCGGAAGAGTGCCGCAAGTACCGGATAGAGTAGACCGGCGCAGGCAACGCCCAGGCAGGCGTAAGGCAAAAGCTCGGCCTCGCCGTTGGGCGCGATGGCGGCATAACCGGCAATAAAGGCAAACGATGAGCCCAAAAATGCCGGCACCTTACCGCGCGACAAGAAGTGGAACAGCAGCGTACCCAAGCCGGCAAACAAAAGCGTCGCCGAAACCGAGAGACCGGTGAGCACGGGCACCAGCACGGTGGCGCCAAACATGGCAAACAGGTGCTGCAGACCGAGCAGGAACATGCGCGGGCGGCCAAGCGACGATGCATCGTAGATGGCATCGGTGACGGCGGGCGTCGAGGATTGGGACATGGATGTCCTTTCGAATGGAAGGGCGATCGGGCATATCGGATAACCTGCCCGAACGATACGATCCGAACCATTGTACGCGATGCGCCATGTCTCGCACGCGCCGTCACCTGCGAACGTTTCCGCTATTTCCAAACGCGCTCGGCAACGCGCTTGACCAGCGCGATCTTTGCCCATTGCTCGTCCTCGGTCAGCTTGTTGCCAATCTCGCAACTGGCAAAGCCGCACTGGGGCGACAGATACAGGTTCTCGAGCGGAACATACTTTGCAGCCTCGTGAATACGCTCGACGATAACATCCTCGTCCTCAAGCTCAGCGGCCTTGGTGGTCACCAGGCCCAACACGACCTTCTTGCCGGGGGCAACATACTTCAGTGGCTCAAAACCACCGGCGCGCGGCGTATCGAACTCCAGATAGAACGCATCGACGTCCTCATGCGCAAACAGGTACGGCGCGATGGGGTCGTAGCCGCCCTCGAAGGCATAGGTAGAGTGGTAGTTACCACGGCACACGTGCGTGTTAATGACAAGGTCATCGGGCTTGCCCTTGATGGCGGCGTTGTTGAGCGCCACGCCCAGCTCGCTTACCTTTTGCAGATCGACCGGGCTCATGCCGGTCTTGGACACAAAGTCGGTATCGCAGTAGATGCCCCAGGTGCAGTCATCAAACTGGATGTTGCGGCAGCCCGCTGCGTACAAGTCGGCGATCACCGTGCGATAAGCGGTTGCAATGGCGTCGGCAAGCTCCTCATCGGTCTTATAGACAGCGCGCAGGCTCTCCTGCTGGCCATCGCAGCGATCGAGCGTGACCTCAGAGAACGTCTGGATCGGTGCCGGGATGGTCTGGCGTGCAACGTGGCCCTCGCCCTCAAGTGCCTTGACAAACTTAAAGTGCTCGACAAAGGGGTGGTTCTCGCCGCTGATGGGGCCGGTCACCACGGCGGTATCGGCCGTGGTCTCCTCGTCGTGGAACATATAGCCCGTACGCGAGGTACGGCGCTCAATGCCATTGAGGCCCCACATAAAGTCGAGGTGCCAGTAGCTGCGGCGGAACTCGCCATCGGTAATCACCTGCAGGCCAGCGGCCTTTTGCTTGTCCACCAAGTCGCGAATGGCCTCATCCTCGACGGCCTTAAGGCCGTCGTCATCGAGCGTACCCGCGGCATAGGCGGCACGGGCGTCCTTCACGGCCTGCGGACGAAGAAAACTGCCGACGATATCGGCGCGAAACGGCGCGTTCGGTTGAATCGAAGTGCTCATAGATATCTCCCTTTGCATTGGTTGCTTTATCGAGACAGAGTATGAGCGCTCATGTGGTCATCGTAAAATATATGTTTATAACAGTTTGATATAGATGCTTCCTATATCAGTCTGGACTGCCATAAAGAGACTTGAACCGTGCGGAGCACAGCACCCTAGATATGCTGACGAATCGCGTCGATATAGGCCCGACCGTAGCGCGTGAGCGTCGTGTTCTTGCGCGTGATGATGCCAATCTCCATGTACTCGTCCACGTCGAGCGGAATCGAGATAATGCCGGGGCCGTTGAGCTCGTGGCTGATCACGCCCGAGCATACCGTGTAGCCGTTGAGGCCCATGGCAAGGTTGAACAGCGTCGCACGGTCGCGCACGCGGATATTTTTGCGTCGCTCGAACGTCGAGGTCAGCTCCTCGGAATAGTAAAACGAGTTGTAGCTGCCCTGCTCGTAGGACAGGAACGGGTAGTCTTCCAAGTCCTCAAGCGTCACGCTGGAGCGGCCCGCCAGCGGATGGTCGGCGCACACAAAAACGTGCGGCGTGGCGCAGAAGAGCCCTTCGAACACGAGCTCGTTGGCCGCCAGCATGCGCTCGATAACCTCGCGGTTATGCTCGGACAGGTACAGGATGCCCAGTTCGCTTTTCATGTGCGCGACGTCCTCGATAATCTCGTGAGTCTGCTCCTCGCGCAAGGTAAAGTCGTAGCGCGCGGCATCGAACTCGCGGATCACGTCAACAAACGCGTTAACGGCAAAGGAATAATGCTGGCAGCTCACACTAAAGTGCGGCACCTGCTCGGATGCGCCCTTGTACTTGCCCTCGAGCAGGTCGGCCTGGTCGAGCACCTGGCGCGCGTAGCCCAAGAAGGTCTCGCCCTCTTCGGACACAATGACGCCCTTGTTGGTGCGCTCAAAGATGTGCACGCCCATCTCGTTTTCGAGATCGCGGATCGATGCGGTAATCGAAGGCTGCGACACAAAGAGTCGGCGCGAGGCCTCGGTAATGCTGCCGCATTCGGCAACTTTGACGACATACCTGAGCTGCTGAAGCTTCATGGCTTTCTCCCTAGACGTTCGTGACGTCGAAACCAGTCGTGCTCACCTGACGCATAAACGGCGGCATCTCCCCCGTCGCGGCGCAGGCGGCAATCTGATGCAGAGCCCCGGCAACCGCATCGTCTGCCGCAGCGCCGATATGCCAGCGCGCGGCAGCCGTGACAGCCTCGTTGGCATTGGCGACTGCAACGGAGTTGGGAACGGCATCGATCATGGGCAAATCGTTATCGGAATCGCCAAATACGGCCACCTCGTCGAGCGTCAGGTCCAAAGCGCGCGCCAGCTCCAGCGCGGCGCAACCCTTGTCCCAACCTGCTGGAAGGATGTCGAACAGGCGCACACGATTGTTGGGAAACACGAGTGAGAGCTCCGGTACCTCAGCGGCAACGCGCTCACGTAGCTCCGCGAGCTCCTCACGCGAGCGGGCGCTCCAGATATTCGCCTTGAACACCGGCGCGTCGTCGACAACGGGACGGCACGGAGCCTCTTCGCCTTTGAGCCATGCGTTGCCGCCCGACTCCATGGCGCGACGCACGCGCTCGGGGTCGCTCGTCACGCAATAGGCATCGTTATCCCAAAAGTCGTCACCCAGGCTGTAGACCTTTAGATAGGTATCGTCGGTCTCTTGCTCCAGATAGTCGGCCAAACGCATCAGAGCATCGTTGTCGATTGCGTGCGAGGCGACTACTTCGCCGCCGACAAACATCACCTGGCCGTTACAGAACGCGCCAGTCGAAAAACACTCGGAACGATTTTTGAACATCCAGCCCATCGCGGACGGCTGACGACCCGAAACCGGGCCAAAGTGTAGACCCGCCGCCTGCATGGCATGAATACCCTCGATGGCGTAGTCGCTGGCGCCGTCATGCCCGGCCGGAATCAGCGTATCGTCCATATCGGTCAGCACAAGTTTGATCATGAGGTCCCCATTCGTATCGGTCCTACCTATTGTAACGACCTGCCAAAATAAACCTGTCCCTTTTTGGCAGGTGCGTTAGTATAGGGAACAACAGATTCGATGCGGGAGTGCCGGCGGTGCAAACCACAAGGCTGAGAGGGCATAGGGCCCAATCCTTTGAACCTGTCAGTTAATGCTGGCGTAGGGAGCATGCCGCCTTTGCAGGGGCGCTGTCTATGCACAGCGCCCCTTTTCTATGCCAAGGAGGCATGTGCAGTGATTGATTCGGAACAGCTTAAGCAAAATGTGGTCAAGGCCGTGGATGAGATTCGCGCCACCAATCCAATGGCCGGCTCCATCACCAACACGGTGACGATTGACTTTGTCGCCAACGCGCAGCTCGCCGTAGGCGGTTCGGCCGCCATGGTCTATCTGCCCGACGAGGGCGAGGCGCTCGTTGCCGGCGGCGGCGCCATCTATCTCAACATGGGCACGCTCTTCCCCATCTACGAGCAGACGATTCCCCGCGCGGCCAAGGCGGCACACGACGCCGGCAAGCCCTGGGTGCTCGATCCGGTAGGTCTGGGCATCGGTAGCCTGCGCACCCAGCTGGTAAACGAGCTCAAGCAGTACAAGCCCGCCATCGTGCGCGGCAACGCCTCCGAGATCATCGCGCTCGCCGGCCTGTGGGGTCTTGAGGGCGAGGCGGCTGATCTGAGCCGCGTGCGCGGTGTCGATACCACCGACACGGTCGACGCCGCCCGCGATGCCGCCGTGGCGCTCGCCCGCTACACCGGCGGCGCCATAGTGGTCTCGGGCGAAGTCGACCTAATCACCGACGGCATAACCGTGGCCAAGTCCCACGGCGGCAGCCCGCTCATGTCCAAGATCACCGGTTGCGGCTGCTCGCAGGGCGGCGTGCTGGCCGTGTATGCCTGCGCCGCCGACCCGTTTACGGCAGCCGTCTGCGGCACCGCCGTCTACAACGTTGCCGGCACGCGTGCCGCCGCTGTCGCCGATGCCCCGGCAAGCTTTAAGGTCGCCTTTATCGACGAGCTCTACCGCGCAACCGCCCAGGATATTGCCGACAACCGACTCGAGCTCGAGGAGGCATAAGCCATGTCCGAACCCGCAACCAATGCCGGCATGAACACACTCGTCGCCGTGGCCATCGCCCCGTGCGGCACCGGCGACGAGCTGTCCGCCGAGGTCGCCGAGGTCGTGCGCGTCATTCGCGAGAGCGGCCTTCCCAACCGCACCACCTCGATGTTCACCGAGATCGAGGGCGACTGGGACGAGGTCATGCAGGTCGTGCGCGACGCAACCTTTGTATTGGCGAGCAAGGGCATCCGCACCGAAGTCGTGCTCAAAGCCGATATTCGACCCGGATTTACCGACACCATGACTGGCAAACTCGAGCGCATGGAAGCACAGATCAAGAAACAGGAGGAAGCACGATGAGCATCCGCGACAACCTTGATATCTCGGCCTATCTGGTACTCGGCCCCGAAAACACGCTGGGACGTCCCGTGGGCGATGTGGTGGCCCAGGCGCTCGACGCAGGCTTTACCTGCATCCAGGTGCGCTCCAAGGTGGCAAGCGCCCGCGAGATCATCGCACTGACCGGAGACGCCGCGCAGGCAATCGCGCAGGCCGGCAAGACCGGTCAGGTCGCCTTGCTGATCGACGACCGCCTGGACTGCGTACTCGCCGCGCGCGAGCAGGGTATTGCTGTCGACGGCGTACACGTGGGCCAGAGCGATATTCCCGTCGAGGTCTGCCGCAAACTTTTGGGCCCCGATGCCATCGTGGGCCTTTCGGCCCGCTGCGAGGAGATGCTCGAGTACGTCAAGACCGCCGACATGAGTCTGGTCGACTACCTGGGCATCGGCCCGCTCCACGAGACCGAGACCAAGCGTGACTGCGGACGCGCAGCCGATGGCTCCATCATCACCAAAAGTTTTGAGGATCTGGCCGCACTCCACGCGGCAAGCCCCGTGCCCATCGTGGTGGGCGGCGGCGTCAAGACGGCCGACCTGCCACAGCTTAAGGCCACCGGCGTCGACGGCTTCTTTGTGGTGAGCGCCGTCTGCAGTGCCGACGACCCCTACGCCGCGGCCAAGGAGCTTGTCGACACCTGGCAGCAGGCATAGACATAAGCCGAGCAGTCGATCCGCAGCCTCATAGCCTCAGCAACGGAAAGCGCATCCCAGTTTGGACCTCCATTCTGGGATGCGCTTTCCGCATGCAACCCCTACCCCGCTAGGTAGGCCTCCAACGCCGGCAAAGTCGCCTCCGCATCACGACGGCCGACCTGGTAGATGCGTTCGAGCTCATCGGGCTCACGGCACAGCGACGGCACCTTCACCGATTCGCTCGGCCGCACCACAAAGATATCGCCGGCAGCCTCGCGACGTGCCAGGTCATCGAGCGTGGCATTGTACACCTCATGCCGATGCTCAAGCGCTGCGACAAACTCCGGGTAGTGACGGAACACGCGCCGCAGCATGGGCATCACGCTGTTGGGCTGCTTCACAAAGCCCGCCGGCTGCGTGAGTACCACGATATTGCGGTCATACCCCTGCGCAAACAACCAAGCACTGGGAATGGAATCAGCCACGCCGCCATCCAGGTACTTACGGCCCTCAATGGCGACAGGACGCGTCGCCACGGGAATTGCCGACGACGCCCGGATCCACTCGATATCCCTCTCGTCGCCATACGGCAGATCGTGGTAGACGGCCTTGCCCGTCTCGATGTCGGTACACACGCACGTAAATCGCATGGGGCAGGCGCGATACGCCTCTAAGTCAATGGGATCGCGCTCGATAGGCACCTCGTGATAGGCAAAATCGGCATTGAACATATCGCCGGTTCGCAACCAGCTTGTCACGCTTGCATAGCGCTTGTCGGCACAATAGGCCTTGTTGTAGCGAATGGCGCGCCCGATCTGCCGCGATTTAAAGTTGTAGCCAAACGCCGCGCCCGCCGAGACACCCACCATATGGTCGCAGGTCAAACCGTGCTCCATCCAAACGTCGAGCACGCCCGCCGTATACATACCGCGGTAGCCGCCTCCCTCGAGCGCGAGTCCCACCGTGCGCGTCGTATCCGGCTGTGCCATGCGACCATCTCCGTTCCTGCGTTTAAAACCGGGACAAGTATACCCGTCAACATATATCGTCTCAGTCGCATTTTTATCGGACATCGCATCGTCGCGCTGCCGTTTGTCGAATAATGGCCGCCCACAGCATGTGCACCCATATATAATTGTGTGCTGTTGTTTATACTACGCAGTAGTTATCAACAGCGAACATTAGCCGGTAAAGTAACCCAACAACGCAGCGAGGCGGGGGCCTGGATACACGCAAAGCGCCGAACATCAACGCGTGTGCACAACGAGCTCGCCCGACGCAATTCGCCCGACCTCAGAAAGCCGCTTACGACATGGATACTGTCAGCAATTACACCGAAACGCTCGAAAAGACCATCCGTGACCTTCTCGAGCGTCAGGATGATCTGACTAGGACCGCCTTTACCGACCAGCTTACCGGACTTGGCAACCGCGGCGGCTTTGCTCGCTCCTTAGAGGAAATCTGGGAGCAGGAACTGCCCGTGACCATGGCGTTTATCGACATCGATAACCTTAAGCACTGCAACGACATCTTTGGGCATGACGAGGGCAACCGCTATATCTTGCAGGTAAGCCTCTATCTCAAGCTGTATATGAAGGTGGACGAGGCGGCGTTTCGCATAGGCGGCGACGAGTTTGCCATCCTGTCTACGGTTGCGACCGAGGACGACCTCGCCGAACGTCTGGAACACTGCCGAACGGTCCTGCTCAAAAACAACGATTCCGAGATGCCTCACTCGTTTAGCTACGGAGTGTCACATGCCGACCCCGCCCTGGGCGAGGCCCCCAATCGCATGACACTCGATGCCGACCATCGCATGTACGACTACAAGCTACGTCATGCCGTGCACCTTGATCGGCGCAATATCACGCAAGCCCACGCCGACGACTTCGAAATAAGTGACCGTATTTTCGACGCCTTTTCGATGCTCAACGAGGGCCGCTATTTCTTTATCGAGAACTTGGACAAACATCGCACCCTTTGGTCGCAAGGCGCCTTGCGCGATCTTGGCCTTCCCTCGGAGCACATAGACAACTGTCGCGATTACTGGAAAACGCGCGTGCATCCCGATGACCTTGAGGCCTACATCAACGACATCGACCAAGTCTACAACGGCACCAAGCACCGTCGCGTCATGCAGTATCGTGTGCGCAATGCCGTCGGCGACTACGTCCTTTGCCGCGCTCGCGGGTTTCGTATCGACGGCGACGGAAATACCCCCTCGCTCTATGTCGGCGAGCTCGTCAACCACTCGCTTGCCGAAACCGTCGACGCCGCTACGGGCCTCGGAACGCAGCGCATGCTGATCAACGCTATCGATGCTTGCCGTCGCGACCGTTGCGAGACGGGGCTTATAGCGGTCCGCGTTCGCGGCACGGCAAAGCTCAACGAGCTCTATGGGGCCGAGGCTGTCGACAACATGCTCGCCGAATACGCAGGCCGCATGTTGTCGATCACCCGCGGCAGGAGTCGCGTCTTCCGCTCACGAAACGCCCAGTTCGTCGTGCTTAGCAACGAGTTGGGCCACGAGGCATTCGAGCAACTGACCCATCATCTTAAAGAAGCCGTTTTCGCTCCTGTTCAAATCGCGGGCGATACCATTACCCCCGTCTGCCTCGTCGTTCCGGCCTTTTACGAGCGCTTAATCAATCAAGCGACCGCTGTTTTAGGCGAACTCGACCGTCGTCTTCGTGCGGCCGGCGGGCTTGTTCCCAACGACAGCCTCCCCATACCTGAGATTGAGCGCAAAAGCGCCGTCGCCGAACGCATCGATACGCTCACGGGCCTCTATCGACCCAGCGAGTTTATGCGGCGTGCCAACGCATTTCTGAGGACAGGGCGCGACGGCGCTTGGTGTATCGCCACCGTCGACATGGGACACATGCGGCTGTTCAACGAATGGCACGGACAGGCCGAGGGCGACCGCATGCTCGCCGATGTGGGCACGGTCCTCAAGGACATCGAGAATGCCGACATGGGCGTCGCAGGGTACTGGGGCCAAGATGACTTTTGCGTACTCATCCCCTTTGAGCACGACACCGTCCATAAAATCTATAACCGCGTTCGCGAGGCCGTGGCCAAGCATGATAACGGCGTAGGTTTCTGGCCGTCCATGGGCGTTTACCCCATCGACTCCAATGAGGAAATTACCATCGATGCACAGGCCAAGGCCATGTTTACCAATCGGCGCGCGAAAAACGACTTTAAGGATCGCATTGCCGTCTTTCGCCCCGAGGAATACAAGCGCGAGGTTGCGTTTCACCGCACCCTCACCGAGTTCCAGTATGCGCTCTCAAACGACCGCATCACCTACTACCTGCAGCCACTGGTTGATATGGAAACCGGCGAGATCATTGGCGCCGAGGCGCTCACACGCTGGATCGACAAAGATGGCTCTCTCATTTCGCCCGCAACGTTTATCCCCGCACTCGAGGAAAGCGGCTTTGTGGTGACGCTCGACAAGTACATTTGGCAGGGCGTCGCCTCGTGGCTGCGCGAGCGCATCGATCGAGGACTTCGCGTGGTTCCGGTCTCGCTTAATGTGTCGCGCGTGGATATCCTTGCCTGCGACGTTGCCGAACATATGGGGGCGCTCGCCGCCCAATACAACCTACCGCCCGAGCTCATGCGTATCGAGATCACCGAGACGGCTTATACGGGGGAGTCCGAGGCCGTGGACAAACTGACAGCCGACCTGCACATCCGCGGCTTCTCGACCTATATGGACGATTTTGGCACCGGCCAGTCCACGCTCGCGATGCTCAAGAACGTCAACGTCGACGTCATCAAGCTCGACCGCACCTTTGTGCCCACCGACCGCGATCAAGGCCGCAGCGCGCAGATCGTGTCATCGATGCTCGAGATGGCGCAGTCGCTCCATCTGCCCGTCGTAGTCGAAGGCGTCGAGACAAATGAGCAGGCGAACATGCTACGACAGATGGGCGCCCGCTACGCTCAGGGCTTCCTCTACTACCGCCCCATGCCGGCGAAGGATTTTGAGGCATTGTTCGATGGTGGCAATAACAACTGATACGCTCGCGCGCAAAACACCACCGTCTAGGGGAGCATTTGTCCCCATTGGCTAACGCATATCCCCAATTCAAACCGAATTGGGGATATGATACGGAGCATCCTGTCACCCAAGGAGGTTATCCATCATGAACGAGTCGTATCGCATGGGCGAGCAGTCAATCATTGCCCATCTTCAGCGGCTTGCGAACGGGGCCTCAACCGCCGAGCTCGACGTTGACGCACTGCCCACGGAGTTGCGCGCCGTCGGCGAGCAACTGCAGAAAACGCTCGCCGTCTTGCAACAAGAACGCCAGCTGCTCGAACGTAGCGCCTATATCGATTCGCTCACCAATCTTGGCAACCGCGGTGGACTCGACCGCCATGTCAATCAGCTCTGGCGCAAAGGCACTCCCTTTACCTGTGCCTATATTGACATCGATCACCTTAAGCACTGCAACGATAAGTTTGGCCACGCCGAGGGCAACCGCTATATTCTGGGCATCTGTCGTGCGCTCACCGAGACCATGGAGCACGATGAAATGCTGTTCCGTATCGGTGGAGATGAATTTGTACTCGTGTCCCCCACGACAGGCGAAGCCGAGCTCGAGCAGCGCTTGGAGCGGACACGCACCGATCTTGTCGAGGCAACATCGGACGGCAAGGCGCCCATGATCGCCAGTTTTAGTTTTGGTTGCTCGCACGTCGACCCGCTTGCAGGCGATACGCGTCGCCAGATGACGATGGATGCCGATCGCAAAATGTATCGCTACAAGCTCATGCACCGCGTGCAGCAACCGAAAGAAGACAACGCGCCGATGCGGCCGATTGCCGATCAACTTCCTTGCAACGACCGCGTGTTCCAGGCGATCTCCATGAGCTCCGAGACACGCTATCCGTTTATCCTTAACCTCGATACCGGCGAATCGCAATGGTCGATTAATGCCGTGCGCGATTTCGACCTACCCTCCCAGCATCCCTACAACTCACTCGATATGTGGCTTGCCCGCGTTCACCCCGAAGACCGCGACAACGTGCGCAGCGAGCTCGATATGGTGGTAAACGGCGCGTGGCACTTCCATTACATGCAGTATCGCGTGATGGATGCTACCGGAGCGTACGTGCTTTGCGACTGCACGGGCTACCGTTTGGACGGCACCGATACCGAGCCCAACATGTACGTGGGCATGATTATCAACCGCAGCCTGGCAGATACGACTGATTCCGTGACCGGCCTAGGCGATATCCACGCCCTGGTCAACGCCATTGGCGAAATGCGTCGCGTGGCGCGCAAGGCGAGCTTGGTCGCCATTAAAATCGACGAGATCGCTCGAGTCAATGCCCGCTTTGGCTTTGATGCGGGCGACCGCGTTTTGGCGGAAAGCGCCGCCTGCCTCATGGATTGTTCGCGCGGCAAGGGTCGTCTGTTCCGTTCGACGGGACCGATGTTCGTGGCGCTTTTCGACGAATTCGATCCCGAAGAGATCGACGCGATCGCAGACGAAATCGAGCGGTTCCTGGGATCGCCCGTGCTCTTTGGCTCATTTGAATATCAGCCGCCCCTTCGTGTGGCCACGCTCCATCTGGACGCCGTCGACCGACAGCCCGTTTCCATTCTGAATGAGCTCAAAGCGCTACTTGAAGAAGCACCGCAGGTACCGGGCACCAAACTGGACTAGCGTCGTGGGGCGCGATGTGAAACACAAGCCGTTTCGCATCGCGCTCCACGCCATCTGCTCTCTCGTGCGATAATCCTCCGCAGAAGTCACCAACAGCAGAGGGAGCTTGTGATGAAGGTTCTTTTGGTCAATGGCAGCCCCAAGGCAAACGGCAACACCGCCCGCGCGCTCGCCGAGGTCGCCGAGCAATTGCATGCCGAGGGCATCGATACCGAGGTGTTCCAGCTGGGCGCCAAGCCCATTCGCGACTGCATTGGCTGTGGCCAGTGCGGCAAGCTCGATTGCCGCTGCACCTTTGACGACGACGTGGTGAACGAGCTGATCGTTGCCGCCGAGCAGGCAGATGGCTTTGTCTTTGGCTCACCCGTCTACTATGCGCACCCCAGCGGCCGCATCCTCTCGGCCCTCGACCGCGCCTTCTATGCTGGCAGCAAGGCCTTTGCGCACAAGCCGGGCGCCGCGGTCGCCGTTGCCCGCCGTGGCGGCACGTCGACCACCTTCGATGTACTCAATAAATACTTCACCATCAACCAGATGCCCGTGGTCGCCTCCACCTATTGGAACAACGTCTTTGGCGCCATGCCGGGCGAGGCCGATGGAGATGCCGAGGGTCTGGCCACCATGCGAAATATCGGCAAAAACATGGCCTGGCTCCTGCGTTGCATCGAGGCAGGACAGGTCGCCGGCATCGAAGCCCCCGAAGCCGATCGCGCCAGGACCAACTTCATTCGTTAGAACGGCGGAACATTATATGAACGTGCAAATTTTTGGCACCAAGAAGTCCTTCGACACCAAGAAGGCCCAGCGCTATTTTAAGGAGCGCCGCATTAAGGTGCAGTTTATCGACCTTAAGGAAAAGGAGATGAGCAAGGGCGAGCTCACGAGCGTGATGCAGGCGGTCGGCGGCATCGACAAGCTGCTCAACCCCAAAGCCAAGGACGAGGAGACGCTCGCGCTCATCCAGCACCTCACCCCTAGCCAGCGCTTCGACAAGTTGCTCGAAAACCAGCAGGTTCTAGCCGAGCCCATCGTGCGCAACGGCAAAAAGGCCACCGTCGGTTATTGCCCCGATGTATGGGGAGCCTGGGAGTAGCCTGTGTTATTTGCCGGCGCATGGGTATAAGAGCAGGCGTTTGGCATAAGATTCAACTGTAAGCCATGTCTAACAAAGGAGGGCACATGCCCAACAAACCCGTGAAGATCATCATGCTTACCGGATACCTCGGTGCCGGCAAGACCACGCTGCTCAACCACATCCTCGCTAACGACGGCGGCATCCGCGCCGCCGTGATCGTCAACGATATCGGCGAGATCAACGTCGACGCCAGCCTCATCGCCGACGGCGGCCTTTCCGAGACCGACGACCTCATCCCGCTCACCAACGGCTGCATCTGCTGCACACTTTCGGATGACCTGGCCAACCAGCTGCAGGGCATCGCCGATTCGGGCAACTTCGACTACATCATCATCGAGGCCTCGGGTATCTGCGAGCCTATCCCCATCGCCTACACCATCTCGAGCTTCTGCGACGAGGCCAAGGTGGGCGGCGAGCCCAAGCTCGCGCTCGACAACATCGTGGCCGTGGTCGACTGCGCCCGCATGTACGACGAGTTCAATGGCGGCCGCGACCTGCTGGCAGAGGATATCGACGAGGACGACATCGAAAGCCTGCTCATCCAGCAGATCGAGTTCTGCTCCACGCTGATCCTCAACAAGACCGACACCGTGAGCCCCGAGCAGATTGCCGAGCTCAAGGCCATCGTGCGCAGCCTGCAGAAGGACGCCGTGATCGTCGAGGCCCAAAACGGCGAGGTCCCCATGGAGGAACTGCTCGATACCGACCGCTTCGACTTTATGCGCGCCTACAACTCCGCCGCCTGGATCGAGGCTATGGAGCATCCCGAGGAGCACGACGACCCCGAGGTGCTCGAGTACGACATCGAGACCTTTGTGTACTCGCGCCGCAAGCCGTTTGACCTGCAGAAGTTCACCGATTTTGTTGAGCAGGAGTGGCCCGACGAGGTCATCCGCGTCAAGGGCCCGCTGTGGCAAGCCAGCAATCCGGACATGTGCTACATGTTTGAGCAGGCCGGCCACCAGATGCGCCTGATGGAGAACGGCTTGTTCGTTGACTCCGCGCCCGAGGGCGAGAAGCAGAAGATCATCGACGAGAACCCTGAGATCATGCAGATTTGGGACGACGAGACGGGCGACCGCATGACGAGCCTGTGCATCATCGGCCGTCACATGGACAAAGACGCGCTCGTTGCCTCCCTCGATGCCTGCCTGACTGACTGGCACCGCGCCTAGGTTTATCCAAGCGGGTTTGTCCGCCCGTTACACAGCCGCCAAACCACCACGAAGGGGACAGTGAACTGCGCCCCGAAACTTGGACTGAATAAATAGCGACTACGCCGCAAGGGCCCGGTTCCGGAACT
>NZ_JBDGBA010000021.1:14190-41795 GCF_040910185.1 Collinsella aerofaciens | reverse complement strand
CCATCGCGCCGAGAGTACTGCGGGGTCAGCCCGTGGGAGGCCAGGGCGCCGCTGACCGGTGGACGGCACCGAGCCGTGCGCTTGAACTGAGAAGGGGGAGGCCTCGCGGCCTCCCCCTTTTTGCGTTATATACACGTTGTACTTTGGGACCTAGTTCCCCCGTATGCGCTCTTACTGTTTGGCTGTATTTTGAGTCCTTCTAGTGTATTTGAGCGATAATTACTCGCATTGGCGTTAGGGAGGGCTTGATGTTTACCGTATTTGTCTTGGGCAATATTGCTTCGGGTAAGTCGACTGCCTGCCGCTATTTCGAATCTCGTGGCGCTATGCTAATCGATCTGGATGAGCTTGCAAAATCGCTGTATGTGCCGGGCTCTGATATCGTCAATGCTCTCGCGGATGAATTCGGTTGGGACATTTTGGATGAGGATGGCGGCATTCGCCGCAACATCCTCGCTTCTCGAGCTTTTGCTTCTCCTGATTCGGTCGCACGGCTCAATGGCATTGTGCATCCCGTTCTCATTGAACAGCTTTCGCTTAGGATTCTCGATCCGGTTTGTTGTACGGTTTCGTCTCCCCGTTATCCCTTTGCGGTGGTCGAGGTTTCTGCTCCGACTGGTTTTGAGGATGCATTTGGCTTGGCTGATGAAATTTTGGTCATCAGCGCCCCTTTGTCAGTTCGTCGCGAGCGCGCTATTCAACGTGGCATGGAGCCATCTGATTTCGATGCCCGTTCTGCTTGTCAGCCCGATGAGTCTGCGCTGTGCAATCTCGCTACTACGGTGATTGATAATGCCGCAGGCGATAATTCGCTCTTTGAGCAGCTTGACTCATGGCTTGCATGCCACGGGTTTATAGATACTCCGGATAAGGAGGAGGCCGATGCCTAAGGCACGTTTCTTTACGTGGTATCGCGTGGCGCCACTTGCCGTTGTGTTCGTCTTCGGCCTTATTTCGCTCGTCTACTCGTGTGCCCCTGCCGCTTTCTTTAAGCCGCTGTATCCGATTGACTACGAGGCGTACGTAAAGCAATCCAGTATTTCGCACAATCTTGATCCGTATCTGGTGTGCGCTGTCATTAAGTCGGAATCGAATTGGGATCCCGAGGCCGAGTCGAATCAGGGTGCTCAGGGCTTGATGCAGCTGATGCCCGAGACTGCCCAGGATATGATTGCCAAGGGTCTTGTCGACGGAGGGGAGTATTCGGTCGACAATCTTAACGATCCGGCTACGAATATCGAGTTTGGCTGCGCATACCTCTCGTATCTTCTCGCCTATTTCAACGGGTCGACGGATAGTGCCATCGCCGCCTATAACGCCGGTATGGGCAATGTCGACGGATGGGCGCAGCAGAACACGTCACTCCATAATGCGATTACCTTTCCTGAAACTCAGGCTTATCTGATTCGCGTCAATAATGCCTGGGTTCGATATAAGACTCTCTATCCCGATCGGTTCGTATAGGACTAAGCCCACCGCCTGCGTATACTGCAGATGTATGAGTTAGGAGTATCCATGGCGGAATTTGAAGTAGAACGCGTTGGTGGTGAACTTAAGCGCTTTGGCGTTGAGGGCGCTGAGGTGCCGTTTGAAGTCGTTTCCCCCTATGAACCTGCCGGTTCCCAGCCCAAGGCCATTGAGTCACTTGTGCGGGGCGTGAGGGACGGAGACCGCTATCAGGTTTTGCTGGGTGTGACTGGTTCGGGTAAGACTTTTACGATGGCCAAAACCATTGAGGCCTTGGGTAAGCCGACCCTTGTCATGGCTCCGAATAAAACGCTCGCCGCTCAGCTTGCGAGCGAGCTCAAAGAGTTCTTTCCCAATAACGCTGTGGTCTACTTCGTCTCGTACTACGACTACTATCAGCCCGAGGCGTATGTGCCGCAAAGCGATACATATATCGAGAAAGACTCCTCGATTAACGAAGAGGTCGAGATGCTGCGCCATCAGGCGACCGCGTCACTGCTCTCTCGACGTGATGTGATCGTTGTCGCATCGGTCTCGTGTATCTATGGCATTGGCTCTCCTGAGGACTATGCGGGTCTGGCTCCAAACGTCGACAAGAAGGTGCCGCTCGAGCGCGATGACTTTATCCATGCGCTTATCGACATTCAATATGATCGCAATGACTATGACCTGGCGCGTGGCACGTTCCGCGTGCGCGGCGATGTTGTCGACGTGTATCCGCCTTATGCCGAGCATCCGTTGCGGTTTGAGTTCTTTGGCGACGAGGTCGAGCTGATTGCCGAGATCGATGAGGTCACCGGTGAGATGCTTCGTGAGTACGAGGCCATCCCCGTATGGCCGGCATCACACTACGTGACCGAGAAGCCGAAGGTCAAGGCCGCTCTGAAATCGATCAGCGAAGAGTGCGAGAAGCGCGTGGCGGAGCTCAAGGCGACCGACAAGTTGCTCGAGGCGCAGCGTCTGCAGCAGCGCACCGATTATGATCTTGAGATGCTCGAGACGATGGGCTTTTGCAACGGCATCGAGAACTACTCGCGTCATCTGGACGGTCGCAAGCCGGGTGAGCCGCCGTTTACCCTAATCGATTACTTTCCCAAGGATATGCTCTGCATCATCGATGAGAGCCATGTGACGGTGCCGCAGATTCGCGGCATGCACGAAGGTGACCGCTCGCGTAAGGTGACGCTGGTGGAACACGGTTTTCGCCTGCCCTCGGCGCTCGATAACCGCCCGCTTCGTTTCGATGAGTTTGAGGCAAGGATACCCCAGTTTATCTATGTTTCGGCCACGCCGGGCGACTACGAGCTGCGGGTGAGCCAAAACGATGTGGAGCAGATTATTCGTCCGACTGGCCTGCTCGACCCCAAGATTGACGTGCGTCCAGTTCGCGGCCAGATTGACGATCTTGAGGACGAGATTCGCGAGCGCGTTGCCCGCAAGGAGCGCGTGCTGGTGACCACGTTGACCAAGCGCATGGCCGAGGACCTGACCGACCATCTGCTCGACGCGGGCATTAAGGTCAATTACATGCACTCTGATACGGCGACAATGGACCGTGTCGAGATCCTGCGAACGCTGCGCGAGGGCAAGATCGATGTTCTCGTTGGCATCAATCTGCTTCGCGAGGGCTTGGATCTCCCCGAGGTCTCACTGGTGGCAATTCTCGATGCCGATAAGGAAGGCTTCTTGCGCAACCGCCGTTCGCTGATTCAGACGATTGGCCGTGCGGCCCGTAACGCCGATGGTGAAGTCATCATGTATGCAGACGTTGTGACCGATTCGATGAAAGAGGCCATCGAGGAGACGCAGCGCCGTCGCGAGATTCAGATGGCATATAACGAAGAACATGGCATTGTGCCCAAGACAGTGCGCAAGGCCATCAACGACATCTCAAGTTTTATTGCCGAGGCCGAAAAAACCGTGGGTTCCAAGGGACGCTCGAAGGGCGACTCTCTTGGCCATGGTGCATTCTATACGCCCGATGAGTCGGGCGAGGGCGGCGTGCCGGAAACGGTGGCGCCCGAGCAGACACTTGCGGAGCAGTTGGAAGAACTGCCGCATGACGAGCTTGTGCGGATTGTCGAAACCATGGAAGAGGATATGCGTAACGCTTCTGCCGCCATGGACTTTGAGGAGGCGGCGCGCCTGCGCGATGCCGTCGTTCAGATTCGGGCGATGCTCGAGGGTGCGTCTGAGGACGAGACGATCGAGCGCTTACGTTCGCAGGCCCGCAAGGGTTCCACGTTCGCATCGGGCAGAAAACGCCAGGGTGCACGGTTTAAGAAATAGCGAACAGGCCCCGAGTTCCCTGTGGAGCTCGGGGCCTATGTCTTTTGCGCGCTGGAATTCGTGCGTTAGAGGTCTGCGATCAGGGCTTCGGCACAACGGATGCCGTCGGTGGCCGCGCTCATGATGCCGCCGGCATATCCAGCTCCCTCACCACAAGGGTAGAGGCCCGGGGTCGACACGGCATGGCACGTTCGGTCTCGGGTGACAGTGACCGGTGAGCTCGAACGAGTCTCCACGCCGGTAAGAACGGCATCGGGACGGTCGTAGCCTCGTAGCTTTTTTCCGAGTAGGGGAAGTCCCAGGCGGAGCGACTCGACGATATGCTGCGGCAGGGCTTCGTCAATTGCCGTCCAGGTCACACCGAGCGGATAGGTGGGCTTTACCTTTCCGGGCGCCTTGCTGGCGCGTCCTGCGAGGAAATCTCCGACGAGTTGTGCCGGTGCGTTCCAGTTGGAACCGCCCAGGCGATAGGCGGCCGCCTCGCAGGCGCGCTGGAGCTCGATGCCGGCGAGCGGGTCATCGTTGGGAAGGTCCTCAGGCGTGACGTTAACGAGCAGGGCGGCGTTTGCGTTGCGTCCGTCGCGGGCATTGAGGCTGGCGCCGTTGACGCACAGGTGGCCCTGCTCGGAAGAGGCGGCGACAACCTGCCCGCCGGGGCACATGCAAAACGAGAACACGCTGCGGCCGTTGGGAAGATGGGCGACGAGCTTGTAGGGGGCTGCTCCGAGGGCAGGATGTCCCGCCAAGGCTCCATATTGGGCTCGGTCGATGTCGCGCTGCGGATGTTCGATGCGAACGCCCATGGCAAAGGTCTTTTGTGCGAGGGCCACGTTGTGGTCCTTAAGGAGCTCAAAAATATCGCGAGCAGAATGCCCGCAGGCGAGGATGAGGTGCTTTGTCTCAATTGGCTCGTAAGCGGCGTCTTGGGACGATTGGACATCGATACCGGTGATGGCACCAGACGCGTCGATGCGAATGTCGACGAGCTTTGTTCGATAACGGACGACACCTCCGAGCTGCTCGATGCGCTGGGATATAGCGGTGACAACCGTGGGAAGGATGTCGGAGCCAATGTGCGGCTTGGCATCCCACAGAATATCGCGGGGCGCGCCCGCCTCGACGAAGGTTTCGAGGATAAGGCGATGGGCGGGATTTTTGGTTCCCGTATTGAGCTTGCCGTCCGAGAAGGTCCCCGCGCCGCCCAGGCCAAACTGGATATTGCTCTCGGGGTCGAGGATGCGCTCCTTTAGAAAGAGATCGATCGCATGTGAGCGGCGAAATGCTGGGTCGCCGCGCTCGATGAGCAAGGGCTTAAGACCCGCTTCGGCAAGGGTGAGTGCAGCGAAAAGGCCAGCGCATCCGGCACCGACAACGACAGGGCATTCTTGAGGTGTGTCGGAGACGGGGGAGGGGAATGAAGACCCATCGTCTTCTATCGCGCGTACGCGCGAGCGGTCACGCTCGGCAACGCTGTCGACCGCTTCTCGCTCGAGGTGGGGACTAGTCAGCTCAACACGAAAGCTCAGGATAAAATGGACGTCTCGTTTTTTGCGGGCGTCGATTGACTTGCGGTGGAGCTCGATGGACTTGATCTCGGAGTCCTTGCAACGTAGGACGCGCTTGGCGACTCGCTTGCCAACAATGAGGCAGGCATTTTCATCGCCGGCTTCATCGAGTGACGCGTTGACTTGGGTGATTTCGATCATCGAGGTCTCCTTAGAGGCAAGAAAGAGGCCGTCCGGTATCCCAGACGGCCCGAATGCGTTTTTGATTATAGACTGCGCGGCTACAGGCTGCTTGCAGCGCGAATGCCCGAGAGCCAGGCCCACGCAAGGTTAAAGCCTCCACAATCGGCGTCGATGTCGAGCGCTTCGCCGCAGACGTAAAGCGGGGCGTCGACAGCGCTGCTCGCGCGTAGACTGGGTGTTGAGATGCTCTCGACAGATACGCCACCACGCGTGACCTGCGCCGAGCGCTCCTCGGCTGTTCCCTCGACGAGCAACTTAAAGTGCTTGAGGATCGAGACCAGGTGGATGACATCGTTGGAGCTTGGATGGCACTGCTCGAACGCTGTGCAGACGATGCGGGAGAGTTGCGGGGCGAGCATGCCGTCGAGCCAACGGGGATCGCGGGGCGAAAAGCCGCCGAGCAGCTCAACGCGCCGGTTGAGCATATCGAGCAGCTCGTCTTTGGAGAGGTCGGGGAAAACGTCGAGCAGGATCGTATCGCCGTGCTGGATACGACGGGAGAGGTTGAAGACAGCGACGCCCGAGATACCGAAGGTTCGAAACAGGACTTCACCGTCTTCGTGCCAGAGCTCATTATGATTGCGGGCGAGCGTCAAGCGGGCGCGGACGCGCAGGCCATCCAACGTCTTGAGCGCCGCCCGATCGCCGACGACCGTTGCCGATACGGGGCAGAGGATGGGGCGCAGCGAAGTGAGGGGGAGGCGAAACGTATCGGCGATACCAGTGGGGTTACCACCCGTGGCGATAATTACGGCATGTGCCTGCAGGGCCTCGTTCTTGCGAGGGACATCGGCGAGCGCTTTCCGAAGCGAGCGGAGCTCCGATTTTCGGTCGTCGTGCTTTTTTGCCTTGAGTGCCCGCGCTGGACGGTCTATTTGGAGTGTCCAGCCTTCGGAAGCTTTGTGCGCCGAGGCAACGTTGGCTCCGCAGATTAAGGTGATACCTAGGCGGTCGCAAACGTTGAGAAGTGCGTCGCGCACCGATTCGGCGCGAAGGGAGCGCGGGTACAGTCGGCCTTCCTCGGAGGTTGTCATGATGCCCAGCGAGGAGAAGAAACCCATAAGCTTTTGTTCGGGTTGGGGGCCCATGACAGATTCGACGAATGCGGGGTGGTTATACCGCTGAGGATCAATCGATTCGTTGGAGAGGTTGCAGCGGCCGTTACCGGTCGCAAGGAGCTTAAGGCCGCAGGCGACATCGCGCTCAACGATGCAGACGCTTTTGCCAGCACGTGCGGCCGTAATGGCGGCGGCGAGGCCTGAAGCCCCGCCGCCGATTACCAGGACGTCATAGAAGGCGCTCGTGTTCACTTAGGCCTCGTCGGTCTCGTGCGGGGTAATAGCCTCGACGGCAGAGACTGCTTTGGGCAACATGCCATCGGGCAGCGCGGTCTCGACCTCGCCCTTATCGCAGGCCTCGGCGAGTGACGGATTGATGGGAAGCGTGCCCAAGATGTCGAGGTTATAGCGCTCTGCGACCTCGGGGAGCTTGCTCTTGCCAAAGACCTCGATCTTCTTGCCGCAGTCGGGACACTCAATATAGCTCATGTTCTCGACAATGCCCAGAATGGGGACGTTCATCTTCTCGGCCATGTTGACCGCCTTGGCGACGATCATCGAGACCAGATCCTGCGGGCTCGTGACGATGACGATGCCGTCGACGGGCAGTGACTGGAAGACGGTGAGAGCGACGTCGCCTGTTCCCGGAGGCATGTCGACCAGCAGGTAGTCGATGGGGCCCCACGAGGTCTCGCTCCAGAACTGCCTAATGGCGCCTGCGATGACCGGACCGCGCCAAAGGACGGGGTCGGTCTCGTTTTGGAGCAGCAGGTTGGAGCTCATGACCTTGACGCCGTGCTCGGAGATTTCGGGCAGCATAAGGTTGCCAAGGGCATGGACGTGGCGTCCGCTCATACCGAACATCTTGGGGATAGAGGGACCGGTGATGTCGGCATCGAGGACGCCGACCTTGTGGCCGTGACGGGCAAGCTCGGTAGCGATGGCACCGGTGACAAACGACTTGCCGACACCGCCCTTGCCGGAAAGCACGGCGATGACGCGTTTGACCTCGGACAGTGTGTTCTCCTCAAATTGCGACGGCGACGTTTGTCCGCCGGCGGCCTGTGCGTGCTCGCAACCCATGTATGACTCCTTTGTATATGTTGGGGCCGGAGCCCCGTGATGTGACACGAGCGTCATTGTACCCTCGTTTGCGAGCGGGAGTCATTTGCGATGCATTTGGGCCGAGCGTGCTTGCAATACGATGGGTCCAAGCGAATGGGCGGGCTTACTGAACTTTGCTAGCGAACTCGAGGTATTGCATGCGCTGCAGCTTGTCGATCGTCGAGGCGTATGGGCTGTCTTCAGATTCCAAGTCGTAGCGCAGCCCGTCGGCACCAAGGTAGCCGGCGACATTGATGGTGGGCACATCTGACCTTGTTGCAAGCAGAGCCTTTTGATAGTCGGTGAGCGGGGCGCCGATCTTATTAAGGGTAATGGCTGCAATCTCGTTTGCCCCGACGGTGTCGTAGACGTTGAGCTCGGTATTGCCGGCGATTTCATAGTTAGCCCAGACAAAATATGTCGACTGATAGATACGGAAAGCGTGGCTTGCCGTATCTTCCTGAGGGTACAGCTCGTCGTTGAGAGTCGTTGCGGCGCTCGGCTGATGGTCGCCAAAAAAGACAAGGACAACCGGTCTGCCGATATTGCGGAGCTCGTTGATAAAGTACTCGAGGTCCCGGTCGGATGCGTTGATGCAGGTAAGATAGGTGTTGAGCGCGCTATTGGCACCCTCGCTGGCTCCCTCGACCCAATAGTTTGTCAGCTCCTCGGCGGGAACGGTGCCATAGTCGTAGCCGCCGTGATTTTGCATCGTGACGTCAAAGATGAACTGCGGCGCTTCGTTGGTTCTAAGCAGGTCGAGTATCTTGTCGTAGGTGGCGTAGTCGCATACGCCGGCATGGTAACAGGGCGCACCTTCGAAATCGCCGATTGAAAGAAAGTCTCCAAAGCCCAGCTGCTGATAGATTTTATCTCGATGGTAGTTGACGGGGTTTTGCGGGTGCATAGCGGTGGCGGTATACCCAAGCTCTTTAAGGTCCTTTGCCAGGCTGTTGACGCCATTCATCTGATACAGCTGATAGGGGATCTTGCCTAATCCGACAAAGGCCGTTGTCGCTCCGGTCAAAAATTCGAATTCGGAGTTCGCCGTTCCGCCACCGGCGACCGAAGCGAGCATGGTGCCGCGAACAAGTGTGTCGGGAAGCGAGTTGTAGAATGCGGGGCCGGTGTACCCGGCCGCCTGGAGCTGCTCAAAGCACGAAAGGTCGCTAAAACTCTCATTCATGACGGCAACAATCGTCGGCTTGATTTCTTTGAACTGGGCAACGGCCGCCGCGCGCTGCTCGCTCGAGCCATACGTGCTGTCGTAGGTGGCGGCGAGCTCCTGCTCGATGCTCTGCGCCTCATCGGGCGTATAGTCTTCGGGCTTCTCAATGGGCAACTCGTTGACCATTTCGGTGAACGAAGTGATAAAACCCTGAGACGCATACGTGGTGATGGGCTGCCAACGGTCAAATCCAAAATTCAGCGCCTGCTCCAAGTCGATGCTGGAAAAGCCCGAGAGCCCCACAACGGTCACTAGCAGAAAAGCGCAGAGGTTAGCGGCGATTGCGGGGAAGACATGGGTGGGCGTACGGAGCTTTCTCGGTCGGATAAGCGAAAGAAGCCCCAGGGAAATCTCCAGCAGGGCTAGAGAGGTTACGATTCCGGCGGTAAAGGTAAACTCGTATCCCTCGCTCACTTCCATTGCGGTGCCAAGGGCCAAGATATCGCTTGGCAGGATGGCCTCGCCTTTAAACGTTATGACGAAGTGCTCGGCAATGCCAAGGATGCAACAGGCGACGGGCACGAGGGCCATGACGCCTCCATGACGCTGTCCCAGCAAATAAAGGGAGAGCAGAACCGTCGCGAGCAGCCCGACGGAAAACCCGAATGAGTTGGCGGGAATGCGATAGAACGTTTCGTTGCAGGCAATTTCGAGTGAAACGAACGAGAGCGCTGAAACAGCGGCGATGACAAGGATGTCACGGCAAATACAGGCAACCGTTCCCGTCGCAAGATCGGTTTGGTCGATAAGTCCCGAAACCAAGGGCTCGACAAGAAGTATGACGGCGGTAGCACCGAGCGCCGAATAAGAAAGGACCCATAGGGAATTGTCCTCATTTACGAGCAATTGATTCGTAATCCATGCAGCTACCATGCCGAGCGGGATGAGGAGCGTCGCGCACCAAAAGACGCGGGCAATGGGCGGCTTTTCATTGTGTTTGATTGAAAAATATACGCGCACCACGACGATGGCCACGATAAGGACGGCGATGAATATGGGCAGATTGGCCATGTCGCTCGAAGTGATTTCAAGGGGGATATCTTCGGTCATGGACGTTCCTCTGTTACGGCAAATTAAGTTCAGTATTAGATTACTGTAACCTTTCCACGACATTTCGAGAAACAAAGCGCCCGATACGCAAAGCTAAAGGTCTGCGAATCTTGTATTACGAACATCTGTGCGCGTCGAGTGCGCTAAACTCATCGGCAGTATGATTCGATGCAATAGGAGGCAAGGAGCTTCCATGTCTGATTCTTCTATCGTTATTCGCGGCGCTCGTGAGCACAACCTCCGTGATATCGATGTTTCCATTCCGCGTGACCAACTCGTGGTCATTACCGGTCTTTCTGGCTCGGGCAAGAGCTCGCTGGCATTTGACACTATCTATGCCGAGGGCCAGCGTCGATACGTCGAGAGCCTTTCGAGCTATGCGCGCCAGTTCTTGGGTCAGATGGACAAACCCGACCTGGATTCAATCGACGGCCTTTCGCCGGCAGTGTCGATCGACCAAAAGACGACGTCTAAAAACCCTCGCTCGACGGTTGGCACCGTAACCGAGATTTATGACTATCTGCGCCTGCTGTTCGCCCGTGTGGGCACCCCGCACTGTCCCGAATGCGGCCGCGTCATTGAGCGTCAGACGACCGACCAGGTTGCCGACAAGGTCTTGGCGGCGGGGGAGGGCCGCCGCGCGTTTGTGCTGGCACCGGTGGTGCGCGGGCGAAAAGGCGAGTACACCAAACTGTTTGAGGACCTTCGCGCCGAGGGCTTTAGCCGCGTGCGTGTCGACGGTGAAGTGCGCTCGCTCGACGATCCGATCGATCTGGACAAGAAGTTCAAGCACGATATCGAGGTCGTAGTCGATCGCATCGTGATCCGTGAGAACTCTCTGGGCCGTATCGCCGAGTCTGTTGAGCAAGCGACCGCGCTGGCTCACGGCAATGTAAACGTGTACATGCTGCCCGATCGTGATGCTCCCGAGGGGACCGAGGGCGAGCTGCTGGAGTATTCGTTGGCCTTGGCGTGCCCGGAGCATGGTCACTCCATTGACGATCTTCAGCCGCGTGATTTTTCGTTCAACGCTCCCTATGGCGCATGTCCTGAGTGCGACGGCCTGGGCTTTAAGAAAACCGTTGATGCCGAGGCGCTGATTGAGGATCCCTCGAAGTCCATTGCCGATGGAGTCTTTGGTAGCCTGTTTGGCAATTCGAACTACTATCCGCAGATTTTTGCTGCGGTCTGCAAACACTTTAAGGTGAGCGCCGATACGCCGTGGGAGGACTTGCCCCCTCGCGTGCGTCGTGCATTCTTGGATGGCCTGGGCGATACGAAGATCTCGGTCGACTACCAAAAGCTCGACGGACGTCGCAGCCAGTGGGATACCAAGTTTTCGGGCGTTCGCAACATCCTGTACGAACGCTATACCGAGACGACGAACGAGAACACCAAGGCGCGCCTGGAGAAGTACATTCGCGAGGAGCCGTGCTCGAGCTGCCACGGCGCTCGTTTGCGCTCCGAGATGCTCGCCGTCACCGTGGGCGGCAAGTCCATTTACGAGGTTTGTTGCCTGTCGTGCCGTGAATCGCTCGAGTTTTTTGAGGGCCTGGAGCTCACCGAGCGCCAACAGTTTATCGGCGGCCGTATCGTCAAGGAAATCCTGGAGCGCTTGCGTTTTCTGGTCGATGTTGGACTCGACTATCTGACGCTCGATCGTGCCTCGGCGACGCTTTCCGGTGGCGAGGCGCAGCGTATTCGTCTGGCAACGCAGATCGGCGCGGGTCTCATGGGCGTGCTCTATATTCTGGACGAGCCCTCGATCGGTCTTCATCAGCGTGACAACGAGCGCTTGATCAAGACGCTCGAGCGCCTGCGCGATATCGGCAATACCGTTATCGTCGTCGAACACGACGAGGATACAATCCGTGCCGCCGATTACGTGATCGACATGGGGCCCGGCGCCGGCGTCAACGGCGGACACGTAGTCGCGGCGGGAACGCCTGCCGATATCATGGCGTGTCCTGAGTCGATGACGGGCGCTTATCTGACCGGCAAACGAATGATCCGGGTGCCTGATGAACGGCGCAAGCCCGGTCGCGGCTGCCTTAAAATTACGGGCGCTCGAGCCAACAACCTCAAAAACGTTACCGCCAAAATCGAGTTTGGTACGCTTACGGTTGTTACCGGCGTGTCGGGATCGGGCAAGAGCTCCCTGGTTACCGACACCATTGCGCCTGCCCTTACGAATGTCATTCACCGTTCGACGCGCCCTGTGGGTCCGTATAAAAAAATCGAGGGCATCGAGTGTATCGATAAGGTTATCGATATCGACCAGTCGCCGATTGGCCGCACGCCGCGCTCCAACCCTGCTACCTATATCGGCCTGTGGGATGATCTTCGCGCGCTGTTTGCGAGTACGCCGGAGTCGAAGGCGCGCGGCTACTCGCCGGGTCGTTTCTCCTTTAATGTGAGTGGCGGGCGCTGTGAGGCGTGCAAGGGCGATGGGCAGATTAAGATCGAGATGAACTTCCTTCCCGATATCTACGTTCCCTGCGAAGTTTGCGGCGGTAAACGCTACAACCGCGAGACACTCGAGGTCACCTACCGTGGCAAGACCATCTCGGACGTGCTCGACATGAGCGTCACCGAGGCGCTGGCCTTCTTTGGGAATATCCCGCAGATCAAGCGAAAGCTCCAGACGCTGTACGATGTAGGCTTGGGCTACGTGAGCCTGGGCCAGCCCGCCACGACGCTCTCGGGCGGCGAGGCGCAGCGTGTGAAGCTCGCCAAGGAGCTTCATCGACGCCAGACGGGCAAGACGTTCTATATTTTGGACGAGCCGACGACCGGTCTTCATTTTGAGGACGTCCGCCAGCTGCTCGATGTGCTGCAGCGCTTGGTCGATGCGGGCAACACGGTGCTGGTGATTGAGCACAACCTTGATGTCATCAAGGTTGCCGACCGCCTGATCGATATGGGTCCCGAGGGCGGTAACGGCGGCGGAACCGTCGTGGTTTCGGGCACACCGGAGCAGGTTGCGGACTGTCCGCAGAGTTATACGGGCAAGTTTTTGGCGCCGTTGCTCAGGCGTGACCGGGAGCGTCAGGCTCAACTTGATGCTCAATAAATAGGCGATTCAGTTTATGGGCGCCATCGACTCCTTGTGATTCGATGGCGCTTGCTGTGCCGAAGTGACGTATGCAGCCGAATTGGACATATACTTAATCTTTGCGTCCGAATGCGAGGGAAAGGATATGTCATGGCAAAGGCTGTAAAGACGCCAAAAACCAATGCGATGCGCGAGCTGGAAAGCGCCGGCATTTCCTATGTTCTACATACGTACGAAGACGATGGTGATGAGTCGGTGGGCCTGGGGGTCGCGATTTCGGAGCAGCTTGGCGAGGAGCCCGGTCAAGGATTTAAGACCTTGGTCTGCGTGACGCCGTCCAACGACCATGTCGTGTGCTGCATCCCTGTTGCCGATGAGCTCGATCTAAAGTCCGCCGCGCGTGCCGCGGGGGAGAAGTCCTTGGTTATGATGCATGTGAAGGATTTGCTTGCGGCGACTGGCTACGTTCGCGGCGGCTGCAGCCCGGTCGGTATGAAAAAACGCTACCGGACGCTCATTGATGAGACGTGTGTCCTTTGGGATACCATTTTTATTTCGGGAGGCAAGCGTGGTTATCAGCTCGAGCTTGCACCCGATGATTTAATTGCATTTTGCGGGGCGACGGTTGCCGCGATTACGAGAGAGGACTGAGCGATGCCGCAGGAAGAATTGAAGCGCGGAGCTCATTTTGCAAAAGAATCTGCGCCTCAGACGCCCTCATCCGAAGCTTCTTCGTCGCGAGATGACACTGACGACATGGGCTCGTCGGACTACTCCACGGTTGGTCGTTCCGCCGGGCTTATGACCATCCTGACTATCGTGTCTCGCGTCACCGGTTTTATCCGCACGTGGGCAATGGCGGCCGCTATCGGCATGTCGCTACTCTCGTCCTCCTATCAGGTCGCCAACAACCTGCCCAATATGCTCTACGAACTCGTGATGGGTGGCATGCTCGTGACGGCGTTTTTGCCCGTGTACATGGGCGTGAGGCGTGAGCAGGGTCGCGAGGCCTCGAACGAGTACGTGGGCAACCTGCTCGGCATTCTGCTTTTAGTGCTAGGTGGCATTTCGTTGCTGGGGACCGTGTTCGCCCCGGGCTTTATCTGGACGCAATCGTTCCTTTCGGGTGACGGTGGCAGCATGGATACCGCTGCGTTCATGTTCCGTTTCTTTGCCATCCAGATTCTGTTTTATGGTTTGGGCTCGGTGTTCTCGGGCGTTCTCAACGCACACCGCGACTACTTTTGGTCGACGTTTGCCCCGGTCCTCAACAATGTGATCGTCATTGCGAGCTTTATGGGTTTTGCGCCCGTGTCCGCACAGTTTGGCGAACGTGCCGGCATCATCTTGATTGCGGCCGGTACGACCCTCGGTGTCTTTGTTCAGATGGCATGTCAGATTCCCGCGCTTGGCAAGCACGGCGTGCATCCCCATATCCATATCGACTTTAAGGACCCCGCGCTGCGCCAGACGATTGCGCTCGGTATCCCGACGCTGCTCGCCACGGTGTGCATGTTTGTCTCGACTTCTATCACCAACGCTGCCGCGCTGGTGGTCCAGCCCGAGACGGGTCCTTCCGTCATCGCCTATGCGCGCCTGTGGTACACGCTGCCCTACGCGCTGATTGCCGCCTCGCTTTCGACGGCGCTCTATACCGAGCTCTCTCATGACGCACAGGAGAAGGATTACGACAGCGTTCGCACGGGCATTTCGCGTGGCGTCGCCCAGATGCTGTTCTTCCTGATTCCGTTCGCACTGTACCTGATTGTCTTCGCACGTCCGCTCAATATGATCTACTGTGCTGGCAAGTTTGATGAGTCCGGCGTGGCGCTGGTGTCCGAGTTCCTTGTCTACCTGGCGCTCTCGCTGCCGCTCTACGGCGTGGTCGTGTTGATGCAGAAGAGCTTCTCTGCCTTGCTCGACATGAAGCCCTATAGCCGCTATTGCCTGTATTCCGCCATCGGCCAGGCCGGCTCGGTTCTGCTGTTTGGCGTTGTGCTGGGCTTCGGTATGCCGGCAATCGCGCTTTCGTATGTCGTCGACTACGTGATCTTGGTCGGCTGTTCGCTGTGGTGGCTGCGTCGTCGCCTGCGTGGCCTTCAGGTCAAATCTATCCTACATGGCGGTTTCTTTGGCCTTTTGCTCGGTGGCCTAGGTGCTGCCGCAGGCGCCGGCGTCATGTGGGCGCTTGAACACTTTGTCGGGGCACTTGGCGGCTCGATTCTGATTACTCTTGGCTACGTTTGCGTTGCGGGTGTCGCCTCGCTTGTTGTTACCTTTGGCCTTGCCGTCGTCCTTAAGATGCCCGAGGTCTCGGCGCTGCTTCGTCGCAAGTAGGTGCGCGTGGCCGGTCACGACAACATACCAACGCTTGCCGAGCAGGTTTCGCGCGTTCCCACACAGCCCGGATGCTACCTTTGGAAGGATGCCAAGGGCGATGTCATCTACGTGGGCAAGGCGAAAAACCTGCGCGCCCGCATGCGTCAATACGTGACACTGCAGGATGAGCGTCAAAAGATCCCGCTGATGATGCAGCTGGTGGCGAGCTTTGACTACATCGTTGTCGAAACCGAGCATGAGGCGCTTGTACTCGAGCGCAACCTGATCGGCCAGTACCATCCGTACTTTAACGTCGACCTCAAGGATGACAAGAGCTACCCCTTTATCGCCATTACAAAGGGCGACCTGTATCCCGCGATCAAATACACGCGTGAGCGTCATAAGCCGGGAACGCGCTATTTTGGACCCTATACCGATAGCCGTGCGGCACGTGAGACGATAGATACGCTGCGCAAGGTTATCCCCATCTGCTCTGCATCCTGTGCGGAGTGGCGTCGTTGTCGCCGTACCATCGAGTCCCACAAGGGCGAGGAAGACATCGTCAATATGATTTGCGCACAAAACGGGCGTCCCTGCTTTGACTACCATGTCGGGCGCGGCCCGGGTGCGTGTGTCGGCGCGATTTCCCCGGCAGACTATGCCAAGAACGTCAAGCGTGTCGAGCGCTTTTTGTCGGGCCATCGCAAGGATGTCGTCGATGAGCTGACCTCCGAGATGACGGATGCCGCCGAGGCGCTCGACTTTGAGCGCGCGGCACGCGTCAAACGTCGTTTGGAGGTCATCAGGGGTCTGGACGATCGTCAGCAAGTCGTTTTTCCCTCCAGTGTCGATATCGATGTCATCGGGTTCTATCGCGAGGAGACCATCTCCGCCGCTTGCGTCTTCGTCGTTCGCGAGGGCCGAACAGTTCGCACCTGCGAGTTCATTCTCGACAAGGGTCTTGATGTTGACGAGGAAGAGCTCCAGTCGGGCTTTCTTAAGCGCTATTACGACGAGACGGCTGATATTCCAGCTGAGGTCAACCTTTCCGTCGAGCTTGAGGATGCGGAGGCGCTGGGGGAGTGGCTTGCGGGCAAGCGTGAGCGTTCCTGCCATCTCCATAGGCCGCAGCGTGGCGAAAAGCACCGTCTGCTCGATATGGCATCCAAAAATGCGCGCCATGCCCTCATGCGCTACATGATGCGAACGGGGTACGCTGACGACCGCACCAATCAAGCGCTCCTGGAGCTCGAAAGTGCGTTGGCGCTGCCATCGCCGCCGTTGCGTATCGAGTGCTTCGATATCTCTACACTGCATGGCACCTTTACGGTCGCCTCGATGGTGGTGTTTACCAACGGGCGCGCCGACAAGAGCCAGTACCGTCGTTTTAAAATTCAGGCCGAATTGGACGAGGCAAACGACTTCGTGTCGATGTCCGAGGTTTTGGGACGACGCTATGCTCCCGAGCGCATGGCCGACGAGCGCTTTGGCTCGCGCCCCGATTTGCTCGTTGTCGATGGCGGTAAGCCGCAATTGACCGCTGCGATCAAGCAACTTGAGGCTCTTGGGCTCGATATACCAGTTTGTGGCTTGGCGAAGGCCGACGAGGAAGTTTTTGTGCCTTGGGACGAGACTCCTGTCGTGCTGCCGACCGGGTCTGCTTCGCTCTATCTAATTAAACAGGTACGCGATGAGTCCCACCGATTTGCCATCACGTTCCACCGTGAGTTGCGCGATAAAGCCATGACGGTTTCGGTACTCGATGACGTTCCGGGCGTGGGACCCACCAGAAAACGTGCCCTTATGCGCCATTTTGGCTCGATGAAGCGTTTGCGCGCGGCGAGCGAGCAAGAGATCGCGGAAGTTCGCGGCATACCTGCCGATGTTGCCAAGGCGGTCCACGAGGCGCTCGTTGCATGGAATGCCGAGCGCACCGAGGCGGCGGCTGGCCATTCCGATAGCTAAACACGAGCCTAAACAACTGATATACATGATTGCGCGATTTTCAACCATTTATTTCGCCATGATTGCCTGCTGGTTTCGGGTTTTATTAACGCTAAAACGTTTGACTAACCCAAGCGAAAACCCTGCTATCCTGCGGGTTGACGAAGACTGATATCTCACCTCGCCGATACATACTGTCTGGCGAATCATTTGTCAATGAATTCGGTGAACGGTAGTAAATACCGTTCAAGCGTATGTATGTATCGGTCGCCGAGCGCGGCACCTCAGTTGGGTTCGTCGGTAGGTAAGGTATATATCGTCCGCAAGTTGCGCGGGGGCACGTCTAGGTGCTCCCGAGTAAGATTCTCTATTGATAGGAGAAGACATGGCCATCATCAACAAGGGTATGTCCAGGCGTTCGTTCCTCGGCCTCACCGGCAGCGTCGCTGCTGTCGCCGGCCTTGGTCTCACTGGCTGCGGTGGCAGCTCTAGCGACGAGGGTTCCGCTTCCGGCTCCACCGATTCCGCCAACCGTGGCGGCGGCGTGATCACCGCTGGTTCCGCTTACGCTCCGTCCAGCTTCGATCCCGCCAGCACCGGCTCCGCTGTGGGCCTGGGTGCTAACTGGCACGTCGTCGAGGGCCTCTACGGCATCGATTACCACGACTACAGCACCTTCAACGAGCTCGCCACCGACGATCCCAAGTCTGTGGACGACACCACTTTCGAGGTCACCATCCGCAAGGGCGCCAAGTTCTCCGATGGCACCGAGGTCACCGCTGACGATGTCGTTGCCTCCTACACCGCTTGCGCCGCTTCCGCTACCTATGCTCCGTTCTTCCAGCCCTTCGAGTCCATCGAGGCCAAGGACGCCAGCACCGTGACGGTCAAGACTAAGGTCCCCAACTTCTCCCTGCTCAAGGATCGTCTGGCCATCGTCCGCGTTACCCCGGCCACCCAGACCGAGGAGGATCGCGCCAAGCAGCCGATCGGTTCCGGCCCCTGGATGTACGACTCTATCTCCGATACCGAGATCACCTTGGTTCCCAACCCCGAGTACAACGGTGAGTATGCTGCCGAGGATAAGAAGATCCAGTACAGCATCCTGACCGACCCCACCGCTCGCGTTACCGCTCAGCAGGAGGGCTCCACGCTCGTTATGGAGCTCGTTACCGCTGACGCCGTCGACCAGCTCGAGAGCGCCGGCTGCAAGATCGATAACGTTCAGGGTTTCGGCACCCGCTTCATCATGTTCAACGTCGCCAAGGAGCCTTGGAACAACGTCAAGGTCCGTCAGGCTGTCATGTATGCGCTCGACACCGAGAAGATGGTCAGCAACACCTTCGCCGGCCTTGCCACCGCTGCCAGCTGCTACCTGCCCAAGAGCTTCACCAACTATCATGAGGCTTCCACGGTGTACAAGACCGACGCCAAGAAGGCTAAGAAGCTCATCGAGGAGTCTGGCATCACCCCGGGTGCCATCACCCTGCGCACCACCGACAACGAGCAGATTAAGGGCATGGCCGCCCAGGTCAAGAACGACCTCGACGCTCTCGGCTTCGATGTGACCATCCAGACCGATACCTCGCCGGCCACTTACGCTGCCATCGACGGCGGCGAGGCCTACGATATCCTCCTTGCCCCTGGCGATCCTTCCTGCTTCGGCGCCGACCCCGACCTGCTGCTCAACTGGTGGTACGGCGACAACGTCTGGATGCAGACCCGTTGCCCGTGGAAGGAGTCCGCTGAGTGGCAGAAGCTCCACGGCCTCATGGACGAGGCTCTTGCCGCCGAGGGCGACGAGCAGCAGAAGAAGTGGAACGAGTGCTTCGACATCATTGCCGACAACGCCGTTCTGTACCCCGTTGTCCACGTCAAGACCGTCTCCGCTTCCTGGGACGATCCGTCCACTGCACCCAACGGCGAGGCCCTCGATGGCTTCAAGGGCATCGGCACGACGAGCATGTCCTTCAGGGGCGTTGCGACCGTCAAGGCGTAAGACTCGCTTGAGTCTGTATGCAGGATGTCGGTCGTTGGGACCGTATCCTCATAGTTGAAACAAAGACCCGGGCGGCAACGATGTCGCTCGGGTCTTGTAATGAGTATCCGTACTCATATACCAGTTGGTCCTACCGACAAAAGAAAGGGGAGAGAACGTGAACAACTTGCTACGTTTGATTGGAAGGCGTCTTGTGGCGCTGCCGATCATGGCATTGGGCGTCACCGTCCTGGTGTTCTTCCTTATGTCGTTCTCCAAGACCGACCCCGCCTACACGGCGTTGGGTGACGGTGCCTCGCCCGAGGCGGTTGCCGAGTACCATGAGAAGTATGGTCTGGACGACCCCTGGCCCGTGCGCTACGTGCGCTATATGGGCGATCTGATCCATGGCGACATGGGCACCTATGGTGCTGCTCGCAACTCCGTTGCCAAGCGCATCTCCACGGCCCTGCCCGTCACGATGCAGCTGACCTTCATCGGTCTTGCCATCGGTGCGGTCGTTTCGTTTTTGCTCGGCGTCATCGCAGCACTGTATCGCGACAAATGGCCGGACCAAGTGATCCGCGTCTTTTCCATCGCCGGCTTGGCAACCCCGTCGTTCTGGCTTGCCGTTCTGTTGATCCTGCTGTTCTCTTCCTACCTTAAGGTGCTCCCGGCATCGGGTGCTCTGCCTCACTTCACCACGAATCCGGTTGGCTATCTGGGACGTATGATCATGCCCGCTATCGCCTTGGCATTTCCGCTGACGGGCCAGATGACTCGTATCGTGCGTACCGCCATGGTCGAGGAGCTCGATAAGGATTATGTCCGTATGGCTCGCGGCGCCGGCGTTCCCGAGAAGGTCGTCGTCGGCATCAACGTTCTTCGCAATGCGCTGATCACCCCGGTCACCACCCTCGGTCTTAAGATCGGTTACCTCATGGGCGGCGCCGTCGTCATCGAGGTTATCTTCAACCTCCCCGGCATGGGCACCGCGATTCTGCAGGGCGTTCAGGGCAACGAGGCGAACCTGGTTCAGGGCGTCGTTATCGTCGTTGCTCTTGCCTTCATCATCATCAACATCGTGGTTGACATGCTCTACCTGCTCATCAACCCGCGCATCAGGACGGTGTAGATTATGGTAAAGATTCGAGAGAAGCAAACCGAGCAGCTCGAGAAGGCTGCCTCCAAGGGGCTCAAGCTCGGTGGCTGGAAGAAGATGACGCTGTCTTCTAAGATTGCAGCCGTCGTGCTGGTGCTGGTCGCCCTGACTGCGATTCTGGCGCCCCTTCTTGCCCCCTATAGCCCGGTCGAGATTTTTACGGCTCGCCAGGCTCCCGGCAACGGATTTATTTTCGGTACCGACGATAAGGGTCGCGACATTCTGTCGCGTATGCTCTACGGTGGTCGTTACTCGCTGATTATCGGCTTTGGCGCCACTGCCATGGCTCTGGTCTGCGGCTCGGTCGTTGGCGCCCTTGCAGCGGTTTCGCGCAAGGCCGTCTCCGAGACGATCATGCGTATCTTGGACATCATCATGTCCATCCCAGGCATCGCCCTCGCGGCCGTCTTCGTCTCCATCCTGGGCAACTCCGTGCCGTCGATCATCTTCGCCATCGGCTTTATGTACACTCCGCAGATTGCCCGTATCGTGCGCGCCAACATCGTGTCCGAGTACGGCGAGGACTATGTCCGCGCGGTCATCGTTTCCGGCGCCAAGGCTCCGTGGATTTTGATCAAGCATGTTCTGCGTAACTGCATCGCCCCGATCATGGTCTTCACCGTTACCCTGGTCGCCGACGCTATCATCTTCGAGGCCTCGCTGACCTTCATCGGCGCTGGTATCCAGGAGCCCACCGCTACCTGGGGCAACATCCTCGCCGACGCCCGCGGCGGCGTGCTCGCCGGCCGTTGGTGGCAGGCGCTGTTCCCGGGCCTGGCCATCATGATCACCTGCCTGGCGCTCAACATCCTCTCCGAGGGCATTACCGACGCCATGGCCGCTGCTCCCTCTGCCGCCCTGGATCCGACCGATTCCTCCAAGCGTCGCGAGGCCGACCTGCTGGTCTCCGACCCCGTTCGCGCCTACAAGGAGCAGGCCCAGTCCCTCTCCGCTCGCCTTGGCGCCCTGCGCGATGTCGAGCTCAAGCGTGACGATCGCCATGTGCCCGATGAGTCCGTTGAGCCGATCCTTTCGGTCCGCGATTTCTGCATCCAGTTTGAGCACCACGGTGACATCAACGTCGTCGACCACGTCAACTTTGACGTCCGTCCCGGCCAGACCATGGGCCTGGTAGGCGAGTCCGGCTGCGGTAAGTCCATCACCACGCTGGCCATCATGGGCCTGACCGACGATGACGAGCACCTTTCCGGCGAGGTCCTCTGGGAGGGCCGTGACCTGCTCAAGATGAGCAAGAAGGAGTGGTTCGGCCTGCGCGGTACCGATATCGCTATGGTCTATCAGGACGCCCTGTCCTCGCTCAACCCCTCCATGCTCATCTCTGCCCAGATGAAGCAGCTCACCAAGCGCGGCGGAACCCGTAGCGCCGAGGAGCTCCTGGAGCTCGTCGGCCTCGATCCCAAACGCACGCTCGAGAGCTATCCGCACGAGCTTTCCGGCGGCCAGCGTCAGCGTGTCCTGATCGCTATGGCCCTTACCCGCGACCCCAAGCTGGTCATCTGCGACGAGCCCACGACCGCTCTGGACGTTACCGTCCAGAAGCAGGTCATCAAGCTGCTTAACGACCTTCAGGCCAAGCTCGGCTTTGCCATGATCTTCGTTTCGCACGACCTGGCACTGGTCGCCGAGGTCGCTCATAACATCACGGTTATGTACGCCGGTCAGGTTATCGAGCAGGCGCCCACCAAGGAGCTGCTCACCAACCCTATTCACGAGTACACCCGCGGCCTTCTGGGCTCCGTCCTGTCCATCGAGAGCGGTTCGGGCCGCCTGCACCAGGTGCCCGGCGCCGTTCCGAGCCCGCGCGATTTCCCCAAGGGCGATCGCTTCGCGCCCCGCTCGAGCCATCCGCGCATTGGCCTGGACACCCGTCCGGTCTTCAAGCGCGTGCCCGGCACCGAGCACTTCTATTCCGAGCTCCCCGACGAGGTGCTCAAGGCAAATGGTTTGACCCCTCACGCGGAGGTGATGTAGATGAGCGAGACCGCAGTCAACGGCGTCGAGCCGATCATCTTCCTTGATGACGTCCACGTCACCTTTAGGACCCGTACCGGCTCGATTCTGCACCCCAACCTGGTTCACGCCGTCCAGGGTGTAACGATTAAGCTCATGCCCGGACAGACCATCGGCATCGTCGGCGAGTCCGGTTGCGGAAAGTCCACCACCGCTAACGTCATGTGCGGCCTGCAGGCCCCCACGAGCGGCAAGGTCTACTTTAAGGGCAAGGACGTTACCAAGCGTACCGCCGAGGACCGTCGCCACATGGGCCGCGTCATCTCGGTCGTGTTCCAGAACCCGGCCACGGCGCTCAACCCCCGCATGGTCGTTCGTGAGCAACTGCTCGACCCCATGCGCGTCCACAACTTGGGTACCGAGGCCGAGCAGGAGAAGCGCGTCAAGGAGCTCTTGGAGCTCACCGGTCTGCCCAGCTCCGCCGCCGAGGTTCTTCCCGGCCAGCTTTCGGGCGGCCAGCGACAGCGCGTCGCAATTGCCCGTGCCCTGTCGCTGAACCCCGATGCCATCATCGCCGACGAGCCCACCTCGGCTCTGGACGTTTCGGTCCGCGCGCAGATTCTGAACCTGCTGACCGACCTTAAGAAGGAGCTCGGCCTGGCCATGGTGTTCATCAGCCATGACATCCAGACGGTCCGCTATATCTCTGACGACATCATCGTTATGAATGGTGGCAAGATTGTCGAGCAGGGCGAGGCCAAGCAGGTCTTCCAGCACCCTCAGGACCCCTACACCAAGATGCTGCTCGGCGCTGCGCCGTCGCTGCTGCATCCCAAGCTCGGCGAGTAGCCTCGCTTTCCCTCCCGTGCGCCCGGTTCCCTTGCCGGGCGCACCTCCGTTGCGATTTCGAAAGGCTGGGTTCACGAGCCATGCCAAGTGCTCAGGAGCTACAACAGCAATTTGGTGAATATCGAGGCGCTATGCCCCGTCCATCGGATTTCGATCTCTTTTGGAAGGACCGCATGGCCGAGGCCGACGCTGTCGAGCTCGACTACGAGATTGAGGCGGCTTCGGTTGCGGATTCCGCGACCTGTCGGTTTTTCGACCTCTGGTATACCGGCATGTGTGGTGCACGCCTGCATGCCAAGTACCTTAAACCCGTCTCGGACGAGCCTGTGCCATTGGTACTTCAGTTCCATGGGTATCCGGGTGCAAGCCGCAGCTGGTTTGAGCAGGCGTCGTTTGCGGGCATGGGCATGGCGCTCATTGCTCTCGATTGTCCTGGCCAAGGAGGCCCCTCCGAGGACATTGGTGGATTTGAGGGCACGACGGTTGCGGGCCATATCGTCGCCGGTATCGACGGCGACCCGGCCAACCTCTACTATGTCCGTCTACATCAGGATATCCGCATTCTGTGCCGTATCGTTCGCGAGCTCGAGGGCATCGATCTTACCCGCGTGTATGTGAACGGCGCATCGCAGGGCGGCGGTTTGGGTATTGCGACCTGCGCGCTTAACAGCGAGCTTATCAATCGCGCCGCCATCCTCTACCCCTTCCTGTCGGACTTCCGCCTGGTTTGGGATCTGGACGCCGACGATATTGCCTACGAGGGTCTACGCTATTGGTCGCGTTGGTTTGACGAGGACTCGACTCGTATCGAGGAAGCCTATGCCAAGCTGGCGTACTTCGATTCCAAGAATTTTGCCCCCATGGTCAAGTGCCCCGTGCTGTTTGGCACGGGCACGGCCGATATCGTCTGTCCGCCGGCAACGCAGTTTGCGGTGTACAACAACCTGTCCTGCGACAAGCGTCATGAGTTCTTTGAGGGCTTTGGCCACGAGGAGATTCAGGACTTTGATGATTTGATCATTCCGTTTTTCTGCAAGGGAGGGGAGGCTCATGTCTAAGTGCGAGAGCAATGTTGACGAGCTGATAGTCCCCGGGCTCGTGGGAATTCCTGGAACGGTTTCGTCAAGGCTCGCAGAATATCAGGACTGGCACGGTGATGTCCAAGCAGATGTTTCTGATTTAGAGACATGCGCTTCGAACCTTGAGATTCAAGGCCTGGCCATTACGGCAATTGACTTTGTTAACCCTTGCGCCCGTTACTCGGAGGTTTCCTTTAAGCTCGGTGACGATGCGGTCCACGCTCGTTTGATTGAGCCTGTTGGTCGTGCCCGAGTATCTGAGCGCGTGCCGCTGTGCCTGATGTTCCACGACATCGATCGGCCTGTGCGCGGCTGGCATCACATGACGAGATTTGCCGCCATGGGATATGCCGTGCTTGCACTGGATGACGATGTTGCTGGTGCGGACGACCTGCAGCGGGGAATTGCTTCGCCCGCTTTTGTCGAGCGCGTCCGTTGGGGCTGCGCGTTGGCGAAGGTCGCGCGCAATCTTGACGGCGTGGACTCCGATCGCATTTTTGCGTGGGGCGAGGGCCTTGGCGGCGGAGTCGCGCTGGCGGTTTCTGCTCTGGACGAGCAGGGTCTTGCCTGCACGGCGGTTGCCAATCCAATTCCCGGTGGCCTCGAGGCGCTGTCGTCTCGGGTGCGCGGATCGGTGCTCATGGGCACATCGCTTATGGACGCCGTGAGCGATCCCAAGGGTCAGTTTGCCGTATTCAACGGTCTTGAGTGTGACCGAAGGCATATCATTTATGCCAAATACGCTCACGAGCGCATCAATGCGTTCGAAAACGAAGTCGTCGACTTCTTTAACCAAACGTTCTACCCGTGTTCTTTGGCCTAGACGGCCTGGACACTGCCAACAAGAGTGGGTGGCATAGGGCCGCCCGCCAGACAACTAAGGAGATTCTTGTGGCAACTCAGAAATTCACCGGCGTTATCCCTCCCGTCGTTGTTCCCGATACCGAAGACCACCAGCTCGACGTTGCCTCCTTTGAGCGCAGCATCAACCGCATGATCGATGCCGGCGTCGATGGCCTGTTCTTCCTGGGCTCCTCGGGCGAGGTCGTCTTCTCCACCGACGAGCGCCGTCGCCAGATTGTCGCCGAGGCCGTGCGCATCGTCGACCACCGCGTTCCCGTTCTGGTCGGCATCATCGATACCGAGACCGAGCGCATGATCGAGCATGGTAAGGTCGCTCAGGAGCTGGGCGCCGATGCGCTTGTCGCCACCTGCCCGTTCTATGCCCTGCAGGGCATGACCGAGGTCGAGGAGCACTTCCGCATCCTGCACGAGGAGCTCGACCTGCCCATCTTCGCCTACGACATCCCCGTGTGCGTCCACACCAAGCTCCCCTGGAAGCTCCTTGCCAAGCTCGGCGCCGAGGGCGTCCTGGCCGGCGTCAAGGATTCCTCGGGCGATGACATCTCGTTCCGCTACCTCGTTCAGGAGAACGAGAAGAACGGCCACCCGATGAGCATCCTCACCGGTCACGAGGTTGTTGTCGACGGTGCCTACCTCGGTGGCGCCGACGGTTCCGTCCCGGGTCTCGCCAACGTTGAGCCCGAGGGCTACGTGCGTCAGTGGAAGGCCGCTCAGGCCGGCGACTGGGCTACCGTCAAGGCCGAGCAGGATCGCCTCAACGAGATCTCCCACATCTGGGATGTCACCTCGGGCGTCCAGGGCTATGCCGGTGGCGTCGGCGCCTTCAAGACCGCTATGAACCTCATGGGTATCTTCGACAGCCCGACCATGCCGCGCCCGGTGAAGGCCATGACCGGCGAGAACGTCGAGGCGATTAAGAAGGTCCTCCAGGACAACGGTCTCCTGTAAAGCTTCCCCAGGCACCCGACCTCGCCGTTCAACCGTGTGGCCATGACCCATTAGGTCAATGGCCACACGGTTTCTCGGCGATCTCGGGCACCTGGAAAACCTTTACCGCGCTGTGACGGCTAGCCTGACGGCGCATTTCCTGTAGTTGTTTTTATCTCCTAAGGAGAACGACATGGAGAACAAGTACGTCTGCTCTGTCGATATCGGCGGAACTAAGATCGCGACCGCCATTATGGAGTACCCGGCTGACGGCAGCGTGCCCCATCCCGTATTTGAGGCCGAGGTTCCTACCGAGGCCCAGGAGGGCGGCGAGGCCGTCTTCCAGCGGATCGAGGCGTCCATCAAGGCCGCTCTTGAGGCGAATCCCGATGTCGAGGTCCTCGGTGTCGGTATCGGTGCCGCAGGCGTCGTCGATCCCAAGACGGGCGCCATCGCGTATGCCAACGAGATTATGCCCGGCTGGTCCGGCGTTCAGTTGGGGCCGCGTCTGCGCGAGGACCTTGGTCTTCCCGTTGCCGTTGTGGGCGACGTGCAGGCTCATGCTCTGGGCGAGGCCCACTGGGGCGTCGGCAAGGGCAAGTTCTCCGTCTTGTGCCTGGGCATCGGCACGGGCATCGGCGGCGCATATGTCGAGAACGGCCGCGTGATGCAGGGCTTCCATGGTGCTGCCGGTCATATGGGCCACATCGAGTGCTCGGCTGCCGCCGGCATTCCCTGCGCCTGCGGACGTTCCGGTCATCTTGAGTCGGTTGCTTCGGGCACTTCCATTGGTCGTATGTACGATGAGCGCTTTGGTCGCGTCGACCCCAGCCGTCCTTCGGTCGGTCGCGATGTGAACGACCTGTGCCGTGCGGGCGACGCAAAGGCGACCGAGGTCATCCATGACGCCGGCTTTGCGCTGGGTGCCAGCTTGGGCTCGCTCGCTAACATCTTGGATCCCGAGGTCATCGTGCTTTCGGGAGGTGTGATTCACCAAGGTCCCGATTGGCGCTCGCAGACGTGGAAGGACTCGGTGCACGAGGGCTATGCCAGCCAGGCGCTCGATCCTCTTCAGGACACGCCGATCCTCATCGGTTCTCTGGAGGGCGATGCTCCGCTCATCGGTGCCGCCGATCACCTTCTTGCTTCGTTGAAGTAAACATAACTACCAAGTGCGCCTTCTGAGGTGCCGCAGATTGACGTGAAAGAGGGGCGAAGCGTGCTTCGGTACGCGAGCGACGGTTTGAACGTCAAGGTGCGGTGTCTCAGAAGGCTGTTTTGAGAAAGGTTGAGTCGAACATGACCGTTGATCCTTTGATTCAATCCCTGAAGGGCAAGCTCGTCGTGAGCGTTCAGGCGTATATGGGCGAGCCGCTTCGTACGCCCGAGACCATGGCTCAAATGTCTCGCGCTTGCGAGCTCGGCGGCGCCGCCGCCATTCGCTGCCAGGGCCTTGCCGACATCGCCGCCATTAAGGGTCGCTGTGAGGTTCCTGTTATCGGCCTGTGGAAGG
>NZ_JBDGBA010000021.1:0-14036 GCF_040910185.1 Collinsella aerofaciens | reverse complement strand
CGAGGAGGGCGTGCTCCTGATGGCCGACTGTGCCACCATCGAGGACATTCGCCGCGCGGTTGATATGGGCTTCGACCTGGTATCCACCACGCTTTCTCACGGTGTCGCCGCCATCGACTGCACCATGGCCGATGGCCCCGATCTGCCGCTCCTGCGTCAGGCGACCGAGGAATTCCCCGGTCTTCCCATCATCTGCGAGGGCCGCGTGCACACGCCCGAGGAGGCCCGCGCCGCGATTGATGCGGGCGCCTGGGCCGTTGTCGTCGGCACCGCCATCACGCACCCCACGAGTATTACAAGTTGGTTCAAGGCTGCGCTTGAGGCGTAAGACAGGTCTCGTATCCGCTTGGGGCGGTATACTCAATAAAGGCAATTGATCGCGCGGGATCCGCTGGCCGGGTCCCGCGCTTGTTTTAGGAGGCGCACATGCAAAAGGGAGATGCTATGGATGCGGCGGAGCGCTCGGAGCGCATCCCCGATATCGTCATCATCACCGGAATGTCTGGATCGGGCCGAACGCAGGCCATGCATGTGTTCGAGGACATGGGCTACTTTTGCATCGACAACTTGCCTCCGCGTCTGATCGCCCAGCTTGCCGAACTCGTCGGCATCAATACGGGCGTGGGCAGGCATCTTGCCGTCACCTGCGACCTGCGCAGCCAGGGCTTGTTCGATGAGCTGCTCGATGCCGTTGCCGCACTCGAGGAGCGCGAGATGAGCTGTGACATCGTGTTTCTCGAGGCCTCTGACGAGGTGCTGATCCGTCGTTATAGCGAAAACCGCCGCCGCCATCCCATTGCCAAGCCGGGGGAGACTACGGCCGATGCGATTCAGCGCGAGCGCCTGCAGCTGCAGGGCGTGCGCGATCGAGCCGATATGATTATCGATACGAGCCGCTTGCGCACCTCTGCCCTGCGCAACAAATTGCGCATGGCGTTCTCCGAGCTGTCCGACCAGCAGCTCATGGACGTTCACGTGTTCTCGTTTGGCTTTAAGCACGGCATGCCCGTCGAGGCGGACATTATGATCGACGTTCGTTTCCTGCCCAATCCGTTCTACGATCCCGAGATGCGCACCATGACCGGTCTCGATAAGAAAGTCTCTGACTTTGTTCTGGACCATCCCAAGACCCAGGAGTTCTGGAAGGCCTGGACGCAGCTGCTCGATACGGTCATGCCCGGCTATATCGCGGAGGGCAAGCCACAGCTATCTATTGCCATCGGCTGCACGGGCGGTCAACACCGCAGCGTTGCCATCGCCGAGGCCACGGCACGTTATTTGGAAGGCGCCCAATATCACGTGAGCATTTCCCATCGCGACCTGTCGCGCGCCAACACGAAAGCATAGGCCTGCATGTCGTTTACCGCCGAGGTGCGTGACGAGCTCGCGCGCTGCGAACCCGAATGTGAATACTGCGATTTGTCGACGCTTGCCGCCCTGACGCGCGTGAGCGGTACACTTTCGCTGGCCGGCTCCGGGCGGTATCGTTTGACGGTCGCGACCGAGACGGGTGCCGTCGCGCGCACGATGATCACACTGACGCATCGCATCCTTAAGCTCAAAACGGAATTCACCGTTCGTAAATCGGTCTTGCATAAGGTCCGTAACTATCTCATTACCCTGCCCGATCAGCCCGACCTGGACAAGGCTCTGGTGCTGCTGGGCATTCTCGACCGCAGGGGAGGGCTCGTCGCTGGTGTTCCCCGGCACATCGTTGCCCGTCCCTGCTGCAGGCTTGCCTACATCCGCGGCGCGCTCATCGCCGGCGGTTTCGTGGCCGATCCCCGCGGCGACTTTCATTTGGAGATCGCGGTGCAGGGCGAGCAGTATGCCCGGGGACTTTGCGATCTATTGGAGCAGATTGGAGTCCATGCGCGCGTTAACGCGCGGCGCGGATCCTTTGCTGTCTACATTAAGAGCGCCGAGGAGATCGAGCATCTTCTAAAGCTGATTGGTGCCAAGCGCAGCGTTGCCGAGATCGAGGAAGCGCGCGCGGTCAAATTGGTTAAGAACGACGTAAACCGTCGCGTGAATGCCGAACTGGCCAATCAGACCAGAAGTGCGGGTGCCGCCCAGCATCAGCTTGCGTTGATCGATGAGCTCGAACAGCGGGGTTTGCGCGACACGCTTCCGGACGCCTTGGCAGTCTTTTGCGACCTGCGCGAGCGCTATCCCGATCTGTCGCTGCGTGATTTGGGGGAGATGGCTGACCCTCCCTTGTCGAAGTCTGCCCTGTACCATCGCGTTTTGAGGCTTGAAAAGCTCATTGAAGCAAACAAGTAGTTTGAAGTATCGACTTATATACGGATTTAGCTGCTATTTTATTCTTTAAAACGTTTTAACGTAAATTTGATTTTCAATTTCGAGCATTCTCGTGAAATTCAAGTCAAAAAAAAGGTATATTAGGCGAGTGGTTAGTTTGTGGGCCTCAACGGCGGGCGCTGTAGCTCGCGGGGGCCTTACGAAAGGAGACACAATGGCAGTAAAGGTTGCTATTAACGGCTTCGGTCGCATCGGTCGTCTGGCTTTCCGTCAGATGTTCGGTCATGAGGGCTCCGAGATCGTCGCTATCAACGACCTCACCTCTCCCGATATGCTCGCTTACCTGCTGAAGTACGACTCCACGCAGGGCAACTACGCTCGTGATCACGAGGTCGTTGCTGGCGAGGATTCCATCACCGTTGACGGCAAGGAGATCAAGATCTACAAGGAGGCCGACGCCAACAACCTGCCTTGGGGCGACCTCGACGTCGACGTCGTTCTCGAGTGCACCGGCTTCTACACCAGCAAGGCTAAGGCTCAGGCCCACATCAACGCTGGCGCCAAGAAGGTCGTCATCTCCGCTCCGGCCGGCAGCGATCTGCCCACCATCGTGTACAACGTCAACCATGAGACGCTGACCGCTGATGACAACATCATCTCCGCTGCCTCCTGCACGACGAACTGCCTCGCCCCGATGGCCAAGGGCCTGAACGACTTCGCCCCCATCGTCTCCGGCATCATGACCACCATCCACGCCTTCACCGGCGACCAGATGCCGCTCGACGGCCCGCAGCGCAAGGGCAACTTCCGTCGCTCCCGCGCCTGCTCCGAGAACATCGTCCCGAACACCACGGGCGCTGCCAAGGCCATCGGCCTGGTTCTCCCCGAGCTCAACGGCAAGCTCATCGGTGCCGCCCAGCGCGTCCCGACGCCGACCGGCTCGCTGACCAACCTCTACGCCGTCGTTGACAAGAAGGTCACCGTCGACGAGGTCAACGCTGCCATGAAGGCCTACGCCGAGACCATCCCCGATACCTTCGCCTACAACGAGGACCAGATCGTCTCCCGCGACATCGTCGGCGAGACCCACGGCTCCATCTTCGACGCCACGCAGACCATGTGCTCTGACCTCGGCAACGGCCAGACCCTCGTTCAGGTCACCTCTTGGTACGACAACGAGAACTCCTACACCTCTCAGATGGTCCGCACCATCAAGTACTTCGAGAAGTTCGTTGCTTAATTTAGCTTTTAGCGAATAGCTCGTTGAGCGTCTAAAGAAGGGCGCGGCCTTATAGGGCTTACACCCTAGGGTCGCGTCCTTTTTATAAGAAATCGTCTGCCGTAATGGAAGGCAGACACGTACGAAAGGTAGAAGCAAACATGGCCTTTACCAAGAAGACCGTCCGCGACATCGATGTCGACGGCAAGCGCGTTCTCGTCCGCGTTGACTTCAACGTGCCTATCAAGGATGGCGTCGTTGGCGACACCACCCGTATTAAGGCTGCCCTGCCCACCATCAACTACCTCGTTGAGCACAACGCTCGCGTCATCCTCATGAGCCACCTCGGCCGTCCTGAGGGCACTGGCTTCCAGCCCGAGCTTTCCCTCGAGCCTGTCGCCAAGAAGCTCGCTGAGCTCTCTGGCCTTGACGTTGCTTTTGTTGCCGACACGTATGGCGAGAAGGCCGCCGAGGCTGTCGCCGCCGTCGAGCCGGGCAAGGTCCTCGTTCTCGAGAACGTCCGTTTTGACAAGCGTGAGAAGAAGAACGATCCCGAGATCGCCAAGAAGCTCGCTTCCTATGGTGACGTCTTCGTTCTCGATGCCTTCGGCACTGCTCACCGCGCCCAGGGTTCCGTCGTGGGCCCCGCCGCTTACCTGCCTGCCGTCGCCGGCTTCCTGCTCGAGAAGGAGGTCGACACGCTGACCGGTATCTTCGCCGAGCCCGAGCGCCCCTTCGTCGCTATCGTCGGCGGTTCCAAGGTTTCCTCCAAGATCGGCGTTCTCGATCACCTCATCGACTCCGCTGACACCCTGATCATCGGTGGCGGTATGGCCTACACCTTCTTCCTGGCTCAGGGCCTTTCCGTCGGTCAGTCCCTCAAGGAAGAGGACTGGGTCGAGCGCGCCGGCGAGATGCTCAAGAAGGCCGAGGAGAAGGGCGTCAAGATCCTGCTCCCCATCGACAACCGCGTTGCCGATCACTTTGGCGAGGACGCTGTCCCCGAGGTTGTCGCTTCCGACGCTATCCCTGACGACCGCGAGGGCATGGACATCGGTCCTAAGACCGAGGAGCTCTACGCCGAGGCCGTCAAGGGCGCCAAGACTGTGTTCTGGAATGGCCCCATGGGCGTCTTCGAGTTCGACAACTTCGCTCACGGCACCCAGGCTATCGCCGAGGCTGTCGCCGAGGCCGACTGCACCTCGATCATCGGCGGTGGCGACTCTGTCGCGGCTGTCAACAAGTTCAACCTGGCCGACAAGATGAGCTGGATCTCCACCGGTGGTGGCGCTTCCATGGAGCTCGTCGAGGGTAAGGCCCTGCCCGGAGTGGAGGCGCTTCTCGATGCCTAATCGCACCCTTCTCATCGCTGGTAACTGGAAGATGAACAACGACGTCGCCGAGGCCGCCAAACTCGCCGACGAGCTGGCTCAGGCTCTGCCCGAGGTTCCGGCTGGCGTCGAGGTGCTCGTCTGCCCTCCGACCATCGACATCACCACGGTTCATGACCGCATTCAGGCTGCCCCCATCGCCCTCGGTGCACAGAACGTGTACTGGGAGGCCAAGGGTGCCTTCACCGGTGAGTCCTCTTGCGACATGCTCAAGTCCGCTGGCTGCACCTACTGCATCATCGGCCACTCCGAGCGTCGTGACTACTTCCACGAGACCGACGAGGACCAGAACAAGAAGGCCAAGGCTCTCGTTGCCGCCGGTCTTGTTCCCGTCTTCTGCTGCGGCGAGTCCCTCGAGGTCCGCGAGGCTGGCACCTATGTCGAGCACGTCGTGAACCAGGTCAAGGCTGGCCTTGCTGGTCTTGAGATCACCTGCCCCAAGCAGGTCGTCGTCGCCTACGAGCCCATCTGGGCCATTGGCACCGGCAAGACCGCTACCGCCGAGGACGCTCAGGAGGTCTGCGGCGCTATCCGTGAGACCCTCAAGGAGATGTTCGGCGAGGAGCTCGCTAACGGCATCCGCGTTCTCTATGGTGGCTCTGCCAAGCCCGGCAACATCGCTGAGCTCGTCGCCAAGCCCGACGTTGACGGCGCCCTCGTGGGCGGCGCTTCGCTCAAGGCTGCCGACTTCGCCTCTATGGTCGTCAAGGCAGGCGAGTAGGACATATGGCACAGCGTCATCTTCCCGCACTCCTGATCATTATGGACGGCTGCGGCCTGGCTCCGGCCGATGGCGAGAACGCCGTCGCCGCTGCCAAGACGCCCTTCCTTGATAGCCTGTACGAGAAGTACCCCCACACCACGCTCGGCGCTTCGGGCGAGGACGTGGGTCTTCCCGATGGCCAGATGGGCAACTCCGAGGTGGGTCACCTCAACATCGGTGCCGGCCGCATTGTGTTCCAGGAGCTTTCGCGCATCAACAACGCCATCAAGGACGGCTCCATCGCCAAGAACGAGGTCTTCGTCAAGGCTATGGACGACGTCAAGGCTGACGGCAAGACTCTCCACCTCATGGGCCTTATGAGCCCTGGCGGTGTTCATTCTCACATGAACCACGTCGAGGCTCTGGTCAAGATGGCTGCCGAGCACGGTGTCAAGACCGTTCGCGTCCACGCCTTCATGGATGGCCGCGACGTTGACCCGCAGTCCGGCGCTGGCTACATGAGTGAGTTCTGCGCCTTCCTGGCCAAGATCTCCGAGGAGACCGGTTGCGACGCTCGCGTTGCCACCGTCTCGGGCCGTTATTGGGCCATGGACCGCGATAATCGTTGGGAGCGCATCCAGCGCGCCTACGACGTCATGGTCAACGCGTCCGATGCTGATACCGACCCCGTTGCCGGTATCAAGGCCTACTACGAGAAGGATCCGCGCGGCGACGAGTTCGTCGAGCCCTTCGCTGCCCACAACGAGGGCATCCACGAGGGCGACGCGGCCATCTTCTTCAACTTCCGTCCCGACCGCGCTCGTCAGATGACCCGCGTGTTCACGGACAAGGAGTTCGACGGCTTTGAGCGCGAGCAGATCAAGCTTTCGCACTTTGTGACGATGACCGAGTACGATCCGACGTTTGACGTCGAGGTCGCCTTCCCCAAGACGTTCCCCGAGAACGTCCTGGCCGACGTTATCGCCGCCAACGGCCTGAAGCAGCTGCACACCGCCGAGACCGAGAAGTACGCCCACGTGACGTTCTTCCTCAACGGCGGCATCGAGGAGCCCAAGGAGGGCGAGGAGCGCGTGCTCGTCGCTTCCCCCAAGGTCGCTACCTACGATCTGCAGCCTGAGATGAGCGCTCCCGAGGTTACCGAGAAGCTCGTCGCTGCCATCAACGAGGATCGCGCTGATTTCTACATCGTGAACTTTGCGAACTGCGACATGGTTGGTCACACCGGTGTCTTCGACGCCGCCGTTAAGGCCGTCGAGGCTGTTGACGATGCCTTGTCCAAGGTTGTCCCGGCGATTCTCGCCAAGGGTGGCTTTGCGCTGATCACCGCCGACCACGGCAACGCCGACCACATGTTTGACGTTGCTTCCGACGGTTCCAAGCATCCGTTTACGGCTCACACCACCAACCGTGTGCCGTTCATCATCGTTGATGAGAAGGCCAAGCTCACCGGTATCGAGGACGGCCGTCTTTCCGATATCGCTCCGACCATGCTCACCATGGCTGGTATTGAGCCTTCCGCCGAGATGACGGGCCGCGTGCTCGCCACCGAGGCCTAAGAGAAAACAAATACCGTTTTCTAGCAAGGGGGTTGTCCATATTCGGGCAACCCCTTTTTTGGTATTTCTGCCATTTCTTCCCCGTCCCCGAGTGGCGGGTAGGGGAGAGCGGGGGTTGTGGTACAGTACTGGAGTTTGAATTGTTCTATTAAGGAGCTTATCTATGGGTCCGTTTCAGATTCTTCTGTTTGTCGTTTGGGCTGTCTCTGCTGTGGCGTTGACGATTCTCGTCCTGATGCATTCCGGTAAGGGCACCGGCGTTTCGGATATGATCGCTAGCTCGCTGTATAACTCCAGCTCTGCCACGGGCGTCATGGAGCAGAACCTCGATCGCCTGACGGTAATTATGGCCGTCGTTTTTGCCGTGTGCGTCGTCCTGTGCATGTTCTTCTTCCCGCAGGGCATCGTTGGCTTCTAAGCACGAACCGCGTAAATACTTGAAAAGGGTTCCGCATGTGCGGGACCCTTTTTTGTTTACATATTCGTAACAGAGTCAAAAATATCACCACATACTGCGCCCAACTAAAGAAATTCTTGACCGTTAACCGGAATTAGCCCCAAATCGTGCATAAAATGCGCTACTGTATTGCAAAACGTTGGTCTGTTGTGCATAACCAGCCATAGCAACGGGCGGCGTTTTGATGGTTCGGATCGGATTGTCTCGACATATGTCCGACTGAACATTTCTTTGTCCTATCTCATAAGGAGGATGGCATGGCTGATTCTATGTTCCACCAGCCCGTTATGGGTCGTCGCGCCTTTGTTGGCGGCACCCTTGCTGCGAGCTCCATGGCTTTTCTTGCCGCATGCGGCAAGAAGGGCGGCGACACTTCCGGTTCTGAGTCCGGTTCGACGCTGAACTTCTACATCAACAACCCGGTCTGCATCGACCCCTACAACGTCCAGGAGGACCAGGGCACTCAGGTCGAGTACCAGCTCTTTGACGCTCTGACCTCTTACGACGCCGAGAAGGGCGAGATCGTTCCGCTGGCTTGCGAGTCCTTTGAGTCCAACGACGACGCCACCGAGTTCACCTTCAAGATCAAGAAGGCCAAGTTCCACAACGGTGACGACGTTACCTCCAAGTCCTTCAAGCTCGGTTGGGAGCGTCTGGTCAACACCAAGTCGGCCATCGCTACCGAGTACGGCCCTTCCGAGGTTTCCTATCACCTTTCCATGGTCGAGGGCTATGACGACCTGCTTGCCGGTAACGCTACCGAGCTCAGCGGTGTTACCTGCCCCGACGATGAGACCCTCGTCGTCAAGCTGTCTTCCGCTTACGCCGACTTCCCCTTCGTCGCCTCTCACCCGGCTCTGGCCCCGGTTCCCGAGTGCGCCGAGTCCGATGTCAAGAGCTTCTACCTTGCTCCGGTCGGTAACGGCCCGTTCATGATGGACGGCAAGTGGGAGGATGGCCGGGAGATCAACGTCAAGAAGTTCGACGATTACTATGGCGACAAGGCCAAGATCGATGGCATCCACTTCCAGGTCATCAAGGACATGGAGACCGCTTACAAGGAGTTCCAGGCCGGTAACCTCGATGTCTGCGACGTTCCCGTCGCTCAGATCGATGCCGCCAAGAAGGATCGCGGCGTGTCCAAGGACGGCTACACCATGGGTGACGGCGAGCGCATGCTGCTCGGCGCCGAGCCTTCCACCTACTACCTGACCTGCAACAACACGGCCGAGCCGTTCAACAACGCCGACCTGCGTAGGGGTATCTCCTTGGCCATTAACCGTGAGGCCATCTGCAAGACCATCTTCAAGGGTACCCGTACCCCCGCCGACGGCATTGTTCCTCCGGGCATCGATGGCTACAAGGAGGGCGCATGGGAGTTCTGCGCCTACGACGTCGACAAGGCTAACGAGTACCTCGATAAGGTTGCTCCCGCTGGCGCTAACGGCGATCGTGGCATTAACGTGACCCTTTCCTACAACCAGGACGGTGGCCACAAGGAGATCATGGAGTCCATCATCGGCGACCTCGCCAAGGTTGGCGTTACCGCTGTCTCCGATACCCCCGAGTGGTCTGCCCTGCTCGAGCAGTATCAGAACTTTAACTATCAGTTCGGTCGTCTGGGTTGGATTGCCGACTACCCGATCATGGACAACTTCCTGTATCCGCTGTTCCACTCCGACTCTCTCGGTGGCGACAACCGTTCTGGTTACAACAACCCCGAGTTCGACGCCAAGGTCGACGAGGCTCGCACTACGGTTGACGACAAGGAGCGCGTCGCTAAGATGCAGGAGGCCGACGCAATGGTCGCTGCCGACTGCCCGGTCATCCCGATTATGTTCTACACGCACACCATCGCCGGCTCCGATCGCATCAAGCACCTCTATGTCGATCCGCAGAAGCACGCCGATCTGGGTACCGCTGAGCTCGCTTAAGAGTTTGCAGCTTCCGTGAGGGTCAAGTATTTACGTAGACCTCATGGGAAACATACAGTTCTCCCTAACCTGGGGTAAACTGGCTGATGGTAATTTTGGGATGCCGGTCTGGCGATCGGCATCCCATTTAGGTTAATCCCTAGATAGGGGAGTGGTATGGGTAAGTACATCGTTAAACGTGTGCTTCAGTTCATCCCGGTGTTTTTGGGCGTCACGCTGATTCTGTTCGCCCTCCAGAATATCGTGCCGGGAGATCCGATCAAGCTGATCGGTGGAGACAAGGCTCTGTCCCCCGAGGTGGAGCTTCAGCTTCGCGTCCGCTATCACCTGGTCCAGTCGGACGAGGACGGCAACGCGATCCTTGACGAGAACGGCGACCCCGTTCAAACGTCGCTCGTGGACCGTTACTTGTATTACATGAACGGCCTGCTTCATGGCGATCTGGGCAATTCGTATCAGCGCAAGCTGCCGGTTACGGAAATCTTCGCCCAGAAGTATCCGTATACGGTCAAACTTGCCGCGTGCGCCATCGTGCTAGAGGCAATCATGGGTATCGGTGCGGGTATCATTTCGGCGGTAAAGCGTTATTCCTTCTGGGATATTTTGGTAACGCTCACCACGTCGATCCTCGTTGCGGTCCCGGCCTTCTGGCTCGGTATGTTGCTGCAGCTGTTCTTTGGCGTCATCCTCAAGGACGCCACGGGCGGTGCATTCTCCATGCCGATCTCGGGTGCCGGCGGTTCCAGCTCTCAGTATCAAGATTGGATGCACTATGTGCTTCCGACCATTACGCTGGCTTCGGTTTCGACCGCTTATGCTGCCCGCATTATGCGCTCGCAGCTGCTTGACGTCATGAACCAGGATTACATCCGTACGGCAAAGGCCAAGGGTCTCTCCAATCGCGCGATCATCATCAAGCATGCGCTTAAGAATGCACTCATCCCCGTCGTTACCTATATTGGTGTCGACTTTGGTGGCATGCTTTCGGGCGCCATCCTGACCGAGACGGTCTTTAACTGGCCCGGTATCGGCTATGAGGTCTATCGCGCCATTAGCATGCGTGACTGGCCCATCGTTATGGGCGGCGTTACGCTCATCGTTGTCGTCGTCATGGTGATCAACCTGCTCGTCGACATCAGCTATGCATTCCTCGACCCGCGCATCCGCCTTGGCGGTCCGTCGGATAAGGCCTAAGGGAGGTACGTCTCATGCAGGAAACTGATTCTCAGTCTCAGGAGCAGGCTACCGCCACCAAGGCCGCGTCTGCTCCCGCCAAGTCCCGCACGCTGTGGGGCGACGCTTTTAAGCGTCTTCGCAAGAACAAGCTCGCCGTTATCGGTGTCTGCTGGATCATCATCGTCGTTGTGGTTGCCCTGACCGCAGATCTGTGGGCTAAGCCCTGGCTCGGTTCCCCGACGGCTTCCGACTCGACCACTATGGCCGAGACGTCGCTGCTGGCTCCGTGTGCAGAGCACCCGTTTGGCACCGACGCCCTTGGTCGTGACATTCTCGTCCGCGTTATCTACGGTGCGCGCGTTTCGCTGTCCGTCGGAATTATGGCCACCGCGATCTCCACGCTGATTGGTCTGGTCATGGGTGCTCTGGCCGGTTTCTACGGCGGCATCTGGGATACAATCATCATGCGCTGTGCGGACATCTTCCTGGCGTTCCCGTACGTGCTGTTCGTTGTCGCCATGATTGCCGTTATCGGCCGTGGTCTTCAGAACGTCTTTATCGCCATCGGTATTCTCGGCTGGCCTTCGATTGCGCGCGTCTTCCGCTCTGCGATCTTGACCGTCAAGGAAAACGACTATGTTGATGCTGCGCGCGCGATGGGTGCATCTGATGCTCGTATCGTCGTGCGTCACATCTTCCCGAACTCCGTCGCTTCCATTGTGGTCTACGCGACCATGAACATTGGTGGCGCCATTCTGACCGAGTCCGCTCTGTCCTTCCTCGGCATGGGCGTTATTCCGCCTACGCCTTCGTGGGGCTCCATGATTCAGGACGGTCAGCAGTATCTTCTGACTGCTCCCTGGATGATGATCATGCCCGGTCTGGCAATTCTCTCGACGGTGCTCGCCTTCACCCTGTTGGGTGACGGTCTGCGCGACGCCCTCGACGTCAAGATGAAGGACGCATAAGGATGAAGAAGAACAAGAACTATGTGGACCTGAAGGACCAGCCGGTTCCCGAGGGCCAGCATCTGCTCGAGGTCGATGACCTTAAGATGTATTTCCACACTGAGGATGGCGTCGTTCGCGCTGTCGACGGTGTCTCCTACACGCTCGATCGCGGCGAGACCCTGGGCGTCGTCGGTGAGTCCGGCTCCGGTAAGTCCGTGACCGCCATGACCATCATGGGCCTTATCTCGATGCCTCCGGGAAAGATCGAGGGCGGCGACGTTCGCTATCGCGGTCGTTCGATCCTCGAGATGACCGAGGAAGAGATGCAGCACATTCGCGGTAACGATATCGCGATGATCTTCCAGGATCCTATGACCTCTTTGAACCCGGTCTATAAGATCGGCAAACAGGTGGGCGAGGGCCTTCGTCTGCACCGTGGCTACTCCAAGCAGGAGGCGCTCAAGCGCGCTACCGAGCTTTTGGACCTCGTGGGTATCCCCGAGCCCGAGAAGCGCGTCAATGAGTATCCGCACCAGTTCTCCGGCGGTATGCGTCAGCGCGTCATGATCGCTATGGCTCTTGCCTGCGATCCCGATATTCTGATTGCCGACGAGCCCACGACTGCCCTGGACGTTACCATTCAGGCTCAGATTATCGAGCTCATGCAGGAAATGCAGGAGAAGAACGGCAACGCCATCATCATGATCACCCATGACCTGGGTGTCGTTGCCGATATGGCCGATAAGATTATGGTTATGTACGCCGGCCGTCCCGTCGAGTTCGGTACTGCTGAGGAAATCTTCTACGAGAGCCGCCACCCCTACACCTGGGGCCTTATCCGCTCCATCCCGGAGCAGGCCATCGAAGAGAAGAAGCCGCTTACGCCGATTCACGGCAACCCGCCTTCGCTCATGAACCTGCCTGAGGGCTGCGTCTTCTCTCCTCGTTGTCCCTATGCGACGGACAAGTGCCGCAAGCAGCGCCCCGAGCGCGTTGTCACCGAGTCTGGTCATTACTCTGCGTGCCACTACTCCGGTGACCCCGAGTTCCTCAAGAACGCTCCTGAGACGTCCCGTACGCGCAAGGATTCCAAGAAGGGAGGCGAGGCGTAATGGCAGATACCAACGAGCGTACTCCGCTGCTGAAGGTCGAGCACCTCTCTAAGGAGTTCCCCGCTGAGTCCGGCATGTTCGCCAAGCGCTTCTCCAAGCGTGTTGTCTCTGCAGTAAATGACATTTCGTTCGAGATTTATCCGGGCGAGACCTTTGGTCTGGTTGGTGAGTCTGGTTGCGGTAAGTCCACGACGGGTCGCACCATCATGCGCCTGACCAAGCCGACCGCCGGTAAGGTGTTCTTCCAGGGTAAAGATGTTGCCGAGATGAGCAAGCATGAGATCAAGGACATGCGTCGCGAGATGCAGTTCATCTTCCAGGATCCCTATGCTTCGCTCAATCCCCGTATGACCATCGGCGAGATCGTCTCCGAGCCCATGACCATTCATGGCGTGGGTACCAAGGAGGAGCGTATCGAGCGCGTCCGCGAGCTGCTGGACGTCGTCGGTCTGAATCCCGAGCACATCAACCGTTATCCGCACGAGTTCTCGGGCGGCCAGCGCCAGCGTGTCGGCATCGCCCGCGCGTTCGCTCTGAAGCCCAAGCTGATTATCTGCGACGAGCCTGTCTCAGCACTTGACGTATCCATTCAGGCCCAGGTTCTGAACCTTCTTAAGAAGCTCCAGGACAAGTTCGGTACCGCATATCTGTTTATCGCCCACGACCTGTCCGTCGTGCAGCACATCTCCGATCGCGTTGCCGTTATGTACTTGGGCAAGATGGTCGAGGTTTCGGACTGGAAGACGCTCTACAGTGAGCCGCACCACCCGTACACGCAGTCGCTGCTGTCTGCCGTGCCGGTGCCCGATCCGGATATCCAGAAGACCCGCAAGCGCATCATCCTCGCCGGCGATCCGCCGTCGCCGCTGGATCCGCCGACCGGCTGCCGTTTCCACACGCGCTGCCCGATCGCGCAGGGCATCTGCTCCGAAAAGCTTCCTGAGTTTAAGGAAGTTGCCCCGGGTCACTGCTGCGCCTGCCACTTCGCGGAGCCGTTCCCGATCAAGGAATCGCACATCGACCTGTAGTCGGTTGTTTGTTCGGGCCCGTGCTGGACTTAGTTTTCAGAACGTCCTCGACCATGGAAACCCCCTTATCCTGCTCCTTCGGAGCTGCGGATAAGGGGGTTTCCTGGTCTGACGCTCCTATTTGGCAAGGTGTTTTTTAGAATCCATTTTGCGCTCGGCCTCGAAGGCCTGCCTGTCCCAATCGAGCGGAAGTCCGGCCTCGACCCATGCCTCGTAGGCCCTCCTTA
>NZ_JBDGBA010000020.1:19631-45932 GCF_040910185.1 Collinsella aerofaciens | reverse complement strand
ACGGCAGGCCCCGCCGACCGATTGCAAGCGGTCGGCGGGGCCATTGTGGCTCTTGACAGCGGATTGGGTCATATGAGTGAACAGCGCATCGAAGAATCGGCAGCATTTTGAATAATTGAGTATTTAATTGGAGCAAATAACGAGTAGGCGACCGTCTGCAACACATAGAACACGGGCAGCAAATAGACCGGAGTAAAGGGAATCAAAAATAGAGCAGTCAGGGAAAGGCGCACGATGCCGCAAATACGCGCAAAACGGCCCTTGTCGACACGAGCAATCACACTGGGCACGATAAACCCTATGGAGGCGGAGGCAAGGAGCTGGATCGCAATGGTCACGCCCGAAGCGACGGCATTCATTCCGCGACCCGCAAGCAGCAGCGAGAAAAAGTCTTCCAGGGCGACAAAAGCAAATGCCTGAGAACAGTCCATGATGAACGCCGAACGAAGAATGCCATTACACGCAATAGCGGCACCGATCATCTTCGGGCTCATTCCACGTTCAGGTGTCGCCGCAGTGCCCCCTCTTCGCATCTCAGGAATGCAGACAACAACAACCAACGTCAACACCATTGCGATGATATCTGCCGAAAGACCAATGAGATATGCACCGACAGACGAAATGAAACCGCCCACGCAAGCGGAGAGGGCATAAGAGGCATAGAAAACAAGTCGCTCAACGACATTAAGTCTTACGAGCTGGTCCTGAGAGACGCTGTCAATGTAAATCGCTTCGATGGATCCGCTCACACATGCAACGGCAAAACCCTTGAGAGCAAACGCACCGATTAAAAGCAGAGGAGATCGGACAATGAGCAGGGCGGCGTAGTACCCAAGCATTCCCACAATGCCAACGAGGCCGCTTGTCTTTCGTCCAAACCTATCAGCAATATAGCCAGTGGGAACTTCTAGGATGAACTTGCTCACTTGGTATGCAATCATCATGCTAGAAATCGCTACCATCGAAAGCCCGACGAACTCAAGGTAGACAGTTAGAAAATACAAGATGGTGCTGAAGTTCGACAGAAAAACGAATGTCATATAAAGCAAAACCGTACGGTTTTTCATGCTCCGCCCTCCAAGAGCCAGCAATCTAAATCGGATTCTTGGAAAAGCATGAGGGCAAAGCTGTCAGCTATGTGTTACAAGGCGTCAATAATCACTTGACGTCTCGAAGCCAATTAATCTCACGAAGCAAGATGACGCAATAGGTGCAGAAAAACCGTCTGGTGTCGATCAGTCCAGGAATTCTGCCGATAGCAAAAGTAGATAGGCAAGGTTACATCACGCGAGCCTTCAATGGAGCACTCACTCACTTCTGATCCATCCGACGCAAGAGAGGACCCAGATAAACTCAATATCAATCCCCCGGCTTGAAGAAACTCGGTCTGAGCCCTGCTTCCGTATTCAACATCACGGAAGCGAAAATTGACGAGCTGGGCTTCAGGGCATTGATTGATTGCATTGAGACAGGGTGACAAATTAATGGGAACAGCGAGCCTGCCGCCCAGTAACTCACGAATGGTCATAGCGTCAACAGATTGATGACCCGCTGGGCATGAAAGAACCTTGAGCTCCTTTTCACCCAAATATTTTGAAGAAAGAACGCTATCCCGTGGTTCCTCGAACGAGATAGCCGCGTCCGAAATTCCAAGTATAAGTGATTCAAAGCATGTTGCCGTTGGCTGATGCCACACATCAAGATGAATCTGAGGGTGCGAGCGTTCAAACGAGTCATACCAGTTTTCGGCAAAAAGGCGCCCCCGCCCATGAAGGCAGGGGGCGTAAAGACGAAAGTGGCCGTCGGGCGAGATGCCGTCGTCCCTCGATTGAGCGTACTTTTTGAGATCGTCGACTTGTGCCAGGATCACGCGTGCACGACGCACAAATTCTCTGCCCGCCGGAGACAAAACAGCCTCCCCCGCCGATCGGTCGAGCAAAACAATCTGATACTCAGATTCCAACTTTTTGATTGCCGACGAAACGGCCTGCGGACTCACATGAACGGCGCGAGCCGCTTTGCGCACGCCGCCATAGTTCGCTACCGCTTGAAGGTATTCGAGTTGAGAAAGCTGCATAGATTACTCCAAAGGCAGCCAAGTCGACGGGCCACGCGTCCTCAGATGAGGTTCTCGCCCAAGTTCTTGCCGCCGAGGACGTGCATGTGGAAGTGCATGACGGTCTGGCCGGCGTTGACGCCCTTGTTGGAGATGACGCGGAAGCCGTCCTCCAGACCCTTGGCCTTGGCGACCTCCTGGATGGCGTGAGCCATGGCGCCCATGGTCTCGGCAGGCACGTTGTCGGCGATGTCGCTGTAGTGCTTCTTGGGGATTACGAGCGTGTGGACCGGCGCCTGGGGGTTGAGGTCGTCGAAGGCGATGGCCTGATCGTCCTCATAGACAACGGTCGAGGGGATCTCGTGGTTGGCGATTTTGCAGAAGATGCAATCACACATGGTTGGTTCCTTTCTCACAGACCAAGGTAATTATATTTGGTCGAGATGGTTAGAACGAGAGGTTATCGTCGGTGTTGGCGGCTTCGCCGTCGGCGAGCACGTCGTTGCCGTCGACGTCCTTAAGGAGCACCGAGACCTTCTGCTCGGCATCGGACAAGCGGGTACGCAGGCTCTTGAGGAGCTCGACGCCGCGGGTATAGCTCTCGAGCGACTCCTCGAGCTCCATATCGCCCGACTCCAAGCTGCGGATGATGAGCTCCAGCTCCTGCGAGGCCTGCTTGTACGTAAGCTGCTCGACCGGGGTCTTCTCTGCCATATCTGTTTCCTTTCCTAAAGGTTTATCGCTATGAAACGCGGCTTACTCGACCGTATCGACCGTTGCCGCCACGTTGCCGTCTGCCATGCGCACACGAATGGCGTCGCCGGGCTTAAAGGTCTTGGCACTCGTAGCCACGCCATCATCGCTGTACGCGATGGAATAGCCGCGGGCAAGCACCTTGAGCGGCGACAGGGCATCGAGCGAGGCTGCCGCACGGCCTAGGTCGGACGCGGGTTTGCTGAGCATCGTACGTCCCTGATGCTCCAGACGGGAGCTTGCGAGCATGAGCGCATGGCGCTTGCCATCGAGCCCTGAGGTGCTTGCGATCAAGCGCTCGGGCAGACGCTCGAAGTTGGAGCGGAAGGCCCCAACCGAACGCGTTATGGCGCCCGACAGTCGATCGGCCGTCAGGGCAAGCTCAGACTCGCGACGCTCGACCATAAACGTTGGGTCATTGAGGCACGGGCGGCACGCGGCTGCATCGAGCGCATCGCCCAAACGAGCCGTATAGGTGTCCCAGGCACGACGACCGCGCTGGTCGAGCATTTCCAGATCGACCTGATCCGACCCGATCATCGAAGCCATCGCGGCGCCCAGACGCTGATGGCGCGCCTCGAGCACGTCGGCCAACTCCGTCATAGCCGGTGCTACCGATTCGGCCGCGGCCGTGGGCGTGGAGGCACGGCGGTCGCTTACCATGTCGCAGATCGAAGTATCGGGCTCATGGCCAATACCTGTCACCACGGGCACGGGACAAGCCGCCACCGCGCGGGCAAGTTCCTCGTCGTTAAAGGTCATGAGGTCCTCGAAGGAACCGCCGCCGCGCACCAGCAAGATGCAATCGGGCGCCGGCGTAATGGCAGCAGCGCGGTGCAAACCTTCAATAAGCTCTGCCGGCGCACCCTCGCCCTGGACCTTTGCGCCCACGCAGACAAGCTCGACGAGCGGGTTGCGACGGCGCAGCGTACGCTTAACGTCGTCGATTACCGCGCCAGAAAGCGAGGTGACGACCGCCACGCGTGAGCAAAACACCGGGATGCGGCGTTTACGGGACTCGTCCATCAGCCCCTCGCGGCGTAGCTTTTCGGCCAACTGCGCCACCTGTTGACGCAGCAGGCCCTCCCCCGCCAGCGAGAATGAGCGAGCGACAAAGCTCATACGACCCGTGGGCTTATAGAGGTTGAAGCTGCCCTTAAAGCTCACCTGCATGCCGTCACGCAGATCGAAAGTGCGCTTGAGGTAGGCGCCCTTCCAGATGATGCAGTCGACGGCCGCCGAGTCGTCCTTGATTTGGAAGTAGCAGTGGCCGCTTCGGGCATTGGGACCGCGGAAACCCGTGACCTCACCCAAAACGCTCAGCTGCGGAATGGCATCGAGCGCGCCGGCGGCGATCTCCACCGCTTGGCTCACGCTGAGCTCTTTGCGCTCCTGCTCGTCCGATCCGTCGAACTCGGCGGAAACGGCATTGCCGGTTAGATTCCAGCCTGCCACGCAGCCTCCTTTCGTCATCGTGCACAAGGGCTCCGGCCCTGCGCAAGTTCAAGTCCAACACATAGTACAGCGCCGCGGGGACACAAATCCCCACGGCGCCCGTCGGTCCCATTTGTTATCGGTTGGAGTTTCTGTTGTAGCGAGCCATCAGGTAGAGCAGCTGAATAATCGAGGTGAGCGCCGCCGCCACGTAGGTGAGCGCGGCCGCCGTCAGGACCTTCTTGGCACCGTTGACCTGCTTGGAGCTCATGCCCGACTGCTCGATATACGCCACGGCGCGGCGACTGGCATCGATCTCGACCGGCAACGTAACCAGCTGGAACAGCACGCTAAACGAGAAGAAGACCAGCGCGAGGGTCGTGAGACCCGCGATGTTCATGAACAGGCCCATGAGCAGCACGATCGTCCAGGTGTTCTGGGTAAAGTTGACGACAGGGACCAAAGCGGTGCGTACCTTCATCATGGCATAACCACTTTGACGCTGGGCGGCATGGCCCGCCTCGTGACAGGCGACGGCAACGCTTGCGACCGACCCACCCGAGCGGTTGGCATCCGAGAGATACAGGTTATTGTCCTGCGGGTTGTAATGGTCGGTGAGCTCGCCGGCGACACCCTTGATACCCACGGCGTTGCAGCCGTTGGCGTCGAGCATGCGGCGAGCGACCGTGGCGCCCGTGTCGCCGTCCGAGCGAACCTTGGACCAGGTTTTGTATGTCGAGTTGATATAGTTCTGTGCGGCAAGGCCAAGCACCGTGCAGACAAGAACAACCAGCAGGTACAGCGGGTCGATGCCAAAGCCGTATCCATAGTAATAAGGCATGCGAATTCCTCCGAATCGAGTTACACGTTGGAGGCATTTTACCCACTCGCCCAGCCAACGAGACACCATCGATGTTTTGGCATTGCAGCTCTAGAACGACGTTTACAGCGTTTGGTAAAACCGCGTAACTATAGAAGCTCGATTTTGCCGTCCTTCACGGTGAGTCCCATATTGCCGGAAAGCAGATCGTCCAGACGCGAACCCACGAGCTCAAAGCGCCAGCCTTCGCGCAGGGGGCTCTGCTCGGGATGCTCAATATAGTCGGCCAGGTCATCGCGCGAGGCAATGACCGAGGTCGCCACGCCCGAGCGCTCGGCAACCAGGCGAATGAGCGCATACATCAGGTCCGTCACGCTCTCCAACTCCGGCGAAATCTGACGGTGCCCGCGCACCATGAGCGGCAGGCGATCGTGTGGGCAGCTCGCACCGCGCTTAATGGCCATGAGCGCGCCGTCCACGTCGCGCTCCCCCAGCTGGTCGGTACCGCGAATGCTGCGGAACTCCTCAACACGAACGGGATTACGTTTAACCAGGGCCAGCAGCGTATCGTCGGACATGACCCACTTGCGCGGGATGTTGCGGCGCTCGGCGCGGTCCTCGCGCCAAGCGGCAAGCTCGCGTGCGATGCCCAACTGGTGACGGCTACACGAGTTGATGCGCTTGACCTTGCGAAACGCCTCATGGCGGTCGGCGCGGTAGTGCGACTCGTCGGCCAGCGGACGCAACTCGTCGAGCACCCAGTCCACCCGGCCCAGCTCGCGCAGGCGACTCATCATCTCGGTATAGGCGACGATCAAGTACTTGACGTCATCGATCGCGTACTCGATCTGTTTGTCGGTCAGCGGGCGGCGCGACCAATCGGTCAGCGACTCGGTCTTGGGCAACGAGACGCCGCAAAACGTCTGCACGAGCGCGCCGTAGGAAATCTGCTGGCGCTCGCCCAAAAAGGCGGCGGCCACCTGCGTGTCAAAAATGGGACTCGGCAGCACGCCCACGGTGTGGAGCATGACCTCCATATCCTGCGAGCAGGCGTGAAACACCTTGGTCACGCTCTCATCGCCCATAAGCTCGGCTAGCGGCGACAGGTCGTCGATCACCAGAGGGTCGACCGCCACGCTCTCGGCAGGGGTGGCAATCTGGACCAAGCACAGGCGCGGATGGAACGTGCGCTCGCGCAAAAACTCGGTATCGACGGCAATCGCGTCGAACTCACGGGCGCGCTGGCAAAAGTCGAGTAGAGCCTGATGTGTGGAAATGTACATATCAACCCATCGAATAAGGTTAGGCCCGAAAAACACGGGTAGGATATCGGCATTGCCCTACAACTATACTCGGTTAGTCACAGAACGGGAACGTAAGTATGCGCTGCCTTATCATCCACAACCCGGCATCGGGCCCCAGCTCAGATGAAATCTACGCGTTCACGCACGCCCTCGCGCAGGGCGGCGACGAGGTCGTGATGCGCTTTATCGGCGATGGCATGGAACCCGAGGACGCCGTGGCAGACGTGCGCGAGTTTGATCGCGTGGTCGTTTCGGGCGGCGACGGCACCGTCTCCAACGTGCTCGACCAGATGCGCGGATGCGGCGTCCCCACGCTCGTCTTCCCCTCCGGCACGGCCTGCTTGTTCTTCAACAACATTGGCAATGCCCCCGAGGCCGCGGCGCTTGCCAAGGCCTGCCGCGCCGGTCGCACGGTCAAAGTGGACATGGGCGAGCTCTTTTGGCTCGACGAGAACGGCAACGAAAAGCGCCACGGCTTTATCATCATCGCCGGCTCGGGCTTCGACGCCGAGATCATGATGAAGGCCGCCCCCGCCAAAAACGACATCGGTGAGATCGCCTATTTCCTGTCGGCGCTCGCCACACCCAACCCCACGGTGGCGCACTTTACGATTGAGCATGACGGCATTGTCGAGGAGCTCGATGGCATCTGCTGCATGGCCGGCAACACCTCGGTCATTCAAAACGACATCAACCTGTTCCCCGATTGCCGTATGAACGACGGCATGGTCGACATCGCGGTCATCGAGCCCGTAAAAACCGTGCAGCTCCTCCCGACCGTGATCACCGCCGCACTCGACCCCGCCGGCAAGGTGCTCGGCCGCCCGCAGTTCAAGATCATCCAGACCAAAGAAGCCAAGATCACCTGCACGCCGTCGCTGGGCATGCAGTTCGATGGCGAGATCATCTCCAGCAACTCGGGCGTCTTTGGCGCCCGCGCACTTCCGCAATGCCTCGACCTCATCGTCGACGAATTCTCCCCACTCGGAAAATAGGAGGACCCCATGAACGACACTCCCCTGCCCGGCTTTATCGTCATTGTTCTGGCCATGCTCATCGGCTATGCGATCAACGTGATCCACCGCCGGAAGAAGTAATTCCACATTGGTATGATATTCATCCAATTATCGTCTCCCCCGTTGTTTATGCATTTGCCAGACAGCGGGGGATTTTTCTTTGCGCCCCGTGCAAGGCGCTTTATTCAGGTACAGTAATTGCAGGGTGCCTTTATTTAAGTAAAGCTACAAAATGAGTATTCTTATCCGCTCATCGCATATTTTAGGACGCTCATCGAGTATTTCATCGAAATAGATGAATACTTCTTAGACTTCCGATAGGCTAATGGATGTATTTATTAGCTGAGATTCCGCACAGTTTTGCGGGGTCTCAACAGTTGGGAGGGATCATGAGGTTTACTCATCCTGTCAACACGCTCAAAAAGCTCGGCTGCGGCCTTGCGTTTGGAGCAGCGGCCATCATGGCCATGCCGACTTCGGCGCTCGCCTGCACCCAGATCTACATGGGTAGCAAGCTCACGGCAGACGGCAACACGTACTATGGCCGTTCCGAGGATTTCGGTCCGCGCTATGTCAAGCACTTTGGCATTGAGCCCGCACACAAGGACGGCAACGAGTACACATCGGTCGAGTCCGGTTTTGAGTACAAGTCCAAGGGCGCAACCTACCGCTACACTTTCGTTCGCGACAACCCCTCGCAGTGGGAAGATCGCTACGACGCATATTCCGAGGCCGGCATCAACGAGAAGGGCGTCTCCTGCTCTGCCACGTTGAGCACCTCCTATAACGAGAAGGCCGAAGAGGCCGACCCCATCACCGAGGAGACTGGCATTGGCGAGTACAGCTATGCCAGCGTCATCCTGGGCGAGAGCGCCACGGCCCGCGAGGGCGTCGAGCTCATCGGCAGCCTGATCGACGAGCAGGGCGTCTGCTCCAACGACCAGATCATCATCGCCGACAGCACCGAGACCTGGCTGTTCGCCGCGCTTTCCGGGCATCAGTGGATTGCTATGAAGCTCACCGATGACATCGCCTCGCTCAACCCCAACATCGGCAACCTCACCTATAACGTAGACCTCGATGACACCGAGAACTGTCTCCATTCCGAGGGCATCGAGTCCATGCCCAAGGAGAAGGGCTTTGCCGAGTACACCGACGGCAAGTTCGACGTCGCCAAAACCTACGGCGAGGAGATCGGCGAGGCCGGTATGCACCAGTGGTCGCGCTATATCCAGGGTCGCGATTACTTCATGGCCCCGCTGGCTGAAGGCACTGACTACGAGATCGTGAAGGACGAGCGTGAAGATGCTCGCGCCACGACCGGCGCCCTGGTCCACGAGATGCAGCCGCTGTTCTTCCAGCCCGGCAAGTCCGACTGGAACACCTTCGAGATGATCCGTTCCTTCGCCGCCCGCGGCGAGAATGTCGCCGGCCTCAACGCCAACACCGACGGCGCCTATGCCATCGGCTCCAACCGCAACACCGAGATCCACACCTTCCAGATTCGTCACGGCATGGATCCCGAGATCGCGACCATCCAGTGGGAGATGCTCTCCAACGCCGAGTTCTCCGTCGCTATCCCCCTCTACTCTGCACTGCTCACCGAGGTCAGTCCCTACTTTAGCGATCAGGATGTCTCCTTCGATCACTGCGAAGAGGAAGACGTCGTGAACAACGAGGAGCCCAAGAACTCCATCAACTACGTCCTCATGGACATCAACACGCTCGCCTATGAGAACCGCGACCACTGCGCTACCGGCGTCCGCGCCTACCTCGATGCGCTGCAGAAGGAACTCATCGAGCAGAACCTGACCGTCGACGAGGCCATGCAGGCCGCCGAGGGCACCGAGGCCCGCACCGCCCTGGCCAACAAGGCCGGCAAGGCTGCCACCAAAAACACCTACATCAAGTGCAAGGCCATGCTCGAGGAGATGCGCGACTACCTCAAGGAGGGCGACTTTTCCGAGGAGTTCGTCCCGAGCGACTACGATGCCGACAACGACTGCCTGGTCAAGTCCATCACCTACGCCGACGAGGCCCTCTCCGATGAGGACGTAGCCGAGCCCGAGGTCGAGAAGGAAGAGGCCACCGAAGAGAAGTCCGAGGGCAACAACATGGCCGCCATGGCCGTTGGCGCCGTCGTCATCATCGGCGTCTGCGGCTTCGTGCTCTATCGTCGCAAGAAGGCCTAAGAACCCCCACCTTAAGGCGCGGGCGGGATGGCCAAGGTCGCCCGCCCGCCCAGCCACCCATTCGACCGGCGGGAAACATCGCCGAAATCTTTTCAAAAAAGATTCCCTGCACACACTTCGCTGTGCTATAGTGCAGCGCAACAGCAACTAGGTGCGACCGCGCCACGGCATCACGAAAGGAGCCACCAACATGAAGAACACGATGAAGTCTCTCAACAACTGGTGGTGGCGTGATGCGAATACGATCGGTCGACGGTGAGTCCCTCACACCTGTTTTTGCGCTCTAGGTGATTAGAAGGCCTCCGGTTTCGACCGGGGGCCTTTTTCTATCTCGAGCCCGATCGCATTCGCATCGCGCGCCTCCGCTTTCTTCTCTTTCACTTCCCCTCCGAAAGGATTTTCACCATGTCTCAGAACACCACCACCGCCCAGCCCCGCACCGTCCAGACCGCCGACCGCGGCAAACTCGACGTCCGTGCCCTTGTCTTGCTCGCCATCCTGCTTGCCGCTGGCTTCATCCTCAACTTCACCGTCGGCAAGGCTATCTCCGGCATCTCGGGCGGTATGATCAGCCCCGAGTTCATTATCTCGGCCTTCTGCCTCACTATCCTGGTCGTGCGCCCCAACATCGGTCAGGCACTCGTCATCGGCCTGATCTCGGCTGCCGTGATCCAGATCACCACCACCTCGCCGTTTGTCGATTTTGCCGCCGAGGGCATCGCTGCCATGCTCATGGCCGTCATTGTCAACGCTGCCGCCAAGGACGGCCAGGTTAGGCCCGCCGTCGCCATCGTCGCAGCCTTCGTGACCACCTTTGTCTCGGGCGTCATCTTCATGGTCATCAAGATGGCCATGCTCGGCGTGGTAGGCGAGCTCGCCGCCGCCATGCTGCCCGTCGTCGCCATGACCGCCGTCTTTAACGCCATTCTGGTCGGCGCCCTCTACTTGCCCATCCAGAAGGCCCTGAAGCTCAACTAACCCGTTCGACTTTACGAGCCACCCCATCTTGGCGTTCATTCGTCGCTCGCGTACCCAAGTACGCTTCACTCCTCTTTCGCGCCAACCTGGGGTCCCTCGTAAAGCCGTCTCCGTGCTTCACCACCAAAGACTGTCCCCAATGACTACGAAAGGTATCCATGGAAACGATCATCAACGTCGACGATGTCTCGTTCTCCTATGGCACGCAGACCGAGCAGGCGCTCAGCCACATCTCGCTCAGCGTGAACAAGGGAGATTTCATCGGCATCATCGGGCCCTCGGGCGCCGGCAAGTCCACGCTTGCCGCCTGCCTGTCGGGCGCCGTGCCCCACCACTACACCGGCACGTTCTTTGGGTCCGTCATGGTCGACGGCCACGACACCTGCGAAGTCTCGCTCACCGACGTGTCGCAAATCGTCGGCAGTGTGCTGCAGGATATCGACACGCAGATGGTCGCTTCGGTCGTCGAGGACGAGATGCTCTTTGGCCTCGAGAACTTTGGCGTTCCCCACGACCAGATCGAGCAGCGCGTGAGCGAAACGCTCGAGACCGTCGGCATCAGCGACCTGCGCGACCGCGAGATCGCCACGCTCTCGGGCGGACAGAAGCAAAAGGTAGCCATCGCCGCCATCCTCGCCATGCGCCCGCACGTCTTGGTTCTCGACGAGCCCACCGCGGCACTCGACCCCGCCAGCTCCACGTTGGTCTTCGAGACGCTGCGTGAGGCAAACCGCGCACTTGGAATCACCATCGTCGTCGTTGAGCAAAAGGTCGCCCTGCTCTCGGAGTACTGCAACCGCGTGCTCGTGCTCAACCATGGCGAAATTGCGCTGCAGGGCGAGCCACACGAGGTCTTCGCGCATACCGACGAGCTCCGTGCCATCGGCGTCGACTGCCCTCGCGTCACGCGTATCTTCAATAGCCTCGAGGCCGATGGCCTGGTAAGCGGTACCCCCTGCTTGGATGTCGATGAGGCTGAGCGCCTGATTTCGGGCATCGTCGACCCCGCACACGCGGCCATCGAAGCCCAGGCGCCCACCGGTTCCCCGCATGCACCGTCGTTGCGTCCTCATGCCAAGGACGCCGAACCCGTACTCACCTTCGACCATGTTGAGTTTGCCTATCCCAATGGCGGCGCCGCCGTACACGACCTTAGCCTGACGCTCTATCCTGGCGAGCTCGTGGGCATCGTCGGCCAGAACGGTGCCGGCAAGACCACGCTCACCAAACTGCTCACGGGCCTGCTTAAGCCCGCCTCGGGCAGCGTGCGCGTTACGGGCCTGGATACTGCCGCGGTCCCCACGAGCCGCATTGCCCGCGAGGTCGCAACGCTCTTCCAAAACCCCGACCGCCAGATCTGCAAGGATACCGTGCTCGACGAGGTCGCCTTTGGCTTGGAGCTGGGCGGCATGGACCGTGCCGAGGCTCTGCGTCGCGCCCAGCTGGTCATCGACCGCTTTGGTCTGCCCGCTGACGAGGCACCGTTCTCGCTTTCGCGTGGCCAGCGACAAATGGTGGCACTTGCCTCCGTCGTAGTGGTTGAGCCCAAGATCGTCGTGCTCGACGAGCCCACGAGCGGCCTTGACTACCGCGAGTGCATGACCGTCATGGAGACTGTGCGCACCATGGCCGAGCGCGGCTGCGCCGTAATCATGGTCTGCCACGACATGGAAGTCGTCTCCGACTTTGCCGAGCGCATCGTAGTAATGGCCGACGGTCGCATCCTCGACCGCGGCCGCACGCACGAGCTATTCTCGAACATCGAACTCATGCAGCATGCCTACGTTGAGCCGCCCCAGGTCATCGAACTCTCGCGCCGTCTGGCATCTTCCGTCTCGCCCGCTTTTGCGCAGGTGAGCGAGGTCACCGATGTCGTTCGAATTACCAAGGAGATGGTCCACCGTGGTTAACGTCATCGACTACATGCCGGGCGATACGCTGCTGCATCGCCTGAATCCCGTCGTCAAACTGGGCCTCGCTGCCGCCATCATCGTCGGCATCTTCTTGTCCGACACCTACGTGGCGCTGCTGGGCTTTTTGGCACTCACCCTTGCGCTGGGTGCCTATGCCGGCGTCGTCGACCGTCTGTTCTCGCTGCTCAAGTTGCTGATTCCGCTCGCGCTTATCATGCTAGTGCTCCAGCTTGCCTTTATGCGCGATGGCAACGTGGTGTGGGGTTTTATCACCGACACGGGCCTCATCACAGGATCGAAGGCCTGCCTGCGCCTGCTGGGTGTGGCGTTACCACTCATCCTCATGCTCATGGTGACCAAGCTCAACGACCTTGCCAACGCCTGCGTCGAGGTGCTGCACGTGCCGTATCGCTATGCCTTCACCTTTACCACGGCGCTGCGCTTTGTGCCGGTGTTTGGTCAGGAGATGAACGCCATCATGGAGGCGCAGACCGCACGCGGCGTCGAGTACGACACCAAGAACCCCATCAAGAAGCTTAAGCTCATGCTGCCACTGTGTGTGCCACTGCTCATCTCGAGCGTGGGCAAGACCGATGCCACAGCCTTGGCGGCAGAACAGCGCGGCTTCTATCTGCGTACGCGCGCCAGCTCGTACAAGCGCTACCCCATCAAGGGCCTGGACATCGCCGTGCTCATCGTCAGCATCGCCCTCATCGCCATCGGCTTCCTGTTCTAGTTCACCACCGACAGCAACAGCCCAACGCAAAAGGCCTCGGCTCGCACCAAACGAGCCGAGGCCTTTACTGTTTCACCAGATAAAACCTACCAAAATTAACCTGTCCCTTTTTGACAGGTCGGAAGCTAGAGGCGGTAGGGGGCGCCGCTGCGGATGATGGATTCGCGCACCAGGACATCCATGGCGTCGAGGGTGATCTCGGGCATCTCTCGGTACTTTTGCAGCACCGAGAGCTCGGTGCAGGCCAGAATGACGCGGTCGCAGCCGCTACGGGCGAACTCCCACATCACGCGGTCGAACTTATCCATATCGGGCTCACGTCCGGCCTTCACATCATCGTAGATAAGCGACATCACATCGTTCTGACGTTTCTCGCTGGGATAGACAACCTCGACACCCGCGGCCTCGCATTCGCGGCCGTAGACGCCCGCGCCCACGGTGCCATCGGTTCCCATGATGCCAATCTTGTGCACCGGCTCGGCCGGCATACTCAGGTTGGGATCGAACTCGCACTCCCCCATCACCGCACCCGCAAGGGCATAGCGAACCGACTCGCGCGGCATGTGGATAATCGGCACCTTCGTAAACGACTGGATCTGGTCGTAGAAGTAGTGTGACGTGTTGCAGGGAATGGCAATGTGCGCACAGCCCAGCGACTCGAGTGCCTGGGCACACTCTTTCATGGTCGTCAGCAGCTTGGCATGCTCGCCGGTCTTAATGGCCAGCGTGCGGTCGGGCATGGTCGACTTGGAGAGCACCACCATGTCGATATGTTCCTGATCGCAGGCAGCAGCCGTATGACGCACCACCTGGTCGTAGTAATACGACGTGGCCTCGGCGCCCATGCCGCCGATAACTCCCAGCTTTTCCATCGCCGCCTCCTTGGTGACGCTTGCGCAATTGCGCGTATCATACCCGCGCCCGCCCGATGCAAACCGGACGGGCGCCGCGCTCATCTACTTGTAATACGTCTTGAACAGCTTAAAGTGGCGCAGCTTGGTGTGCCACATGCGCAGCCAGCGGTTAAAGACAAAGTCGCCCTTCATAAACGAAGGGTCGGCGCCCTTGCCTTCCTTGTCCAGGCGATGCACCTTAGCGCGCAGCTCGGGATCCTTGACGTACTTGTCGACGACGCCCATGGGGACGACCATCCACAGCGCCTCGTCCTGCGCCGTCACAAACTCCGGCTCAAACGGGCGGTCGAACACATACTCGTCCACCACATACTTGGCAACGTTAAAACCGCTGTTGGTAACGTAGTAGTTGCTGCGGCCCTGGCGCGTGTTGAAATCGAAGAACTTAAACGAGCCGTCGCGCTCGTCGTACTTAACGTCAAAGTTGGAATAGCCCACAAAGTGAAGGTCCTCGAGCAGCTTGCGCACGCCGCCCATGAGCTCGTCGTTGGGCTCGGTAATGATACAGGCATGGTTGCCGACACCGTGGGGCTGATGCTCCTCGAGCAGCACATGGCCCAGGCACATCATGCGGACCTTACCGTTGCGGTCGGAATAGCTGGTGAGCACGCGCATGTACTCGTCGTTGCCGGGCACGCGATCCTGCAAGATCAGGTCGTCGGTGTAGCCGCTGGCATACGAGTCGCGAATGACCTGTTCCAGCTCGGCGCGGTCGGCAATCTCATAGGCCTTCTTCTGGCCCTCGAACTCATGCTGCCACCACATGATGCCGTCAGAAGGCTTCAGAATCATCGGGTAAGGAAAATCGATCTGGTCGAGCACTTCGGCAGGCGCCTCACCCTGGGCATTGAGCATCGCCTTGGTAAAGGTAAACGTGTGCGGATAGGGCACGCCATGCTTCTCGCACAGCTCGTAGAAGATCTCCTTCTTCTGGCACTGCTCGAGCATGCTGTAGGGCGCGTAGGGAGCGACGATGTTATCCGCCAGCTCATGAGCATCCTTGGCTTGAGCCACGAGAGCGACATAGTTGTCGCCGCAGCCCACAAGGACAATAGTCTTGTCGGCATGCGCTTGGGCAATGCCGTTGACGGTTTTGAGCATCACGGGCATGGTGTCGATATCCACGTTGGGCGTGTAGTCGATAATCTGGCTGCGGTACGCGGGACCCGTCTGATACTTGCCAAAGACCAGACTCTTGACCTGGTACTCCTCGTAGAAGGCGCGCGCCACCGAATAGGCGTTGATGTCGCCACCGAGCAGCACGGGAATGAACTCGCGCTCTGTAAATTGCAATGCCATGGAAACTTCCTATCATGAACTGCCCACACAACGGGCGGTCTTTGCGCAACTGATTTATTCTAGCGTGCCAAGCCGCCGGCGCCCAAAGCTCCACCGTATCTATGGCAATCGACGCAATCGTCCAGCACGAAGGCCAGCACGAAGACGGCGCTCACTGTTGTATGACAATGGGCAATGAACCTACCGTTGTTGTAGGATTCAGCGTATTGACATCTTCGAGCGAAAGGCGCGCACGTGCCCCAAGACCATCCGACCGATAATCCCATCCTCAATGCCGCGAGGCGCGAGCTGGCGGAACGTGCGAAAGCGACCGCTCCCCTGTGCACGGCAAACGACGCCTACAACGGACCCGCCCGCATCGTCTCGATCAACACGTCGGCACACAAGGGCACGCGCAAGTCGCCCGTCGCCGATGGACGCGACACCGTTATAGAGCAATTTGGTCTCGCCACCGATGCGCACGCCGGACATTGGCACCGCCAGGTCTCTTTTTTAGCCGCGGAGTCCATCCAGACGGCGCAGGCACGCGGGCTCGACGTTCACGAGGGTGACTTTGGAGAAAACTTCACAACCCGGGGCATCAACCTGTTCTCGCTCCCCTTGGGCACACAGCTCAAGCTTGGAAGCGACGTGCTCGTCGAAATCAGCCAAATCGGCAAGGTCTGCCACACCCGTTGCGCCATCTACTATCTCGCTGGCGACTGCATCTTTCCCCACGAGGGCGTTTTTGGCGTGGTACTAAAGGGCGGAGAGGTCCATACCGGCGACGATATCCGGGTAGTCAAACTCGGCGACGGCACCTGTTCGTTCACCCCCGCCGAGGCCCTCGAAGAGATTGAGCAGGCTCGCCAGAAGGGCGCGCTGTAGCTGTAAAACCCCACGTTGAGATGGCTTTTACAGCCCAAAACTCCTCTCAAACAGAGCTCCGTAACGTTAAAGTTGAACTCTATGGTTTCTCAACAATTCATCATAACTGCAGGTCAAAGCCAAAGCCTCAAGTTCAACTTGACCCTTTGGGACCTTTAAGGTTCAAGTTGAGGTCGAAAGCAGTAGTAGAATACCGTTCGAACCATAACCTACGATTGATTGCAGAGGGACTGGATGCAGCATTCGAATCATCGCACCGCAGCGCTCATTGCGTCGAAGCCGGCTCGTATCATCACGAGCGCCGCGCTCGCCGTTGCGCTGACGGCCACGCCGATGCTCTCCCCCGTTGCGGCGTATGCCGCCTCGCAGGCAACGCAGGACCAGCTTTCCGCAGCCCAGCAGAAGATCGAAGCCGCCACGAGCGCCTACAACGACGCCCGCACCAAACTCGATGACCTGCAAAAGCAGATTGACTCCAATGAGGCAAGCATCGAGGAAATCGAGGCTAAGCTTCCCGAGCAGCAGGCCAAGGCAAGCTCCGCCATGCGCGATCTGTATAAGTATCAGAAGGGCACCAACCCCATCGTGAGCTTCCTGGTCAACGCGCAGAGCCTGGGTGAGTTCATCACGACCTGCAAATACACCAACCAGATCACGAGCTCGAGCGTCGACGAGATCGAAGAGCTCAATAACATGCAAACCGAACTCGAACAGAACAAGGCTGAGCTCCAGCAGGCCAAGTCTCAGCTTGAGGCAGAGCAGAAAAACGCCGAGGATGCGCTGGCGCAGGCCCAGCAGCTCCGCAGCGAGGCACAGGCAAAAGCCGAGCAGGAAAATGCCGCCGAGCTTGCCAAGCTTGAGGCCGATAAGGCCGCTGCCGCTGAGAAGCTCTCGGGCGAGGGCGTGAGCGGCAGCAATTCCAGCAGCCAGGCCACTAACACCAACACCACCATCGACACCACGGTGAACAACGCCAATACCGGTAGCTCCGATTACGATTCGTTCATTAATGAGTGGACGAGCCGCATCGACAATTATCTCGCCGGCTCCCCCATGGCAGGCCAGGGCTATAACTTTGCCGTCGCCGCTTGGAATACCGGTGTCGACCCCCGTTGGTCCCCCGCCATCGCCTGCATCGAGAGCACCAAGGGTGCTTATTGCGCCAATTCTTACAACGCCTGGGGCTGGAGTGCCCGCGGCGGCGGTTGGCGCAGCTTTGGCAGCTGGAGCGAGGGCATCTCCGCTCACGTTGCCTATCTGGGCGCCAACTACGGCTCCACCCTTACCCCGGCTGCGGCCAAAAAGTACTGCCCGCCCACGTGGCAGGACTGGTACAACAAAGTCGCCGCTCAGATGAACCGCATCTAAGTGCAACTGCAAAGGGCCCCAATGGGGCCCTTTTTCTTTTAGGTAGCGGAGGTATCGACGACGCCGGTCGCATTGGCAACCGCGACTATGACGATCATGCATAGGAGCAGCACACCCAATGCCTTGAGCCAGAGTTTCGCGAGCTTCTTGCCGCGATAGCTGTCGAGCAGTGCGAATCGCCGACGAAGACGGCGCTTATCGAGCAGCGCAAAATGCATAAGCACCATAAGGCCATCGACAAAGAAAAAATACTCGATTATGAGAAGCCACGTCGGGTAGCTTTGGTTTGCTCCGGTGGGGTGAAAGACGGCAAAGTGACTTCCGGCAAAGAACACAAGCAGCGAGAAGCAGACGAGCGTATTCCAAATGCGGCCCAGAGACTCCGGAACGCGAGAGAGCAGGCCGCATGCAGCGGAGGCGGCAGGGCCAGGAGGCCCTGCGGGGTTCTGGAGCCCTTGGGGCGTCAACACCGTCTCCGAGGCCGGAGTTCGGACAGGCGGCGCAGGAGGCCGCACGGGGCGACTCAGATCGTATGCCGCGCGCGTCGCCCGTCCCAACGCTTCCGCACTCGCAAAACGCTTGGCCGGGTCGAGCGCCATCGACATGCAGACGGCATCGGCAAGTGGAGTGGGAATGCCGCGCGCCTCGCATTGCTCGCGCATGTCGAGCCCTGGCTTAGGGTCGACTCCCGTCAAGCAGAAGAACAACAGGGCGCCAAGTGCGTAGACGTCGCTTCGCACGCTCGTCTGCCCAAACCCATACTGCTCGGGCGGCGCATAGGGTCGCGTGCCAAACTTGACGGTGTCGGCATCGGCGCCATCGTGCCATACGCGCGCGATCCCCAGGTCGATAATCACCAGCGATGAAAACGTCAGGCCGTCATCAGGCGTATAGTTGGCACCTGTCACGATGATATTCGACGGCTTGAGGTCACGATGGATCACCGGCGCCGACGTCTCCCCCGCCATTGCAAAACCGGCATGGAGCTCGCCCACGGCGTCGCAAAGGACAGGATACAATTCACGCGCATAATCGGGGGTGGCTCCCAGACGGTCCACCAGCGCCCCGAGCGTCTCCCCTTCGATGTATTCCATAACCACGTTGAGCTCGTCGCCCACACGACGACAATCGACGATTCTGGGCAGGTGCTCAAAACGCCTGCCTGCCCGCTGAACGGCAAACAGACGTTCGTATGCCCCGCCGATTTGAGCCGAAGCATCGATGCGTTTACGGACAAAGGGGCCGAGCGAGCCACCGCCGGTTCCTTCAAAGTACACGAGCTCGGTTGTTTCAACGGTCGAGCGCTTAAGTACACGCTCCACGCGATAGCTGTCGTCGCAATCGAGCGACGCCAGGTGCTCGGCAAGCGCTGCGGTCAGCTCGTCATCGGAATATGTTGGGGTCTGAGTATCCATAGCCTCCATCATAGCGCAGGGCGCAGACACCCCATGGCATCCGCGCCCCGTTCGTTTGCATCGTTGTTCGGCAGCTCCGCCGGCTCAGATATCAGCCGCTAACTCACCGTCTCCTCGCCAAAGCGATACAGCTCCTCGTTGACCTTTTGGAGGCTGCACCCGCGATCGATGCAAAAGATGATAATCGCATCGCGGCGGTCCTTGCAGTTAAGGACGCTTACCCCGGCAGCTGTCAGCGCACGGTTAGTCTCTTTGAGCGTCAGCGCCATCGCAAAGGCAATCTGCAGCACCTTATTGCGGCTCGGATGCCGCGCACCGGTAAAAATCTGATAGCCAAAGGTCTCATTGAGATCGGCCATACGAACCACGCGCGAGCGCTCCAAGCCCTTTTCCTGCAGTAGCTGCTTCAGGTAGTTCGAAAGCGACGGGGCGGCAAAGTCGTGTTCTTTGATATAGCCATCGATGTTTGGCGCGTCGAGAAGCTCATTGAGTAACTCGTCAGTCAGCTTTTTATCGGGCATACGACTTCACCTCCCCCAGTGCATGCAACATGCTAGAAACCGCTTACGTCCGAACGCTCCCAGCTAGCAACCTGGTCGGGAGACACCGTACCCAGCGCCTCGAACTTCCAGGAGCCGCCCGCCTTCAGATGATTGGTGTTTGCAAGAGCCGTTCCAACCTGGTTGCCATCGGCATCATACAGAACATATTCAATCTGAATGTAGCTCTTTTCCTTATCCGTGTTATTGGTCAGCGTGCCCGTGATCTTATAGGTAAACTGATTGGAAGTGTCTTCAGCCTCGTCAGCAATGGTATACGGTTCTTGCGGTTCTTTTTGCTCCTCAGCCTGCTGTGTCGTCTCGGCAGGTTTTGCCGAATCGCTCGCAGACGAATCGGTTGAGTTGCCGCCCATAGAGCCCACGGCACCGACAATAACCAGCACCACAATGATGCCTAGGACAATCTTGCCGATCGGCTTCTTTCCCTCTTTTGCCATTATTCATCCTTCCTACGATCCGGCTACCGTGCCGGCACACAGCACATCGTAGGAAGGATTGAACTTGAATTCATTAGCTGAGAGCTAAGGTTGCGATAAACGGCCAATGCAGTTATCCAAACGCCGAGCAAACGCACTTTGCGCGACCGTCTGCCGGCAGCGCATCAACCCACCGTGACGGATTCCCCGGTAAAGGCACTGACCATCAACAGGACAAAGAACACCAGGTAGCTGACACTCAGCGGGTACGCAATGACCAGGAATACAACCCAGCCGACATTGGCTTTACCGCCGGCACGGCGTCGCTCGCGATTGCGGCAGAGCCAAATCGTCACGCCGATGGCAGTGATAAACAGTACGAGTGCCGCCGCAGCCAGCCCAGCAAGCGCAAACATCACGCCAATGCTCACAGCAATAACCGGAAGCAACAACAAGCCGCATCCACACCCACCGGGACTATAAACGGCAGACTGTCGGCGTCGTTCCATCGTCACTCCAACCTCAATATCTTTGAGCACTACAACGCAGCGGCCTGCTGGACAGGAACGATCTTATTCAGCTCCGGTTCGATCCGCCTTTTCTCGGCCTCAAGGTCAAACGCCACCTGAGCGCGCAGCCAATAACCATCCGTCAGGCCAAAATAACGGCAAAGACGGAGGTCGGTGTCGGCCGTCACGCGACGTTTTCCCAAGACAATCTGCCCGATACGCTGAGCCGGAATCCCAGTCTCTTTCGCAAGGCGATATTGAGAAATGCCCATGGGAACAAGAAACTCCTCTTTGAGAAGCTCACCAGGAGTCACCGGCGACAGCAAATCGGCCGAAGTCTCATCACTTGTGATAATCGACGATTTCGACATTCCAAGCCATCTCCTGTCTCCACTCAAAACAGACCCGATAGCGCTCGTTAACACGGATGCTATATTGACCGGCACGATCGCCCTTCAAAGCTTCCAGGCGGTTGCCCGGTGGAACGCGAAGATCATCAAGCGAAGCACAAACCTGCAGTTGGCGAATCTTCCTCAACGCAACACGCTCAAAGGGCACGAACCTCCTGACCCGCACACCCATGGCAAAGCGTTCGGTATCCTCATCTTTATACGATGCAATCATAGTATCGCCTTACGTTAATAACGTCAAACGTTTCTATAGAGTTACATCCCTATTATACCGTACATCTGTTCGTGTTTTCTAGAGCAGGTATCCTTCGCCAATTAACCAAGCAGAAACAATCGTTTGTAGACATCGAGGCCTTTGAGCAGAATTTCCTCGCCAAAGAGCATGGTATCGGTATGCAGAGCGCTCGTGGCATAGGCGGGACAGCCATCCGAATCGCTCGGGTTTTCTTGTCCCTCTGGCACGCCCGTGCCCAGCAAGAAGAACACGCCCGGCAGATGGCGCTGATAGAACGCGAAGTCCTCGGCAATCAGCAGCGGCTCGTCCACAAGTTGCAGCTCGGACAAGGCAGGCGCAATGCAGGCAAACAGCTCGGGGTCGTTATCGACTGGCGGATAGCCCTCGGCAAAGTCGAGATCGTACGTACAGCCTGTTGCGGCGCAGGCCTCGTCCAACACGCGGCGCACGCCCTCGCGCGCACGGTCGAACGTGCTGTCCGTAAACACACGCAGGCTGCCGGCCACATGGGCCTCCCCCGCCACCGCATTGCAGACGGTACCGGCCTGCAGCAGACCAAACTTGCCGATACAGGGCTCGTCGGTGCCCAGCTCGTCCATCAGCACGCGCTCGGCAACCAAAAACTTCGCTGCCGCCAACGCGGCATCGTGCGACTCCTCAACCGGCACACCATAGGTCTTAGCAATATGGATGCTCGTACCGTGAATATGGATATGCGTCTCGCTCGAACGCGCCAGCAGCGGACCGGAACAACTCGCCAACGTGCCGGCAGGCAGATCGGGCCACACATGGAAGCCAAAAATTCGGTCGACCCCGTAGCGCTCGAACACGCCGCTCTCGCATACCGTCTTGGCGCCACCGGTCGTTTCCTCGGCCGGCTGGAACACAAAGAGCACGTTGCGCTTGATGGCACCCGGCTGCTCGCGAATCGTACGGTCGACATACGTCGCGGCGGCAAGTGCCATGGCCATATGTCCATCGTGTCCGCAAGCGTGCATCTTGCCGGGATGGGTCGAGGCGAACGCTGCCCCTGTTGCCTCGGCAATGGGCAGCGCATCCATGTCGGCCCGAATCGCCGTGGCATGTGCGGCGCCAACGCCAGCATCGAAGAAAGCGCAGACGCAGCTGGGGCACGGATGGGTCACCTCGCAAGCGAGCGGTGCCAGTACGCCCTCGATATAAGCGATGGTTTGCGGAAGATCGAAATCGAGCTCCGGGATCCTGTGCAAGTCGCGCCGATAGCGACGGAGTTCTTGGAGCTCGGTCATAGAGGATCCCTTCGTGAGGCATATCTGTTGCAACTTATTGTGATACAGGATTGTGGCACACATGTTTCCAGCATATTGCTGCATTTTTTAAACGTTATATACGAATACTCTTGTTTGGTAAAGTGCAACGTGGTAGGGTCGTTACCACTTGATAGAGGCGCGGGCACGAAGAACCGCGGGCGAGCCGGCAGGCTTTGACCCCGTGGGGAGGCGAAACCCGCCGAACTGGGCTTTTCGGGCACGAACAACCTGGTGGGCCTGCGGGAAACACCCACAGGACTGTCTGCAGCAATGCGGGAGCGCTATCCGGACATTGGGTCCGCGCTATGCGGATTCGATGCGCAGATGGCGCCGTCTGGATAGCGAGGTTTACGGGACATGGCATTGACCCCCAACGAGGCATATGCGGCCAAGCAGCCGTTTGTGGACAAGGAGACGCTCGAGCATATCGTCGAGCAGTTCCCCACGCCGTTTCATCTATATGACGAGGCGGGCATCCGCCGCAACATGCAAGAGGTGCGCGATGCCTTTGCATGGAACCCGGGCTTTAAGGAATACTTTGCCGTCAAGGCAAATCCCAACCCGGCGCTCATCTCCATTCTCAACGAATACGGCTGCGGCTGCGATTGCTCGAGCTATACCGAGCTCATGATCGCCCGCTCGCTGGGCATCACGGGACACGACATCATGTTCTCGTCCAACGACACGCCGGCAGCGGACTTTGAGCTCGCCGACAAATTGGGCGCCATCGTCAACTTTGACGACATCAGCCACATCGAGTTCTTTGAGCGCGTCGCGGGCCCCATCCCCAAGACGGTCAGCTGCCGCTTTAATCCGGGCGGCCTGTTCCAGCTCTCCAACGGCATCATGGATAACCCCGGCGACTCCAAGTACGGCATGACCACCGAGCAGCTCTTCGAGGCGTTCCGCATGCTCAAGGCCAAGGGCGCCGAAAACTTTGGCATCCACGCATTCCTTGCCAGCAACACCGTCACCAACGACTACTACCCCAGGCTCGCGCGCATCCTCTTTGAGCTTGCCGTGCGCCTGGAGCGCGAGACCGGCGCACATGTCGCCTTCATCAATCTGTCCGGCGGCGTCGGCATCCCCTACCTGCCCGAGCAGCAGGCCAACGACATTCACGCCATCGGCGAGGGGGTGCACGCGGCCTACGACGAGATCCTGGTTCCCGCCGGTATGGGCGATGTGGCCATCTGCACCGAGATGGGCCGCTTTATGATGGGGCCCTACGGCTGCCTGGTCACCAAGGCTATCCACGAGAAGCAGATCTACAAGGACTATATCGGTGTCGACGCAAGCGCCGTCGATCTGATCCGCCCTGCCATGTATGGCGCTTACCACCACATTACGGTAATGGGCCAGCCGGGCGGCGTCGACAAGACCGCGGCGCCTGTCACAAACACGTACGACATTACGGGCAATCTGTGCGAGAACAACGACAAGTTCGCCATCGACCGCGAGCTACCGCAGATCGACATGGGTGATGTGCTCGTGATCCACGATACCGGCGCGCATGGCTACTCCATGGGCTACAACTACAACGGCCGCCTGCGCTCCGCCGAGGTGCTGCTGCGCCCCGACGGCTCGGCCGACCTTATCCGCCGCGCCGAGCGCCCGGGCGATTATTTTGCCACGCTCGACGTGCTGCCGTGCGGCCGTGAGCTGCTGGCCAAATCGCGCGCCGAAAGCGCCCGTCGTCGCGCTCAGGACGAGCGCCTGGCCGTCGCTGCCCAATGGAACAAACGCATCCAGATCGCGGACGCGAAGGAGAAGAACATGGATATCCGCAATCTCGAGGGCTCAATCGTCGCCCTTGTCACGCCGTTTAAAATGGACGGCAGCGTCGACTTTGACGCGCTCGAGCGCCTTATCGATTTCCACCTGCAAAACGGCACCGACGCCATTCTCACCCTGGGCACCACCGGCGAGAGTGCCACGATGACCGATGACGAGGATAACTCCGTCGTCGCCGCCGTGGTCAAGCATGTTGCAGGACGCGTCCCCGTCATTGCCGGCTCGGGCTCCAACTCCACGCAGACCATGCTCACCAAGTCGCTTACTTACCAGGGCTTGGGAGCCGACGGCCTGCTGCTCATTACCCCCTACTACAACAAGTCCAACGAAGAGGGTATCTATCAGCACTTTAAGACCGTCGCCGATGCCGTGGACATCCCCTGCATCCTGTACAACATCCCCGGCCGCTGCGGCTGCGGTATCAGCGAGCGCAACGTAGAGCGCCTGGCCGCGCACCCCAACATCATGGGTATTAAGGAGGCCTCGGGCAACGTCGCCTACGCGGCCAAGATCGCCCACCTGCTGTCAGACGACTTCCGCATGTACTCGGGCGAGGACGCGCTTACCGTGCCGCTCATGAGCCTGGGCGCCTCGGGCACCATCAGCGTGTGGGCAGACGTGCAGCCGCAGCTCGTGCATGACATGTGCCGCGCCTATTTGGACGGTGACGTGGCGCGTGCCCGCGATATCCAAATTGCCGGCCAGCCGCTCATCAATGCCCTCTTTAGTGAGGTCAACCCCATCCCCGTCAAAGAGGCGCTCGCCCAGATGGGTATGATCGAGGCAAACTACCGCATGCCGCTGTGCCCCATGGCAGACGACACGCGCTCTGCACTTACCGATGCTCTGAAGGGGGCTGGTCTGCTTGATTAAGACCGTCATTATGGGAACGGGCCGCATGGGCTCGCTCATCCGCACCACCGCCGAAAGCATTGTCGATGCCGCCGGGCAGCCCGTTTTTGGTATCGTGGCCCAGATTGGCTTCGATTTGAGCGAGTTCGAGAACGCACCGGCTGCCGATGTGATTATCGACTTCTCGAACGTTGCGACCTTCGATGCTGTCGTCGCCTATGTCGAGCGCACGGGCGCGGCGTTAGTCTCGGGCACTACAGGCTACACACCCGAGCAGATGGACCGCCTGCGCGAGCTGGGCCAGAACGCCCGCGTCATGCACTCCGGCAATTACTCCATCGGCATCGCAGCCCTGCGTCATCTAGTGGCTCAGGCCACGCGTGAGCTGCCCGGCTTTGACTGCGAGATCGTCGAGACGCACCACAACCAAAAGGTCGACGCCCCCAGCGGCACCGCCAAGTTGTTGCTCGACGCCGTCGTCGAAGCCGAGCCCGAGGCAGGCTACCACCCCGTCTATGGCCGCGAGGGCATGTGCGGAGCACGCAATCCCAAGGAAATCGGTATGCACTCGCTGCGCGGCGGCACCGTCGCCGGCGTGCACGAGGTGAGCTTCTTTGGCCAGGACGAGGAGGTCACGCTCACCCACCGCGCCACAAGCCGCCAGATCTTCGTCAACGGCGCCCTGGCCGCCGCCCAGAAGCTCGTCGCCCGCGAACCCGGCTTCTATACGTTCGACAAGGTCATGTTTGTCTAACCAGGTGTCAACCGAATCCGCCCAAAGGAGAGATAGCAAATGAGTAACGCAGCCGAGATGGATGCACAGAAGATTATCAACTACATCGCCACCGCGCCCAAAAAGACGCCCGTCAAGTTGTACGTGCGCGAGAAGCCGGGCATGAAGGTTGCTTGGGGCGACGCACATGTCTACGGCGGTCGTCGCGGCAAGACCGTCTTTGGCGACTGGGATGAGCTTAAGGCCATCCTGGACGCCAACGCCGATTCCATCGATTACTACGACGTCGAGAACGACTGTCGCAACTCTGCCGTGCCCATGCTCGACCTTAAGGGCATCAACGCCCGCATCGAGCCGGGCGCGATCATCCGCGACCGCGTCGAGATCGGCGACCGTGCCGTCATCATGATGGGCGCCATCATCAACATCGGCTCCGTC
>NZ_JBDGBA010000020.1:0-19477 GCF_040910185.1 Collinsella aerofaciens | reverse complement strand
GTCATGATCGGCGCCAACGCCGTGGTCCTGGAAGGCGTGCACGTGGGCAAGGGCGCTGTCGTTGCCGCCGGCGCCGTGTGCGTCGAGGACGTCCCCGCCGGTGCGGTCGTTGCCGGTGTCCCCGCCCGCGTCATCAAGATGCGCGACGAGAAGACCGACAGCAAGACCGGCCTGGAAGAGGGCTTACGTCAACTTTAATAGTTACGGCGTTTTACCAAACGCCGTAACGACCCGACGCTGCAAACGCCCCTAGGCGGCAATCTGACGTTCAATCGTCGGGCATGACCATAAGGTCAATGCCCTCCTCTTTCGCGTCACCTTGCTCGCCTAGGGGCGTTTTCGCTGGCGTATGCTCAACCTACGGCGCAATGTCGGCAACCAAACCGAAAACAAAAAGGCCGAAGTCCCGAAGGGTTTCGGCCTTTGTTTTCCGCAGCGTCCAAGCGCAGTTTATCGGTTCTCGATGCTACCGATATTTTTGAGCTCGATGGAGATGAGGCCGTTAGGCTCATTGACGAACTCGATGTACTCGGAGTTCGAACCCATCTCGGCCGGGAAGCTGATCTCGATACCCGTGTCGGTACGGATCTTATGATTGCGTACCGCTGCGCGTTCGACCTGTTTGCGCTCCACGGGCACACGCTCAGGCACCTTCTCCTCGGTCAGTGCGGCGCGCACACTCTCCTTGATAACCGGTTCGTCCTCAAAGACCTCGTCGACGATATCCCAAGGCGGCAGTTCCTCGTCATCCTCAACCTTCTCGGCAACGGCAGCCTTAACCTTAGCGAGCGCTACGGCCGTGTTGGCACCGTGCTCCTCGGCGACTTCCTCGACCACACGCGTCACGGTGTCGATGACCTCCTTGCCCGATACGCCCGTGTCGCACTGCAGCAAGCCATCGGGGATAAGCATACGGTCCTCGCCGGCAATCTTGCGTTTCTTGTCCACATAGCCGATCTCCATGGTACTCGCGCGCACGATGGCATAGCTCGACACCTTTTGCGAGGGGTTCGGCAGGATGGCGTAGTGGCGCGCGATGTCGTTGCGCACCTCCCCCTCCTCGCGGCCCACTTCGTGCATAAAAGCCTGCTTGGAGCCCAGCAGCATCACGGCAAACCAGCGGGCATCCTCATCGTCGTCAAAATCAGCCACGAGCACGTCGGTGGACTCGGCTTTCTCAGCCTTGGTGAGCTCGGAGGAGATAAACTCAGCAATCTGCTGCGACAGGTCCACGAACTCGCGCTCGCCAAAGAAATAGCCCTTGAGCTCGCCGCCGAATGCTGAGTTCTCGGCAAACGTGGCACGCTTGTTGTCGGCCGAAGTACGAGCGCGCCGCAGGTGCGTGGTCACGAAGTTGCGCACGGTACGGCTCTCGATATCGAGCTCGCGCTGGCTCATAACGTTGACGGCAGAGTCAAAGTCCAGGATATGCAGAATCGCGTGATTGATTTTCATATACGGCATTCCGTTCTAGATTGATTTCGGCACGAATCAGTATAGCGGTCGAGCCCGCCCCAGGCGCTTCGAAGATTGGTGCATCGGGGACAGGTTGCTTGCACCAATGGTTAGCGCAGGAGCTCGGACTGCCAAGCCTCGAGCTGTTCTGCCAAACTCTTGCCGGCAGCGGGCATGTCGATCTGGGGTCGTTTGGGCAACAGTGCGCATTTAAGGATTGCCACGATGGTCTGCGAGACAAAGCGTCGTGTATCCTTGTCAAAGCCTTGCGCAGCCTGGAGCATCACGGGCAGGCTCTCGCGCAGATTCCCAGCGATATCCGCAAACCGCTCAGCACCCGTAGCCTCAAACACGGAGAACAACGCGTCTACAAAACGCTCGCGCTCGCTAGGCGACACTGCGAGCAGCATCTCGCGAATGGAACCATCAACGTAACGAGCGCCGGCGGACAGGCGCTCACAGTACACGAAGTCGCGACCATCAACCACCCAGCTAAAGGGATTGTGCTGCAGCAGACTGAACTCGGTGCTCTCAACGATGGCATAGTCCTCCTGCGTCTCGAACATCATGCCAAAGATCGACGACCGAGGTAGCGTCTTGTCGATTCGGTCGGAAAGATCGGCAAAGGCGTTGCCGTTCAGAAACTCCTCGACGAAACCCGGACCATCATGGGAATACGCCCGTTCGATTCGCGCACGGGCGACATCGGAGCACATCGCCGCACCGTACACCGCAAGGTTTCCACCCTTGGAATGACCTCCGCACAAAAGCGGCCCGTCAATCGCATCCGCCGCCTCGTCCACATAACGCGCCGCGGATTCCTGAGCCGACACAGGACACCGGAACGCCATGTTAAAATCCTCTTTCCAGCCCACAATCGTGCTGTCGGTCCCCCGGAAGGAAAGATAGCTAAACCCCGCCGGAAACCGGAACGCCATGGCCGCAAACTGCTCCGTTGTCTCGGCATCACTCACGCTACGATAGCCGCAAACGTGCACGCCACGGTAGCGAGGACTTGCTGCCACGGCCTCCAACAAGGCCCTGCTCCCCTCTGGATCCCACAAGTCGTCAATCATGTCCCGATAGCACTCGGCACGCAGCAGCTCGCGTACGTCTAGGCCCTGCCAGTTCGTCAGCTCCGCCATATCACCCGGCAAACGCAAATAGGACAACCACGCAAAGACCAGGCTGTCCACCGCGCAGAACGGCCGCTCCTCAAACGGATCAAACGCCGTCTGGGCATAGGTCAAAAAATTAGGCGAATCCGACATGGCCCTCCCATCAACTATGGTGTATTGGGATGGTGCATTGGGGTCAGGTTACTTTGCACCAAAAGGCGCCCGGGCCGTGTGGACCCGGACGCCTTCATTGTAGCTTTTCGCTCTAGCGAGCTTGATTTAGCAGGAGAAATCGACGCTGTCGATGATGTCCTTGAGGGCCTTGGCGGAGACGGTGAGCTCATGCTGCTCGTCATCGTTCAGCGGCACGGGGACGCGGCAGACAACGCCGTCGCGGCCAACGACGGTCGGCATGGAGATGGCAAGATCGGACAGGCCATACTCGCCCACCATGAGCGAGGAGACAGGCAGAACGGTCTGCTCATCGCGCATAACGGCGGTGCAGATGCGCTTGACGGCCATGGCGACGCCATAGTAGGTGGCGTGCTTCTTCTCGATGATGGTGTAGGCGGAGTTCTTGACGTCCTCGGCGATGCGCTTCTCGGCAGCCTCATGCTCCAGGTGGCCGTGAAGCTCACAGAAGGTGTTCAGCGGAACGCCGGCAACCTGAGCGCTGGACCAAGCGACAAACTCGGAGTCACCGTGCTCGCCCATGACATAGGCCTGGACATCGCGCGGGTCAACCTCGACGTGGGCACCAAGCATCTGCTGCAGGCGGCCGGTGTCGAGCACGGTGCCGGAACCGATGACGTGGCCCTCGGGCAGGCCGGACATCTTGATGGCGGCGTAGGTCAGAACATCGACCGGGTTGGAGACGATTAGCAGAATGCCGTCGAAGCCGGACTTCTTAATCTCGGGAATAATGGACTTGAAGATGCTGACGTTCTTGTTGACCAGGTCCAGGCGGGTCTCACCGGGCTTCTGGGCAGCGCCAGCAGTGACGACGATCATGGCGGCGTCGGCGACATCGGAATAATCGCCGGCGTAGATCTTCATCGGCTCGGCAAACGTCATGCCGTGCGCGATATCCAGGGCCTCACCCTCGGCACGGTTCTTGTCCACGTCGATGAGGACCATCTCGGAGAACAGACCACTCTGCATCAGTGCGAACGCCGAAGACGAACCGACGAAACCGCAGCCGACAATAGCGACCTTCTTCTCGTTAACCATTAGAAACTCCCATCTCTCTCCACAAACAAGCCGCCCGGGAACGACCCGAGCGGCTTGTCGTAATCCCAATACATCCAATCGGGACTTTGATTATGCCCCTATTCGCAGCCAAAAATCGACCGTTTACCGAAATTGTTTGCAGTATTCGTAAAATAACTGCGCGAAATCGGTTTCGAGCTATTGACGAGTCGAAATAGGTTTCTAGTACAGGCCCGCCTCGCGAATGGCCTCGACAGCCAAAGCGATCTGATCGGGCGGTAGGACCAGCGCCATGCGCACGTGTCCCTCGCCCGAAGGACCAAAACTCGCGCCCGGCGTCACCACAACGCCGGCCTTCTCCATGAGCTCCTCGCAAAACGCCATGGAATCGGTGCGGCCACCGGGAAGCTTGGCCCACACAAACATAGAGCCATGCGCGTTGGGACGCCCCCAGCCCAGACCCTCAAGACCGTCGCACAGGGCATCGCGGCGCTCCTGGTACTTCAGACGCTGCGCCTCGACCTCATCGCGCGGACCGTTCAGACAGGCGATGGCGGCCTTCTGGATCGGGAAGAACATGCCGAAGTCGATCTGGCCGCGCAGCTTGGCAAAGGCCGAGACCACATCCTCGCGACCGACCAAAAAGCCGATGCGCGCGCCGGTGACGTTAAACGACTTGGAGAGCGAGAAGAACTCCACGCCCACCTCGAGCGCACCGGGGTACTGCAGGAAGCTGCCACCCGGCTCACCGTCAAACACGATGTCGGAGTATGCGTTGTCATGAACGATCAACAGATCATGCTCGCGGGCAAAGGCGATAATCTCCTCGTAGACCTCGGGCGTGCCCACCGAGCCGACCGGGTTCGCGGGCAGCGACACGATCATATACTTGGCACGATCGGCCACCTCGGGATCGATACCCGCCACATAGGGCAGGTAATTATGCTCGGCAACCAACGGATAGTACTCGAGCTTGGCATCGGCGATCTTGGCGCCCGCCTCAAAGACCGGGTAACACGGATCGGGAACCAGAATGGTGTCACCCGGATCGAGCAGGGCCAGGCCCAAATGGCCCACGCCCTCCTGCGTGCCGTTGCACGACTGCACCATAGACGGCGTAATGCCCGAAACGCCAAAGCGACGCTCATAGTAATCGCACACGGCCTGCTTGAGTTCGGGCAGGTCGCGCAGGGCATACTTCCACATCTCGGGATCTTGGGCTGCCTGCGTGAGCGCCTCGACCACATGGTCGTACGGCTTAAAATCGGGCGTGCCCACGCTCATGTTGTAAATGGTCTTGCCCTGAGCCTTCAGCGCGAGAAGCTTGTTGTTGAGCGAGGCGAAGACCTCCGCGCCAAAGCGGTCGAGACGCTGCGATGCCTGCATGGTGCCACCTTTCGATATGAAAAACGCGGCGCTCCGACAAGAGCGCCGCGCGATACGGGCCATCAGATTGCAAAAGTGTAACGCTTGCAACCCCCGTATTGGTTCAATTTAGCCAACCTTAGTCAACTGGATTGAGCGCATCGATCTGCGCAAGCCACAGACGCGAGCTAGCGTCACTCGGCATACGCCAATCGCCGCGCGGGCTGAGCGTCACCGAGCCCACCTTGGGACCATCGGGCAGGCAGCTGCGCTTAAACTGCTGGGCAAAGAAGCGACGGTAGAACGTACGTAGCCACGTGTGGACGGTCTTGGCGTCGTAGACGCCCTCGAAGCTCTTGAGCGCCATGCGGTAGATCTTGCCCGGCTCAAAGCCAAAACGCAGCAGGTAGTAGAGGAAGTAGTCGTGCAACTCGTACGGGCCCACCAAATCCTCGGTCTTCTGCGCAATCTCGCCGTCGCCCGTGGGCGGCAGAAGCTCGGGGGACACCGGCGTATCGAGGATATCGAGCAAGACCTCGGCAATGCGCCCGCCAAAGACATCGGCGGCATAGCGCACCAGATGGCGCACAAGCGTCTTGGGCACGCTCGCGTTGACGGCGTACATGCTCATGTGGTCGCCGTTATAGGTAGCCCAGCCGAGCGCCAGCTCCGACAGGTCGCCCGTGCCAATGACAAAACCGCCAGCCTGGTTGGCCAGATCCATCAGAATCTGCGTACGCTCGCGCGCCTGGCTGTTCTCGTAGGTCACGTCCTGCACAGCTGGATCATGCTCAATGTCCTTGAAGTGCTGCTCCACAGCCGCGTGGATCGAAACCTCGCGGAAGCTCACACCCAGGTCGCGAGCGAGCGACTCGGCATTCGACTTGGTGCGATGCGTCGTGCCGAAGCCGGGCATGGACACGGCTGTGATACCAGTGCGCGGCAGCCCCAGTGCATCGAAGGCACGCACGGTCACAAGCAGCGCCAGCGTGGAATCGAGACCGCCCGAAAGGCCGATAACGGCCGCCTTGGTGCCCGTATGGGCAAGGCGGGTCTTGAGGCCCGCGGTCTGCAGGTCGAGGATGGTCTCGCAGCGCTCAGCCAGGTCACCATGGTCGGCAGGCACGAAGGGCGCGCGGGGGAAGACGCGGTCTATGCCGAGCGCATCGCGCAGGACAGGTTCTTCGGCCAGTACGCCCTCAAACGAAAACTCAACGGTCGCGGATTCCGGCGCATCGTCGGTGCGCGTCCACGTCGTCGAGCGACGGCGCTCGGCAACCAGGCGGTCAAGGTCAACGTCGGCGATGGCCATATCGCAGGTAAGCAGTTTGGTCGCGGCGAGCTTGGAGCCGTTTTCGTAGACGAGGTTCTCACCCGCAAAGACCATGTCGGTCGTGGACTCGCCCTCGCTCGCGTCCGCGTAGGCATAGGCGCAGTACAGGCGCGCGCTCTGATTGGAGATAAGGCTGCGGCGGTAATCTGCCTTACCGATAATCTCGTCCGAGGCCGACGGGTTGAGAATCACCGTCGCACCGGCAAGCGCCATCTCGGTCGAAGGGGGCGCCGGCACCCACAGGTCCTCGCAGACTTCAACGCCCAGCACCATATCCTCGGCACCCTCATCACAGCAGCGGTAGACAAGCCCCGAACCCAGCGGAACCGGACCCTGACCGGCAAATTCAACCCACACGGGATCCGCAGGCGACGGAGCAAACCAGCGACGCTCATAGAACTCGCCATAGTTGGGCAGATACTTCTTGGCCGTGAGGCCCAAAAGCTCGCCCGCGCAGCACACGGCGGCACAGTTGTAGATATTCTCGGCAACCGCAACGGGAAGACCGATGGTAAAGACGATCGGCAGCTCACGGGTTTCATCGAGGATATGCACCAGAGCAGCCTCGCAGGCATGCAGCAGTGTGCGATTATGGAACAGATCGGCCGCGGTATAGCCAGTCAGATTAAGCTCGGGCAACACCAACGCGCGAACGCCGCGCTCGGTAGCCTCGCGAACAGCCGCCAGCGCAACCTCGGCATTGCCCTCGACATCGGCCACGCGAATCCGCGGCGACGCCGCCGCCACACGCAAAAAGCCATCGTTCTTATTAGCCGAAACGCAGCATTGCCTTGTTGATCTGGACACTGGAGGCCCCTTCTACCCTGAGATTCAGTCTAACGGACGTTCACATATCTCTAACTAGCCAAAGCAACCTCCCAGTTTACTGAGAGGCCAACCTGTGCTAAGAGCATGTAGTTCAAAAATATCTTTAATTAAAAAAGGAGAAATCGATAATCGACTTCTCCTTTAAGCGAGGCGAGTAAATTCCGAAACTAATGGCAGAATTTATCCATGTAGTCCTCAAAGTCGAACACTTCTACCACGACGCCCTCTTCCTGAAACTCTTTCAGTTGCTCCAAGAGATCTTTGTTAATAACGTCCATGCAGAAACCTCCTCTATCTAATCAATTGTAGTATATCTGCTTTCATGCAATTTTCAACCAACTTGTTTAATTGCTCCTCGCTTGCCGATAGTCCCTCTTTTTTCAAAATGTCGCGCACCTCGTTCTTAGTAATCGGCTTTTCAAACAACGAAAGCAAAGCGAACGAAAAATCATTAACCGCACACATTCTATGGGTGGCACAACTCAGCAGTACTCTTAACCCCTCTTTTGAGCGTCCGACTTCTTTCACAAACGAACTTTTAACCAATTGAAAACCATTATCGTGCATTACATAATCGGCATCGATATTTGTATTCAGCAATCCATAATGCAACAGTTCTTCTATCGCCCTTGTCAGCTCGAGATCGCCCTGATCAAGGATAAGAGAAATGCTACAATCGGCCTCCAATAAACGGGCCAACTTAAGGTATACCAACTGGGAAACAGCATAGACATGATGGTATTCAGAATTATAGAAGTAGGCAAATGGCTCAACGAGCACGACAGAGGTCTTGGAATCCAGCCAGATTCGATCAGCTGGATTTAGACTAGTCAGCCGTCGCTTTACTTTGGTCAAATGTCCCTTATACCTGACAGCGTGAATAGAATCTAGGATCCAGGTCACCTCTGAAATATGAAGCCGCTGGGGCAAGTCAATTGTGTCGCTACCGTTTATGACTTCTTGCATATAAAAATCAATATGATGCTCATCAGATAAGGATTTTGCTTCATTTAAAGTTAAACCAGTGCCTGAAACATAATCCACTTCGAGGCGCAAATCCTCATATTGGGACTTCGGCATTACAGAGACACCATACTTATCGGGATGATTCCAAACATCCGACCCCATAACGAGACCAAAATTCGTAAATCCTCTCGTGGAATATGGAACACCACATACCTGTTTTGAATAATTCAAAACATTCTCTGTATAAGCTAAGGTGTTCAGAGCCTCTTCTCTAGTTTCGGTCGGAAAGCCAATCATAAAGAATAGATGAACAGGAATACCCGCATTGAGACAATCATGGATATTGCGATCAATCCAATCAACTCTCGTGTTCTTCTTCATTAGATCAAGAACTCTTTGGTTGTATGACTCGAGGCCAAACTGAATCTGCCTACATCCACTTTGGTATATCTTGTTGAAAACGTCTGTACTTAGGGTTGGAGAGAACCTCGTTTCTCCATGCCAGAAAAACGTTTTTCCCGATGCGTTTATTTCATCCGCGAGTTGCTCCATTCTTTTGCCTTCGAATGTTTCATCCACAAAAGAGAAAACTCTCGTGCCGTATTTTTCATTTAACCGACACATTATTTCAAATACTCTCGATATAGGCATCTTTCGGTAACAACCACCGGTAGCACCGGGAATGGTGCAGAAGGCGCAATGATTAAAACACTGCCTAGAGGAATAAACCGGCAATATTAACTCAGGCATGAAGTATTTAGAAAGGGCGAAGCCATCGAAATCGGGAACTGTATCGTTGATAAATGTTTGCTCAATCCGATGGTTTTTATATATCTTTCCACCTTTAGCATGGCAAAGGTTTGGAACACAGTCGAGATTGTCATCACCAGAGTCAAGAGCCTCAAGAAGACGTGCAAGCGGCTCTTCGCCGTCATACATCATTATCGAATCAATGTATTCAAAAAAGGGATGCCATTCTTTCATGCAGTCATCTGCTAAACGAGTAATGTAATTGCCGCCCAATGAGACGTGTTTAACAGATGGACATTCTTCTTTAATCAGTTTCGCTAACGTAACTGCAGAAATCAATTGGAAACAGCCGCTCACCGAAATACCAATAAACTCGATTTTTTCCCTCTGAATACGCTTAAGAAAGGCAGTTTCATAGAAGGAAATAAACGGATTATGCAAGGTATCCGCAAGCGATTTCATTATTTCTGGTGTCGAATAATAATCATAGGGCAGATCTATGGAGTTGAACGTGTATTTAACTCCATATGAGACGTGATTTATGATATAGAGTGCATTTCTAAAAATGTTTTCAGCATATTGTCTTTCTTTTAGATTAAAGTATCTCTTCGATCTGAAAATATCTTTTGCCTCGTCAACATTAAGTGCTGACTTTTGTATCAACTCGATTGTTAATTGAACATTCGAACTAAACGAATCCTTTGATTCCCGATACCTTTAACAGCACTCTTCGACATGTCTAAAAGATAGGAGGTCATCGTAAAATTCCACGTTTAAGTCAACGATGTCAACTTTATATTGTTCAACCTCTTGAAGATATGACTTCAAAACAGGCAAGGCAAGATACGGCCCCACTGGACTCCATCCTGGGGGAAATACTAAAAGCGTTTTAGGCATATCAACGTCACATCTTTCGCAAATAATTCAATTGAAACACAACTACCATCATAATTGAAAATACACCAAGTCCTGTAACGAGAATTGAGAACATCGCGATGCTCGTGAACAGCGAAACAAGGAGTGTTGAAATAACAACAGCAACCGATTGCAAAGACTCCCTAATTGAAAACAGGCTTATCGATTCAGATTCGTCTCTCGCCAAATCCTGCAGCGATGTTATGAGAAGCACATCTTGAATGGCGTTTCCGGCACCGACGATAAAAAGGAAAATAAACGATATCCCAGACGCATAGCGATAGCCAAACGCCAGATACGCACCGAGCGCAAGATACGTCACAAAACAATATGATTTAACGCAATCGGAACCACTAATTAAACGACCATATATTGTATTTCCGAACAACAGTCCGATTGTAAGACTACTCTGAAGGAATCCGTATTGTATCGATGACGAGTCAAATTGCAATTGCGCAATAGCTGGCAAAAGAGAATTCAGAGAGCCGAATGCCACACCACTAGAAATATCGATTAATAGGAAACCAATTGCCAAGTGCTTCGCGCTAAGATCACTAAATGCAGTCCTGTTTTTTTCATTTTTGCTTATCCCCTCTTTATCATTAACCTCGATAACCGACGGAACATCTCGCAGCAACCAGAACGACGCGGCAAAAGAAAGCGCGTCTAATGCAAGAACAGCCTCCGCCCCAAATTGAGCGACAACAAAACCGCCGGCAACTGGCCCCAGAACCATCATCAAATTCTGCAGAAACCCAAACGAATTATTAATTACGTCGCGATTGATACTATTCGTATTGGCTCTTAACAACGAGTAAAAGCAGGGCATTTCAACCGTTCGGCAAAGCGATACCGCGCACGTAATAGCAAACATACTCCATTTACTATCAACAAAAATATAGCAAACGAATAATCCCGCGCGAATTAAGTCTGCCAATCTCATGGCCTGCAGTGTCCCGATACCCATCTTCTGAGGCAGCTGCGCGAGCGTAACTGAAAACAGAGAGGGGGCAAATCTGCAGCAGACCATCAAAGCAGTTGCAGAAACATCGTGAGTTACCTCGTAAATCAGCATTGGCAAAGCAATATTCGCACACCAATTGCCTATTTCGCTTATCCCTCTAGCAATATATAGGACCCGAACCGGACGGCTAGCTCTCAATACCGTGAACATCACGATTAACCTCGTATTTCAGGCCTCGCTCATCCCTTAATAGGAATCCATAATCAACCAAGTACCGCCTCAACACGGCATAATCAGGATAGAGCTGTGACAGCACACGATTAACCTGAAGCTCCGTATAACTTGTATTTAATTCAAAGAAAGAGACGGCCCATAGCAGCATGATTCTTTTATAGCTTTCCTTTTTTGGAATTGAAACCAGCTCGCCATTCTTGAGAAATCGTTTTTTAAAGTCTATTAGCTCATCCATTCACATCCTCCATTTCATACGCATCTAATACTAAAAATGCATACGCTTTAGGTCATCGCATTCGGCTTCTATATTCGAACTAAACTCGAACTAATCTAAATGATTTGCTCAAACCCTCTTCGAAAGCTCGTTTTTCACTCTGAGTAAAACGCCCTTCCCAGTCAGTCCACGAACAGGAAGGCAACTCACAGCGAGCGGAGTCGAAGCCCTCTGCCGTCGGTCGTTCAAAATGCACGACAACCTTTTCGATATCCCCATCTGTAATCAGGTCAGAATGAACGACCTCGGTACCGTCTTCGAATGTCATATACGGGTACATCACGTAAACCACCTCGCAATCGTAAATCCAGTTTAGCATCAAGCTATTGCACCAAAGACAGCAAGCCCCCTTGATGAGTTGATGGTATCTGTTAAATGTCACGTACGATTCACATCTGGTGGGTACCCTGATGGCTACACGAAACGAAGCAGATTTACACCGGGAGGACCCCGTATGACAACCAAGTACACCGACGCGCCGCGCACGCGCGTCATGACGCCAGCATCGCTCAACAACGGCGTGCACGAGAACCATTCCATCGGACAGACCATGGCCATCGCGCCCAAAAAGGGCCTGTTTGACGACATTTCCATTCCCCAGATCATCGCCGGCGCCGCAGCTGCCGCCACGAGCGTCGCACTTGCCTCCAAGATTGGTATCGCTGGTTCAGTAATTGGCGCCGCCGTGAGCTCGGTCATCACCGTTGTGTCATCGCAGGTCTACCGCCACTTTATCTCTGCCAGCGCCGAAGCCATCAAAGGTACGCACGCCGCCGTCGACTACCCCGCCGGCGCCTACGAGCCCGTTGAGTTTAATGCCGAGGAGCACCTGGGCGGCGCCGCGACTACGCAGGAGATGCGCCAGATTGCGGGGCGCGCGACCACGGCGCGCGTTGCTCCCGACAGCCTGCGCGCCAAGGCGGCGGCAGAGCGCAGTCAGACGCAAAAGAAGGTCATCGTCTTCTCGATCGCCATCGCCATCGTCGCGGTCATCGCCTGCGCCGGCGCCATCCTTATCACCACCGCCGGTGAGGGTCTGGGCGAGCGCCCCGAGCCAATCCTTTCGTCGCGCACGACGGAAAGCGATGCAAATGGCAACACCCAGTCGCAAGACCAGCAGGCACAGACGGACGGCACGCAAGACAGTTCCACCTCTACCGATTCGTCCTCGAATACCCAAAACCAATCGCAGGGCGCCGATTCTTCTGTGAACAACAGCGGCGCGCAATCCGGCACGACCGACTCAAGCCAAACGACTGACGGTTCGCAGCCGAACACGGGAGGCCAGACGAGCGACACCACGTCGGGAACGGGCGCAGCAGACAGCAACAACAGCAATTCGAGTGGCACCACATCGGGCACGGCATCTGACAGTTCAAGCCAAGGCACGACATCGGACAACTAGGCGCTGCATCCCCAGATAGGCAACCTGTACAACGGGCGCGAATCGATAGCGGTTCGCGCCCGTTTGCCTTGGGCGACGAGATGGCAAGCCCCGCGCGATGGTAAGATGCTTTGGTGTGTAAAGAGGAGATTTGCCATGAGCAAGACAATAGTTACGCCCACGCTTTCGCTGGGCAACCACATCTATCTGTATCGCCTGCTGCGCGATGCGATTGGATGCGGCAAGCAAACGTTTATGACGCAGGTCGAGGAGGCACTCGCCGCTGGTGACATGGCCGCTTATGACCTGGGCTTCGAGTCCACGCGCGAGCTGCTCGAGGAGCTCGACGACTGCATTAAGCTGACCGTCTTTAAGGGCGGTCGCCTGTATGCCACGGTCATCGCCAACGAGGCCTGGGATGCCGCCCTTGCCAAGGGCGAGGACAAGCCCAAGGCTGCCAAGGGAGCCAAGCAGTCCTACAAAAAGAAAAAACGCGGCGAGAAGGACCTCAAGGCCGTGCGCCCCAAGCACGTTAAGCGTCCCGAGCCTGAAGCCATGGTTGAAGCCTTGCCAGAATCCGAGCCCGAGCCCGAGATCGAAGTCGCTATTGAGGTAACGGCAGAAGCCGAAACCGAAATCACCGCTACGACCGATCCCGAAGTCATATCCGAGCAGGAAGCCACTGCGGAGCTCAACGAGGCTCCCAAGTCGACAGCAGAAGAAGCCGCTAGCCAACCTGAGGCGTCTGCGCTCCAAAACAGCGATGTCTTTGGCGACGAGGCCGAGGACGATCAGCCCGCCGATCAAGACGCTACCGAGTCGGCGCCGAAGCCCGAGACGCCGCAGCCCGCCATCTCGCTCACGGTCGTCTATGACCCCGAGAACGCCAACGCCGGCATCACCACTATGGCATCCACGCCCATCGAAGCAAAGTCGAGCGTCGAGAATGAGAGCGCGATGCAGGTTGAGTTTGAAACTGCAGCTGTAGACGCGCCCGTCACCGTGAAGCCCGCAGATTCCGCAGTTAAGCCGGAACCGGTGCCTGAGCCCGCACCCGTCATCGAATCCGTGCCCACCTCTACTTGCGACCAAGTTCCCGCACCGGCACCGGCTTCGGTACCCGCAGCGGCCCCAACCCCCGCACCCGCAGCGCCCGCCATCCCTGAGGACTTCCCCGTCGATTTCGCAACCGAGGTCTTCTGCCCCGGCCCGCTTCTGCACCAGTTGTCGACCTATCTCCCCTACGGCGCCGACACGCTCGGCATTGTCGGCGAGTACTACTGGATCGCCCGCGAGCGCGGTACCATCGAGGCCGCGCGAAACCGCGCAAACTTCCCCCTGTGCTACACGCAGGCCGGCGAGCGCCGCGAGGTTACCGTGCGCATCCGCCGCAACACCACCGGCGGTCTCGGAGCCGCCTGGGCCATCGACAAGGTCGAAGCCCCGGTCGAGTAAAAAACGGCCTCGGATAGCCAATTTGACCATCCGAGGCCGTTTGAATTCAGGCCTTTTAGTTGTCATCGGTGCATATAGACACCAGAGAAGCAAGCTCATCCTCAAGTTGCGGAGCAAAGTATCTAAAAGAAACCTGCGCTCCAGTCGGTATCGACTCAATCATATTCGCAGCATTATCTGAAACTCGGTACGATGCAGTTTCACCTGTCTTCAAATCCTCTATTGAGCAGACAGCGTCTTCAGCATCAATCGACCTAAGCACGCCTTTTCCTTGTAACATCACATCGGCATGCCCGCCAGCTATTTCTAATGAACCTGAGTCTGTCGCAGTCACTTCTCCGGAACCTCCGCGCGATATCTCTTCCTTTGTTGAACAGCCCACCAATGAAGCCATCAGCACCAAAGACAGAGCTAGTCGAATCGCCCTACTTCGAAAAAGTCGTTCCATAAGTCCACGCATAATAGCTCTGATCATACTTCAGGAAGGATAAAGATGAATTCCAGCCGTCCGCTATGCCAATCATCTGCCTTGTCTCTCCAGTTTTCTTACCAGTAAGTGTGGCGTAAGCCTCCGCTGTTACAGAATGGGCTGATCCGTTGTACAAACTCGCATGTAAAACAGTCGGTCTATTAGAGTTAATCTCATTTTGAATGCTCGCGATAGCCGGAGAGGAGACAGTGCGGGCGATAAGAGTACTTCCTCTGCTTGCGCAGTAATTTGTAAACCCCGTTGCACAGGTTGATATCGGCGTTCCACCCAAAACAACGCCGGGAACAGTCTGTTCTTCATCGGAAAGAGCATGGGTATTGGTGTAATTCCATATCTGCATATATTGCGAAGGGTCGCTATATAAATTGGCAATGCCATACAGTTCCGCAACGTTCGAAAAAGCTGTCACCATACAAGCATAGTGGGCGGTAAGCCTCTTAATCTCGCTTTCATCATATGACATAAACTGAGAAATGGAACGAAATCCAGATACTGTGTAATCCTGCATTTGAGTTGCGTAAATTACAACATCGTTCCAGCTTGAAGGTTTATTCGATAAAACGACAGGCCGTCCTTCTATGGAAACAGCCGGGATTGTTCTTCCGCAATTTGTTGTTATTGAACCGTCCAAAGATTGCACGCCGAATTCGAATGGATTGATCATTACGACTGGGTTATTGAACGAATAAGACTCGACACCAAGATCTCCTCCCCGATCCATAGGGCTGACTAAGCCGTCTCCAAAACGATATCCCGTAAGTATTTCATCATCTGAAGCATCTAAAACCAAATAGCCCGCGGCTCTATTGGATGTCACAACCGGAACAATGTAACCAAGCGGGGACCCATCAACATCTACAAAAGGAATAGGGTCAGAAGGCGTATACGAATAGCCGAGGAGTCCCTTTATATATTTATCGGCAAGCTCTTGCGCAATTTCAGAAGTAAATTGTATCTGCTCACCATCAATATTGCCCGTCGAAGCAAAAACCTCTTTCGGACGTGCGGCTAAGGCGACAATTGAAGACGCGACAAGTTGCAGAAAACGACGACGCGAAAGCATATGTTCTTCTTTCTAGAGAAGCGACTTATAAGGTACTCCTATTCTATAATCTTTTTTGTAACGTTACAGCACTGGTTATATTTCAATTCGATTTGCTTATGTCCTTGCAACCCAATGCGTCTTTACGTTTTAAACGGAATTAGAAAATCACTCATAGCAAAAACGGGCTTTAATCCCAAAGAGATGACTTTGATTATGAATCAAACCAGCAGCCAGGGCATAGCTGCAGTGCAATCGCTACAAGAAAGGCCGCCCTTGGTGGCGGCCCTTCTACTTGCTACTAGTCGCGCGTCAGCTTGCGGTGGATACGATGCGGTTGGGCTGCGTCCTCGCCCAGGCGCTCGATACGGTTGGCCTGATAGGCCTCGAAGTTGCCCTCGAACCAATACCAGTTGCCCGGATTCTCGTCGGTGCCCTCCCACGCCAGAATGTGCGTGGCGACGCGGTCCAGGAACATACGATCGTGGCTAATGACCACCGAGCAGCCCGGGAACTCGAGCAGCGCCGCTTCGAGCGAGGACAGCGTCTCGACGTCGAGGTCGTTCGTGGGCTCGTCGAGAAGCAGCAGGTTGCCGCCCTGCTTGAGCGTAAGCGCCAAGTTCAGACGGTTGCGCTCGCCGCCGGAGAGCACGCCAGCGCGCTTCTGCTGGTCCTGGCCCTTAAAGCCAAAGCTCGCCACATAAGCGCGGCTCGGAACCTCGGTCTCGCCGACCATCATGTGGTCCAGGCCGTCCGAGACGACCTCCCACAGGTTCTTATCGGGATCGATGCCGGAACGGTTCTGGTCGACGTAAGAAATCTTGACGGTCTCGCCCACCTCGAGCTCGCCCGAAGTCAGCGGCTCCAGACCCACAATCGTCTTGAACAGCGTGGTCTTACCGACACCGTTGGGGCCGATGACGCCCACGATGCCGTTGCGCGGCAGGGTGAACGAAAGGTCGTCGATGAGCACACGGCCATCGAATTCCTTGTGCAGATGATGAGCCTCAAGCACCTTGTTGCCCAGACGCGGTCCAACGGGAATGCGGATGTCGGTCCAGTCGAGCTTCTGGCTTGCGCGGGCCTCGGCCTCCATCTCCTCGTAGCGAGCCAAACGGGCCTTGTTCTTGGCCTGACGAGCCTTGGGCGAGCTGCGCACCCACTCGAGCTCGGCCTCCATGCGCTTGGCGAGCTTGGCGTCGCGGTTGCCCTGCGCCTCGATACGGGCGGCCTTAGTCTCCAGATACGTGGAGTAGTTGCCCTTGTAGGGATAAAGGTGACCGCGGTCGACCTCGCAGATCCACTCGGCAACGTTATCCAGGAAGTAGCGATCGTGTGTGACGGCAAGCACCGCGCCCTGATAGTTGTGCAGGAAGTGCTCGAGCCACAGGATCGACTCGGCGTCTAGGTGGTTCGTGGGCTCGTCGAGTAGCAGCAGGTCGGGAGCCTCGAGCAGCAGCTTGCACAGGGCCACGCGGCGCCGCTCGCCGCCGGAAAGCACGTTGACCGGCATGTCGGAATCGGGCAACTGCAGGGCGTCCATGGCCTGGCCGAGCTTGGAATCGATATCCCAGCCGTCGGCGGCGTCGATCTCGTCCTGGAGCTTTCCCATCTCGGCCATGAGGGCGTCCATGTCGCAATCCGGGTCGCACATCTCCTCGCCGATCTTGTTGAAGCGATCGACCTTGGCGATCATATCGCCAAACGCCATGCGCACGTTCTCGATGACGGTCTTGTCGTCGTCGAGCGGCGGCTCCTGCTGCAGGATGCCCACGGTGTAGCCGGGGGTAAGCCTGGCATCGCCGTTGGAGACCTCCTCGATGCCGGCCATGATCTTGAGCAGGGTCGACTTGCCCATGCCGTTGGGGCCCACGACGCCGATCTTGGCACCGGGGTAGAAGCTCAGGGTCACGTCGTCAAGGATTACCTTGTCGCCATGGGCCTTGCGAGCCTGATACATCTGGTAGATAAACTCCGCCATATGTCTGTTCTATCCTTTCTACCTGCTGTTTCCCTATTCTTGATTCGCTTTAGTGGAAACGAAATGAAAAAACCAGCTCTGAAACGTAACGAAAAAGGGACATGGTTGCCCACGCCCCCTAATACTACCTGGGAAAAGTCCCCCGGAACATACTATGAACTGCGTACGCTAGTTTTCCGCAACCTTAACGAGCGGCTCGCTGCGATTTGCGCCACAACAGATACGAGTAGAGGTAGACGGCTCCAACCGAACCAAACGCCAGAACCGCAATCACCGCGGCGACGACTTCACTCGAAAGCACGCTGCCTGCCACGCCCATCACAATCAGGCCAATACCCAGCACCATAAAGCAGGCGCCGCCAAAACGCTGCGTACGGCGCCAGTTCTCGGGATCGGCAAGCGCCCAAGGTGTCTTGATACCGAGCGTATAGTTCTGCTTCACACGCGGCAAGTAGTTGCCTACGCCGATGAACAGCAAACCGACAACACCGGAAATCAGCACGTTAACCGAACCGACCGCCGGCACCACGCCCCAGACCGTAAGCTCTCCCAGCCAGCTTATCGCGCACATGAACAAGGTGAAGGCGATTACGAAGCCCTGGTAGAACTTGCCCGAGGTTCGATATGCCTCACCTTTGGGGTCGATGCGCGGCACCACGCAGAACATTGCGAGAAGCGCCAGAGGCAGCACGCCGAGCGCGGAGGCCATCCAGCTAGGACCCCAACCGTCGACGGCGCCGTTCGCGCCCCAGTGCGTGGGAATCTGCGCCGGCAAGCTCGGCATCACCATGAGGTGCGCTACGACATTGGCGACGCACAGAGCGACCAGCGCAATCCACACGCGCGACGATACCCCCGTGGGGTGAATGCCCTTGTTTTCGTTATTCATCCTTATCACCTTCCGTGTTTGTAAAGCCCATAAACCAGCCAATTAAATCCTGCATGACGGTGGTGTTTAAGCTGTATACGATGTTTTGGCCATGGCGCTCATCGGTCACCAACCCGGCGTTTTTGAGCGTCGCCAAGTGATGGCTCAGTGACGGCTTACTGATGTCAAAATGCTCGGCAAGCTCTCCGGCCGTACAATTGCCCTCGTGCAGTAGTTCCAAAATGCGCCGCCGCGTAGGATCGGCAAGCGCCTTAAAACCCTCTCCCGGCATAGGACCTCCTCTCATCATCTCTCATGACGCGCACACTATACTCGATATTTAGATGTTTGTCTAATTGTCTAATCTTACACTCAAAAAAAAATAGCCGCCCCCGCGTAATGCGAAGACGGCCACTTCTCACGCCATAAACGTGTTTCGGAGTTGGCCAACCCGCTGCAACGGGTGCCATCTGCTTCAATCTTATGCGAATCCCGATCCCATTTCAACAAGCTCCAAGGGCTCAAATGGAATCGCAATAATACCCTTGATTGTCGACTTTATCCGAACACCTCCCACATTCATCCGCACATGTGCGGATGAATGTGGGAACCCGATACCCTGAGGGCCGGATCGGCCGGCCCCGGGAGATCGGAGGACGGTATGTCCGGAAAGAAGAAAAGGGGCTCCGCGAGGGCGGTCCCGAGGTCCTACGGAAGGCTCACGAGGCACGAGCGGGACACGGTCCAGAGGATGCTGGAGCGCAGGGCATCGTGCAGGGAGATCGCGAGGGAGCTGGGCAGGTCGCCCTCGACGGTGAGCGCCGAGGTGGCGTCGCACAGGTTCGT
>NZ_JBDGBA010000019.1:0-46390 GCF_040910185.1 Collinsella aerofaciens | reverse complement strand
GCCGTAGGACCGTGCGCCCGGCATCGCCGCGCGCCAAAAACAGCAGCTGCTCCACAAGCTCTTGCATGTGCTCGCTTTCGGCTTTAAGGGACGCGATGGATTCCGCCAGCACGTCCGGGTCGTCCTTACCCCAGCGGTCGAGCATGTTCACGTAGCCCTGAATCACCGCGATGGGCGTGCGCAGCTCGTGGCTCGCGTCGTTGACAAAGCGCATCTGCTGCAGCTTGGCCTCTTGCATCTGGCGCAGCAGGCGGTTGAGTGCGACCTCGATGCTTGCCAGGTCGGCGTCGCCGGTGGTGACGCTCGGCGAGTCGACGCTCGCGCGCTCGATGGCTTGCTCCAGCGTTTCCATCTTGCCGCCGGAGAGCTGCATGCGGCCGAGCTCGTCCACGCGCAGGGCCAGGTCGTTGAGCGGCGCCATGGTGCGGCGCACACGGCGAGCGCCGCCGAGCATATCGAGCATGCTGATGACCTGCCAACCTACAACAACGATATAGAGGGGCCAAAGTGCGATGAGGTCCTGCGCGAGGGGGAAGGTCTTGGTGGTACGCGCAAGCTCGACGGTATAGGTGAGCGTTGTCAGGTCCCAGCCGCGCGCGGGCTTCAGCGACATGCCGCGAACGGTGGCGCCGGGGATCCATCCTGCGGTAAACGCGCCGTTGGGCAGCGTCTGGTTGTATCCATAGACAAGGATCGCCGCCACAATCACTACTAGCAGCAGGTCGAGCCAAACGTAGCTCATCAGGCGGCGCCACATATAGCTCCAGTTGATGGCGCGGGCGATGGAGGTGACGCGTTTGGCCTCGGCGTTACGCGCGGCAGACATAGCCCACCCCGCGCACGGTCTGGATGATGCGGGCGCCGCCGGCGTCCTCGATCTTGGCGCGTAGATGCGCGATGTGCACGTCGACGTTGTTGGTGTCGCCCATGTATTCGTAGCCCAGCGCTTCGTGCGCGATGCGTTCGCGCGTGAGCACGGTCTCGGCATGCGCCATAAGCAGGGCGAGGACATCGAACTCGCGGGCCGTGAGCGCAATGGGCGAGCCGCCGACCGTGACTTCGCGGCGGTCGGGGTCGAGCGCAACCGAACCCACGGTGAGCGCGGCGGGGGAGAGCGAGGCGGAAACCTGGGTCGAGTCACTGACCGGGGGCATCGCAGTGGCGCCGACACCCGTGCCGCCTGCCGCGCCCGTCCCGATGCCGCCAACGCCCGAAGCCGCCCGCACGGCCTCCGAGCGCTTCAACGCCACGCGGATCCGTGCGAACAGCTCCTCAATCGCAAACGGCTTGGTCAGGTAATCGTCGGCGCCGGCATCGAGCCCGGCCACCTTGTCCATCACGGCATCGCGCGCGGTGACCATTATCACCGGCACATCCTTGTGCTTGCGGACGCGCCGCAGGACCTCCATGCCGTTGAGCTGCGGCAACAGCACATCGAGCAGAATCAAATCGTAGTTGCGCTCCAGCGCCAGGTCCACGGCGGTGCGGCCATCGGCGGCGTGTTCCACTTGGTAGCCCTCGTGCTCCAGCTCGAGCGTCACAAAGCGGGCGATTTTCTCCTCGTCCTCTACGATTAGGATCCGTGCCATGCGTGCCCCCGTCTGCGATTACTTGTCGTCGTTCAGATTTTGCTTGATGTCGTCCGCGGCATCGGCGGCGTGATTCATAAGGTTGTTGATGCTGCCGGGCACGTCGCCGTCGCTGTCGATGCGGTAGCGCATGCCAAAGAACAGGCCAATCAGCATCAGCCAAATCGTAGCGCCCCAGGCAAACAGGGCGATGATGGGGATCAGGATGGGGATGTTGAGGATGATCGCATCGCGGCGCGTGGCGATAAACTTGGTGTCCAGGCTCAGGCGAAAGAGCTTTTTGAGGTACTCCCACACGCTGTCCATCTTCTTGGAGAAGTCGGTCTTTTCGCTCGACTTCTCGTAGGCTGCCTGCGCGGCGACCATCTCGGCCGAGGGCTCATCGACCGGCACGGACTCGGTGGCGGCGTGCGCCGACGTGGTCTGCGTCTTGCCCTGCGACTCGAGCCAAATGATGGCGTCCAAAACGTTGCCGTCGGCGGCGTCGAGCGCGGCCTTGGCATCGGTGTAGCTCACGTTGCACTTGGTGCGGATGGTTTCAACTTTTTCGAGGTCGTCCATGACCTGTCCTTTCGTTCGATGGGCGCGACGCCGGGCGATTTGCCCGGGCGCGAGCGTTGCGTTCGGCGGTCTGCGTTGCGCGGCGCCGCCCCGCCCTTGGTCGAACTCTATAGTGCAGGTTATAGATTAAGCGATTCTTGAGCCAAGATTAACGTTGGATGAGTTTTTGGGTGGCGGTGGGAAAAGTATTAGACCTCGATAGCAGGGGATGGCGAGCCGGTAGTAAAGTGGCGGCAGAAATGGGACAAGCAAGCACACCGATCATATAAGATCAAAATCACGTTGCAAAAGTATGAATATATCCTACAATTGCAACATGAAGTACTTTAGCAACATAGCGGCGATAAGCGAGCTTTCCGAGAGTGAGGGCGTGTTTACCACAGCCCAGGCGGCTCGCATGGATATCTCTCGAGACGCACTGGCACATTCATGTCGTGCGGGGCGTCTTGAACGGATATGCCACGGCGCCTACCGGATGTCTGGAACGCAGCGCCGAGACACCGACGAGCTCAACGCTTTTTGGAAGCTCACCAATCCCTCCCTTTGCGCGTGGGAGAGAAAACGCCAGTGGGATGGCATCGCCGTGAGCGGTACGACTGCGGCGAACCTGCAGCAAATGGGCGATTTCTATCTGTCCCCCTACAGGATGACCGCGCCCATGCGCATCAATACAAGAAACGAATCCCTTTCTTTTGCAAAGCGCGAGATCGCTGAGCAGGACATCGTTTGGTTCGACGGCCTGCCGGTAACTAAACCCGAGCGCACGCTTGTCGATCTTTGCCTCGATTGCGAGGACCCCTCATTAATTATCGATGCCTATCACGACGCGCTTGGACGTGGGCTCGATGCGCAACGGCTGAAGGATCTTATAAAGGAGAACTCTAAAACTGCCAAACGACGTGAACTGATGACGCCATTGCTGGTTGCGCTGGGTTGTACCTGAGTGCGCAGGCCTGATGTTGGCTAACTGCAAGTCGAGACAATTGTTTGTCCGCACGGTTCTTTAATCTAAGTGACTATTGAAGGCCTGCATCGAAGTATTGCAACCGGTGCGATTCGCATTTAAGCTTGATGTCGCTGTGTCAATTAGCGGACAGTTCGTCCGTAGTTTGTTCCGATTGGATAGCATGAAAGACGTAAAGGAAGAGATAACCTCCAAACGTAAGGAGCTCGCGCTTACTCAGAAGGAGTTCGCCGCTGCTCTTGGGATGGGGCCCAATGGCGATAGAACTGTCCGGCGTTGGGAGACTGGTGAGACCAGTCCTTCTGCTACGGAACTCGCTTTTATACGATCTTTGGGTTATCAAGCGCCATTTGCACAGGGTGATCGAAAGGACGCTCCCTTTACTTACATTGACCTATTTGCCGGCATCGGTGGAATTCGCTTGCCGTTTCAAGAGCTTGGCGGCGAATGCGTTTTTTCTTGTGAGTGGGATAAATATGCGCAGAAGACGTATCGCATGAATTACGGTGACCAGCCTGCTGGAGATATTCACAATGTTCGTTCGGAGGATATCCCTAAATTTAACGTTTTGTTAGCGGGCTTCCCATGTCAGCCGTTCTCGCTCGCGGGTGTCTCAAAGAAAAAATCGATGGGACGTGCTACTGGCTTTGAAGACAAGACGCAGGGGACATTATTTTTCGAAGTAGCTCGTATTATTCGCGACAAAAAACCTGATGCTTTCCTGCTGGAAAACGTTAAAAACCTAACGAGTCACGATCGCGGCAAGACCTTCAGGATTATTATGCAGACCCTTAAGGACGAGCTTGGTTACGATGTGCACTACAAGGTTCTTGATAGTAAGAATTGGACTTGCCAGCATCGTGAGCGCATTTACATTGTTGGCTTTAAGAAAAAAACTAATTTTGATTGGGACCAACTAGAGCTTGGGGGCGGTGGGCACACCGTCGGGGAGATTCTTGAAGATGCTCCTGATGATCGATACGTTCTTTCCGACAAACTGTGGGCTTATTTGCGTGCATATAAGGAAAAGCATCAGGCGGCAGGCAATGGCTTTGGCTATAGCACGGTTGGCCCCAATGACACGACAAGGACGCTTTCAGCACGCTATCACAAGGACGGAAGTGAGATTCTTGTTTCACGTGGCGAGGGGAAGAACCCTCGCAAGCTGACTCCGCGTGAATGCGCCCGACTTCAAGGGTTCCCCGATCAATTCATTATTCCGGTTTCGGATACGCAGGCATATCATCAATTTGGTAATTCTGTCACCGTACCGGCTGTGCGAGCAGTGGCCAAGCTGATGATGGGAGCGTATTTCGATGGACTACGGAGTTCTGAGTAGCTATTTTGACGGCGCGGTTGCGAAGAAACTCGTTGCTGTTGATATTGATAGAAAACGCAGCAACCAGCATGAATTCAACGGAACTGCGGAGCTCCGTTCCCTGTTTGGCGACGATGATATAAGAAATATACCGACGACCTTCGTATTTCTTTGCGACGATGCAGACCCTTTGTTTGATCACGGGTTTACGACTTGGTACGACGCGCGCAGGAAGCATCCGACTAGGACGGAATACAGGCTCTATTACAACGATAGCGAAGCGATACGAGCCTCAAGGGTAGGCGATCTGATGGTCATTGCGCCTTCAGACGAGCATGGCCTTTTGATCGTATTTGCTAGACAGGGGTCAAATGCTGAGTGCCAGTTGAGATGGCTTTTCGGCTTGAACGATGTTGAAGATAGCGGCTTTTCGCGATCAACTGCGGATGATAGGCGCATAGATGCAATCGCCGCGTCTATTCTTGAAGCGATCGGCATCGAGGTTTCGCTTCCCACATCGGCTGTTGCGTATTTGGACGAAATGGTCGAAAAGTTCGGAGACTCTTTCCCCAAAGGGATTGAATTTACGAGGTATTCAATTTTGACTTTGGGTGAGCTTGATTGGATAAACGAACCCGATAAGTGCCTTCTTGATTGTTATGAGCGAGAAGAAGTTCTTTTTAAGGTCTTCGAGAGGCATCTCCTTGAGCGTGATTTGGCTCCCTATTTAGGGAACGACCTTGATGTTGATGGCGTGTTGCGGACTACGATGTCGGCTTTCCAGCGAAGGAAATCGCGTGCGGGGACTGCGTTCGAGCATCAGCTTGAGTACTTGTTTAAGGGATGGGGCATAAGCTATTCTGCTCAGCCGTATACTGAGGGCAAATCAAGGCCGGATTTCATTATGCCGTCGATTGATGCCTATAAAAATCCGCTATATCCTGTCGAAAAACTGACTATGCTTGGTGCAAAGACGACTGTAAAAGAACGCTGGCGTCAAGTATTGGAAGAGGCGAATAGAATTGAGAATAAGCATTTAATCACGCTCGATGTGGCGGTGAGCACCGAATATACAGACTCGATGCGTGAACATAATCTTCAACTGGTTGTGCCTCGTCCTGTATTTGGCTCATATACCACTGAACAGCAAAACTGGCTGATGGATGTCGGCGAGTTTTGTCAACTGTTGGTCGAGAAAGAACGTCGGTAGGCAATTCTATACTGAGGTTCTACTTCTTTTGGGCATTGATTATTTGATCGAGTTGCATTAATAAAATAGGCCACCTTGCCGTCGCTCTGCTGAAGTGAGTGAGCTCGAACTTGGTTTTGTTCTATGTTGGCGAGGTGCTGGAGTGCGCGCCGGCGTTGGCCTTCATCGTCGATATCTATTCCGCCGCGAGCGTGTTAGTGCGCCCGCATTCGCAGTTGCGACATTTGAGTCGTGCCTTGTCGCGCCTCCCTTTAGGATTCCCACTTCGCCATACGGCTGCCATGTTTTATGAAATAACTCACCCTACATTTTCCGATGCTTAAGCAGTCTCTTATTCGCCCGCTTACCAACATCCCCATCTTTACCAAAGAGACTAGCCTTGCGTTCTTGAACTCTCCGACTCTCCTTTTGTAAACGAGATGCTTCACGACAGTTCGTCTGGCGCCTCTGGAGGGGTGACTACGAAGAGCCGGTCTGTGCCGTCAATTACGTTGCCTGCTGCTGGCTGCTGCCTCATTAGAATCCGGCTGCAAATGGACCGCGGTGAGCATGCAAGATCGTGCCATAACGTGAGAAAAACTTGCAAGAATCGCAAGTTCTTATCATCCCATGAGAAAAACTTGCAAATTGGGGCGAGTGATGAACGGCTGGACGGTTCTTGAAAATCGAGATATCTCGAGAAGCTGATTGCCTTTCGTGACATCCAAGTTACAGAGTCGACTGACGAGGAGGCGACGCGCAAGCGCGAGCTGCGTCCATTTGAGCTCAGGTCGCTCGAGAAGATCACCGGTGGTTATGAGAAGATCATTATCGTTCGCCGGGGGAGCCATCCGACCGACATCGACGGCATTAAAATCGTCTCTGCAGTCGACTTCTTGATGGGTAGGCTTTGAGCTTAGGGTGTTCTGTGGGTTTATGGACACTTTGGCAGCGAAATTGCCTGCCTGTAGGCAAATTCCGCCCAGGACCCGATGAGGATAACGTGGTCGATGCACCCTGCTTCCTCGACTAGGTCGAGTACTTTTAAGAAGGCTCGTTGCTGCTCAGTCAACATTCGGCACCCTCCCCAACGCACGTATGATTTGCTTTTGAGATTGCTTCTGTTCTCTGATGGCGGCCGCAAGAGCCCTTCGGCGTTCGATTTTGGCTCGCAGCTCATCAACCTCTTTAGCAGGGACATAGTCACTTTTGACCTTGTCGCCAACTCGATAGTTGAGATAACAGTATTCGTGGCCCTTTATGTTTCGCATGCGGATGCTGCCCTTTGGAAGGAGGCAAATCTCCTGCTCCATGAGGTTGAGGAGGCGCCTCGAACGTGCGTATTCCTCTTCCAGGACATCTTCTAAGACGGACACGATGCCTCCCTTCTGAGTAGTTGCCCAACAACATATCAAAATCTTAAAAATGTAGGGTAACTCGGCGGTGTCCGCACGTGTCCGCACGACATGTGACACTTAACCTGCCGCTCACCCTGTCGCGGCGGCAAGAGTCTGAACAACAATCCTCTAAGGAGTTCGATACCAATGAGCGATAACACCAAGCATCTCGCAAAGAAGTGCGCCAAGGACGCGGGGCCGTGCCTTGCGCTGTGCGTAGCCGGTGCAGCGGTCGCGCTGTTGGCTGTTCTGGGGCCATTCGACGTGCTCCGAAGTGCCAGTTCCCTGCACGTTTGCATGGCCCTTGCCGGCGCCATGATGACCGGTGGCGCGCTCGATTTGATCTTTTGGGTGCTCGACCCGTTTGGATGGAAGAACGAGGGGTAAGCCCTAAGGGATGGATACCCCGCAGCAACAGGAGGTCCCCGTGATCTGGTTTACCAGCGATACGCACTTTGGGCACGAGAGCATGCTACGACTTTGCGATAGGCCCTGGTCGACTGTTGCGCAGATGAACGATGCCATGGTCGCCAGCATTAATAGCAAGGTTGCTGTGGATGACGAGCTCTACATCTTGGGCGACTTTAGCTTTAAAATGACGGTCCAAGATGCCTACGATCTGCGCAAAAGGATTGCCTGCAAGCGCGTTCATCTGCTCCCCGGCAACCACGACAAAGACTGGACGCAGCCTGCGGTAGCGGGCGCTTTTATCGTTGAGCCGCCCATTTGCGTTCTCAAAATCAATCGGCAGAAAATCGTGCTGAGTCACTATCCCATGGTCGACTGGCAGGGTATGTCGCACGGCGGCCGGCATCTTCACGGACATATCCACAGCTGCGGTGGTGCGTACAACGAGTTTAACCGCAGGCAGGGGCTCCTGCGCTATGACGTGGGTGTTGACGCCAACGACTACGCGCCGGTGAGCTTGGAGGAATTTAAGACGTGGTTTGCACAGGTAGACGATCCGGTGTGCTGCGTTAAGTGGCCGCGGTGGGTCAATGCTACGGGCGACGAACAGATCGAGCACGAGCTCGAAGCTTACAAGAGGGAAGTGGTGATCCGATGACGGTCTATGTGACGGGCGATATTCACGGCGGTGCCGACATGCAAAAGCTTCGCGACTGGGAGCTTGGGGATAGTCTGACGAGCGACGACTATCTCATCGTCGCCGGCGACTTTGGCTTTCCGTGGGATTTCTCTGCCGAGGAGTGCGCCGACATCGCCTGGCTGGAGTCGCGCCCCTATATCGTGCTGTTTGTCGACGGCAATCACGAGCGTTTCGATCACTGGGCGGAGCGACCCATGGAGTTGTGGCACGGTGGGCTGACGCAGCGCCTGTCGGACACCTCGCCCATACGGCGCCTGACGCGCGGCGAGGTTTTTGAACTCGACGGCTCAACGATCTTTACCATGGGCGGCGCCGCGAGCGTGGACAAGGAATACCGCATTCCGTATTCCAGCTGGTGGCCGCAGGAGCTGCCGGACGAGCGCAACTTTGAGGAGGCGCGGACAAAGCTCGACAATGTGGGTTGGAAGGTCGACTACGTGATCACCCATACCTGCTCCACGCGCATGTTATCGCCCACGCTCTATCCGGCGCCCGGCTGGAATTATCCCGATGTCGATCGACTCACCACGTTTTTCGACGAGCTGGAGGACCGCCTGGACTACAAGCGCTGGTACTACGGGCATTTTCATCGCGACGCCAACCCGGCCGAGCGCCACACCGTGCTCTACGACTGCATCGTTCGCTTGGGCGACGAACTCCAGCCCTGGGATGTTGCGTAGAGGCGGGCGGCTGGCTACTCGACCGTTACAGTGATGTTCTCGCGGTGCGCGCGGATGACGTCCCAGCTAAAGTGCTCGACCAGTTGCTCGGCGGTGCGCGGCGTGGTGTCCGGTGCGATGCCCGTTTGCCCGGCGAGCCATCCCAGCAGTGCCTCGGGCGTGCCAAAGCGGGCGCGTAGTTCGCCCAGGTCCAGATCGCGGTCGCGCTTGGAAAGGCGGCGGCCGTCCGGCGACATGAGCAGTGGAATGTGCGCGTAGCGCGGCGTGGGAAGTCCCAGCAGATGCTGCAGGTAGATTTGGCGGGGTGTGGAGCCCAGCAGATCGCATCCGCGCACGACCTCGGTGACGCCCATGGCAGCGTCGTCGACCACCACGGCCAGCTGATAGGCAAACACGCCGTCGCTGCGGCGCACCAAAAAGTCACCGCATTCGGTGGCGAGTGCTTCGCATTGGGCTCCGTACGTGCGGTCCACGAATTCGATCACGTCGCTGGCGAGGTCGTCGACGGTGGGCACGCGCAGGCGCGTGGCCGGAGCGCGCAGGATGCTGCGGCGGGCAACCTCCTCGGGAGAAAGGCCTCGGCAGGCGCCGCGGTATATGGGCGTGCCGTCGCTGGCGTGCGGCGCGCTCGCAGCGTGGAGCTCGGCGCGCGTGCAAAAGCAGGGATAGGTGAGGCCGGCGTCTTGTAGCTGGTGCAAGGCGCTCTCGTACAGATCTAGACGATCGTGCTGGTAGTAGGGGCCTTCGTCCCACTCAAGCCCCAGCCAAGCCAGGTCGTCAATCAATTGAGCGGCAAGTTCCGGGCGCTTACAGCGATCGTCCAGGTCCTCGATGCGCAACACGATGCTGCCGCCCTGGCTGCGGGCCGAAAGCCACGCGCACAGGCAGCTGAACACGTTGCCCAGGTGCATACGGCCCGAGGGCGACGGGGCAAAGCGGCCCACGACGGGCACGGGAGCGGCCGCTGCTGGTGCGCCCGCGGCGTGTGTTGCTATGTTGCGTGCGTTGATATCCATGCGGACGAGTATAGCGCGGGGTGCGGTGGGGGAGACGCTGCCGTGGCCTGCAAGTTGCCGTGGCCGCGCGTTGCGCGTGCCGGACCACCGGCTCGACAGCTCGATCGCCGCCCGCCAGCCCAACCCCTCAAACGACAGAAACCCCGGCAGCTCTTCGCAACTGCCGGGGTTTCCGCGGAAAAGGGGGACATGATCCTCGAGCGAACGGCAAAGGGGCAAACCGTTTTCGCTCAACTGCTTTATGCCCCTCGGCTGGCGGCTCAATCAGCGCGTGCCGCGGCAACACAAAGCCGCTACACCTGTGACGGAGCTATGAAGTGGTATCTATTGCCGGCGCAGGCCATGCCAAGGGTGTCCCTAATGACTAGTCATTTAAGAACGTCCCCAATGACTAGCTACCGGGGTGCGGGCGTGACTTTCATCCCGTTTGACGCTCCGGTCGCCTAGATGTTCGTCATGTGTGCCCGCAAACGTGGGACAATGGCGATGTTGGTTTTACAGACAAAGGATGTGCCTATGAACGCCCCCGTTGCCAATGCCTGTCGGCAGCGCCGCCCGTTTGCGCGATTTGCTTCCATTTGCGCGCTCGTCGCGTGCGCGCTGCTGCTGTTGCCCGCCGTTGCACGTGCCGACGGGTATTCCATGACCCAAACCTATATCGGTGCCACGGTTGAAGCCGATGGATCGCTGACCGTTGTCGAGGGGCGCCAGTTTGATTTCGATGACGACATCAACGGCGTGTTTTGGGAGATCAATACGGGAGCCAACCAGCAGGGCGGCACGGCGGGCGTCGATGTGCAGAGTGTCGAGGAAGAGGACACCGCGTTTAACAAAGTCGATAGCGCGAACAAGGGCGACTCTGGCGTCTATACGGTTGAGCAGTCCGACGGCGGCGTAAAGATCAAGGTTTTCAGCCCCCACGAGAGCGGCGACAGCGCGATCTATTACGTGAGCTACACCATGACCGGTGCGGTTATGAACTGGGCCGATACCGCCGAGCTCTACTGGAAGTTCGTGGGCGACGGCTGGTCCGCGGATTCCGACGATGTCGAGATGGAAGTGTACTTCGCAAATGCCGCTGCCGGGACGGCGGCCGTCAAGGGTGAGAACTTCCGCGCATGGGGCCACGGCCCGCTGACGGGCGACGTATCGCTCGATGCGGACGAACCCATGGTCACCTATACCATTCCCTGCGTGCATCAGGGCGAATTCGCTGAGGCACGCATCGCCTTCCCCAGCGACTGGGTGCCGCAGCTTGCCGCCTCGGTCGAAGAGCGCATGTCAACGATCCTGAGCGAAGAGAAGGAATGGGCCGACGAAGCTAACGCCCGCCGTGAGCACGCGCGTGCGATTGCCAGCGCGATTGCCGTGGTGTGTGTTGTTGTGGCGGTTGCCTATACCGGTGTGATCGTGATGCTCAAGCTGCGCAGGCCCAAGCCCAAGCCGCTCTTCCAGGACGAGTACTTCCGCGATGTACCCTCCGCCGACCATCCCGCGGTGCTTGCAGCTCTTATGAGCTGGAACGACGTGCCCGATCAGGCATATATCGCCACACTGATGAAGCTGACCGACGACCGCGTGATCAAGCTGGAAGAAGCGACCGAGACCAAGAAGAAGGGTCTGCTCCGTCGCGAAAAAGAGGAGCAGACGTATCGCATCACAGTGACCGACGAGGCCTGGAAGGCTGCCAAGAAGGACGGCATCGATCGCGATGTGCTCAAGGTCTTCTTCGCCGGCGTTAAGCCCGATAAGGACGGAGTCCGTTCGCGCACGTTTAGCGAACTGGAGGAGTACGCTAGCGAGCGCACCACATCTGTTGGCGACAAGCTCGAGGACTATCAGAGCACAGTTAAGGGCAAGCTGGAGGAGCGCGAGTTTATCGCATCGGACGGCACTATCGCGATGGTGGCCGGCCTGGTTCTCGGCATCATCATTGTCTTTGGCATTTTGGGCTCTCTGTTTTATACCGACTTTGCGGACGCCAACGTCGGTGCCGCTATGATCTCGATCCCCGTTACGATCGCGGGCTTTGTTCTGAGCTGCACCTTCCGTCGCTACACGCCGGAGGGCGCCGAGGTGGCTGCTCGCTGCAAGGCGCTCAAGCATTGGCTCGAGGACTTTACGCGACTGAAGGAGGCCGTCCCCGGCGACCTGATCTTGTGGAACAAGCTGCTGGTGATGGGCGTTGCCCTGGGCGTTTCGAAAGAAGTGCTGCGACAGCTGGCCGAGGCCGTGCCTGCGGACCTGCGCAACAGCGACGATTTCTACGACAACTACCCCTGCTACTGGTGGTATTACCATCACTACGGCAACGAGTCTCCGCTCGATTCGTTCAACGACGTGTACCACGAGACCATCCGCGAGCTGGCTTCGAGTTCCGATAGCTCGAGCGGCGGCAGCGGCGGCGGCTTTTCCGGTGGCGGCGGTGGCGGCGTCGGCGGAGGCGGCGGCGGAACGTTCTAGCGAGTTCTGATTTTTGGGATGGATCTTCTCCGGCGACTGCCGACGGATCCATCCCATTTTTATGCGCTACCTACGAAGACTGTCCCCAACGACTAGTCACTGGGAACGTTCCTAAATGACTAGGTATGGCTGCCAGGTTTAGGCTGTTAGGTCGAGTTCGTAGAGGAAGCTTTCGCGCGGCATGTCGTGGCGGCGCTCTTCGCGGTTGGCGCGGTGCGTGGCCGTGCGCTTAAAGCCGTGCAGTTCGTAGAACTGCCACGAGCAGTTGGAGTCGGTGTACAGGTGCGCCCTCGTCGCTCCAAGCGAGGACAGGTGCGAGACGGCGGCATCGAGCAGAACCGTGCCAACGCCCAGGCCATGGACATCGCAATCCACGGCAAGCAGCGTGACCTCGTTGTCGTGCGGCAACGGGCTGCTCTCGAGCAGGCGGTTGTTGGTTCGAATGGTTGCGCGCACAAACGAGAGGTACTCGGCGCAGGCATCGGGCTCTAGCTCACGCATCTGCGATAGCAGCGCGCGTTCGGTATCCATCCAATGCTCGTTGATAGTGGCGCCGGAGCTCTGTCCCGCACGCGCGAGCGAAATGCCACGCGCCTGACCGTCGATTACGGCAACCTGTGAAAACGTCGATGACGAAAGGCAATAGGCGAGGTCGCACGCGGCTTCAAGGCGGTTGTACTCATCGTTATCCGAATTATTATGCCAAAGCTGCTGCAGAATCAGCGCGATGGCGTCGAAGTCTTCGGTATCAAACGGTCGGTAGAGAACCCGCGAGACCATGGTGCCTCTTTCTTTTGCGGATGCATATCGAGCACAGTTCTACCACGCCATTGGCATCTAATTATGGTGCCCCTGTGTTCCATGAACTCACCGTGCCCGGTGCCGTGCCCATCCCCTCCGCTCGCAAACTTTTTCTGCACATGCGCCCGTTGCGGGGTGCATCGATGCGCTCGATGCGCTACATTGAATCAGTATTTTCAATGCCGCTGCGCGAGCGCTGCAGATCGACGTATCACCGACTCACAGAGCACGGCGGCGTACCAGACAGGAGGACTGCATGGGATCTGATGTGAAGATCGCACGCGCGTTGATCTCGGTTACCGATAAGACGGGCGTCGTCGATTTCGCACGGACGCTGGTCGATGACTTTGGCGTCGAGATCATCTCTACGGGCGGCACGGCTCGTGCCATCGAGGACGCGGGCGTTCCCGTAACCCCCATCGAGGAGTTCACGGGCTACCCCGAGATGATGGACGGCCGCGTTAAGACCCTGCACCCCAAGGTTCACGGCGCGCTGCTGGCCCGCCGCGATTCCGAGCAGCACATGCAGGAGGCCGCTCAGCACGGCATTAAGCTGATCGACCTGGTCGTCGTCAACCTGTACGAGTTCGAGAAGACCGTCGCCAATCCCGAGGTCACCTTCGCGGACGCCATCGAGCACATTGACATCGGCGGTCCTTCCATGCTGCGCTCTGCTGCCAAGAACGCCACGAGCGTTACCGTCATTTCCGACCCGGCCGACTATGATGCCGTCCTGGCCGAGATGCACGAGACCGGTGGCTGCACCACGCTTTCCACCCGTCGTCGCCTGCAGGTGAAGGTCTACCAGACCACCGCCGCCTACGACACGGCTATCTCCCGTTGGCTTGCCGCCCAGGCAAGCGACGTGGCGGACACCTCTGCCAAGCTCGAGATCTCGCTGGAGAAGGTCGACGACCTGCGCTATGGCGAGAACCCGCAGCAGAAGGCTACGGTCTACCGCTTTGCCGAGGGCTGCGAGAACACCGCGAGCTCGCAGTTCCCGCTCGTTGGCTCCGAGCAGATCCAGGGCAAGCCGCTCAGCTACAACAACTATCTGGATGCCGACGCCGCTTGGAACCTGGTCCGCGAGTTCGACGAGCCGGCCTGCGTGATTCTCAAGCACCAGAACCCCTGCGGCTCCGCCGTTGCCGAGGACATTACGTCTGCTTACGACCGCGCCTTCGCCTGCGATCCCAAGAGCGCCTTCGGCGGCATCATCGCCTGCAACCGCGAGGTTCCCTATGAGCTGGTCGAGCACTTTGCCGATCAGAACAAGCAGTTCGTCGAGGTTATCATCGCCCCGAGCTACACCGACGAGGCGCTCGAGCGCATGGCCAAGCGCCCCAACCTGCGCGTGTTGGCGACCGGTGGCGTGGACCACGGTGCCCAGGTGGAGCTGCGCTCCATCGACGGCGGCATGCTGGTGCAGGAAGTCGACCACGTGACCGAGGATCCCGCGACCTTTACGTTCCCCACCGACCGCAAGCCCACCGACGCCGAGATGGCCGAGCTCGAGTTTGCCTGGAAGGTCTGCAAGGGCGTTAAGTCCAACGCCATCCTGGTCTCCAAGGGCAAGGCCGGCATTGGCATGGGCCCGGGTCAGCCCAACCGCGTTGACTCCGCACTGCTTGCCTGCGAACGCGCCGAGGACTTCTGCGAGCGCGAGGGCGTGGAGAAGGGCGGCTTTGCCTGCGCAAGTGACGCATTCTTCCCGTTCCGCGACAACGTCGACGTGCTTGCCGAGCATGGTGTGACCTGCATCATCCAGCCCGGCGGCTCCAAGCGCGACGATGAGAGCATCCAGGCCTGCAATGCGCACAATATTGCTATGGTGTTTACGGGCGCTCGCCACTTCCGCCACTAAGTTCCGCCTTGGGACAAAATAATCTCCGCAAAAGACGGCTGCTCCGTTTGGAGGGCCGTCTTTTTGGTATAAGAGGACGGAATGACTAACACGAAAGGTATGACCATGCCCCAGATTGATGATGCCGAGCTGTTTGGCAATGCCGAGGATCAGCGTGCGTACGAGGACTTTTGCGCCAATCAGGAGGCGGTCGAGAAGTTTACGCTCGACAAGCCCGCGCTTGTCTGCCGTTGGCGCATGTCCAATAAAAAGGTGCCCATGCTCAACCGCCACATTCGCGCGCTGTCCGAGCGCCTGGTGCAGGGCGAGCCGCTTACCCATAACATGCTCAGCTGGGCCAAGCAGCACGTTGAGTGGTCGCTTGCCGAGGGTGATTACACTGCGCACGACGGCGTGCTCATGCTGGTGATCGACGTTAACGGCAACGCCGCCATGACGGTGGGGGAGTACGAACCGCTCGCCGATACGTCGGCCAAGGCGCTGCGTGCCCGCTCCGCCGAGGCCCGCTCCGAGGCCGACGAAACCGGCGTGGCGCCCGAGCTGCTCGCCGCCGTCGATAACGGCGAGCTTGCCTTTGTGGCGCCGGCGGACGAGTGCCTGTGTGGCACGGCGACGCTCATTGAGCAGCTGGCCCAGACCAAGGGCATCCCGGTCACGCGCGTAGATATTCCCGCACAGCTCAAGGGCGCCTTGTTCCTGGTGAGCGACGAGCACGGCGTGGTCCCCGCAACCGAGGCCGACGCCGCCGAGGCCGACGCCGCCACGGTCGCCTTCTTCGCCGAAGGCTACGAAAAGCTCCGTGCCCGCCGCTAAATGATGTTTCTGGGACGGGGATTAAAAACTCATTTAATTCCCGTGCTCGTCGCGAGCGAGAGGCAAGCCTCTGCCACTCGCGAACAGTTCTGTCACTTTGGTGCCGCGTGAGGCGCGTATCTGCGGATCCGCGGTCATAATGGGGCAAGACAACCAAGAGGGGGGCGGAATCCATGGCGCTAATCTATATCGTTGAGGATGACGAGCCCATTCGTCGCGAGCTTGCCGACATCCTTGCCCGTGCCGGTTTTGAGGTCGAGGCCTGCGAATCGTTCGAGCATGTTTCGCGCGATATTCTCGCCGCCGCGCCCGACCTGGTGCTGCTCGACCTGACGCTTCCCGTCAAGGACGGCCAGCATATCTGCCATGAGGTTCGCCGCGAATCCGAGGTTCCCATCATCGTCCTCACGTCGCGCGCGACCGAGATTGACGAGGTCATGGCCATGACGCTCGGCGCGGACGACTTTGTTCCCAAGCCCTATAGCGCCCGTGTGCTCGTGGCGCGCATCAATGCCTTGCTGCGTCGCACCGCGGCGGCGGGCGAGCGCAGCACGCTCGTCCACAAAGGACTGGAGCTTGACCTCGCACGCTCCATGGTCACCAACACGCAAACGGGCACCAGCACCGAGCTCACCAAAAACGAGCTGCGTATCCTCTCGCTGCTTCTGAGCCGCGCGGGCAAGATCGTCTCGCGCTCGGCCATCATGCAGGACCTGTGGGACTCCGACGCCTTCGTGGACGACAATACGCTGACCGTCAACATCAACCGCCTGCGCACCACGCTCGAAAAAATCGGCATCAAGGGGTATTTGACGACGCACCGCGGCCAAGGCTATTCGGTCTAGGGGCCGGCTATGTCGTTCGCCAAATTCTTCAAAGATGCGCTGCTTCCCGTCGCCGTGTGGACGTGCGGCGTGCTGCTGAGCTGCTTTGTGCTGACGGTCGCCGGCGCACCCGTCTCTATCGTGGTCGTGGCGGTCGGCGTGTCCTTTATCTTTGGTATGCTCGGCATCGTGATCGAGTACGCGCGCCGTCGTCGTTTTCTGCGCCAGCTGGAGCGTGCGGCCGAGGAGCTCGAGAGTCCCGCATGGGCGCAGGAGATGGTGCAATGCCCGACCTATGCCGAGGGCGAGCTCGAATACGAGGTCTTGCGCCGGGTGGGCAAAGCCGCTTGCGATGAAGTGGCGGAAGGCCGGCGTCAGACCGATGACTATCGCGACTATATCGAGAGCTGGGTCCACGAGGCCAAGCTGCCCCTGGCGGCGGCTCACCTGATTTTGGAAAACCTAGACAGCGGCGAAGACGACCTGTCGCGCGTGGACGACCTGGCACGCGAACTTGCCCGCGTGGAGCGCTATATCGACCAGGCGCTCTACTATGCGCGCTCGGAGGTTGTGGAGCGCGATTACCTGATCCGTCGTTGGAGCCTCAAGACCTTGGTGACGGGTGCCATTAAGGCCAACGCGCGTGAGCTCATCGCGGCGCACGTGGCTCCGGTGTGCGAGAACCTCGACTTTGAGGTCTTTACCGACGAGAAGTGGCTCGAGTTTATTCTGGGTCAGCTCATTCAGAACAGCATTAAATATGCGCGTGAGGACGGCGCAAAGATTGTGTTTTCGGGTGCGTTGCTGGACGAGGGTCTGGCAAGCGAGCGCATCGAGCTTACCGTCGCGGACAACGGCTGCGGCGTGTGTGCGGCAGACCTACCGCGCGTGTTCGAGAAGGGCTTTACCGGCGACAACGGCCGCACCACCAAGCGTGCAACGGGCATCGGCCTCTACCTGGTGGCGCGCCTGTGCTCCAAGATGGGCATCGACGTCACCGCGGCATCCGACTCCGGCGAAGGCTTCGTCGTCACGTTTGCCTTCTCAACCAACAAGTTTCAATACTTTGAGTAGTTAGCCCGTATGGCGGTGCGGACGGCTATGTTCCCGAACGTAAACATAGCCATGGGGCTCAAATGAATCTCCCATAACAAAAACGTGCAGCCCAAACAAAACGTGCCGCCCCAACCAGGGCGGCACGCCATTCCTCTATTCAGATAACTCGCTGAAGTACGGTGACGAAGGCGCAAGGCCGGGAGGGGTTATCAAAGCCGACATCCCGCAGCCGCGAAGCGGCGAGGACGTCGGCGTGATAACCCCGCAGGCCTTGCGCCGGCGGGAAGGAACCTACTTCACGACCAAAATGTCGCAGTCCGTATTGCGCAGCAGGAACGTCGAAATCGAACCCAGCAGCGCATACTTGATCGAGGACAGGCCGCGTGCGCCGCAGAGCACCAGGTCGGGCTTGACTACGTCGAGCATCTCGTCCTTGAGCGTCTCGCGAATACGGCCAGCACGAATCATGACCTCGACCTCGGGAATGTCAGGATTGGCCTTGGCCTCCTCGAGCTGCTTGGCAATGGAGTTCTTAAATGCCTCCTCTAGGCCGTTGACCAGATCGACCGGATAGGAACCGGCGCTCTCGAGTGCCGTGGAATCGATAACGTGGCCGATAATCAGCTTGGCGCCGTTGTTCGCGGCGACCTTGATGGCGCGTGCGAGCACAAAATCCTGCTGCTCAGTACCATCGAGTGAAACAAATACCTTGGTGTAGCCCTCGTTCATGGTTTCCTCCTTGGTCTATCGCACGGGCGCGGGGCTCGTGCATCGGGCGGGCGCGGGCGCGTTGGCCGCCGGACACTTTATCTTGTTGCAGTTATACCCAAGGATTTCGGTTTGACCGCTCGCAATTCTGTGAACGGACGAGTTTTTTGGTAAGGGTAGGCGCAGACGCGCTCGAACGGTTGATAATGGGACATCGCCCGCACCGTCCGCAGAACAATATCGGCGGGTGTCTAATGAGGGGGTCCCTTTGGATATTATCGAGCTTCTAAAATCTGCCTTCATGGGCCTGGTCGAGGGCATCACCGAATGGCTGCCTGTTTCGTCGACCGGTCACATGATCTTGGTGGACGAGTTCGTCAAGATGAACGTGAGCGAGACGTTCTGGAATATGTTCCTGGTCGTGATTCAGCTCGGCGCCATTCTGGCCGTCTGTGTGCTGTTCTTCCATGAGCTCAATCCGTTCTCGCCCAGCAAGGGCAAGGAGGGCCGTCGCGACACCTGGGTGCTGTGGGGCAAGATTGTGCTCGGTTGCATTCCCGCCGCGGCAATCGGCCTGCCACTCAACGACTGGATGGAGGAGCATTTCTACAACGCTCCCGTCGTGGCGCTGGCGCTCATTGTGTACGGCGTGCTGTTTATCGTGATCGAGAACTGGCGCGCGAGCAAGCGAGAGGAAATGGCCGTTGCCGGTTCGTTTGGTTCGCGTGCTGTGGTGTCGGGTGGACGTCCCGCCGGTGCGCACTTTGCAGCGCCCGCCGCGGCTACCGCTGAGGATGAGGACGATGACGAGAATCTGGACTTTGGCTCCATCGCCACGCTCGAGGACCTGAGCTGGAAGACTGCACTGGGTATCGGCTGCTTCCAGGTTCTTTCGCTGGTGCCTGGTACGTCTCGCTCCGGTTCTACCATCATCGGCGGCCTGCTTTTGGGCTGCACGCGTTCGGTGGCGTCCAAGTTTACGTTCTTCCTGGCCATCCCTGTCATGTTTGGCGCGAGTGCGCTCAAGCTGGTCAAGTACTTCATCAAGGGCGGCACGTTCGGCGCCAACGAGGTCGCTATCTTGGGTGTGGGCTGCGTTGTGGCCTTTGTGGTTTCGCTCATCGCCATCAAGTGGCTCATGGGCTTCGTCCGCCGTCACGACTTTAAGTGCTTCGGTGTTTACCGCATTATCCTGGGCATCGTAGTGCTCGCATACTTCTTTGTTCTGGAGCCTATGCTCGGCCTGTAACTTGGTTGACGCTGCGCGGCGGCCAGAGCGACAACTTGTCATTCGAAGGGGGCGGCATGACCAAAAGGTCTATGCCGCCCCCCTTTCATGCCAATTTGTTCGCCCTGACCGTCGCTCGCTGCTGCTGCCATGACATCGGCGGTTTCGTGATTGCCAATAGATTGGTGCAAAGTAACCTGACCCCATTGCGCCAAATCCGCTGGGCGGGCCTGACGGTGGCGCACGGAGTCGTGGTGTGATTTGCGTCGGTGTCCGCGCGGCTCGGTATACTGGTACGGCTCAAACTATGGCGCCGCCCGCAGGCGCGCCGTCCGTCAGATGAGGAGTCGCCCATGACCCAGCCCTTGCCCTGGGAAAAGAACGCCGCGGTGCCCGTGCCGCCCGCGCCGGAACCCGTGCCGCTCGATGCATATGTTGCCCCTGCAGTGCCGGAGCCCGAGCTCGTCCCGCTTGACATCTACGACGCTCCCGCGCCGGCGCCCAAGCCCGCCAAGCCGCTCGTCGACATCGACAGCCTTAATCCCGCTCAGCGCGAGGCGGTCCTGACCACTGAGGGCCCGCTGCTGGTGCTCGCCGGCGCCGGCTCGGGCAAGACCCGCGTCTTGACCTTCCGCATCGCACATATGCTCGGCGACCTGGGCGTTAAGCCCTGGCAGATCCTTGCCATCACGTTTACCAACAAGGCTGCGGCCGAGATGCGTGAGCGTCTGGCGGCACTCATTCCCAGCGGTACCCGCGGCATGTGGGTGTGCACCTTCCATGCCATGTGCGTGCGCATACTGCGCGAGGACGCTGACCTGTTGGGATACACCGGTCAGTTCACCATCTACGATGACGATGACTCAAAGCGCATGGTGCGCGACATTATGCAGGCGCTCGGTATCGAGCAAAAGCAGTTCCCCATCAACATGATCCGCAGCAAGATCAGCTCGGCCAAAAACGCCATGATCGGCCCCGAGGACATGCTCAAATCCGCCGACAGCCCCAACGACAAAAAGGCCGCACAGGTCTACCTGGAGCTGGAACGCCGCCTGCGCGCCGCCAACGCGATGGACTTCGACGACCTGCTCGTGCGCACGCTCGAGCTGCTGCGCACCCGCCCCGAGGTGCTCGACAAGTACCAAGAGCGTTTCCGCTACATTAGCGTCGACGAGTATCAGGACACCAACCACGTCCAGTACGAGATCGCCAACCTGCTGGCCGCCAAGTACCAAAACCTCATGGTCGTGGGCGACGATGACCAGTCCATTTATAGCTGGCGTGGCGCCGACATCACCAACATCCTGGACTTTGAGCAGGACTTTAAAAACTGCAAGACCGTTAAGCTGGAGCAGAACTACCGCTCCACGGGCCATATCCTGAGCGCCGCCAACGCCGTGGTGCGTCACAACTCGCAGCGCAAGGACAAGCGCCTGTTTACGGCCGAGGGCGATGGCGAGAAGATCCAGGCCTTCCAGGCAAGCGATGAGCGCGACGAGGGCCGCTGGATTGCCGGCGAGATTGAGAAGCTGCACTCCAAGGGCACGAGTTACGACGACATCGCCGTGTTCTACCGCACCAACGCTCAGTCGCGTATTCTCGAAGATATGTTCCTGCGCGCAGGCGTGCCCTACAAGATCGTGGGTGGCACGCGATTCTTCGACCGTGCCGAGATCCGCGACGTCATGGCCTATCTTAAGATGATTGTGAACCCGGCCGACGAGATGAGCGTCAAGCGCGTCATCAACACACCTCGCCGCGGCATCGGCTCCACCTCGATCCAAAAGATCGAGCAACTGGCGCGCGACAACCGCTGCTCGTTCTTCCAAGCCTGCGAGATCGCAACAGCCGAGACGGGCATGTTTAGCGCCAAGGTGCGCAATGGCCTGTCGAGCTTTGTCTCGCTAGTGCGCGAGGGTCGCCGCATGGACGGCGAACTCAAGGACGTCGTCGAGATGATCGTCGATAAGACGGGCCTGCTGCAGGCTTTCCGCGCCGAGGGTACCATGGAGTCCGAGAGCCGCGCCGAGAACATCCAGGAATTCCTGGGCGTCGCTGCCGAATTTGAGGAGACGCACGAGGACATCGAGGGTACGCTCGAGAGCTTGGAAGAGCTGCGCGCAGCCGGTGTTGCCGATGTGCCTGCCGGCGCCGAGCCCGAGTCCGTCGTGGTGAGCGCGCCCGCGCCCGAACCGGGGCCATCTGCCCCGGCATCCTCGTTTGAGGCGCTCGTCGGCGCGCGCGATGCCGCAGGTTCCAATCCGCTCGATAGCCTAACCGCCCCGGCGCTCTCGCCGCAGGATGCCCTGGCCGCCGCCATCGCGGGCAACGCGTATGCCGCGCCGACGGAGATGCCGGCGGGTGCCGTGCATGCCGACGAGATCGAGCGCACCTACGGTCCGCTCACCTGTAAGGCGCTGCCGGCACTCATGGAGTGGCTGGCCCTGCGCTCCGACTTGGATTCCCTGGCCGGCGAGACGCATGCCATTACCATGATGACCATCCACTCCGCCAAGGGCCTGGAGTTCCCGGCGGTGTTCGTGGCCGGCATGGAGGAGGGCATCTTCCCGCACGTACACGACTTTGGCGGCAGCGATGACCCGGGCAAGCTCGAGGAGGAGCGTCGCCTGGCCTACGTTGCCATCACGCGCGCCCGTAAGCGCCTGTTCTTGACCTATGCGGCCACGCGTCGCACCTACGGCTCGACTTCTGCCAACCCGCGCTCGCGCTTCCTCAACGAGATTCCGTTTGAGGATATCGAGTTTAGCGGTATCGGTTCTGCCGGTTTTGAGGGCACGGGCTGGGAGAAGCGCGGCGACCGTCGCGGCACCTTTGGTTCGGGCATGGGCTCGGATATGTACGGCGGCAAGGTGTTTGGTTCGCATACGCGCTCGACCGGCGGTTCTGGTTCACGTGGTGGATCGAGCTTCGACGATTTCTTTGGCGGCAGCAGCTACGGGACCGAGCGCCATCGTGGGGTCTCGCCCGACGCCGGCCGTGTTGCCTCGACTTTTGGCTCGGGCGCGCCGCGAGCCAAAAAGCCGTCATCTAAGGTGTCGCCAACGGTGGAACGCAAGGTCGATCGCGCCAGCGCATCGCAGGACTTTGCCGCGGGCGATACCGTGAGCCACAAGACCTTTGGTACGGGTACCGTGATCTCGGTCGCCGGAGACATGATCGAGGTTCAATTCGAAAAGACCGGCCAGACCAAAAAGCTAATGAAAGGTTTTGCACCGATCGTCAAGCTGTCGTGATCCCGGCGGACCTGGGCGGGCGTATGGGGCAACATCGCCTGCTCGGGCAGTCCTGCGCAAGACGGAGAGCACATTAAGTGCTCTCCTTTGCGTGCGGAACTCGCGATCGATGTTGTCCCATACGCCCGCCCAGGTCCTTGGGTAACGTTGCTTGCGAACGCCGCTCCGCTCGTCCGCTTTTTGATTTGGAGAACCGGGTGGGCTGATATGTAGATACGAGTAGGGGCTCCTCCGTTGGTGGACGGGGGAGCCCCTTGTTGCGTTTGGGTTGTTGGTGCGAACTAGAGGTGGCTGATGATCAGTTCCATCTTGCCTTCGAGGTCGATGGAGCTGACGGTGCTGGGGGCCAGCAGATGGCTTCCCTTGTGGACGGGGTCGCCGCAGACGGTGCCTTCGCCGTCGATGACCGACAGGCACATGAAGGGCCAGCGCTGCTCCAAGGTCTTGCTGCCGTCGACGCGCACGCGATCGACGGTGTAGCAGGGGTTGGACTCGAGCTCGGTCACACCGTCGACCTCAGGCGCGTTCACCGTGCCGTCGGTCGGAGCCTGAACATCAAAGTCGATGCAGTCGAGGCTCTGCTTAATGTGCAGCGGGCGCAGCTTTCCGTCGGTGCCGGGGCGGTCGTAGTCGTACAGGCGATATGTCACGTCGCTCGACTGCTGCGTCTCCAGAATCAGCGTGCCGGTCTTGATGGCGTGAACGGTGCCGGAGTCGATCTGGAAAAAGTCTCCCTTGTGAATCGGCAGCACGTTGAGCATGTCGTCCCAACGGCCCTCCTCGATCATCTGTGCAGCCTCGGCGCGGTCGTGTGCGCGCTGGCCGACGATAATCGTGGCACCGGGTTCGCAGTCCAGCACATACCAGCACTCGGTTTTGCCCAGGCTGCCGTTCTCGTGCTTGGCGGCGTACTCGTCGTTGGGATGAATCTGGATCGAAAGGTCGTCCTTGGCGTCCAGAATCTTGATGAGCAGCGGGAACTCCTTGCCCTCGCAGTTGCCAAAGAGCTCGCGGTGCTCGGCCCACAGCCACGACAGCGTGTGGCCGGCGTACGGTCCCTCCGCAATCTGGCAGTCGCCGTTGGGATGGGCCGAGATGGCCCAGCACTCACCGATGGGACCCTCGGGAATGTCGTAGCCAAACACGGTCTCCAACTGGCGGCCGCCCCAGATCTTCTCGTGGAAGATCGGCGTGAGTTTAATCAAATCGGACATGTGCATACTCCCATAAGGTTGTGCGGGTGCCGCGTAAGACGGCTCAAAACGAGCGCCCGCGTGACTACAAAAACCTATGCCAACGTTACGTTGTGCAACTCAAAGCGATCGCCAACGTTGCGCGAGATCGAATACTCAAAGGCGGCGCCGCTGTCCAAAAAGCCAATCTGGGTGAGCTCGAGCAGGGGAGAGCCAAGTTTGGTGTCCAGACGCTCGGCTTCTTCCTCGGTTGCTGCCACGGCGCGAATGGTACGGTGGAAGCTCGAAATCTTCAGCCCACATTGCTCGCGGATGAAGCGGTAGACCGATCCGTACAGGTCCTTCTTTTTAAGGCCTGGAATCAGCTCGAGGGGCATGTAGGTGTACTCGATAACGATGGGCTTCTCATCGGCCTGACGCACGCGCACGACGTGATAGACAAAGTCATCCTCGGCCATTCCCAGCTGGGTCGCAACCTCTGCCGGTGGATTGACGATCGAGAAATCGTAGACCACCGAGGTCACTTTCTCCCCGCGATGCTCGTACGAAAAGCCTTGGGCACGGTCGTTTTTGCCTTGAAAAAACACCTGGCCGGGAAGCCCCGCCGTGTCCTTGACGTAGGTGCCCGATCCGCGCCGGCTGGTAATAAGGCCTTCCTCGGTGATTTGTTCAATAGCTCGTTTGACGGTGATTTTGGAAACGTTATAGAGCTCGCAGAACTCAACGACGGTGGGAAGCTTGTCGCCCGGTTTAAGAGCGCCACCCTCAATACTTCGACGAATATCTGCAGCTATCGCCTCGTATTTGGGAATCAAGGAACCTCCTTTCCAACTTGATTGAGAATAAAAGAAAGTATAGTCAACACCTAAGTATCTCTATTGAGTTATTGAAAAGTTCGAGAAAGATAAAATTAAAAGTCGCCCCGCTTGTAATATTAGAGCGTTTTAAATGATAAACATCTGAGTAGTGTCGTGTTGAGAAATGATCGGTCCGAGGACGGGGCCGAACCGATATAACACCCAGCGAACCGAATCTCGTACTCTGCGCTTCCCCAGATAAAACCTGCCAAAACAAACCTGTCCTTTTTGGTAGGTTTTTGCCTTGGGAGCGGTACCATACAGGCAATGTTTAAACGAGAAAGGCGGGCTCCCATGGAACCTAAGCAGTATTACATCGGCATCGACGTCGGCGGCACCTCGGTCAAGGAGGGTCTGTTCGATGAGGACGGAAACCTGCTTGCCAAGGCCAGCGTGCCCACGCCTCCCATCGTTGACGCTGCGGGCTTTGCCGCGGTGACCGAGGCTATCGACCAGGTGGTCGCCAAGGCCCAGATTCCGCGTGCCTTTGTGTCGGGCATTGGCCTGGCCGTTCCGTGCCCCATCCCGGCATCGGGCGATGCCAAGGTTAAGGCGAACATCGCCATCAACCTGCCCGAGCTCAAGATCGCCATCCAGGAGCACTGCCCCGACGCGGTCGTTAAGTACGAGAACGACGCTAACGCCGCTGCTATGGGCGAGGCCTGGCTCGGTTCTGCCAAGGGCGTGCAGAACGTGGTGATGGTCACCATCGGTACCGGCGTGGGCGGCGGCGTTATCGTTAACGGCGACGTGGTATCGGGCGTTATGGGTGCTGGCGGCGAGATTGGCCACATGTGCCTGAACCCGGCCGAGGAGCGCACCTGCGGCTGCGGCGGCCATGGCCACCTGGAGCAGTATTCCAGCGCCACCGGCGTGGTGAGCAACTACCTTGCCGAGTGCAAGAAGGCGGGCGTCGAGCCCATCGAGCTGACCGGCCCCTCCGATTCCAAGGACGTGTTCCAGGCTTGTCGCGAGGGCGACAAGCTCGCGCTGGCCGCGGCCGATACCATGGCCGACTATCTCGGCCGCGCACTGGCGCTTATTGCCAACGTGGTTGATCCCGAGATGTTCCTCATCGGCGGCGGCGCCTCCGCCTCGGCCGATGTCTACCTCGACAAGGTTCGCGAGCACTTTAAGCAGTACGCGCTTTCCGCCTCGCGCGAGACGCCCATTAAGGTCGCTTCGCTCGGAAACGACGCCGGCATTATCGGTGCCGCCTACGTAGCCCTGCGCGCCGCCGGCAAATAGCTGGTGCAAGGGGGACAGGTTACATTGCACCAACATGGTGCAAAAGGGACAGCCTTGGCCCCCGTGCCTGCGCCCCAAAATATGCCGTGGCCCTTCCGTCTGCGAAGGCTCGGCATCGGCGTGCTACCATAGCTACGTCCAAGCACACATATCAAGTGGAGGATATCCATGGCAAACGTTCTTGTCTTTGGTCACCAGAACCCCGATAACGACGCCATCATGAGCGCCGTCGTCCTGTCTCAGCTGCTCAACCAGGTTGAGTATGCCGGCAACACCTACGAGGCCTGCGCCCTTGGTCAGCTTCCGGCCGAGTCCGCCAAGCTGCTCGCCGACGCCGGCATTGCCGAGCCCCGCGTGATCGAGTCCGTCGAGGCCGGTCAGCTCGTCGTCCTCACCGACCACAACGAGTCTGCCCAGTCCGTCGCCGGTCTTAAGGACGCCACGGTCTTTGGCGTCGTCGACCACCACCGCATCGGCGACTTCGAGACCGCCGGCCCGCTGCACTACATCTGCCTGCCCTGGGGCTCCAGCTGCACCATCGTCACCAAGCTCGCCGGCGTGCTCGGCGTTGAGCTTTCCGACGTTCAGACCAAGCTGCTGCTCTCGGCCATGATGACCGACACGCTCATGCTCAAGAGCCCCACTACCACCGATGTCGACCGCGCCGTCGCCGCCAAGCTCGGCGAGCAGGTGGGCGTCGACCCGGTCAAGTTTGGCATGGAGGTCTTCCTCACCCGCCCGTCCGGCTCCTTCACCGCAGCCGAGATGGTCGGCAACGACATCAAGATGTTCGAGCCTGCCGGCAAGAAGCTGCTCATCGGCCAGTACGAGACTGTCGACAAGACTCGCGCACTCGGCATGATCGACGAGATTCGCGAGGCCATGCGCGCCTACGCCGCCGAGAAGGGTGCCGACGGCATCGTCCTGTGCATCACTGACATCATGGAGGAGGGCTCGCAGGTCCTGCTCGAGGGCGAGACCGAGGCTGCTCAGAAGGGCCTGGGCATTGCCGACGAGCACGACGGCGTCTGGATGCCGGGCGTCCTCTCCCGTAAGAAGCAGGTCGCTGCCCCCATCATGGCCGCCTGCTAGGTTTAGTTGACCAAACGCCACGACCGGATCGCGGAAGCCCCGCGCTCCGGTCGTTTTTTGTGCACGGCGCCGCGTCGTCTCTTGGACAGGCGTGCCCGTGCCGTTGAGCAAATAATGTTCAACCTGTGGTTCCGCTTTTCGGCCACGCTTGCGCGCTTGTCGTACAGGGTAGGCTAGATGCAAGCGTAATACGTTAGAGCGCGGCGCCGCTACTTGGGCGGGCCGTGCTTTTTTAAGACGGGAGCCATCCCGTGAAAGGAGCCGCCCATGGCAGCAACTGAGCAGCTGTTCAACGTTCGCGAGCGCAAGCGCTTTGAACGTCACGACATCTGGGAGCGCATCGCCGAGAACGGCACGATTTCCGCCGCCGTCATGGTCTTCGCCGCCATCGCCGCCGTCATTTGCGCTAATACCGATGCCTACGAGGCCATCCATCACTTTTTGGAGACCCCGCTGTATGTGGGTCTGGGGCATTTGACGGCTGGCCTCACCGTCGAGCTTTTCGTCAACGACTTCCTCATGGCGATTTTCTTTTTGCTGGTGGGCATTGAGCTCAAATATGAAATGACGGTCGGCGAGCTCAAAAACCCGCGCCAGGCTATGCTTCCCATGCTGGCGGCCGTGGGCGGCGTCGTCGTTCCCGCCTGCATCTATCTGATCTTTAACCATGCCGGCGCGCACAACGGCTGGGCCATTCCCATGGCAACCGATATTGCCTTTGCGCTGGGCGTGCTGTCGCTTTTGGGCAATCGCGTGCCCAACGGCGTGCGTGTGTTCTTCTCGACGCTCGCCATCGCCGACGACCTCATCTCCATCGCCGCCATCGCCATCTTCTACGGTCAGAGCCCCAATCCGTTTTGGTTGGGCGCCGCCGCGCTTGTGACGTGCGCGCTCGTGTGGCTCAACAAGACGCAGCACTACCGCCTTGCCCCGTATTCGGTGCTGGGCCTGCTGCTGTGGTTCTGCATGTTCAAGAGCGGCGTGCACGCTACGCTTGCCGGCGTCATCTTGGCCTTCACCATCCCGGCCAAGTGCGGCGTCAAGCTCGATAGCCTCACCGATTGGTTGGGCGAGTGCCTGCCGCTGCTCGATGACCGCTACGACGACGAGGCGCACATCCTGGGCCAGCATGACTTTACCGTCTCGACCACCAAGGTCGAGCGCGTCATGCACCGCGTGACCCCGCCGCTCATCCGCATGGAGCGTCTGATCTCCACACCGGTCAACTTTGTGATCCTGCCGATCTTTGCGTTCGTCAACGCACAGGTTCGCCTAGTGGGCGTGGACATGAGCACGCTGCTCACCGACCCGGTGACGCTCGGCGTGTACTTTGGCATGCTGCTGGGTAAGCCGATCGGTATCTTTGGCATGACGTTCGCCTTGGTCAAGCTCAAGGCCTGCGAGCTGCCGCACAATGTCAACTGGCATATGATTGCCGGCGTGGGCATTCTGGGCGGTATCGGCTTTACCATGTCGATTCTCATCAGCGGCCTCGCCTTCCCGACGGCCCAGTTTGAGGTTCTGGCTGCCAAGGCCGCTATTCTCGCCGGCTCTGTCACCGCGGCCGTACTTGGCATGATCTACATGAGTGTGATCTGCAAGCACCCGGCGCCCAAGGACGAGTAGGCGCGTAGAAACAGACGCCAGAGCCTGCTCGAGCGCGTGTGAAATGCGGTTTTGAGTGGTACTTGCCACCTGCCGGACACCCCAGTGGCAAAAAACGCCGTTTGTGAGTACTGTCACAAACGGCGTTTCATTTTAGGCGCGAAAAATAATGTACAAATCTATTTTGTCTGTGCATTAACGATTGTGTGGCTGGACGAAAAATGCCGATGCATCCTTCCAAAACCGGACACAAAAGGCCAAGACTGGCCTTTTTAATTCAAAATCGCTGTTACTAAAAAAGTAACAATACTCATATTTGCTATTTTTTGACCACAGGCCCCAATGACTAGGTTTATTCTACGGTGCCGTAGACGGCGCCCCAGCCGTGGGCGGCCAAGGCGGAGTTGAGCTGGTCGCAAAGTGACTGGCGGTCGTAATAGCCGGGCGGTAGCAGGTTGACGATTTCCATGAGATCGGGCGCCAGGTCCAAGATTTCGGCCTGTACGATCAGATCCAGGCGGTCGATGGCGTGGCGGTCGTAAAACAGCCCGTCGACCAGGCGCTGCAGGTCGCCGAATTCCTCGGCCTGGAACGATCCGTACTCCATAGTGCCTCCTTGAGCGCTCCACGCCGGCATGCGCGGCGATTCGTAATTCATTGCGATGGACTTAATCTATCACGGCTTCATAACGTTGCGACGGTGGCGGTCTATACTTAGAAGAATTGCAACGTACCGCTTCGTGAAAGGTCGCACCCATGCAGACGATCTACCAGAAGATGGAAACCACCGAACTCGATGCCGCCATTGAGGCGCTCAAGGCCGAGGTCGCCGAGGTCAAGGCCAAGGGCCTGGCGCTCGACATGGCCCGCGGCAAGCCGTCGCCCTCCCAGGTGGACATCTCTCGACCCATGCTCGATATCCTTAATGCCGATGCCGATCTGCACGACGGCAATGTCGACTGTTCCAACTACGGCTGCTTTGAGGGCATTCCCTCGGCACGCAAGCTGGCGGGGGAGTTCCTGGGCTGCCCCGCCGAGCAAACGCTCGTGCTGGGTTCGTCGAGCTTGCTGATCGAGCACGACATCGCCGGCATGTTCTGGCGCTGCGGATCGTGCGGCAGCGAGCCCTGGGAGGCTTACGAGGCCGCGCACGACGGCAAGAAGGTCAAGTTCCTGTGCCCGGTTCCCGGCTACGACCGCCACTTTGGCATCACCGCCGATCTGGGTATCGAGAACGTCCCCGTCGCGATGACTGACAACGGCCCCGACATGGACGAGGTCGAGCGCCTCGTTGCCGCCGACGATTCCATCAAGGGCATCTGGTGCGTGCCCAAGTATTCCAACCCCACGGGCATCACCTTTAGCGAGGACACCGTGCGCCGCCTGGTCGAGATGCCCACGGCTGCACCCGATTTCCGCATCTTCTGGGACAACGCCTACTGCGTGCACGACCTGTACGACGAGACCGACGAGCTCGCCAACATCTTTGACCTCGCTCGCGCAGCGGGCACCGAGGACCGCGTGGTGGCCTTTGCATCGACGTCCAAGATCACCTTCCCGGGCGCCGGCATCGGCTTTATCGGTGCGAGCCCTGCGGTTATCGCGGAGTTCTCCAAGTGCCTGAAGGCTGGCCTTATCAGCGCCGACAAGCTCAACCAGCTGCGTCACGTGCGTTTCCTTCCCACCATCGAGGCGGTCAAGGAGCATATGAAAAAGCATGCCGAGTTCTTGCGCCCGCGCTTTGAGGCCGTTGAGCGCAAGCTCACCGAGGGCCTGGGCGATACGGGTTGCGCCACTTGGACGCATCCCCGCGGCGGCTACTTTGTGAGCTTCGATGGTCCCGAGGGCTCGGCCCAAAAGGTCGCCGCGCTTTGTGCTGACCTGGGCGTCAAGCTCACGCCGGCTGGTGCTACCTGGCCTTATGGCAAGGATCCGCGCGACACCAACATCCGCATCGCGCCGAGCTATCCCACGGTCGAGGACCTGGAGGCCGCGCTCGATGTTCTGGTGCTGGCTGTGAAGCTGGTCGCTGCCGAGCTTGCTCGTGCCGAGCGCGCCTAACGCGTAGGACCCCGCAAGTCCGCGCCCAGTACTATCCGCACTTTCGATACGTAAAGGAGCGTATACATGGATTTGGGTATTTCCACTAACCCCACGCCGGAGCTCTACACCATCAAGGTGGCCGGCGAGATTGATATCTCTAACGCCGATAGCCTGCGTAATGCCATCGACTTGGCACTCGAGCAGCCCACCGAGGCCGTTGAGCTTGACTTTGCCCAGGTGAGCTATATCGACTCGACGGGCATTGGCGTGCTTGTGGGCGCCGCTCATCATGCAGCCGATCACGGTAAGCGTTTTGGCTGCGTCAATGTGCAGCCCCAGGTGATGCGCGTGGTTCAGCTGCTGGGCGTCGACCAGGAGATTTCGATCACGGCGGCATAATCTTTGCCCCCAAAAGGGCGTGCCGTTTGGCATATGTTTGTGATGCGCTCGGACGTTTTGGCGTCCGGGCGCTATACTTGACCGAATGAATAGACGAGTTCCGGCCGAATGGCGCGGTGCGGGCTCGACTCACATCGAGCCTTGGAGGTATGTGTGTTTGGTATTGGAGAGGGTGAGCTGGCAATCATCGTGGTCTTCGGCTTTTTGCTGTTTGGCCCGGATAAGCTCCCGCAGATGGGCCGCACGATCGGCCGTGCCATCCGTCAGTTCCGCGAGACGCAGGAAAAGATGACGGCCGTTGTTCAGTCCGAGATCATCGATCCGGTAAGCGAAGCCGCGTCGGCCCCGGTCAAGCCCAAGAAGGCTGCCGTCGATGACGATTCCGATGCGGACGAGGATGCTGCCGGGACGGCTGCTCCCGCAAAGAAGGAGACCTTTGCCGAGCGCCGTGCCCGCCTTGCCGCCGAGAAGGCCGCGAGCGAGGGTGCCACCGAGGGCGAAGGTATTGCCGAGGAGGCCAAGGGTGCAGAGCCTGCCGCCGCTGCTGCTGCCGCAGCCGAGCCCGAGCCTGCTGCAGAGCCGGAGCCCGAGCCCGAGCCGGCAGAGCCCACGACGGCTGACCTCTACGCCCGTCGTCCCCGCAAGCGCAAGGCCGTCGTCGACCAGCTCGCTCGCGAGCTCGAGGCCGAGGACGACGCCGCTGCCGCTGACGCCCCGAAGGGAGGCGATGAGTAATGCCTATCGGACCTGCGCGAATGCCGCTCTTCGATCACCTGGGAGAGCTCCGTCGCCGCCTGACCATCGTGGTCGTGTCGGTCTTTGCCGCCGCTATCGTGCTGTATTTCGCCACGCCCGTGGTGCTCGATATCCTGGAAGACCCCATCCGCTCCTTTGTGCCGGACGGTAAGTTCTACATCACCACCACGCTCGGCGGCTTTGGTCTGCGCTTTTCGTTGGCCATCAAGATGGCTGTTGTCATGTGCACGCCCATGATCATCTGGCAGATTCTGGCGTTTTTCCTGCCGGCGCTTCGCCCTAACGAGCGCAAGTGGGTCGTGCCTACGGTGCTCGCCTCGACGGTGCTGTTCTTCCTGGGCGCAATCTTTTGCTACTTCATCATCATCCCTGCAGGCTTTGAGTGGCTCATCGGCGAGACCTCGGCCGTCGCCACGGCGCTGCCCGATCTGGAGAACTACGTCAACATGGAGCTGCTCTTTATGATCGGCTTTGGTGTGGCGTTTGAGCTGCCGCTCATTATCTTTTATCTGTCCGTCTTCCATATCGTGTCCTATGCGGCCTTCCGCAGTGCCTGGCGTTACGTATACGTTGGTCTGCTTGTGGGCTCGGCTGTGATTACGCCCGACGGCTCGCCCGTTACGCTGGGCCTCATGTATGGCGCCCTGCTCTCGCTCTACGAGATTTCGCTCGCCATCGCTCGCGTGGTCATTACCGCGCGCGAGGGCAAGGAGGGCTTGTTCGTGAGTCGTCTGGACCTGTTCTCGGACGACGAAGAGGACAGCGAGGAGTAAATCGGTATGCACGAGGTTGGCATTGTCAACGGCATGCTCGATACAGTGATTCGCGCGGCGCGTGGGGCGGGGGCCTCGCGCGCCGTTTTGGTAACGCTGCGTATCGGGGATATGACCGAGGTCGTGCGCGAGGCGCTCGACTTTGCATGGGAGACGTTTCGCGACGAGGACCCGCTCACGCGCGGCTGCGAGCTTGCCGTGGAGGAGGTCCATCCGCAAAGTGAATGCTTGGACTGCGGCGAGGTCTTCGATCACGACCGCTTTCATTGTCGCTGCCCCCAGTGTGGCGGCGCCAACGTGCGCCTGCTGCACGGTCGCGAGCTCGACATCGCAAGTATCGAAATCGAAACCCCCGACGATTAGCCCGCTAGCCATCTGGTGATGGGGTATAAAGGGGCCAAAGTAAGGAGTGCCGAGTATGGCCGAGAAAACGATTGATATCGCGTCGCCGATTCTGTCGCGCAATGAGCGCCTGGCAGATCAGCTGCGTCAGCGATTTAAAGAGACAAACACCTATGTGATTAACGTCTTGTCGAGCCCCGGTTCGGGCAAGACCACCACGATTTTGGGCACCAACGAGCGCCTGCGCGACAAGGCGGGCCTGCGTTGCGCCGTCATCGAGGGCGATATCGCCTCGGACGTCGACGCCATCACTATGAAGGAAGCCGGTATGCCCGCCATCCAGATCAACACGGGCGGCCTGTGCCACCTCGAGGGCAATATGATCATGGAGGCCGTCGACGCCTTCGACCAGGCTGTGGGTCTTCAAAACATCGACGTCATCTTTATCGAAAACGTGGGTAATCTGGTCTGTCCGGTCGACTTTGACCTGGGCGAGAACCTGTCCATCATGATTCTTTCGGTGCCCGAGGGCGACGACAAGCCCATCAAGTACCCGGGCATCTTCCAACACGCCGGCGCGCAGCTGCTCAACAAGGTCGACGTGGCTCCGGCTTTCGATTTTGACATGGATAGGTATACTAAGACACTCGATGACCTCAATCCGCAGGCGCCGCGGTTTGCCGTGAGCGCGCGCAAGGGCGAGGGCATGGATGCCTGGTGCGATTGGCTCATCGGGCAGATTGAGCAAGCAAGGGCGTAAGTCGGCCGCCATACGGGCGGGCGTAGCCGCAGAGATACGAGATAGGAGCCTCTTTTGAAGCTCATCATCGCCGAGAAAAACGACGCCGCGCGTCAGATTGCCGAGCGGCTGTCCACGGGTAAGCCCAAAAAGGACAAGGTGTACAACACCGCCATCTACCGTTTTGAGTGGAAGGGCGAGGAGTGCGTGACGATCGGCCTTGCCGGTCACATCCTTGCGCCCGATTTTTGCGACAGCGTGCTGTTCGATAAAAAGCTGGGCTGGTATTCGGTCACCGAGGACGGTGAGATGCTGCCGGCCGATATGCCCGATGGCCTGGCTCGTCCGCCTTACGACACCAAGCGTAAGCCGTTCCTTGCCGATGGCATTTCCATCAAGGGCTGGAAGCTCGAGAGTCTGCCTTACCTCACCTGGGCGCCCGTCATTAAACTACCGGCCGAGAAGGAGCTCATTCGTTCGCTCAAGAACCTCGCTAAAAAGTCCGACAGCGTCATCATCGCCACGGACTTCGATCGCGAGGGCGAGCTGATCGGCTCGGACGCTCTCAACAAGGTGCGCGAGGTTGCGCCGGACTTGCCGGTTGCCCGCGCCCAGTACTCTTCGTTTACCAAGGCCGAGATCACGCAGGCCTTCGATAATCTCGTCTCGCTCGACCAGAATCTGGCTGACGCCGGCGAGAGCCGCCAGCACATCGACCTCATTTGGGGCGCGGTGCTCACGCGCTACCTGACGTTAGCCAAGTTTGGCGGCTTTGGCAACGTGCGTTCCGCCGGTCGCGTGCAGACGCCGACGCTCGCCCTGGTGGTCGAGCGCGAGCGCGAGCGCATGGCGTTTGTGCCCGAGGACTATTGGCAGATCCGCGGCATGGGCGCCGCGCAGGGTGCTGACGAGGACGACCGCTTTAAGATTGCGCACAAGACGGCGCGCTTTACTGACAAGGATGCTGCTGAGACGGCGTACGGTCACGTTGACGGTGCCAGGACGGCAACCGTCGCCGCGGTGACCAAGCGCTCGCGCAAGCAGCAGCCGCCCACGCCGTTTGCGACCACCTCGCTGCAGGCTGCCGCCGCGGCCGAGGGCATCTCGCCTGCGCGTACCATGCGCATCGCCGAGTCCCTCTACATGGCGGGCCTCATCAGCTACCCGCGTGTCGACAACACCGTGTATCCCGCGACGCTCGATTTGGGCGCCGTGGTGCGCGACCTGGCAAAGATCAACCCGGCGCTGGCGCCCGTGTGCAAAAAGGTACTCGCTGGTCCCATGAAGCCCACGCGCGGTAAAGTCGAGACCACCGACCACCCGCCTATCTACCCCACGGGCGAGGGCGATCCGTCCACGCTCGACGGCGGCCAGCGCAAGCTCTATGACCTGATCGCCCGTCGCTTCCTGGCGACGCTTATGGGTCCCGCGACCATCGAGAACACCAAGCTCGAGCTCGACGTGAACGGTGAGCCGTTCGTGGCTTCGGGCGATGTGCTCGTGACTCCGGGCTTCCGCGAGGCGTATCCGTATGGACTTAAGCGCGATGAGCAGATGCCGCCGCTGGAGCAGGGCGATACGGTCGACGTGTTCGACATTAAACTCGAGGCCAAGCAGACCGAGCCGCCCGCGCGCTACAGCCAGGGCAAGCTCGTGCAGGAGATGGAAAAGCGCGGCCTGGGTACCAAGTCCACGCGTGCGAGCATCATCGAGCGCCTGTATGCCGTGCGCTATCTCAAAAATGATCCCGTTGAGCCGAGCCAGCTGGGCATCGCCATCATCGACGCACTGACGCAATTTGCCCCGCGCATCACGAGCCCCGATATGACCAGGGAGCTTGATGGCGATATGACCCGCGTCGAGCGCGGCGAGGATACCGAAGAGCATGTCGTGACGCACTCGCGCGCGCTGCTGGCTGGCGTGCTCGACGAGCTGCTCAAGCATACGCAGGAGCTGGGCGACGCCATCAGCGACGCCGTCACGGCCGATGCGCGCGTGGGCGCTTGCCCCAAGTGCGGCAAGGACCTGGTTATGAAGACGAGTGCTAAGACCCGTGGCAGCTTTATCGGCTGCATGGGCTGGCCCGACTGCGACGTGACCTATCCGGTGCCGAGCGGCGTCAAGGTAAGCCCGCTCGAGGGCGAGGCAGCCGTGTGCCCCGAGTGCGGCGCGCCGCGCATTAAGTGCCAGCCGTTCCGCCAGAAGGCCTTCGAGATTTGCGTGAACCCTACGTGCCCCACCAACTACGAGCCTGACCTTAAGGTGGGCGAGTGCAAGGTGTGCGCCGAGGCCGGACGCCATGGCGACCTGATCGCGCACAAGAGTGAGAAGAGCGGCAAGCGCTTTATCCGCTGCACCAACTACGATGACTGCGGTGTGAGCTATCCTCTGCCGGCGCGCGGTAAGCTCGAGGCGACGGGCGAGACCTGTCCCGAGTGCGGCGCCCCCATCGTGGTGGTCAACACGGCGCGCGGTCCGTGGCGCATCTGCGTGAACATGGACTGCCCGACCAAGGAGAAGAAGCCCGCCCGCGGCCGCAAGACTGCGACCAAGGCGAGCACGGCCAAGAAGACAACGGCGGCCAAGAAGACGACGGCTAAGAAAGCCACTGCCGCCAAGAAGACGACCGCGAAGAAGTCGACTGCCAAGAAAGCAGCCGCCGACAAGTAACGGCGCAGTCGAAACATTGCCCAAAACAAAAACGAGCGAGGATCTCATGATCCTCGCTCGTTTTTTGCGTAGTCATTGGGGGCGGTCTTTAATGACTAGTCGTTTAAGAACGTCGCATGCGACTAGTTCACCTCGACAGGCTTGGCGCCGGGATAGCGCTCCTCAAAGTCTAGGCGGTACTTATTGTCATTGGTGCCCGCCACGTTGTCGCGCGACAGCGGCGCCACAATCTCATTCTTGTGGTCCGCAGGCTTGTCGTATTTCAGGCTGATCTCCCAGGCATCACAGATTGCGTCAATGCGGTGATCCAGGTCGTCGTACAGGGCGATGATGTCCTTCCAGGAGCTGTAGTTCTTGGAGCTCGTCGGGACGTCTAGGTCCTCGACGATGTCGTAATACTGCTCGATGGTGTCCTCCGTGCGCTCGGCGACGTCGGCGAGATTTTGACGGGTGGTTCGATCCTCTTCCAGATAGCTGCCGTTGAAGTTCTGCGCGCAGCCACGGACCTGGCTATCGAGGTCTTCGAGCAGGTCGTAGTATTCGCTCAGGCGACGGTAGAGGTTCTGCTCGGAGAGCGTTGCTTCGCCGCCATCCTCGTCGTCATCGTCATCATCGTCGTACAGGCTGTTGGGATCGCCGAGAGGCTTTAGGTCATCGTCGTCGACGTCATGGTGCAGCTTAGCTACCTCGGCAGTCGTCTGCGTGGCGGCGTTGTCGAAAGGCTTGATCACAAAGAAAACGACCAGGGCGATGATGATCGCCACCAGCACAACGATAACGGCGATAAGCGGCCCGGTGCCGCTCTTTTTGGGAGCGGGGGTCTGTGGCGAAGCGGGCGCGTATGCGGGAGCCGGCTGCTGTTGGGGCGAGCCGCTCGCGACGGGTATGCGCTGCGTGGTCTCGACGGCCGCGGGGCCTGCGGCGGGGTCGGGGCGATGGGCGAGGGGGTCGTCCGCCTTGGCTTGCGGCGTATCGAGGGAACCGGTCTGCTCAAAAGCGGGCTGGCTATCGCTCGCGGTTGTTTGCTCAACGGGTGCACCGCACGAGGTGCAGAACTTGGCATCATCTGCAAGAAGCTTGCCGCACGAGGCGCAATACCGAGACATTGCCACTCCTTTCGCCACATTTCAATGCAATACGACGATTATACCCAGCGTCCAAAATTCCCCATCATAAGTTGCGGTGAAATAGGGACTGTTTGGCGGTCTCGGAGCTTCAATCAGTCCCTATTTCACCGCAACTTTGGAAAGGCACCTTTAGCCATTGGGGACGCACCGAGCACTGGGGTATCATGGCTTGGTTGCTATAACTCGCATTTACGCGCCTTGTAGGAAGGGGCTGCGCCCATGGCTTTTGAGCCCGCTCAACATAGCTTTATCACGCTCGAGGGCGTCGATGGCGCCGGCAAGTCCACGCAGGCGCGCCTGCTGGCCCGCGCGCTTGACCTTGCCGGTTACCAGGTTGTGACCCTGCGCGAGCCAGGTGGCACCGCCATCAGCGAAAAGATTCGTGCTCTGCTGCTCGACCCCGCCAACACGGCAATGGGCGATACTTGCGAGCTGTTGCTCTACGAGGCCGCGCGCGCCCAGCTAGTGCACGAGGTTATCGCGCCTGCCCTCGCGGCCGGCAAGGTGGTCCTGTGCGATCGCTTCTACGATTCCACGACTTGCTACCAGGCGTTTGCCGACGGCCTTGATCGCCAGATGGTGCGCGACGCCAACAACCTGGCCGTCGCGGGAACGCATCCGGCGCTCACGCTCGTCTACCACATCACGCCCGAGCAGGCGGCGCTGCGCATGGTAGACCGTGGCGCGGCCGACCGCATGGAGGCAAAGGGCATAGCCTTCCAAGAGCGCGTCTACCAGGGATTTTGCGCTATCGCTGCCGAGGAACCCGCCCGCGTAAAGCTCATCGACGCCACCGCGCCGATCGAGGACGTCTTCGCGCAGACGGTCGAGCAGGTTCGCGCGTACGGCCTCGATATCCCGCAGGATGCCGTCGTCGCCGCGCTTGCCCAGGAGGCCGAGTAGCATGGCCCCTGCGCAGACAAGCTTGCTCGCCAAGCTCGATACCCAAGAGCGCGTGCGCGACTTTTTGACCAACGCCGTCGCCAGCGGCCGCGCATCGCACGCCTATCTGTTCTTGGGAGCGCCTGGTGCCGGCAAGCTCGATGCCGCATGGGCGCTCGCCCAGGCATTCCTGTGCGAGCAGGATGGCTGCGGATCGTGCGACAGCTGCGTGCGCGTCGCGCGTCATACGCACCCCGACGTGCACTATTACACGCCCGAAAGCGCTACGGGCTACCTCATCGCCCAGACGCGCGAGCTACTCGACGACGTGCCCCTGGCGCCCATCCGCGCCAAGGCCAAGGTCTACATTATTGACCGTGCCGAGCAGCTGCGCGCTAACACCGCTAACGCACTGCTCAAAACGCTCGAGGAGCCGCCCGAGGGCGTTATGTTCATCCTGCTGGGCACCTCGGCAGACGTGATACTGCCCACCATCGTGAGCCGCTGCCAGTGCGTGCCGTTTCGGCTGGTGTCGCCCACCGTGGCCGCGCAGGCCGTGAGCCGCGCCACCGGTCAGGATCTCACGCGTTGTCGCATGGCGGTCGCCGTGGCGGGGAGTCCCACGCGCGGCATCGAGTTCCTTAAGAGCGCCGAGCGCCAGGACGCCCGCCGTCAGATGGTCCGTGCCATCGACTCACTCATTGCCGCCGACGAGGCTGACGTGCTCAGCCGCGCCAAGTCACTCATCGTCGCCGTCAAGGCGCCGTTGGCCGAGGTCAAGTCCACGCAGGAAAAGGTGCTCGAGCAAAATGCCGACTACCTGTCGCGTGGAGCATTGAAGCAGCTTGAGGACCGCAATAAGCGCGAACTCAACGCGCGCGAGCGTTCGGGTATCATGGAAGCGCTGGCGAGCGCGCGGACGCTCATGCGCGACGTGCTGCTGACGCTTCAAGATGAGGCGGCCGCCGTCGTGAACGAGGATGTGCGCGACACAATCGGTCGGCTTACCGCTGCGACCAATGTTGCGGGTGCCACCCAGGCGCTCGAAGCGGTCGCAACCGCCGAGCGCAACATCGCCAGAAACGTTACTCCCCAGCTGGCCATCGAGGTCATGCTGTTCGATATCAGGAAGGCACTGAAATGCCGTTAGTCGTACCCGTTAAGTTTACCTACGCCTCGCGCGACCTGTGGTTCGACCCGCAGGATCTGGATATCCTCGAGGCCGATTATGCTATCTGCTCCACCGAGCGCGGAACCGAGATCGGCCTGGTCACGGCGGACCCCTTCGAGGTGCCGCAGGGCGAGATCGGCCAGCCGCTCAAGCCCGTGCTGCGCGTGGCGAGCGACATCGACCTGCAGCTTGCCGATGATCTGGCCATCCAAGGCGACGAGGCCATGGTCGATTTCCGTCGCCTGGTCAAGGAGCTCGACCTCGAGATGAAGCCGGTCGGCGTCGAGTACCTGTTTGGCGGCGAGAAGGCCGTGTTCTATTTTGCGGCCGAGGAGCGCGTCGATTTTCGTCAGCTCGTCAAAGACCTGTCCTCGACGCTGCACATTCGCGTCGACATGCGCCAGATCGGCGTGCGCGACGAGACCCGCTTGGTGGGCGGCTATGCCCAGTGCGGACAGGAGCTCTGCTGCACGCGCTTTGGCGGACAGTTTGAGCCCGTCTCGATTCGCATGGCAAAAGAGCAGGACCTACCGCTCAACTCGTCCAAGATCAGCGGCGTATGCGGCCGCCTGATGTGCTGCCTGCGCTATGAGTTCGAGGCGTACAAGGACTTTAAGAGCCGTGCGCCCAAAAAGAAGACGCTCATCGATACGCCGCTTGGCAAGGCGCGTATCCAGGAATATGACACGCCGCGCGAGCAGCTGGTGCTGCGCCTGGAGAACGGTAAAGTCTTTAAGGTCAACCTGGCCGATATGACGTGCTCGGAGGGCTGCAAAAAGAAGGCCGCCGAGCAGGGCTGCAACTGCCGCCCCGACTGCGTGACGCGCGACGTGCTCGAGCGCATCGAATCGCCCGAGATGCGCCTGGCGCTCATGGAGCTCGATCGCGAGAACGGCGTCGACGTGGGCGATGGCCTGTCGAGTGCCGACCGTCTGGCCGGTACGTCGATGCCCAAGCGCCGTCGCCGCGATGCCGAATCCGATGCTCGCTCCGGTCAGGGTCAGGGCGAGGGTCGTGGCCGCGGAAAGGGCCGTGGCAAGGCCGAGGCGCTCGAGGCCGAGGGGGCGGCTGATGGCCGTCGCCGCCGCAAGCGTGCGGGCTCTGCCGATGCCGGCGAGGCTGCAGCCGCGGGCAAGAACGCCTCTCGCGAGCGCGAGGTTCAGCAGCCCCAGCAGCAGAATCGCGGCGGTGGCATGAACCCCACACGTCGTCGTCGCCGTCATCTGTCGAGCGAGGAGCGCGAGGACGCCTTCCGCGCCGCAGCTGCTCGCGAGGCTGGTGCCGCTTCCAAGGGCGCCTCGGCCTCCGACGCGCCTGCCGACAAGGGCGGCAAGTCACGTGGCGAGGAGGAGCGCGCGCCGCGTCCGCGCCGTCGCCATTCCTCGGGCGCGCAACAGAAGCCCTCAGTGCCCTCCGTGGCCGATCAGGTCTCGGATGGCGAGGTCAAGGTCACGCGCCGTCGTCCCGGAGATGGCGGGGGAGCGGCTGCCAAGGCTTCGCGTGGCGCCGCTCGCGACGAGCGCGAGCCGCGCGAGGATCGCGGTGGCGAGGGCTCGGCCGACCAGGGTCAAAAGCGCCGTCGCCGTCGCCGTTCCCGCAAGCCGCGCCAGGATGGTGGCGAGGGCTCGACCCCGTCTTCGTCCACACCACAACCGCCCGCCGGCGAATAACGCCCGCGAGCGGATTTAGCCCGCCTTGCCCCGAGCACATCGGGGTATCATAGCGCCGAATCAACAACCCTCCCTGCGACCGAACGTAGGGAGGGTTGTGTCTTGAAGAGCCATCTGAACATATTGAGCTGTCTGCAGGGTGCCGGTGCCCTACCGTTTGCGGACGAATTACTACCGTTTGCCGAGCGGGTGGCACGCGAGGCGCTCGAGACATTGTCGCCAACACGATGTGCCGGCTGTGAACGCGCCGATGCGCTTATTTGCCAAGACTGCCTGGCCGCGCTCACGCTCATCGACCCACGTCATAGCTGTACCCGATGCGGCGCCCCGTTTGGGGATTTGCTGTGCACTGAGTGTTCGGTCGAGGGCACGTCCTCGGCAATGGCGGAGGCGCTCGACCGCTGCCTGGCGTGCGCCGTCTATGCGCATCCGCTGCCGCGCATCATTAAAGCGTACAAGGATGCGGGCGAGCGACGTCTGGCTCCGTATCTGGCGGAGCTGCTCTACGACACCGCCCTGCATGCCCAGGTCGTAGCTCCCGATCGCTACGGAGGCGTGCTTTCCGGTGCGGATGCGGTGGTGTTTGTGCCTGCGACGGCGGCAGCGTTTCGGCGGCGTGGTTTTGATCATATGGAGGCTATTGCGCGCCCATTTTGCGAGCTGTCGGGTGTTCCTCTGCTCGATGCTCTCGTCAAGTACGGGCATGGCGACCAGCGCGAACTCGGTCGTGAGGAGCGCCGCGAGCGTGCCCGAGGTATGTACGAGACGGTTGAGGACGTGCACGGCCGCCGCCTGCTGCTTATCGACGACGTTATCACCACGGGTGCGACGATGGCAGCGGCTTCGGCGGAACTCAAGCGCGCCGGTGCCACGGCCGTTGATGGCCTCGCTATCGCACGCGTTTGGTAGGGGTGGTTCAGATGGCAATAAAGATCGGGCAGCGTGGCAAGCCTGCAAGCGAGCAGCTGGCTGCTTCCGTAATTCTGACGGGCGCCTCGGCGCTACGCATGATGCGCGCCGAGCGCCGACAAATGGGTTACATCAGCTGGAGGGACCTCAGTCCCGATGAAGAGTGCCGTGTGCTGCGCGCGTCGTCGCCCTCGATCGAGGACATCTATCTTCCCGACTTGGTGCGGATTGGGGCCGCAAGCGGCGAGGTGCAAGAAGATCTTTGCTTGCTGGTGGGATCTGCGGCGCAGCGCCGCCGCATGCCTGGCGTGGGCTGGTCCGTATGCTCCGAGTTGCCCGCCGGCTCGATTCTAGAGGTGGAACCAGGGGTGTACAGTCTATCTCCCGAGGCCCTTTGTGTTGCCGTCGCCCGCGAGGTCGGCTGTATCCAGGCATTTGCCCTGGCCCAGGAGCTGTGCTCTAAGATTTCGCTGAGTGACCGCGGGCAGTATCTACCTCCCTACACATCGCCTGTCGTGAACAAATTGGCAAAGGACAAAGACCAGCCGCCAGATGTCGGTTACTTTGAGGTCGAGTCCGTGCTGACACCCGATTGCCTGGTAGATTACCTCGCGGCATGCAAGGGGAATGTGGCCAAACAGCTGCTGCGCCTGTGTCCCTACCTGTCAGAAAATCTGCGCTCGCCCATGGAGTGCATCATGCTCGCTCTGTTTTCGCTTCCGTTTTCCTATGGCGGATTTGCCTGCGGTCCCTTTAAGACCGACTACAAGATCGAGTTCGATGACCGCGCGCAGGCAATCTCGGGGATGCCGCATGCAGTTTGCGATGCGTATCAGGAAACAGCCCGGTTTGACCTGGAATACAACGGTGAGCTGGGCCATTCCTCTCGGAGGGGGCGTATCCATGATGAAAAGCGCAACACGGGCTTGATTACTATGGGAATCGAGGTCGCGACGGTCAACAACGAAATGCTCTGTGACATGGAAGCGATGGAGGCGCTCGCATGGCGCATGCACCAGCGTATGCGAAAGCGGTACCGGAATCGTGTCGATGCCCGCAGGAAAAAGCAAGAGGCGCTGCTTAACACGCTGCGGGCGTGTTTTGGGCTTAAACCCGCCTAACAATGCTCTGAAACAGGGGGTTGGATATATGCTCTGGCCAAAATATAGCAAATATGAGTACTGCTATAAATTCAGTAACAGCAAAATCAGGGATTTTGGGACTGGAAGATGGCGTAAATTAGAAAGTTATTAAACAAATGTGGAATATCCCGGCATCAATCTGACGTTATAGAGCGTGAAAACAGCTTGCAGAGCCAAAAACTCCTGCTACTAAATTGGTAACAGTACTCATATTTGCTATTTTTTGGCCACGGCGCCCTAAGACGGGTGTGTTGGGGCTTTCCATAGGGGAGCGACGGGCTCAATCAGAGCGCGTGCGGCCCGTCCTGACCTGCGAAATCTGTACTCGCGATGCGAATAACGCCCCTAACCTTAAACTTTAGCTTGAACTTAGCTATAATGCGCTACGTTCCTGCCAGGCTGTGGTTGCGGGCGGACGAAATGCCCGTCCTAGTCCAAGACAGACGCGGTCAAAGGGATCCACGTAAGCGACCGCGTGCGCGCGGCGCGATCATGGCGCGTCCTAGATGTAAGCCGCACCGTCCGTTCTACTTTCTTTGGGGCAATACCGCCTCGCGGGCGAGCGGGCCAGTCGTGAAGGTGGCTGCGGCCTCCCGAGCAAACACCCCGGTGCGCAAGTGTGGGGTCAAATACCAGGTCAGCTGGTGGGAACAACCTGATATTCCGCGCAACGCACGGATCGTATACGACACAGAAGGCAGGGTAGTGGACATGGTGAGGGGCAGCTTGATGCACGCGGCTCGGTTAGGTGCTGGGACCGCAGCGGTCATCGCCGTTTTGGGCCTGAGCGGATGCGCGTTCAACCCGCTGTCTACGTTCACGACTCCCACGATCGACCAGATCGAGTACGAGACGGTCACGCCGGCGGTGTCGGACGATGCCCTGGTCACTCCCGGAACCCTGACGGTTGCCCTCGATACTTCCGATGCGCCGCAGGCCATGCAGGGCGCCGACGGCGAGCTCACGGGATATGCGGTCGACGCCGCCCGCGCCCTCGCAAGCCGCATGGGCCTTAAGGTCGCCTTTGTCGATGCGTCCTCGGCAGGTTCCGCGCTCGGCGACAAAAAGGCTGATATCTTTATCGGCGAGATCAACTCCACAGACGGGGACGTTAGCTCGCTCGGCACCTGCCTGTACGATGCCGCTTCTGTGTTCGGTAAAACCAGCGATGGTGGGTCGCTAAGCGTTTCCACCGATACCCTTAACACGTCTACCCTGGGTGTCCAGATGTCCTCGGCCTCGCAGGAGGCGCTTGCCAAGCAGAGCATTGCCGCCAACCAAAAGACCTACTCCAACATCAACGAGTGCTTTGAGGCGCTCGAGTCCGGCGAGGTCGACTATGTGATCTGCGACTCCACGGCCGGCGGCTACCTTGCACGTCTGATGAGCGAGATCTCCTATGTCGGTGCGCTCGAGGCACCCTCGACGCTTGGTGTTGCGGGCCTCTCATCCAATGACGAACTGTGCCGTGCCGTGAGCGATGCCCTCGACGGCATCACGGTCGACGGTACGCTCGAGGCGGTCCACTGCGTCTGGTATGGCAGTATGCCCTACGACCTCACCACTAAGACGGTTTCGGGCGCTAACGTGCAGCCGGGCGACTCTGAGTCCAGTGAGACCACGTCCTCCGGCAGCGAGTCCTCCGATTCCAACAATGAGACCGCATCCTCCGAGGACAAATCGTCCAGCCAGGAAGGCGCCATCACCGACGACGACATTAACAAACTCAATAGCTAGTTATTGCTAGGGGTGGTGTCTCCTATACGTTGGAAAGGACACTTCTTCACGGTTTCAACACGCACTGCCGGGTTTCCCCAATAGGGGAGCCCGGCTTTTTCATCCCTATAAAACCAGCAGGTCAAAGCCAATTTTCGAGACCAAATACAAATCTGTGGGCTCCCTCCTATAGCGCACTTTGCCATGGAAAAGTACGAGACATCGGTATGCGGTATCAAGCAATCGTTATTCGGGTCTTTAGGAATCCGCGTGATTAAATGCACGGCAATGGGTACATAGCCAGTACAGTAAGTCCCCGAGGCAGATTGGAGCCACGTATGGATATCAAGGTTTCTGGACGCAAGACGACGGTAACCGATGCTCTGCGTGCGCATGTGGATGAGAAGATCGGCGAGGCGCTCAAGGTTTTCGATATCGAGCCCATGACGGTCGACGTTGTACTTCGCTATGAGAAGAACCCCTCGAACCCCAACCCGGCAATCGTCGAGGTTACGGTTCGTGCCCGCGGTTCGGTGATTCGCGTTGCCGAGCACGGTGCAGATATGTACGCCGCCATCGACCTCTCCGCCGATAAGGTCACCCGCCAGCTGCGCAAGTTCAAGACCAAGGTTGTGGACAACCGCCAGGGCGGTGCCAGCGCCGCGGATGTCGCACCGGTCGAGCGCGTCGAGGATCTGGCCGACCTGCTGCTGCCCGAGGAAGAGGACGACCTGCTCGTCCGCGAGAAGGTTATCGACGTTACCCCGATGACTGAGGAGCAGGCGCTGGTGCAGACAGATCTGCTGGGCCACGACTTCTACGTGTTCGAGAACGCGACGACTGGCCTCATCAATGTGGTGTATCACCGTAAGAATGGTGGATATGGCATCATCAAGCCCCGCATCGAAACACTTGACGAGTAAAATACGTTAACTTGCATGAGTTAACGGTTGGCGGCCATCCCATGCGGGTGGCCGCCTTTTTACGTAAGGAGTCGCTTTGATGGACAAGGCCGCATCCGCCGGTCATTCGGACCGTTGCCGCATCGTCGTCGATACCTGCTGCGACTTTAGCCCCGAGGTCGCCGCGAACCTCGATGTCGATATCCTGGGTTTCCCCTTCATTATCGATGGCGAGGAACGCACGGATGACATCTGGTCGAGCATCACACCCAAGGAGTTTTACGATCGCATGCGCGCCGGTGCCCGCGTGTCCACCTCGGC
>NZ_JBDGBA010000018.1:0-46800 GCF_040910185.1 Collinsella aerofaciens | reverse complement strand
AGGTATCGGGTTCCCACATTCATCCGCACATGTGCGGATGAATGTGGGAAGTGTTCGGATGAAGTTGATAATCAAGGACAAACACATCTGTCCAACAATTCGTCCGAAACATAATGAAAAACCGTTTGATGTGAGTTAATATAAACAACGTCGTGAATCTGACTCCTGCCACATGCATGACAGGGGTTAAACACAAAAAGGAGTCAACTATGGTTTCTGAGAAGGCTACCCTCGTTAATCCTCAGGGTCTGCACATGCGTCCGGCTGGTCTGTTCGCCTCCACCATGGGCAAGTATGCCTGTGACGTGACGGTCGTCACCCCCGAGAAGGAGGTCAACGGCAAGTCCCCGATGGCCCTCATGGCTGCTGGTATCCCCTGCGGTACCGAGGTCGAGGTCAAGTGCGACGGCGCTGACGAGGCCGAGGCTCTGGCTGCTGCCATCGAGCTCATCAAGAGCGGTCTTGGCGAGTAGAACTCAAACGGGTCGCATGTTGAACAACTAAGTTCATATTTGGGGGCGCAGTGACCTGTTGTAAGGTAGCTGCGCTCTTTTGTCATGGATATGGCAAAACGCTTTATCATATGACACGGAGAGAGGAATGGGAATGTATCAGGGAGTCAACGCTTCCGAGGGCATCGGTATCGGCACCGTCATGGTCGCCGTCGATCCCGACTTGACGTTTGAGCCGCACGAGGTTGCTGATTCGGCAGCAGAGAAGGAGCGCTATCAGTCCGCTCTTTCGGTCTTCTGCGAGAAGACCCAGGCTCAGGCCGACCACATGAAGGAGACGGTGGGCGAGGCCGAGGCCGAGATCATGAGCGGACACATTGTCCTGGCTCAGGACCCGGGCATGACCGACGCCATTAACGCCGCCATTGACGGCGGCACCTGCGCCGAGCAGGCGCTCATGGACACCTCGACCATGTTCGAGAACATGTTCCTGTCCATGGACGACGAGATGTTCCGTCTGCGCGCGGCCGACATCGCCGACATCCGCACCGGTATTCTGGCCGAGCTGCTGGGCAAGGAGGTCGTCGACCTCTCCGTCCTGCCCGAGAACACTGTCGTTGTCGTGCACGACCTCACGCCGTCCATGACCGCCACGATCGATAAGGCCCACGTTGCCGGTATCGTTACCGAGACCGGTGGCCGCACGTCGCACTCCGCGATTATTGCGCGCGCCCTCGAGATCCCGGCTGTCCTTTCGGTTTCCAACAGCTGCACCGCTCTGCGCAACGGCATGACCGTTGTCGTCGACGGTGGCAAGGGTATCGTCGAGGCCGATCCCGACGAGGAGACGCTCGCTGCCTACACCGCCAAGGCCGAGGCCTTCGCTGCCGAGAAGGCAGCCCTCGAGGCCTTCCGTGGCAAGCCGTCCGTGACTGCCGATGGCATCAAGAAGATCATCGCCTGCAACATCGGTAACCCCGATGACGTGCCCAACGCGCTCGATCACGACGCCGAGGCTATCGGTCTGTTCCGCTCCGAGTTCCTGTTCATGGACTCTGCTGAGCTCCCTTCCGAGGAGGAGCAGTTCAACGCCTACCGTAAGGTCGCCAGCGCGCTCAAGGGTGCTCCGGTCATCATCCGCACGCTCGATGTGGGTGGCGACAAGGAGATTCCGTATCTGCATATGGTCAAGGAAGACAACCCCTTCATGGGCTTCCGCGCCGTGCGTTACTGCTTGGCCAATCCCGACCAGTACAAGGTCCAGCTCCGCGCTCTGCTGCGCGCTAGCGCCTTCGGTGACGTCAAGATCATGATCCCGCTCGTCACCTGCGTCGAGGAGGTCTTGGCTGTCAAGGAGCTCGTCGAGCAGTGCAAGGCCGAGCTGACCGAAGAGGGGCGCAAGTTCAACGAGAACATCGAGGTCGGCATCATGGTCGAGACGCCTGCCGCTTCGCTGCTCGCAGACCGTCTTGCCGAGGTCGCCGACTTCTTCTCCATCGGCACCAACGACCTGATCGGCTACACCATGTGCGCCGACCGTGGCAACGACACCATCTCCAACCTGTACCAGGTTTACTATCCCGCCGTGCTCCGCTCGCTCAAGAACATCATCGAGAGCGGCGTGAAGGCCGGCATCATGGTCGGTATGTGCGGCGAGGCCGCTGCCGATCCGCTGCTCGAGCCGCTGCTGATCAGCTGGGGCCTGGAGGAGTTCTCGATGAGTGCTCCGTCGATCCTGCGCGCCCGTAAGACCATCAGCCAGTGGACCAAGGCCGAGTGCGACGAGCTCGCCGAGAAGGCGCTCGCCTGCAACACCGCCGCCGAGGTCAAGGCGCTGCTCGAGTCCGCAGCTCGCTAATTTGGTATCAGAGGTAACCGCGTGGTTGGAATGGGCCGGCCACGCGGCCCTCACATATACAGGGGGTACTGTAAATGTTCTACACGCTAACCGCTAACCCGGCTGTCGACATGACGGTTTCGAGCTCTCCGCTCGAGCCCGACGAGAACGTCCGCACCGGTTCGGCCAGCTACACGGCTAACGGCAAGGGCCTCGACGTGTCCTTCGCCTTTAAGAAGATGGGCGTCGACACCGTCGCGCTCGGCTTCTTCGCTGGCTTCACGGGCAAGTTCATCGTCGAGGAGGTCATGAACCTGGGTTGCCTCTGCCGCCCGGTCTGGACCGACGGTATCACGCGCATTAACACCTACGTCAACGATGGCCAGCACGAGTACGGCATCCTGAACCCCGGCGCCCCGATCACGCCGCAGCACCAGGAGGAGCTCTACAACATCCTGGACACCGCGGGCGATCTCGAGTGCCTGATCGTCTCCGGCTCCGTGCCTCCCAAAGCTACGCCCGACTTCCTGGCTCAGGTCATGGAGCACGCTCAGGCTCGTGGCGCTGACGTCGTCCTGGACCTGTCCTCCGATAAGCTCAAGGAGCTCGCTCACAAGAAGCCGCTGCTCATCAAGCCGAACCATCACGAGATGAAGGCCATCTTCGGCGTGCCGGTCGACACCGACGACGAGGTTCGTGTCGCCATGAAGATGGCTCACGACGCTGGCGTTCAGAACGTGCTGCTCACCCGTGGTAGCCGCGGCGACGCTTACTTCTCCAACGGCGAGGACATCTGGTACGCCAAGCGTGAGTTCAACATCAAGCTGGTCTCTTCCGTCTGCGCCGGCGACTGCACCCTCGCTGCGTTCCTGCACAAGTGGTACAGGGATCGCGACAACGTCGAGGAGGCCATGAAGCTCGCTATGGCCACCGGCGCCAACGTTGCCGAGTCCGTCGGCATTGGTGACTTCGGTCACGTCGACGAGTACAGCAAGCGCGTTGCTGTCCGCAAGCTCGATCGGCAGTAATCGAAACGCGACATATTCGTGCGCATGCGGCGCCCCGGTTTCGGCCGGGGCGCCTTTTTTGTTCCGCCATGGGGGAGAGGTGTCCTGCCGTACTTCATCGCTTCCACACCGTTCACCGAGTTGTCCTAGCCTTTTACCGATGCGTGGAATATACTTTCATTAACACGTTGCTTCGTGAAAGGAACATTCATGATTTACACGCTCACTGCTAATCCCGCCATTGATTACAACATCGCCTGCGATGGCCTTACTGCCAATACCGTCACGCGTACCCGCAATGCCGTCTACACGCCCAACGGCAAAGGCCTCAACGTCTCGTTTACGCTTGACCACTATGGTGTCGACACCACGATCCTGGGTTTCTTCGCCGGCTTCTCGGGTGAGTTTATCGTTAAGGGCGCCGAGGCCCTGGGCGTGCCCGTCAAGCCCGTGTGGACCGACGGTATTACGCGCGTCAATGTGTTTCTCAACGCCGGTCCCGACACCGAGTACAACATGGTCAATGCCGGTGCCGCCATCAATGAGGCCAACGAGCAGGAGATGTTTGAACTTATCGATTCGCTCGATGACATGACCTGCCTGGTCATCAGCGGCTCGCTGCCTCCCAACACTTCCGAGGGCTTCTTGGCCGAGGTCCTGCGCCGTGTCAAGGCCAAGGGGGCCGAGTTCGTCCTCGACATCTCGAGCCATCAGCTGGCAGACCTCATTGCTCTGGAGCCACTGCTGATCAAGCCCAATGACGACGAGCTGCTTGACATCTTTGGCATCAAGGTGAGCGGTGGCGACGACGAGTCCGTCAAGGGCGCTATGGCCGAGCTGCACGCCAAGGGCGCCAAGAACGTGCTGCTGACCCTTGGTGGCGCCGGTGCGTACTTCTCCAACGGCGAGCATATCTGGTTTGCCAACCGCACCTTCGACGTCAAGCTGCTGTCGACGGTGTGCGCCGGCGATTCCTCGCTCGCTGCCTTCCTGTCCGTGTGGCACGACGCCCCCGAGCGCGTCGAGGACGCCCTGCGCCTTTCGATGGCCACTGGCGCCAACGTGGTCGAGTGCCCCGGTCTGGGTGATTTTGCCAAGGTGGACGAATATAAGAAGCACATCGAGGTTCGCCAGGTCTGCTAGTTCCGGCACCTTGTCTGAATAGTTTGATTATTTCGCATCCGTCTTAGACTAGGACGGATGCGTTTTTGTTTATCGGACTTGCGTGTGCAGTGGAGACTGTTTCTTGCTAGACTTCTTGCAGACGCAATCGATAGCCAATTTGATAGTCGCAGGAGGCCATAGGCATGTGCAATGTTTCGCTCAACGGTACTCAACCGTCCGATGCGTCCTTGCGCGTCCTGCGCGCGCTTGAGGCGGCTGGTCTTGAGGCTTGGTACGTGGGCGGTTGGGTGCGCGACGCCCTGATGGGGTACCCCAGCCACGATGTTGATATGTGCTGTAGCGGCCTGTGGCAGGAGTCCAAAGCGGCGCTCGAGGCCGCCGGCATCGCGGTTGTGGAGTCGGGCATTAAATTTGGCGGAATCACGGCTATTTCCGATGGCGAGCGTATCGAGGTCACCACGTACCGTCTGGATGGCTTTTACACCGATGGTCGCCATCCCCAGAGTGTGGAGCGTGCCGCCTCGCTCGAGGACGATCTGGCGCGCCGCGACTTTACCGTCAATGCCATGGCCTGGCATCCCGAGCGCGGGCTTGTCGACCGCTACGACGGCCAGGGTGACTTGGAGCGCAAGCTGATTCGCGCTGTCGGCGATCCCAAGCGTCGCTTTAACGAGGACGCCCTGCGCATGCTGCGTGCGGTGCGCTTTGCCTGCCGTCTGGACTTTATGATTGAGCCCGAGACCAAGCGTGCGCTTGCCGAGTGCGCGCCGCTGCTCGATGCCGTGGCGCGTGAGCGTGTGGGTATTGAGCTCGAGGGCATTCTTTCGACCGGTCATGGGGGAGACGCGATGCTCCGCTATCCCGAGCTCATCTGCGCCGCCGTGCCCGAGTTGGCAGCGGGTCGCGGGTTTGATCAGCGCAGTGTCTATCATGCGTTTAACGTCTACGTGCATATCGCCCGTGTGCTGACGGTGGTGGGGGAGCTCGCGCTGTGTGACGGCGTCGCGCCCTCGTCGAGCCTTATGTGGGCAGCGTTTTTGCACGATGTGTCCAAGCCCGAGTGCTTCACGGTCGATCACGCCGGCAGCGGACACTTCTACGGTCATCCCGAGCTCGGCGCCAAGAAGGCGCGCGTCATTATGGATCGCCTGGCTCTCTCGCACGACCTGGTGCGCGACGTGTGCCTGCTCATCAAATATCACGACAAACCGCTGCGTCCCGAGCGATCCTGCCTGCTCAATATGATGTGTGCGCTTTCTGGCGAGGGCGTCGACACGCCGCGTTTGATGGACGAGCTCATGGATCTTAAGCGTGCCGACACGCTCGGCAAGGCCCCGTCGTGCTTCTATTACGTTGAGACGATTGAGGAGATGCGCGCGATGGCGCACGAGCTGCTGAAGGCGGGGGAGCCCTATACGCTCAAGATGCTCGCCATCAACGGCGGCGACCTGATCCGTGCCGGAGTCAAGCCCGGGCCGGAACTGGGGCAGCTACTCAACTCCGCCCTCGACGCCGTGATCGAAGACAAAATCCCCAACGAGCGCGAAGCTCTTTTGGTCCATCTCAACTTGAATTAGCTACCCAGTTTACCTGTGTGTTCCATAACCTGCCGACAATTTTTCGGCAATTTGGAATTTCTTCTTGCGCTGATGTTTTTTGTCCCGTAATATATTTCCTCGCAGCACGGCAGTGCAGATGTCATGTGGCCCGTTCGTCTAGCGGTTTAGGACGCCGCCCTCTCAAGGCGGAGATCACCAGTTCGAATCTGGTACGGGCTACCACGCATCTGATACCCGGACTTCCTATGGAAGGCCGGGTTTTTTTATTTTCAAACAACCGTCTGCAATTCCCGTTTGAACCAGAGCTTTGCGTTCTGCCTATGGCCCTTACGGGTACAATATCCAAGATATTTTGACTGTTAGAAGGAGTCTCATGACGGAGTCCTCTCAGCATACGTCTAAGCCCCAGGTCGAGGTTGAGGCCTCGGGCGGAGATGACAATAAGAGCGCACGCCGCGGCGCCATCTTTATCGGCGTCGTGCTGGTAGGTTATATCGTCTATCTGGTGGTAACCGGGCAGATGGGGCAGTTCTGGGCCGCTATGTCGAGCGTCCAGGCGTCATGGCTCGTTGTCGCGTGTCTTTGCATGTTCATGTACCTGTTCTTTGGCATTGTGGCCTATGCGATCGCCGTCTGGCTCGATCCCAATTCGCCCGTCGGCATCCGCGACCTGATCTCGGTCGAGGCGAGTGGCATCTTCTTTGGTAACCTGACGCCCATGATGATGGGCTCCACCCCGGCTCAAATCTATCGCCTGACCAAGGCCGGCCAAAACGTGGGCGAGGCCGGCGCCACGCAATTCACGCGTTTTATCGTGTACCAGTTTGGCCTCGTTGCCTGGGGCGCTATCCTACTGCTTGCTCGCATGCCGTTTTTTGCCGAGCGCTATGGCGACATGACGTTGCTGTGCGTCTTTAGCTTTGGTGGGCACTGCTGCATCTTGCTGGGCATCTTCGCCGTCGCGCTCATGCCTAAGACCGTCACGCGCGTCGCCCATTGCATCATTAATTGGCTTGAGCGCATTGGTGTCTCGGCCACTAAGATCGAGGGATGGCGCACGTTTGTCGATGGCGAGATCTACTCCTTCTCCGAGAAGTTCAAGCTTTCAGCCGGACATTTTTCTTCCATGCTGCTCACGGTGGTCATCACCATGCTGCAACTTGCGTTTTTCTATCTGGTTCCGTATTTCCTGATGCTTGCTTTTGGCCATCACGAGGTCGACTTTTTCTCGGTCATGGCCGCGAGCGCCTTTGTCCAGCTGCTGAGCTCTGCGGTCCCCTTGCCCGGTGGAACTGGTGGCGCTGAGGGCGGCTTTGCATTGTTCTTGGGTCATTTCTTTGGGTCGGCTTCGACCGCCGGTTATCTGCTGTGGCGCCTCATCACGTTTATTGCGCCTACCATTTTGGCTGCGCCCCTGCTGGGACTTAAGAGCGCCCACAACGAGAGCATCCATGCGCGCTGGGATCGCGTGATGCGCAAGCTCGGCCGCACGCCTCAGACGCCCTCTGCGCCCACTAAGCCGCACCCCACGAATGCTGTTACCGTTGATCCCAAGAAGCACGCTCAGAAGGCTTCTGGGACCGCTAAGCCGGCTCATAAAGCCTATGTGCGCCAGACGGGCGACGGTATTCGCGTATCTCCGTCGGCGCTCAATAAGAAGAAGCATCCTAAGTCGCAGTAGGACAGTCGTGCGTTCTTCATGATGCGGGGCATATTTGTGCTGTATGGGGGATAATCCTCTTACGTAGATTATCTCTCATCTGTTGATGAATGCCCGCATATCGAAGGGACACGCCCATGGCCACCAGCAAACCGCGTATTGATCGCCGCATCGTTCGCAGCCGCAATGCCATCCTTTCCGCGTTCGAGCGTCTGCTTATGGAAAAGCCGCTGGCAGACATTACGGTGAGTGCCATCGCGCGCGAGGCCAATGTCGACCGCAAAACCTTCTATGTGCACTTTGGCACGGTTGACGGCCTGCTCGATGCCGTTGCCGTCGATGTAGTGGAGATGATTGTCGATTCGGTCGAGAAGACGCTTTCCTCCATGGACGGCGACACCAACGAGCGCGCCCTGGGCGCGGCGGCGACCTTCTTTAAAACCGTTAACGAGGCGCTGTGCAACAACCTCGTGCTCAATCGTCAGCTGATCGAGAATATTCCGCTCGATGATTTTATGGCTCGTCTTCGTGCGCCGCTCGAACACGAGATTGCCGAGCGCGATCTGCTGCCCCAAGGTCTCAAGGACGAGATGTTCGATTACTATCTGGCGTTTTTGCTGTCGGGTATTATTGGTATCTATCGCACGTGGGCACTGTCTGACGGTTCGGTTCCTATCGAGCGCGTCTCGGAGGTCGCCAACGACCTCACGCTCAACGGCCTGTCGAGTCTGGAATCTCGCTTGGATTAGGCCTAGTTGGGCTCGTCGGCGTGGAAATCCCTGTTCACGAGGTTCTCCGGCGCCTTGGAGACCTCGCCGGCGTAGGAGCTGTAGCCTGAGGATCCTTAAAAGAAAGTCCAGTTTATTCTTCCCACTCCAAATGGGAATCCTCCGATGCGCCTTCGCACGCTTGCATGACCTCGATACCATGCGAGTGTGCGAACTCGACGAGCTCTGCGTTGCGGGCGTTTAAGGTGCCGAAGGCAGCGGGGCACACGATAAGGCGCGCGCAGTGGATGAGGAGCTCTATGGCGCGGGCTATGGTTTTATCTCCGATCGTCTCGAAGGCGCGCTCGGCCACGCATTCCGCCGCCAGGTCGCGCGCGAGCTCGCAGTCGATGTCTCCTTCGTGCAGAACGCCCGCGTAGAACGCTTTGCCCTGCCGGATGAGCTGGCGAAACACAGCTGACCCCGTACCTGCGCCGGCGATGACGAACGTGTGCGCATCGCCGTGTGGGCGCCCAATTTCCACGCTGCCGAAGCGCTCGTTGAAGGTGCCATGTTTAAGGCCGTAGAGCTCGCCAATCGTCTCGCGCGTGAATATGTCCTCGGGTGCGCCGGCGCGGAAGACCCGGCCGTCCTTCACGCAAATCACCTTGTCGGCGCTTTTCTGCGCGAGCTCGAGTTCGTGGATGGACATGATGATAGCCACATTTCGCGATTTCGCAAGGTGGCGAAGTATTCGCAGCAGGTCGATCTGGTAGCGGATATCGAGATACGACGTGGGCTCGTCGAGCACGAGCACGCGCGGATCCTGCGCGATGGCGCGTGCGAGCATGACGCGCTGGCGTTGCCCGTCGCTTATCTGCATGAAGTCGCGCTCGGCGAGCTCTTCCACATGTGCGGTTTTCATGGCCTCGTCGACCCGACTATGGTCGTCGGGCGAGAGTGTGCCCATTCGCCCGGTGTAGGGATGCCTTCCCGCCTCTACGATATCGCGGCAGGTGAGGAGCTCGGTCCGGGGGCGATCTGTCAGCATAACGGCAAGGTTCCTTGCGAACTCCGCCGTCTTCCATCGGGAAATCTCCCGCCCGTCGAGCTCGACCGCGCCGGCAAGCGGTGCCAGATGGCGTGTGATGGTTTTCAAGATGGTCGACTTGCCCGAGCCGTTCGGCCCGATGAGCGCCACGACGTCGCCCGCGCGAACCTCCAGATCGACGCCTTCGACTACGACCTTCTTGTCGTAGCCCGCCGACAGGTCGCTTATGCGGAAAAGCGGCGCTCCGTCAGCCTGCGTTTCGACCGGGGTTTCGAGGTTCGACTCCGCTCGAAGGAGGCGTTCCGCGCGCAGTTCCGCACGAGCCGAAAGTGTCTTCTGGCGCTTTCGTGCGAGCTCAGGACTGTCTAAGCATGGAATGTCCCCTCCGAGCGTTTTGGGCCGCGGCACGAATTCCCCCATCTACCTCACCCGCTTCTTCAGCATGAGCGCGATAACCACCGGCGCGCCGAAGATGGCGGTGACGGCGCTGATGGAAAGCTCGACGGGAGAGAACAGCGTGCGCGCGATCAAATCGCAACCCGCGCAGAAGATGGCGCCTCCCAAGAAGCACGCAGGAATCACGCGGATGGGCTTCGACGACTTCAGCGCCGACTTCACGAGATGCGGAACCGCGATGCCTACGAACGACACCGGACCAGCGAACGCGGTCACGCAGGCGGAGAGCATGCTCGCTAGAAGGACGAGCACCACGCGGAAGCGTGCGACGTTCACGCCGACGCTTTTCGCGTAGGCTTCTCCCAGCTGGAAGGCGGAAAGGGGCTTCGATATCGCGAATACGCATGCGCTCACGGTGATCACCACGACCACGATGACCGCGATGTCGTCCCAGCTCGAACCCGAGAAGCTACCCAAAGACCAGTTGTGCAGGTTCACGATGGACTGGTCGTCGGCGAAGGCGATAAGGAAGTTCGTTGCCGCCGAGCAGATGTATCCCACCATGACGCCCGCCACGATGAGCATGGCCATGGAACTTATGCGCCGTGCGATGAGGAGCACGAAGCCGATGGTGATAAGCGAGCCCAGAAACGCTGCGGCCACCATGGCCGGCGAGGACATGGCCTGGTTCGCGCCCAGAAGTACGATCATCGTAAGTGCGACGACGAACTTTGCGCCCGAGGAGACGCCCAAGATGAACGGGTCGGCGATGGGATTGTTGAAAAACGTCTGCAGCAGGAACCCGGAGAGCGAAAGTGCCCCGCCGAGAAGCACGGCTGAAAGCACGCGCGGCAGGCGAATCTCCCAGATGACTTGGCTTTCCATGGAATTGGCCGCGCCGCCCGAAAGGATGCCGGGGATGTGGTCTGCGGGCACGAGCACGCTCCCGATGCACAGGTTGGCCCCGACGAGCACGATGAGGGCAACAGCGAGCAGCGCCGTCACGACGCGACACCGCGCGGCGCGCCCCGATTCGTCGTATGTCATGGAAAGCCGGCTTCTCATGACGCTAGCCGAGCTTCCTCAGATAATGGAAGTCGCTCGCGTCATCGCCGGTGAACGCCCCGTGCAGCTCGTCGATAATGTCGGCGGTAGAAGTCATCTGCTGGTACATGTCGGCGCTTGTGACCCAGACGTTGCCGTTCTTCACGGCCTTGAACTGCGACAATAGCGCGTTTTTGCCTACGAAGTCGTTCAAGGTGGCAACCGATTCGTCGATGGTGCCGTTGTAGACGATGATGTCGGCATCCTTCGCTGTCGCGTAGAAGCGCTCCATTTCGAGCGTTACTGACGAACCTGACGTCGACGCCGTCTGCGCGTCATCGAGCGCGTAGTTGCCGCCTGCAAGCTCGATCATCTGCGCCACATAGTCGCCCGCCCGCCGCGTGACGGCGGCCCCGTTCGAGTTAATGTAGAAATACGCCACGGTTTTACCTGACGACGCGAGCCCCGACGTTTGCTCGACGCGGGCCTTCTGCTCGTTGAACAGGTGCGCGGCCTCGTCTTCCTTGTCGAACAGGACGCCGAAAAGCTTAATCCACTCGAGGCGCCCGAGTGCTTCGGGCTCGCTCGACGACTGTTCGGTGAGCACGACGAGCCCGAGCTTCTGCAGCTTTTCCTTCACATCGGGCGTGTGGTTGATCATGGTGTTCTCGATGGCGAGCGTGCAGCCCGAGGCCGATATTCGCTCGTAGTCGGGCGCGCTGTACTTGCCGCCGTAGGCGATCGCCCCACTTTCGAGTGCGCTTTTGAAGCCCGCGACCGAGCAATCGTCGGCCTTCGTGCCCGACATGATGATATTGTCGTTCGCATCGAGCGCGTCGACCAGGCACATCGTCGCCGACGACACGAGGTACACCTTGTCGGCGGGGCGCCTTATGACCACGATGTCGGAGCTCAACCCATCAGGTACCTTTGCATCTTGCGGCACCACGAGGAAGCGCTCCCCGTTCGAAATGCAGATAAGCCGCAGGCCGCCTTCGTACTCGTCGACAGTGAAGTGCTCGGCGTATTCAAGCTGAAGCGCCCCCGTCGGCTCCCAGCCGCAGCCCAAATCTGCGTTGTGGAAGTCGGCCGCGGCGCTTGAAGGCGTTCCCGCAGGGGAGCCGCCGCTTGCATCGTCGCCCGTTTTCTCCTTCATGGTGGATGAGTCGAAGTGGAGCGTGTAGTCGATGGTGTGCGGCGTCGACATGGCGACGGTCTCGGCCGACACGGCGATGTCCTCGTCGAGCGTGACGGGTATTTCGAACGTGGAGTTGCCGCCGTCGTTTACGGGCGCGTAGTCCACGCCGTCTACGGTCATCTTGTCGTAGTTCGAACTCGACCAGGTGATGGTCGCGGTGTAGGTGTCGCCATCCTTCACAATTGTGGTGGGTGAGGCGATGCTTGCGCGCCCTGACCCGCCGGAAAGCGAGACGCTCACAGTGTATTCCTGAGAGCCCGCCGTGCCACCGGTCACGTTCGGGCTCGCACTGCACCCCGCGAAGGGAAGCGCAAGCAATGCGACGAGAACGCAGGCGATCGCGCGCGTCGCGATGCTGCGGCGCTTCCTGCTTTCCCCCTTGGGAAGAATCGACCGCATGGCGTTACTTCAGTGCGTCGGCGAGCAGATCGACGCCGGCGGATTCGAATACGAGCGTGCGGTCGTACCACTGCTCTTTTCTAATACTCCACGCGGCGCAGGCGGTGTCCTCGTCGAGCGCTTCAACGGGCACGTCGTAGGTGTACTTGCCTTCCGCGTTTTCCACATAGGGGATGAAGTCGGCCTCGCTCGCGGCGGCAGCCTCGTCGCCCGTGCCCATGAAGAGCTTTCCGTAGCCCGTGCCGGAAAGCGTCATCACACAGTGCATGGAGCCGTTTTCCACGATGAGCTGGGCGTCCACAATCCTGAACATGTTCGAGCTGGAATCTACGGTGATCGGATAGGTGCCGTCGGCCACCTTGTCGGCGGTGATGGGGGCAGCGCTTGCGCCCTCGGGCGCATCGGCCGCCTGTTCGGTCTTTTCCTGGGAATCGGCATCGCTTGCCTTTGCGCTGTCGATTGAATTTCCGCCGCAGCCGGCGAGCGAGAACGCGAAAAGCGCCGCTGACAGGGCGAAGGCGAGGGTTTTCTTCAACATGGAGGGGGTTCCTTTCAATCGCTTCGACCGCCCGCGCCGTGCGGTGGGCGGGCGGGATGCGAATGCAACGGGCATGCGCCGTCAGTCGGGGAAGGCGCATGCCCGTTGCACGGGGACGCGACCGGCGCCCCCGTGCGCGGCGAGTTTACAGCTTGGCGATGGCGTCGTCCACGTGCGCGACGTAGATGTCGTCGACCGCGACGTTCTGTCCCAGACCCTGGAGCAGGCACGTCACTTCGAAGCCGGCGGCCACGAACTTCGCAGCCCAGCTGTCGGGGTCGGTCTCGTCTGCCATGTCGTTGTTCGCGTGGTCGCCCGCGACCACCATGAACGGCGCGAGCACGGCCTTCTTGTACCCTGCGGCGCTCGCGGCGGCGATAACATCCTCGCAGGTCGGTTCAGCCTCGACGGTGCCGACGAAGAACTGCGTCAAGCCCTCGTTCTTGAACACTTCCTGCATCTTGGCATAGTCGGCGTTGGAATCGGCTTCGGTGCCGTGGCCCATGAGGCACAGCGCCGTCTTGCCGTCGTCGAAGGACGCCATGTTCTCCTTAATGGCGGCGGCCACCTTCTTGTAGTCGTCGTCGGAGGTGAGCAGCGGGTCGCCGAGCGAGATCTTGTCGAACTTGTCGGCGTACTTGTCGAGTTCGTCTTTCACGTCGGCGTATTCCAGGCCAGCCATGAGATGCGTCGGCTGCACGACGATTTCCTTCACGCCGTCTTCCACGCAGCGGTCGAGCGCCTCGGTCATGTTGTCGATCGTGATGCCGTCGCGCTTCTTCAGCTTGTCGATGATGATCTGCGCGGTGAAGGCGCGGCGGATGTCGTAGTCCTGCCAGTACTTCTCGCGGATAGCGTCTTCGATGGCGCCGATGGTGATGTGGCGCGAGTCGTTGTAGCTCGTGCCGAAGCTCGTGACGAGGATGACCGGCTTCACGGCCTTCTCCTTTTCACTCGATTTCTCGGAACTCGCGGAGGTGTTGGAGCAGCCCGCGAGCGCGACTCCGGCGAGCGCGACGGCTCCGGTTGCTGCGGCGCCCATGAAGCCGCGGCGTGACATCTGGTCGGACATGGTTTTTCCTTTCCTCGGTTTGCCGGTCCCCCGGCGACAGTTGCTTGTCGGCACAAGCGAAAGAAAAGCGCACCCCTCGGGGTTCACAAGGAGCTAACGCCACGGCGATGCCGTGAGGAAAAGGCGAAGCAGTCTGGCTTGGGGCGCGAGGCGGTTTGCCCGCGCGTCCTATACAGTAATGTCCCTTGCCCAGGATTCCCACCTGGTTCCCTCCGCAAGCCAGCGCGGGCTGTGCGGGCGCCGCGCCGGTCATTTCCTTTTATCCGATTGTCATATGCTCGTTGCCGAAACTTTTACTATGATAGTGGGCACTTGTGAACGTGTCAAAGCCAGGGCGGGCGGCATTGCGCCTCCTGCCTGCGTATTTGCGCCGATTGCCACCGCAGACGCCGTGTTTTGCCCGCTGCGCGAAGGGCGGCGTAAACGGTTGAGATGAGAAACAGGAAGGGAAGGCTCGGATGATTCATATCGTTGGCGCAGGCTCGGGCGCCGCCGACCTTATCACGCTGCGCGGGGCGCGCCTTCTGCGCGCGGCCGACGTGGTCGTTTGGGCGGGAAGCCTTGTGAACCCCGAGCTGCTCGCTGAGTGCAAGGAATCCTGCATCGTCTACGACAGCGCGCACATGACCTTGGAGGAAGTGCTCGACGTGATGTGCGCGGCGGATGCGCGGGGCGAGGAAGTGGTGCGCCTGCACACGGGCGACCCGTGCCTGTACGGCGCCATCCAGGAGCAGATGGACGCACTCGACGCGCGCGGCGTGGACTACGAGGTGGTGCCCGGCGTGTCGAGCTTTTGCGGTGCCGCGGCGGCGCTTCGCCAGGAATACACGCTGCCGGGAATCAGCCAGTCGGTCGTGATCACGCGGCTTTCCGGGCGCACCCCCATGCCCGCGGGCGAGAGCATGCGCACCATGGCGGAAAGCGGCTCGACTATGGTCATCTTCCTGAGCTCGGGTATGCTCGCCGAGCTTTCCGCCGAGCTTTTGGCCGCGGGCCGCAGCTCCGACGAGCCGGCGGCGCTCGTGTACAAGGCGACCTGGCCTGAGGAGCGCGTGGTGCGCTGTACAGTGGGCACGCTCGCCGATGCGGGCGCGCGAGAGGGCATCGACCGCACGGCGCTCGTGGTGGTGGGCCGCGTGCTCGGAGCTCGCGGCGGACTTGCGCACGACGGCGCGCAAGCGGAGTCGTACGAGCGCAGCAAGCTTTACGACCCTTCGTTTGCCACGGGGTATCGGAAGGCGAGCAGCTAGCGTGGCCTTCGAGCACTACATATATACCGGGACGACCCGCCTGCGCTGCGGCTACACCACGGGGAGCTGCGCCGCGCTCGCGGCGAAGGCGGCCTGCGAGATGCTCTTGTCACGAAAGCCCGTCGGCCTCGTGTCGATCGTCACCCCCGGCGGGCTGCCCGTCGAAGCGAACGTGGTCGACGCATGCATCGGTGAGGGGTGCGCCCAGTGCGCCGTGCGAAAGGACGCAGGCGACGATGCCGATGTGACCGACGGCGTGCTCGTGTACGCGCGCGTGGAACATGCGGGGTCGGGCACGGGTGCTGCGGGCAGCAAGGGCGTGCCCGCGCGCGAATCGGAAGTTTCCGTCGATGGCGGCGTGGGCGTGGGGCGCGTGACTTTGCCCGGGCTCGAGCAGCCGGTGGGGGCGGCCGCCATCAACGCGACGCCGCGCGCGATGATCACTTCGGCGGTGCGCGAGGTGTGCGCCGCGCACGGCTTTTCTGGAAATATTGCTGTGACGATTTCGGTACCCGAGGGTGTTGCCCTTGCCGAAAAGACCTTCAACCCGCACCTGGGGATAAAGGACGGCATCTCCATCCTGGGCACGACGGGCATCGTCGAGCCGCGCAGCCTCGCTGCTTTGCGCGACAGCATCGAGCTCGAGATTCGGCAGCATGCGGCTATGGGGCGGCGCGGAGTCGTGCTCACGCCCGGCAACTACGGCGGGCAGTTCATCTCGGGGCATTTCCACCTAAACGGTGCGCCGGTGGTCTTTATCTCCAACTTTGTGGGCGATGCGATTGATTGCTGCGTTCGCGAGGGATTTACTAATGTCCTTCTTGTGGGACACATCGGCAAGTTGGTGAAGGTCGCGGGCGGCATCATGGACACCCATTCGCGTACCGCCGACTGCCGCGCGGAGATTCTGGCCGCCCACGCGGCCTTGGCCGGCGCGGGCGCGAAGACCGTGCGTGAGATCCTGTCGTCGGTCACGACCACGGCGGCGCTCGAGGTAATCGAGGCCGCCGGCGTGGGGGACGCTGCGCGCGCCTCGCTCGCTGCGGCAATCGAGGACAGGTTGCGCCGCCGCGCGGCGGGCGCATGCGACATCGCCGCGGTCGTGTTCGACGCCGAGCGCCGCGAGCTTTTCCGCACGTCGGGCGCCGATGCAGTTATCGGGAAATTGGGGGCGACGTATGAGTAAAGGCGTTCTGTACGGGGCGCGCCGTGCAATCGGCTGGCCGGGGACGAAGGTGGTCATGAAGGCGCGCCGCTCGCTTGCGGACACGAAGCGCTTCCTTTGCGAGGAGGGTGCCTTCGACGGTGCCGAGCTTGTAGAGGACTGTGGGCTTCCGGGCGAGCGCGTGTACCGCTCGCTCGACGATGTGCCCGATCGGGGCAGCTACTTCTCGACGATGGTGGTGCGCTAGATGAGGGTTTCCTGCATAGCGTTCACTGAGAGGGGGTATGCGTTGGCGGTGCGCACCGCACACGCGCTTTCCGATTGCGCACAGACAGGTGAAGACGACCCTGGCTGGGACGTTTCCGTTTCGCGCGGGTTCGGCGAGGGGAAGGCCGACCTGCGCGCATGGACGGCGCTCGCGTGGGAAGCGTCGGACGCGCTTCTGTTCGTGGGCGCGGCGGGCATCGCCGTGCGGGCGATCGCGCCGCATGTCGCTTCGAAGGCAACCGATTCCGCGGTTGTGGTGATTGACGAGGCGGGACGCTTTGCCGTCCCGCTTTTGTCGGGGCATTTGGGCGGTGCGAACGAGCTTGCGCAAACTGTGGCCCGCGCGGTAGGGGCCATCCCCGTCATCACCACGGCGACCGACGTCCGCGGCGTGTGGGCGGTGGATACGTGGGCGCGCTGTGCGGGGCTCGCCGTTTCGAATCCCGAGGCCATCAAGCGAGTGTCGGCGCGGCTGCTTTCGGGCGGGCGCGTGGCGCTCTATTCCGACATGCCGATTTCGGGACAGCCGCCTGAGGGGGTTGACATTGCGTCCGACCGCGCTCGGGCCGATATCGTCGTGTCGCCGTTCGCTGGCGCGAATGCAGGTGCGTCCGTTCGTGCGGCGGAGACAACGGGCGAGGTCGTGCCCGCCGGTGAGACGGGGAAGCCGGCGGGCGTGCGGGCGCAGGCGCCTGCGCCCGAGCCGCTTCGCCTTGTCGTGCCCTGCATCGTTGCGGGCATAGGATGCCGTCGCGGTGCGTGCGCCGAAGCGATCGAGGAGGCGTTTCTTCTCGCGTGCGGGCAGGTGGGTATCTCGCCTTCGGCCGTGCGCGAGGCGGCGACGATCGACGTGAAGGCGCACGAGGAGGGTCTGCTCGCCTTCTGCTGCGCGCGCAATATCCCGCTTGCGACGTATTCCGCAGAGGAGTTGTCGCAGGTCGAAGGCAGCGTTTCGCCATCTGATTTCGTGCGCGCGACGGTGGGGGTCGACAACGTGTGCGAGCGGGCAGCGCTCGCGGAGGGGGGCAAACTTATCTTCCCGAAGCTCGCTCACGGCGGCGTGACCGTCGCGTTTTCCAAAGTATCTATCGAACTTTCGTTTAAGGAGCGGTGATGGGAAAGCTCTTCGTGGTGGGGATCGGCCCGGGCGGCCCCGACGGCATGACGATTGCGGCTCGGCGCGCGCTCGAGGCGGCCGACATCGTTGTTGGGTACACGAAATACGTGGAGCTCGCGCTTGCCGCCGTGCCCGACGCGGCGCATCTCGCGACGCCGATGATGCACGAGGTCGAACGGTGCCGTCTGGCGCTTTCGCGCGCGCAGAGCGGAGAAGCCGTGGCGCTCGTGTGCAGCGGTGACGCGGGCGTTTACGGCATGGCGAGCCCCGTGCTGGAGCTTGCGGAGGACTACCCCGATGTAGACGTGGAAGTTATCTCCGGGGCCACCGCGGCTCAGAGCGGGTCGGCGGTGCTCGGCGCCCCGCTTGCCCACGACTTCGCGGTCGTGTCGCTCTCCGACCTGCTCACGCCGTGGGAGGTCATCGAGCGCAGGCTCGCCGCCGTGGCGAGCGCCGACTTCTGCATCTGTTTGTACAACCCGCGCAGCAGAAAGCGCGCCGACAGGCTCTCGCGCGCGGCGAAGATTATGCTCGAATGGAAGGCCCCCGACACGCTCTGCGGCTGGGTACGCAACATCGGGCGCGAGGGGCAGCAGTCGGGCATGTGCAGGCTCTCCGAGCTGGGGGAGCTCGACGCCGACATGTTCACCACCGTGTTCGTCGGCAACGCGGACACGAAGCGCGTAGGCGGCCGTATGGTCACGCCGCGCGGGTATCGGGAGATTCCATGCGAAAGGTAACGATAATCGGGGCGGGGCCCGGAAACCCCGACTTGCTCTCGCGCGCGGCGCTCGACGCGATCGACATCGCCGATGTGGTCATCGGCGCTCATCGCGCGCTTGCCGGCATCGACGTGCCGCCCGACGTGGTGAGATGCGAGCTCGTGAAGACGGCGGACATCGTCGCCGCGCTCACCGATGCGGCGTCGTGGCAGCGCGCCGTGGTCGTGATGACGGGCGATGTGGGGCTGTTCAGTGGCGCGCGCCGCCTGGTGGAGGCGCTCTCCGGCGACGCGCAGGTGGACGTGCGCGTCATTCCCGGCATAAGCTCAGCGTCGTATCTCGCCGCGCGCCTCGCGCGTCCATGGCAGGATTGGCGCTTCGCGAGCGCTCACGGCGTGGCGTGCGACATCGTGGCCGAGGCCGAGCGCGCAGGTGAACTCTTCCTCGTCACGTCGGGCGGGGAAGACCCCTCGCGGCTTTCGGGTGAGCTTGTGCATGCGGGCTTCGGGGACGCGCGCGTGACGGTGGCCGAGCGCCTGTCGTACCCCGAGGAGCGCATCACCTGCGCGACCGCAAGTGAAATTGCAGGTCAGACGTTCGACGACTTGAACGTGATGCTTATCGAGTTCGCAGGCGGCGCCGGCTCGCCCGCGGGCTCTAGCGTAGCCTCTGAGGCGCCTGCCGGTGCGTCTGCGCCCACGGCGGCTTCTTCCGCGGCGGACTCTGCGGGCGCATCCCGCGCCGCGAGCTCCCGCTGGCCGTACGCTTCCTCGGGCATTCCCGACGAGCTCTTCATCCGCGGCGACGTTCCCATGACCAAGCAGGAGGTGCGCGCCGTCGCGCTCGCGAAGCTGCGCCTTACCGCGACCGACACCGTGTGGGACGTCGGCGCCGGCACGGGGAGCGTGTCGATCGAGGCGGCGCTCGTCGCGCGAGTGGGGTCGGTATGGGCGGTCGAGCGCAACGCGGCCGGCGTGCGGCTCATCCGAGAGAACGCGGATGCATTCGGCTGCGGCAACGTGCATGCGGTCCCCGGTGTCGCCCCCGAAGCGCTCGCGAAACTGCCCGTCCCCGACGCCGTGTTCGTCGGCGGGAGCGCGGGTGAGCTTCCCTCCATCGTGGAGGCGGCGCTCGAGAAAAACTCGCAGGTTCGCCTGTGTGTGCCATGCGTCACCGTTGAGACGCTCACCGAGGCGTGCGCGCTCCTCTCGGGTTCGCGCTTTAAGGGGTTCGAGGCGTGCCAGGTGTCGGCCGCCCGCGCCGAGGCTGTAGGCTCGCACCATCTTATGAAGGCGCAAAACCCCGTGTTCCTCGTCAGCGCGCGTGGTGCAGGTGGGGAAGGCGGCGCCCGGTGAGCACGACCATCCCGCGCTTCATGGTCGCTGCGCCCTCGAGCGGGAGCGGCAAGACGGTCGTTACGTGCGCGCTCCTGCGCGCGCTCGCACGCCGCGGCCTTGCATGCGCGGCCTTCAAATGCGGCCCCGACTACATTGACCCGCTCTTTCATCGTCGCGTCGTGGGTGCGCGCTCGGGCAACTTAGACGGCTTCTTCACCGACGCCCCGACGCTGCGCGCCCTGCTCGCACGCGGCGCCGCGAGTGCGGATGTCGCGGTGCTCGAGGGGGTCATGGGCTTCTACGACGGCATGGCGCCCGGCGTGGCCGACGCGAGCAGCTACCAGGTTGCGCGCGACACGGAAACGCCGGTCGTTTTAGTGGTGAACGGGCGCGGGGCGTCTTTATCGCTCGCCGCCGTAATCCGCGGCATCGCCGAGTTCCTGCCTTGTGCGAACGTGCGCGGCGTCGTGTTGAACAAGACGAGCGCCGCTGCCTGCGCCTACGCGGCGCCTGCGATCGAGAAGCACACGGGCGTCGCGGTTTTGGGGAATATCCCCGCCGACGAGGCGTTCTCGCTCGAAAGCCGGCATCTGGGGCTTGTGACCGCCGACGAGGTCGAGCAGCTCTCCGCGCGCATCGACAAGATGGCCGAGCTGGTGGAAAAGACCGTCGACGTCGACCGCTTGCTCGAAACAGCGGCGACGGCACCCGATATCCGCGAGGAACCTTACCGGTTGGAGCCGATCGCGGGAGCGCGGCCCATCGTCGCCGTCGCCCGTGACGAGGCGTTCTCGTTCTACTACGAGGAGAACCTGCGCGCGCTCGAGGACCTGGGTTGCGAGCTGGCCTTTTTCAGCCCCTTGTGTGATAGTGAGTTGCCCCGGGGGACAAGCGCCCTCTATCTGGGAGGCGGCTACCCGGAGCTCCATGCGCGGCAGCTCTCCGAGAACGCGCCTATGCGCGAGGCGGTGCGGCGCGCGGTGGAATCCGGCATGCCGACGGTCGCCGAATGCGGTGGGTTTCTGTACCTGCAGCGTGAAATCGCCGATAGCGAGGGGCGGCGCTGGCCTGTTGCGGGCGCCCTTGAAGGCGCAAGCGAGAACGGGGGAAGGCTGTCCCATTTCGGGTACGTGGAGCTCACTTCCCAACGCGACGGGCTCTACGGGCCGCGCGGCACACGCATCCGCGCGCACGAGTTCCACTACTGGCAGTCCACCTGCCCGGGCGGCGACTTCTGGGCGCAGAAGCCCCGGCGCGACAAGGGCTGGCCGTGCATGACGACCACCCCGTCCCTGGTTGCGGGCTTCCCGCATGTGTACTATCCTGCGAACCCCGACGTTGCGCGCACGTTCGCGTCTGCCGCAGCGTCGTTCGCAGAGAGGAGACGGCATGGCTGAAGCAACCGAAACCGCGTTGGCCTGCATCCGCGAGGAAGTCGAGCGCGCGTTCTCGTCGGCGCCGGGCGCCGTGCTCGAAGCCGCGCTCTCCCGGATCGCGCCCGCAGACGAGTGCGCCCGCGCCGCCGCGTACGCCGAGTGGGACTCCATCGCGCATCCCTTGCGGGGATTGGGCGACTTTGAAGACGCCGTCGCGTGTATCGCCGCGGCTCAGGGGAGCGCCGAGGTGGCCGAGTTTCCCCGTGCACTCGCGGTATTCTTCTCCGACAACGGGGTCGTTGCCGAAGGCGTGTCGCAAAGCGGGCAAGACGTGACGCGAGCCGTCGCGCGCAACATGTGCGAGGGGGCCACGAGTGCCTGCCGCATGGCGGCGTTCGCGGGTGCCGAGGTCGTGCCCGTCGACGTGGGTATGGCCCGGGGCATAGAAGACGCGCGCATGGTGCGCGCGAACGTGCGGCGGGGGAGCGACAACATCGCGCACGGCGCCGCTATGTCTCGCGATGGGGCCGTGCGCGCAATCGAGGTCGGAATCGCCGTCGCGTGCGGGCTTGCCCGCGCCGACGTTCGCCTTCTCGTCGCGGGCGAGATGGGCATCGGCAACACGACCACCTCGGCGGCGGTGGCCGCAGTGCTCCTCCGGGCGGACGCGCGGAGCCTCGTCGGGCGCGGCGCGGGGCTCTCGGACGCCTCACTCGCGCGCAAGCGCGACGTGGTCGAGCGCGCTATCGACGCGAACTCGCCCGATCCCGCCGACCCGATCGACGTGCTCTCGAAGGTGGGCGGCTTCGACATCGCGGCGATGTGCGGCTTCTACCTGGGGGCCGCGGCCTCGAAGGCGCCGGCGCTCCTCGACGGGGTAGTATCCTGCACGGCGGCCCTGTGCGCGGCGCGCCTGTGCTCCAACGCCTTGGGCTACCTCGTGGGCACCCACGCATCAAGTGAACCCGCAAGCCAGGAGCTCCTTCGCGAGCTCGGCATAAAGGCACCCCTCGACGCAGGCATGCACTTGGGCGAGGGCGCGGGCGCCATGGCGTATCTGCCCCTTCTGGATTCGGCGCTGCGCGTGTACCGGGATGGGAAGACGTTCACGGCGACCGGCATGGCTGCTTACGAGCATTTCGAGGCCTGGAAATGACGGTGACGCTCGTTATCGGCGCCGCCGCGAGCGGCAAGAGCGCCTACGCCGAGTCCCTGTGCCTCGGGCACGACGGGCCCCGCGTGTACCTGGCAACGATGGAGCCCTTCGGGGAAGAGGGCGCCCGCCGCATCGCGCGCCATCGGGCGCTGCGCGAGGGCAAGGGGTTTTCCACCCTCGAGCGCACGCGTGACGTGGGCGCCGCAGTGCCCGGGCTTCCGCGCGGCTGCACGCTTCTTTTGGAGGACGTGGGCAACCTGGTTGCGAACGAGCTCTTCCCGGAAGGCGGCTTGCCCCCACGTGACCCCGACGCTGCGGCGCGCGAGGTGCTCGGAGGCATCGAACGGCTCGCTCAGGCCGCTGTGCATACGGTGGTGGTCACCGTCGACGTGTTCGCCGATGGGATGCGCTACGATGAGGGGACCGAGGCGTGGAGGCGCGCGCTCGCGCGCGTGAACGAGGGCGTGACGGCGATGGCCGACCGCGCAGTCGAAGTGGTATGCGGGATTCCCGTGTGGATGAAAGGCGAAGGACCTACAAGGTGAAGATAGCAGAGGCAATCGGCGCGGCGTTCGGAACGTTCTCGCGCATCCCCGTCCCGAAATCGGCCTGGACCGATTTCGGGTCAACCCATGCGCTTGCCGCGTTTCCCCTGGTGGGCCTTGCGGAAGGCTTCCTCATGACGGCGTGGGGGTACGTGGCTAACCTGCTTGTCGTGCCCGCGACCATCGTCGCGGCCGTGCTCGTGGCGCTGCCTGTGGCGGTGACGGGTGGCATCCACCTAGACGGGCTCTGCGACACCTCCGATGCGCTTGCAAGTTGGGCCCCGCGCGAGCGAAAGCTCGAGATCATGCACGACCCGCGGGCGGGCGCCTTCGGGGTCATCGGTGTTGTCGTGTACCTTATTCTGCAGTTTTCCCTGTTCACCGCGCTGCCGCTTACGGCGGGGTCGTTCCTCGCGCTTCTGTGCTCGCTCGTGTTCTCCCGCGCGCTTTCGGGGCTCGCCGTTGAATGCTGGCCTGCCGCGCGGGCGGACGGCATGGCCGCGGGGCTCTCGCCTGCGAAGAAGCGCGCGGCGATCGTCGTGCCGCTTTGCGCTTTCGCTACGGCTTCGGCTGCAGGGATGGTCGCGTGCGCTCGGGCCGTCGGCGCCCTTATGGCGGTGGCGGGGCTTTTGGCGCTCGCGTGGTACCGCCATGTTGCCCTGTCCCGCTTCGGCGGGGTGACGGGGGATTTGGCCGGATGGTTTCTGCAATGGGCCGAGCTCGCGATGCTTGCTATGCTGGTGGCGGGGGGCATGCTCCTATGATGCTCGTGGTAGGTGGCGCGCATTCGGGGAAGAGGACCTTCGTGCGCGAAAAGCTCGGGTTCGCGGCGGATGATTTCGTCGACGCGGCGCAGCTTGCGGAGGGCGGCGTTTCCGCGGCTTTTGCCGGCCGCGTCGCGTACCATGCTGAGGAACTCGTACGCGCGCTCGACGCTGACCGGGCGCTCGAGCGGCTGATCGGCTTCGACGCAGTGATTCTGTCCTTGGTCGGCTCGGGGGTCGTCCCTATGCATGCGGAAGACGCCCAATGGCGCGAGCGCGCGGGGCGCCTGGGATGCGCGCTCGCTGCGCGCGCCGACGTCGTCGTGCGCATGACGTGCGGGATTCCCCAGGTCATCAAAGGAAACCTTGCCGATGCTCCTCGAGGGACGCAGGGCGCGGGCGCGCCTTTGGAGGTCGTCTTCGTGCGCCATGGTGCCACGGCGGGCACGGAAGACCATCGCTACAGCGGGGCGGGCACCGACGAGCCCCTGTCGAGCGCGGGCGAGCGCGCTTTGCGCGACCTCGCGTGCGATCGTGACGTGTTCCGTGTTATCACGAGCGGCATGGCCCGCACCGACCAGACGGCGCGCATCCTCTTCCCGAACGCGGAGCTTATGGCGTGCCCCGGTCTGCGCGAGATGGATTTCGGTGACTTCGAGGGGCGAAGCGCCGCCGAGCTTAAAGAGGATGTGCGCTACCGCGCCTGGGTAGACTCCTGGTGCGAGACGCGCTGCCCGCATGGCGAGGGCAAGAGCGATTTCACCCGCCGCGTCGTCGCGGCGTTTCGGGAGGCGTGCGAATCGGAGCGCGCCCAGGGGAGTGGGCGCGCCGTCTTCGTCGTTCACGCGGGTACCGTGAAAGCGCTGCTCTCCGAGCTAGCTGTCCCGAAAATGGGATATTTCGACGTGCATACCGAGCCGGGCGGCGCATGGGCCGCCACCTGGGATGGGCACTGCCTTCGCGACGTTCGCCCCGCTTCGGGGGGCGATGCCCGGTGATGACGATTCTTGCCGCCGCCGCCGGGTTCGCAGCCGACCTTGCCTTCGGCGACCCGCGCTGGCTTCCCCATCCCGTTGTCGCCATGGGGCGCGCGATCACGTGGGCCGAAGGCCGCCTGCGGGGCTCATTCCCGCAAACGTCCGCGGGCACGCGCGCCGCAGGGCTTGTGCTCGCCGTGGCGCTTCCGCTTGCGTGTGGGCTTTTGACCTTGGGAATCCTGCATCTTTGCGGCATGGTTCACCCCGGCTTGCGCTTCGTGGCCGAGGCATGGGCGAGCTATCAGATTCTCGCGGCATGCGAGCTGCGCCGCCAGAGCCTGGCCGTGGCCCGCGCGTTCTCGAAGGGCGGCCTTGTCGCGGCTCGCGAAGCCGTCGGGCTCATCGTGGGACGCGACACGTCTGTTCTCGACGAGCAGGGCGTTGCGCGCGCCGCCGTGGAAACGGTGGCGGAGAACGCGAGCGACGGCGTCATCGCGCCGCTTTTCTACCTTATGATCGGGGGTGCGCCCTTGGGCATGGCGTACAAGGCGGTGAACACGCTCGACAGCATGGTGGGCTACAAAAACGAGCGCTACATCGACTTCGGCTGCGCCTCGGCGCGCCTCGACGATGCGGTGAACTGGATTCCCTCGCGCTTATCGGCCCTGTTCATGATCGCCGTGTGCCCGATCGTCGGGCTCGATGCTCGCGGGGCGGCGCGCATCTGGCGCCGCGACAGGCGTCGCCATGCGAGCCCCAACTCGGCGCAGACCGAGTCAGCGTGTGCGGGCGCGCTCGGGCTGCGCCTGGCAGGACCCGCGGTGTATTTCGGCAAGCTCGTTGAGAAACCGACGATAGGCGACGCGTCCCGTGAAATTGAGTGGAGCGACATCGCCCGGGCGACTAGGCTCATGCTCGCCGCGTCCGTATGCGCGCTCGTCGTCTTCGGTGCCGCACGCGCGGCGGTCGTGCTCGCCGTGGGGGCGATGGTATGAGGGAAGACCACGCCGCGTCCCGGGCTGCCGGGGGAATCCTGCGCGCCCGTGCGCATGGGGGTAGCACGCAATCGCTCGGCATCGCTTGCGAAGGGGGCGCCTCCGACCTCATTGACTTCTCGGTGAACGTGAATCCGGCAGGCCCCTCGCCGCGCGCCGTTGCCGCAGCTTGCAAGGCGCTTTCTCGAATCGACGCCTACCCCGATAGGGAAAGCCTCGCCCTCGTTCGCGCCCTAGCGCGTGCCCAGGGCATTCCCGAAGATACTATCGTCTGCGGCGCGGGCGCGTCCGACATCATTTGGCGGCTCGCCGCGGCGGTGCGCCCGAAACGCATCGTCGTGTGTGCGCCGACGTTCTCTGAATATGCGGAGGCGGCATCGTACTACGGCGCATGCGTGCAGGAGTTCCCGCTCTCCGAAGCGGACGACTTCGACGTGCCCGCCTCCTTCGCCCGCGCGATCGAGGGGCCGGGAGACGTGGCGTATATCTGCAATCCGAACAACCCGACGGGGCGCCTCGTCGACCCCCGCGTGATCGATGCCGCGGCTTGCCGCTGCGAGCAGGTGGGCGCGCTGCTCGTCGTGGACGAGTGCTTCCTCGGATTTGCGCCCGACGCCCGCGAAAGGAGCGTGGCCGCACGCGCCGCGTGTTCGCGCCATGTGGCCGTGCTCTCCGCATTCACCAAGCTCTACGGAATGGCGGGGTTGCGGTTAGGATATCTGATCAGCGGAAACGCCCAACTCCTCGAGGGGATTCGCCGGGCGGGGCAGGCGTGGCCCGTCTCCTCGGTCGCCGAGGCCGCGGGTATCGCCGCCCTGGAAGACGTCGAATACGTCTCGCGCACGCGCGATGTATTGGCGGGCGAGCGAGCGTGGCTTTCCCACGAGCTCTCCTCGCTCGGGCTTTCCGTCGTGCCGTCGGATGCGAACTTCCTTTTAGTCCGGACACCGGCGAAAGACATCCCCGAGCGCCTGTATAAACAGGGGGTTTTGGTCCGCACGTGCGACTCGTTTTCGGTACTGTCCCGTTTCTGGTGCCGCGTCGCGGTGCGCACGCGCAAGGAGAATGCCCGGCTTGCGATGGCGTTCGGCCGCGCGCTTCGGGCGAAAGGCGCATCGGGCGAAGGCGAACCCGACAAACGGGGCGGCGCTTCTTGCAGCGGCGCTATGGCGGGCGCGTATGGCCGAGGCTCGACGAAGGAGGTCGATACCCGTGGGTAGGGCGAAGCCCATCATGATCCAGGGCACCATGTCGAACGCGGGGAAGAGCCTGCTTGCGGCGGGGCTGTGCCGTGTGCTTTCGCAGGACGGCCTGCGCGTGGCTCCCTTCAAGAGCCAGAACATGGCGCTCAACAGCGGTGTCACGGCCGACGGGCTCGAGATGGGGCGCGCCCAGATCATGCAGGCCGAGGCGTGTGGCATCGTGCCCGACGTGCGTATGAACCCCATCCTGCTCAAGCCCGAAAGCGACCACCGAAGCCAGCTCATCGTGGCCGGCAAGGCGCAGGGGGCCTTCGCTGCGAGGGACTACTTCGCGCGAAAGAAGGCGCTCATGCCGCAGATTTTGGAGTCGTTCGATTCGCTCGCGGAGGAAAACGACGTCATCGTCATCGAGGGCGCCGGCAGCCCCGCCGAAATCAACCTTGCCGAAAACGACATCGTCAACATGGGGCTCGCGCGCGCCGTGTCCTCCCCCGTGCTGCTCGCGGGCGACATCGACCCAGGCGGGGTATTTGCCCAGCTCTACGGCACGGTCGCGCTCTTTGCGCCCGAGGATCGCGCGCTTTTGCGGGGGCTTGTTGTGAACAAGTTCCGCGGCGATGTGGAAATCCTCCGCCCGGGTTTGGCCCCGCTCGAGAAGATGTGCGGGGTTCCCGTCGTGGGGGTCGTGCCGTTTCTTACGCTCGACCTGGACGACGAGGACTCGCTCGCGCCGCGCCTATCTGCCCGCGAGGCGCGCGGCGTCATCGACGTCGCCGTCGTGCGCCTTCCGCATCTGTCGAACTTCACCGACTTCGACCCGCTTTCGCGCGTGCCCGGCATGGGCGTGCGCTACGTTTCCTCGACGACCGATCTGGGCCGACCCGACCTGGTGGTGCTTCCCGGCTCGAAGTCCACGGTCGACGACGCGCGCTGGCTTGCGGCTAGCGGCATCGGAGCCTGTGTACGCGCGCTTTCGGGCGCGGGCACGCCGGTGCTCGGCATATGCGGAGGCTACCAGCTTTTGGGAGACGAGCTTTCCGACCCGCACGGCAGGGAAGGCGCTGGCACCGCGCGCGGGCTCGGGCTCATCCCTGCAAATACGGTGTTCAAGGAGGAAAAGCGCCTCGCCCAGTCGGAGCTGCGCATCACGGGCGCCCAAGGCGCGTTCTCGGTGTGGAACGGCATGACGGCGCGCGGGTACGAGATTCACGACGGCGATACGACCGTCTCCTGCGCCCCTGCGGGCACGATTGGCGGCAAACCAGAAGGCGCGGCCTGCGGAAACGTGTTCGGAACCTATCTCCACGGCCTGTTCGACGAACCGGGGGTGGCACTCGCCCTCGCGCGCTCGCTCGCGCGCATGCGCGGCCTGCCCGAGAGCGTCGTGGGTGCTGAGGGCGCGGTGTCCGCGGCCGATCACCGTGCGCGCGAGTTCGACCGCCTGGCCGACTCCGTGCGCGGGGCGCTCGACATGGAGTATGTCTACCGCATTATCGAGGAGGGCGTATGATCCACGTGTATCATGGCGACGGCAAAGGCAAGACCACGGCGGCGATGGGGCTCGCCCTTCGCATGCTCGCCGCAGGCCGCCGCGTCGTCGTTGTGCAGTTCCTGAAAGACGGCGAAAGCGGGGAGGCGCGCCTGCTCGCCGAGCATTTCGGCGTGCCCGTGTTCGCGGGGAAGGCGTCGGACAAGTTTACCTGGTCCATGACGTCGGAAGAACTTGCCGCGACGCGCGAGTTGCACGATGGGAACCTCGCTTCCGCGCTCGCCGAGCTCGAGGGCGCGCAGGAGGGGCTGCTCGTGCTCGACGAGGCGCTCGACGCGCTTTCGAAGGGGCTTGTCGACGAGGCGCTCGTGGACCGCGCGCTCGATATGTCCGCGCGCGGCGTCGAAGTAGCGCTCACCGGGCGCGCGCCTTCCCGCAAGATCGTGGAGAAGGCCGACTACATAACCGAGATGCGGTGCGAGAAACACCCCTACGAGCAGGGGATATGTGCAAGGGAAGGAGTGGAGTACTAGATGGATTCCAAGGAGATGGCGCCCGGCGACATCGAGCGGCGCAGCTTTGAAATCATCACCGAAGAGCTCGGCGGCCGCACGTTCCCGCCGCTCGAAGAGCCCGTCGTGAAGCGCGTCATCCACACCACTGCCGACTTCTCGTACGCCGATTCCCTCGTGTTCACCCATGACGCCGCGCACTGTGCGCTCGACGCACTGCGCGCAGGGGCCACGGTGCTCACCGATACGAACATGGCGCTCGCAGGCATAAGCAAGCCTGCGCTCGCGAAGCTCGGCTGCAAGGCCGTGTGCTACATGGCCGACCCTGATGTCGCCGTGGCTGCGCGCGCCGCGGGCACGACTCGCGCCGTTGCGAGCATGGACAAAGCTTGCGGCATCGAGGGTCCGCTCATCGTGGCCGTCGGCAACGCTCCCACAGCACTTCTGCGCCTCGCCGAGCTCATGGACGAGGGGAAGATCGCGCCCGCGCTCGTCGTTGGGGTGCCGGTCGGGTTTGTGAACGTGGTCGAGGCGAAAGAGGAGCTACTCGCGCGACGCGCGCCGGCCATCGTCGCGAGGGGTCGCAAGGGTGGTTCGACCGTGGCGGCCGCCATTATGAACGCGCTGCTCTACCAGATCACGCGCCCAGGCGGCCCGAAGTGACGGCGCCCGCATCTGCGCCGGCGCTGCGCATCTTCGCCGGCACCACCGAGGGCCGCCTTCTGTGCGAATGGGCGAGCGGGGCGGGCATCCCCGCCCGTGCCTACGCGGCAACCGAGTACGGAGGCGAGCTTATGGGCGAGCTTCCGGGCATCGAGGTGCATGCGAGCAGGCTCGACGAGGCCGACATGGAGCGCGAGCTTTCCGGCGCGCGCATCGTCGTCGACGCCACGCACCCCTTCGCTACGCTCGCCAGCGGCAACATCCGGGCCGCTTCGCTTGCCGTGGGTGTACGATGTCTGCGCCTTGCGCGTGCGGCCGAGGCGCTGCCCAAAGGCGTCGTGTCGGTCGCGTCGATCGCCTGCGCGGCGCGCTTTCTCTCCGAGAACCCGGGTCGCGCGCTTCTCACGACGGGGAGCAAGGAGCTTGCTCCCTATACGCGCGTCGCCGATTTCTCGGAGCGCTTCTTCGTGCGTGTGCTCCCGCTGCCCGGTGCTATAACGAAGTGCATCGACGCGGGGTTTTCGCCGTCGCACGTCATCGGCATGCAGGGGCCCTTCACCCGCGAGCTCAACGAGGCGATGCTTCGGCAGGTGGGAGCCCAGTGGCTTGTGACCAAGGACTCGGGAACCGTAGGCGGCACGGCCGAGAAGCTTGCCGCCGCGCGCGACGTGGGAGCGCGCTGCATCGTGGTCACCCGTCCCGCCGAGGGAGACGGGGGCCTTTCGCTTCGGGAAGTGGAAGACGCACTCTTACGGGAGTTCGCGCGCTAGGCGCTCGCCGCGCCTGCGCGTCCTCCCGCCCGCGAGGAGGAGCGCCCCGAGCAAGCTCGAACCGTACAAGACCGTCATCCGCCAATAGCTCGAGGAGGACGCCCGGAACTGGCGCAAGCAGCCCTTCAATAAGTTGCGGTGAAATAGTGTCTGTTTTTGCTGCTAGATAGCATATTCAGTCCCTAATTCACCGCAACTTGTTGGTGGTGGCTTACTGGTAGCGTAGGCACTCCACCGGGTCGAGCTTTGCCGCGCGGCGAGCGGGATAGAAGCCAAAGATTACGCCGATGCCGACGGAGACGGCGAAGGCCAGCAGTACCGTGGCGATTGAAAAGCTCGGTGTGATTTGCCCGCTGGCACCGAGCTCGCCGAGAACCCCTGATCCTGCGGCAAACATCGCAAGAGCCCAGGCCAGCAGATAGCCAATCAGGACACCTAGCAGTCCGCCGGTGACGCACAGCGCCGAGGATTCGGCCAAAAACTGCGCAGTGATATCGCGACGACTTGCGCCCAGAGCGCGGCGGATGCCGATCTCGCGGATGCGCTCCGTTACGTTGGTAAGCATCATATTCATAATGCCGATACCGCCGACAAGCAGCGAGATGCTGGCGACAGCACCCATGATGAGCGAAAACGCGCCCATAAAGGAGTTGAGTGCATCGATGGCGCTTTTCATGGAGGTCGCCGATACACTGTTGTACTCATCCTCCTCCTCGATGCCCTTCATCGCGCGCACCTTGGACTCGATGGTCTTGCAGAGCTCATCCATGTCCGTGCCCTCGGCGGCGAGCGCCGTCACGCTGGGGAATGAAGGATTCTCGTCGCCAAACAGGCCGGAGATGGTTTCGCGTGGCATATACAGCGTGAGCGAGCCCATGGAGTCGCTGCCGCCGTCAATCACGCCGACAATCTGCACCTCGCCGTTGGACACCTTGATGGTTTTCCCCAGCGCATCCTGTTCGTTGCCGTAAAGCTGATCGGCGCCGCCGCGGCTGATGAGCGCCACGCGCGAGCCTGATTGAGACTCGGCCTGGGAATAGGTACGCCCCGCAACGAGCTTTCCGGCCCCCACGGCGTCGAGCATGTCGCTATCGACACCCTGTGCCATGACGGTATAGCTTTTATCGCCGGTCTTGTACTCGGTATACGCGCTGTCGACAATGCCGATCTGCTCTATCTGCGGCACCAGTTTTTGAAGCTTCTCGATGTCCGACTCTGTGAGTTCTTGCGACGAATAGATTTGCACCATGCGTGCCGCATTGAGGCCCAGGCTGTTGACCAGGCTGTTTTGGATGCCGCCGATGAGCGAAGTCATGGCGATAACCGAGGCGATGCCGATGACAATGCCCAGGATGGTGAGCAGGCTGCGCCCCTTGTTGGCCTCGAGCGAGTGAAGGGCTTCCTGGATGAGATCGCGGGCGCTCATGCCATCTCTCCTTTCGGCGGGTTGGCGGAGGCGGAAATCATGGGCAGGCTATCCACGGCGCTGCGCAGGGTCCGCGGTGCATGTGGAATATACGCGCCATCGTGAATGCGACCGTCGCGGATGGTCACGGCACGGTCGGCCTCGGCGGCGATGCCGGGGTCGTGTGTGATAAGCACGATGGTTTTGCCGCGCTTCTGGAGCTTATGGAAGGTCTCCATCACAAGCGCTCCGGTAGCGGAGTCCAGGTTTCCCGTCGGCTCATCGGCCAGGATGATGGGCGGGTCATTGACGAGGGCGCGCGCGATTGCGACGCGCTGCATCTGGCCGCCCGAGAGCTCGGATATGCGGTGGTCCCAGTGGTCGACGGGCAGCGTGACAGCCTGCAGCGCGTGAACGGCGCGCATTTCGCGCTGGCTACGGGGCACATTGGTGTAGGCCAGCGGCAGCATGACGTTTTCGATAACCGACAGGCGCGGCAGCAGGTTGAAGCTCTGAAAGACAAAGCCAATGCTCAGGGCGCGGACTTCGGTGAGCTCGTCATCATCGAGCTCGGCCACGTTGAGCCCTTGCAGGTAATAGTCGCCCGCCGTCGGTTTGTCCAGGCAGCCCAGGATGTTCATGAGCGTTGACTTGCCCGAGCCCGAAGGGCCGGTAATGGCGACGAACTCGCCGGGTTCTACCGCCAGGCTCACGTTGTGCAGGATGTGGGCGCAACCCGCCTCGCTCTCAAAAATGCGGTGCACGTTGCGGATGTCGATAACGGGACGCATTACATGCCCTCGTCGTCAGACATGCTGCCCGAATCCGTGCTGTAGCCGCCTTTAGCCGTTGCGTCCGCTCCGGTGTCCATGACGAGGGTGTCGCCATCGCGCAGCTTGGTAACCGGCACGTTGGGGTTGATCTCGTTGCCCTGGTCGTCGCGCTTTACCTGTGTCTTGCCGACTACGGCTTCGTTGTCGTTTTGCGTCACGACGGTCACCTTCACGCGACGGGTATGCTTGCCCTCGTCATCGGTTGCCACGTTGACGTAATAGTGTTCGCCGTCTTCGGTCATGAGCGCCATCGTCGGCACCATCACCACGTCGTCGAGCTGCTCGGTCACCACCGATACCTCGGCCGTCATGCCCGGCTTCAGGCGCGCGTCGGGCGCCTCTATGAGAATGTCGACGTTAAAGGTTACGCTGCCGCCGCCACCGTTGGCGGCGTCGGAGTTTGCCACCGAGGCGATGGCCGTGACCGTTCCCTGGCTTACGATATCGGGAAACGCGGGATACGTGACGTTGGCACTCTGCCCAACGGCGACCTTGGCGATGTCCTTTTCTCCCACCTGTACGGTCACCTTCATCTTGGATAGGTCGGCGATCTGCATGCACTGCTTGCCGCCGCTCGTATCGCTTTCGCCCATGATCATGCCGCCTGTTACCGTGGCGCCCACCTTGGCGTTGAGCTCCACGATACTGCCCGAGCTCGGGGCCGTGACCGTACGACTGGCCGCCTTGGCGTTCGCCTGATCGAGGTTTGCCTGGGCCGATGCGAGGCTGCGCTGCGCGGCCGATACGGCGTTCGTGTCCGCCGATGCGGCGGAGACGCCAGCCGCTGCGGAAGCTCCATCGACGTCCGTCGTTGGGGTGGCCTGAGCGGCAGCTGCGGCTTTCTTCGCATTAGCGAGGTCTTCTTGAGCGGCAGCAACTGCACGCTGCGCCTCGGCAACGTTGCGATCGAGCTCGTCGTTTTTAATGGTCATAAGCACGTCGCCCTCGTTGACGGATTGGCCCGCCTGCACGTTGATCGAATCGACCGTACCGTCGACAGAAGGGGAGACCACTGAGGACGAAATGGGTTTGAGCTGGCCTTTCGCCTCGACCGTTGTGGTAAACGTGCCCTCGGTCACCATGTCGGTCACAGGACCGCTAGCGCCCTGTGGCTGCACATTGATAACAAGGGTTGCAACAATGGCAATGAGCGCGACGGCACCCACGACGCCGGCGGCAATACCGCGACGAATCAGCTTTTTGCGTCGGCGTTCGGCACGCTTTGCCTTGAGCTTGGCATATGCCTCTTCATCGGAAATCTCGGCCGTATCGTTCGCGCGTCCGCTCTGCTTGTCGGCATGTACGTTTGTAATCAGAGGAAACGTTTCGGTGGCACCTTCGGGCGTGCGCTCGGTATCATCTGGGCCCGGGGTGATCGTGGGGACATTCGGCATAGCGTCTCCTTTATAGAAAGAATCTCGATAATTATATGCGCCCACCGGTTGGGGCGGGCGCATAGGACGGTTTCTTTCGGAACTGTTAGATTGGTCGCAGCGGTTCCACGTTGTAGGAATGCGCGCGTTGCACTACGAGTGGACAACCACGCACAGGCCGACTTTGATGCAATCGTGCAGTGCCTTGGCGTCGGCCAGGCGCAGGTTGATGCAACCGTGGCTGCCGCACCACTTGTACGACTCGGCGTTATCGAAGCTCTTGTCGTTTTGCCAGGTGGCGTCGTGGAAGCCGATCATGTTGCCCTCAAACGGCATCCAGTAGCTCACCGGGCTCTCATATTTGGGTTTACCGGTCTCGGGGTCCTTGGCTCCGATCAGGGTGCTGCCGCCGTCGTTGCTGTTGATTTGCCACACACCCTCGGGGGTGGCGTCTTCGCCCGGTTTGCCCGAGATAAAGTTGGCCTCCCAAACGATATTTCCGCTCTCGTCATAGTAGCGCGCGTGCTGTTCGGACAAGTCGACGTCGATATACGCCTTCCAGTCGGGCTCTCCCTTTGCGGTAAAGGTATCGGCCTTCTGGGAGTACGTGATCTCGATCTCGCCGGTCTGCTTGTTGTTAATGGCGTCCTCGACCTGCTTGGCGAGCGAGCTGCTGTCGATGGACCAACCAAAGTCGCCGCCTTCGACGGCGCACTGCTTGCCATCGGCGCGCGTCCACCAACGAGTGGAGCCCACGGTATTAAAGCCGTTGGCGAGTTCGGCTGCCCAGCTGCTGATCTGCGACGTATCGAGCGTGGGGTTGGCCGGATCGACAAAGCTGATCCACTGCAATACGGAGCTGCCATCAACCTTGCCGGCATCCTCGCCGTTGAGCTTGAGGGTCACGTTGACGCCCAGGAAGTTGTTGGCAGCATCGCATGCGGCCTGAATCTGATCATCGGTCAGCGTTCCATTAAGCGGCTCATAGGCATCGTTGCCGAGCTTGGAAAGATCTACGGTCTCGGTCAGCGAGGCAAGCTCGAGCTCGGCATACTTAATGACATGCTCGCGGTTGATTTTTTCGTTGGAGCGCGCCTTCTCGACGGTAAACTTGCCGGCCTGCTCGTCATAGGAGCTATTGGCCTCGAACGTGCCCGAACGGCCCTCGTTAAACTCGTCGATAGCGGCGCCCAGGTCCTCCTCAAACTTCTTTTGGTCAAAGGTATCGGAGAGCATGGACAGGTCGACGTCTTGATCAAGATCGACTTCGTTGGAGGTAGCAGTTGTTTTGGTCTTGCCGCTTAAGGATTCCACAAGGCGGACCGGCCAAATAAAGGCTTCGTTGTGGTTGATGATTTCTTTTGCAGCAGCTTCACCGTCGACGATGGGTTCATCGGACTCGGGCTGATAGGTCCAGCTAAAGTCATCTCCTGTCACGGTGAGTTTATAGTGCTTCCATGCCGAGTTGACCTTGGTGGCGGCAGACGACGCGTTGGAGAACGAGACGTCGACGCCGGCGACGGTGGTGTTGGGGTAGGCTACCTGCGAAAACGCTACGACGCCTACGATATAGACAATGACGATTAGACCAAGGACGACAAAGAGCGTTGTCTTTTTGCCCGACTTATTGTTCTCGGGGGACTTGCGCGCGGGGCCTCGATCGCCTCGAGCGTGCGTGGGGGGCTGCTTGGGCGCATTGCCGTTTGCCTGACGCTGCTGACGTTGTTGACGCTGTTGTCGCTGTTGGTTCGGGCGTTGGGAAGCGTTTGCCGCACTACGCTGCTGACCGTGGCTCGGCGCGATAGGACGCGGCGACTGAACGCCGCCGGTGTGCCTGTTCGGCTGCTGCGGATCGGGAATCAGTTGAGTTCGATCGTTTTGCGACATCGTATGCATATCCTTCGATTTTCGCCTTGCGGTTCATCGTGTTTTTACTGGGCTTGCATTATAGCGATTGCCCTGCTGTTTGTGGTACGGAAACGGTGGCATTCGAAAGAGCTGGGACAAATGTCCCACCTTTGAGTCGTTCTTTGCCGCTATCCGCACACACCGCATTTTGCACAGGCCGAAAGTGCGGCCGGAGCCTGCGCGATGCCGCCCTTTGCCGTCTCTCGCAGCGTGGCCGGCAACGCGTGACCCACCGAGAGCATGACATGTGCCATCTGGTCAAACGGCACCAAGCTCTTAATGCCCGCGAGGGCGAGTTGTGCCGAGCTAAAGGCCGCTGCCACGCCAATGGCGTTGCGGTTTTGGCAGGGCACCTCCACGAGGCCACCGACGGGGTCACAAACGAGGCCCAGCAGGTTACTCAGCGCGATGGAACTGGCGTCGAGCGCCTGCTCGGGCGTGCCGCCGAGCATCTGCACCAGCGCGGCGGCTGCCATGGCAGCGGCGCTTCCCACCTCGGCTTGGCAGCCGCCCTCGGCGCCGGCGACGCAGGCGCTCGTGGTGAGGTTGAGGCCGATGGCGGCTGCGCAGTAGAGCGCGTCCATGACCTGCTCGTCGTCGAGCTGCAGGCGATCGGCAAGCGCCAGCACGCAGCCGGGCACAACACCCGCGGATCCTGCCGTCGGAGCTGCGACGATCACACCCATCGTGGCGGAACGCTCGAGCACGGCCATCGCGCGGGCCACGGCGTCGGTCTGGACGACGCCCATCAGGCTTTCACTCAAATCGTTGCGGCCTGTGGCATCGACGAGTTTAGCCTCGCCGCCGATAAGCCCGCCGAGTGAGCGCAGCGGATTTGCGAGTGGGGCCGTGGTCTCCTCGCGCATGACGTCGAGCACGCGGCGCATGGCGGCGACGGCGTGGGCCTCGCCGGTCAGACGCGCCTCGCGAACGGCCATGACGGCGCCGATGCTGAGCCCCTGTTCCTCACACGCATCGAGCAGCTGCTCGCCGTCGTCGAAGATTTCCTTGGCCGAGACGCCGGGGGAGAGCGACGAGGCAGAACCGGGGAGCTCGATAAAGGTCGCGTAATCAACATTGTCGAGCTTGCGTAGCATCGGGATAACGGTGTCGTCGGGCGCGCCGTCGGTCTCAAAGACGGAGTAGGCCTGGCCGCCCACTTCGGTGCGGTAGGTGCGGCAGAATGCGATGTTCACGTGGGCGTAGGCGAGCAGGTTGGTGAGCGCGGCGAGTACACCGGGGACGTCCTTGTGCGCCACGAAGAGCGTGGAATACATGCCCGAGATGTCGACGCCGACGCCGTTAATGCGGCTGATGCGCATCTTGCCGCCGCCCAGGCTCTCGCCGCGGACCTGTGCCGTGGCGCCCGTGTCGTCGACCATTTCGATGTCGACGGTGTTGGGGTGGATGGAGGCGTCGTCGCCCTTGATGCTAAAGTGATATTCGAGGCCCTGCTCGCGTGCGAGGTCGAAGGCCTGCTTGATGTTCTCGTCATCGGTGTCGAGGCCCAGGATGCCTGCGACGAGCGCGCGGTCGGTGCCGTGGCCGCGGTAGGTGTGGGCGAAGGAGTTCCACAGGCCAAAGGTGACTTTGGTGATGCGGCCTTCCAGCAGGCTGGCGGCAACTTGGGCGCAGCGCAGGGCGCCGGCGGTGTGCGATGAGCTGGGGCCGACCATGACGGGGCCCAAGATCTCGAATGCCGAGGTCGTAGCTAGTGTTTGCGGCTTGCCTGCCATGGCTGCTCCTTTGCCTTGTCTCGTCGTCCCGAGGGGCGGGGCATAAGGTCGCCTGCTCGGACAGTCCTGCTCGCACGGAGAGCACATTAAGTGCTCTCCGGCTCGTGCGGAACTCGCGATCGACCTTATGCCCCGCCCCTCGGGACTAAGGATACATGGTAGAAGGGCGCGTGCTGCAAAATTCATTAGCTGGTGACGCAGCGTGGGCTCATATCGAAATATCTTCACCACCGGATTAATAAAAAAGAAGTACCGCTTGGGGGCGGTACTTCTTTTGGTGCGTTGCTATTTGGCTGTGGCTTTTCTCGTTAGCTTACAGGCCGCAGGCTGCTTTGAGTTCTTCGACTCGATCGGTTTTCTCCCAGGTGAAGTCGGCGTCTTCGCGGCCGAAGTGACCGTAGGCTGCCGTCTTTTCGTAGATGGGGCGACGCAGGTCGAGGTCGCGGATGATTGCGCCCGGGCGCAGGTCGAAGGTCTTCTCTACGGCTTCAACGATTTTGTCCTCGGCAACATGTGCGGTACCGAAGGTGTCGACCATGATTGAGAGGGGCTTGGACACGCCGATGGCGTAGGCAAGCTCGACTTCGCAGCGGTCGGCCAGACCGGCGGCGACCACGTTCTTGGCGACCCAGCGCGCGGCATACGCTGCGGAGCGGTCGACCTTGGTGCAGTCCTTGCCGCTAAAGGCACCGCCGCCGTGACGGCCGTAGCCACCGTAGGTGTCGACGATGATCTTGCGGCCGGTGAGGCCCGTGTCGCCCATGGGGCCGCCCACGACAAAGCGACCGGTGGGGTTCACGTAGATGTCCGCGTTGTCCCACGGCATGTTCTCGGCGGCCATGACCGGGGTGATGACGTGCTCGATGAGGTCGGCCTTGATCTTGCCCATGTCCTCGATCTCGGCGGCGTGCTGCGTGGAGATGACGATGGTCGTGACCTCCACGGGCTTGCCTTCCTCGTAGCGCACGGTGACCTGGGTCTTGCCGTCGGGACGCAGATAGGCGAGGGTGCCGTCGTGACGCACGGCGGCCAGGCGCTCGGCCAGGCGGCTCGCCAGGTAGTGCGGCATGGGCATGAGGGTCTTGGTCTCGTTGGAGGCATAACCGAACATCATGCCCTGGTCGCCGGCACCGATCAGGTCGATCGGGTCGGTGGTAGCGCCGGTCTGGGTCTCGAAGGACTCGTCGACGCCCTGGGCGATATCGGGCGACTGCTCGTGGATGAGGCTCATAACGCCGCAGGTGTCGCAGTCAAAACCGAACTTGGCACGGTTATAGCCAATGCGTCGGATAACGCCGCGGGCGATTTCCTGTACGTCGACGTAGGCCTGGGTGCGAATCTCGCCGGCGACGATGACGGTGCCGGTGGTCACGAGTGTCTCGCATGCGCAGCGGACGTTCTCCACGTTGGCGGGCACGCCGTTGGGGGCGATGTAGCCCTGCTCCTGGAGCTCTATTTCTTTGGCGAGGATTGCGTCGAGGACGGCGTCGCTGATCTGGTCAGCGATCTTATCGGGATGACCTTCGGTCACCGACTCCGACGTAAAAACAAAGGACCCGTGTTGGGGCGGGATGGAACGAAGTTCTTCTGACATGATTGTCCTTTCAAAAACGTGTCCCGGCGACCGTTACCATTCCGCCGGGCTCTCTATGCAAGGGCTCATCATAGCGCGTAAATCAAACATTCACACCCTTTCCGCACCTACTCATTGGGGACAGACTTAAATGACCACCCTTACCTAAGTGCCGACAGGTTGTCCAATGACTGGTCATTTAAGTCTGTCCCCAATGAGTAGGTCGGTGCCCTTTGTGCGGAGGTTGCTTTGATGCTTTATACTGGTGCGGTTAGACATCCATCCTGCAATCGAGGAGATTTCCATGGCATCAGACGTTCGCGTCCGCTTTGCACCCTCACCGACGGGCAAGCTGCACATCGGCGGCGCCCGCACCGCTATCTATAACTGGGCTTTCGCCCGTGCAAACGGCGGCACGTTCATCCTGCGCATCGACGACACCGACCCCACCCGCTCTACCGACGAGAACACGCAGATCATCCTGCGCGCCATGCGTTGGCTGGGCCTGGACTGGGACGAGGGTCCCGAGGTGGGCGGCGATTTTGGCCCCTACGCCCAGACCGAGCGCCTGGACCTGTACAAGCAGGCCGCCCAGAAGCTTTGGGACGAGGGCAAGGCCTATCCCTGCTTCTGCACCAAGGAGCAGCTCGACGCCGACCGCAAGGCCGCGCAGGAGCGCAAGGACCCCTTCCAGGGCTATCAGCGCCGTTGCCGCAATCTTGATCCCGAGGAGGCCCGCCGTCGCATCGAGGCCGGCGAGTCCTACGTCCTTCGCATCAAGGTGCCCGAGGACCGCGGCGACGTCGTTATCCACGATGCCGTCCACGGCGAGGTGACCTTCGATGCCAAGGAGCTCGACGACTTTGTCATCTTCCGCTCCGATGGCACGCCCACGTACAACTTCGCGACTGTCGTCGACGACGCCATGATGAAGATCACCCATGTCATCCGCGGCGACGACCACCTGTCCAACACCCCGCGTCAGGTCATGGTCTACGAGGCCCTCGGCGCGCCCGTGCCCACGTTCGCCCACATCTCCATGATCTTGGGTGCCGACGGCAAAAAGCTCTCCAAGCGCCACGGCGCCACCTCGGTGGAGGAGTACCGCGACGCCGGTTACCTGTCCGACGCCTTCGTCAACTATCTGGCGCTGCTCGGCTGGTCGCTCGACGGCGAGACCACGATCATCCCGCGCGATGTCCTGGCCAGCAAGTTCTCGCTCGACCGCATCTCCAAGAACCCGGCGACCTTCGACCCCAAGAAGCTCGATTGGGTCAATGCCGAGTACATCAACGGCATGTCCGATGCTCAGTTTGCCGACGAGATCATGGTCCCCGAGCTGCACGAGGCGGGTCTCATCGAGGGTAATGTCGAGTACGGCGAGGATTGGATCGATGCGCTTGCCGCCATCGTCAAGCCGCGCACCAAGATGCCGGCCGACGCCGTGACCGTCGCCGCTCCCATCTTTGCCACGGCCGAGACGCTCGAGTATGACGAGAAATCCGTCAACAAGGGCCTGGCCAAGGAGGGCATGGGTGTCATTCTGGATGCCTCCAAGGCCGCGCTCGAGGGTGTGAACGAGTGGACGGCTGCCAACATCGACGCCGCGCTTGAGCCGCTGCCCGAGCAGATGGACCTCAAGAAGCGCGTGGTGTTCCAGGCCGTGCGCGTCGCCGTCTGCGGCAACATGGTGAGTCCTCCGCTGGGCGAGACCATGGCGCTCATCGGCCGCGACGACTGCCTGGCGCGCATCGACCGCGCCCGCACGATGGCGCTGTAATCGCTGCGCAAACGTATGTATCCGAGCCCCGTTCACCCGAGCGGGGCTCTTGTTTCTGTAGACGTATGGGATAGGAGGTGCTGGAGCCGTGGCCGAGCAACTGTCGCTGTTTGGTTCGCCGGAACCAAAACAGGCCCTCGAAAAGCCCGACCGCTCGGCCGAGCAGGCCAAGCCCGAGTCCGCGCCCGAGCCCGTTGCCGCCTACGCGAGCGTGGTCCTCGACATCCCGACCCGTGCGCTGTCCGAGCCATTCGCCTACGGTATCCCCCGGTCCCTTGCCAACGAGGCGCAGATCGGATCCACGGTCCTGGTCCACTTTGGTAACCGTGCTGCCGCGGGCTATATCGTCGACATTGCGCCTGAGCTGGGAGACCTGCAGGGCAACAACGCCCTCGACCTTTCGCGTATTAAGCCCGTCGAAGCCATCCTCAGCAAACCGCTCTTTACCGCCGAGGCTGCCCGTATCGCACGCTGGATGAGCCGCGAGTACGTCGCAACGCTTTCCGAGTGCCTGCGTTTGTTCTTGCCCCCGGGTGGAAGCCCGCGCGTGGTCAAGGGCGGTGACGGCGTGTGGGCCGTTGAGCGCCCCGCCGTCAAGCCTATCCAAAACCGCTGGGTCATGCTCACGCCCGAGGGTTTCGACTATACGCCGCCCAAGACTGCAGTTCGTCAGCGTCAGCTCATTGAGGCGCTCCAGTGCGGCCCGGTCACGACGCGCGACCTCAACCTTCTCTATAACAGCATGTCGGCGACCATCAAGTCGCTCGAAAAACGTGGCGTCGTGGTGGTAGAAGAGCGCCGCGCCTGGCGTGGGTGCAGCGAGCAGACCACGCTGTCCTCGGCGAGCGGCAAGGCCCCGGTGGCGCTCACCAACGGTCAGCAGCAGGCACTCGCGCAGATTGAGCGCGCACGCTTGGACGCTCACGGCGATGTGGTGCTCGTCGATGGCGTCACCGGTTCCGGCAAAACCGAGGTCTACCTCTCGGCGATCGAGCGCGTGCTGGCGGCCGGCCGTTCGGCCTGCATGCTCGTGCCCGAGATCTCGCTGACGGCCCAGACCGTCGGCCGCTTCCGCTCGCGCTTTGGCGAGACGGTCGCTGTGTTCCACTCGCGCCTTTCGGCCGGTGAGCGCCTGGACCAGTGGGACATGGTTGCCAGCGGTGCAGCCCGTGTTGTCGTCGGCGCGCGTTCGGCGCTCTTTTGCCCGCTCAGCGACTTGGGCCTCATCATTATCGACGAGGAGCACGAGACCAGCTACAAGCAGGGTTCCAGCCCGCGTTACCATGCGCGCGAGGTGGCGGCTGAGATGGCGCGTCGCTATCGCTGCCCACTCGTACTGGGCTCCGCCACGCCCTCGGCCGAGGCCCTCGACCGCTGCCGCCGCGGCACGTACGGCGGCGCCACCTGGAAGCGCGTCGAGATGCCCGAGCGCCCGGGGCATGCCGTGCTGCCAACGGTCCGCATTGCCGACCTGCGCCGCGAGTTCGCCCACGGTAGCCGCTCCATGTTCTCTAAACCGCTGATGGAAGGCCTGGAGCGCGTAGTCGAGCGCCGCGAGAAGGCTGTGTTGCTGCACAATCGTCGCGGCTTTGCGCCGTTTCTTATGTGCCGCGAGTGCGGCTGCGTGCCCACATGCAACCACTGCTCCACCGCGCTCACGTACCACGAGCGCACGCACACGCTGCAGTGCCACACCTGCGGATCGTCCTGGCGCGTGCAGCCCTATCCGGCCCCCACGAGTCGCTGTCCCAAGTGCGGTAGCCGCTACCTGGCAAAAATGGGCCTGGGTACGCAGCAGATCGAGGACGCACTGCACCAGATGCTGCCCGATGACGTCGCCATCATTCGCATGGACGCCGATTCCACGCGTGGCAAGGACGCGCACAAAAAGCTGCTCGAGCAGTTCGATGCCGCCGATTGCGCGGTGCTGCTGGGTACCCAGATGATTGCAAAGGGCCTCGACTTTCCCGAGGTCACGCTCGTGGGCGTGGTCAATGCCGACTTTGCGCTGAAGCTGCCTGATTTTAGAGCAGGGGAGCGCGCCTACGATCTTCTGGAGCAGGTTGCGGGCCGCGCCGGCCGCGGCGATCGCCCCGGCGAGGTTATCATTCAGACCTATCTGCCCGAGGACCCGGTCATCCGCGCCGTCGCCGAGCACAATCGCTCGATCTTCACCGACTACGACCTGGACCAGCGCCGCGACGCACTGTATCCGCCGTTCGTGCGCCTGGCCAACATCTTGGTATGGTCGACGAACGCGGATGACGCGCGGGACTACATCGGTCGCATCGCAAAGCTCCTCAAGCGTCGCTGGCATGCCGCTGCTCCCGACTTTTTGCGGGCGGGGAGCGCCGTGCCCCAGGTGCTTGGTCCGGCTTCGTGTGTAATCGAGAGAGCCAAGGACCGTTATCGCTTCCACCTGCTTGTGAAGTCGCCCGTGGGGTACCATGTCTCTGACGATATCGACGCCTGCCTCAAAGAGGTGGGCTCCGTGCGCGGCGTGGGCGTGAGCGTTGACGTCGACGCCTATGATTTGATGTAACAACCCGAAAGGATGGCCATGGAAGCCAACGGAATCGTACTGTCGCCCGACCCTCGTCTGCGCCAGGAGTGCGCCGTCATCGAGGAGATCACCCCGGCGATCGAGGCGCTTGCCGAGAAGATGAAGAAGATGATGTTCGAGAACGGCGGCTGCGGCCTGGCTGCCCCGCAAATCGGCGAGCTCATCCAGCTCGTCACCATTGACTGTGACTACAGCGACAAGAACGACTACGATCCGTACGTGCTCATCAATCCCGTCATTGTTGAGCAGAGCGACCATCTGGTGCCGTTTAGCGAGGGCTGCCTGTCCATCCCCGGCATTAGCTGCGAGATTGAGCGTCCCGACCATGTCGTCGTCGAGGCTTATGACCTGGATGCCAACCTGATTCGCTATGAGGCCACAGGCGACCTGTTCTGCGTGTGCCTGCAGCACGAGATCGATCACCTGCACGGCAACACCATGTTTGAGCGACTGAAGCCCATGCAGAGGATCAAGGCAGTCAAGGAGTACCAGGACGCCCTGGCCCGCGGCGCTCGACCGGGCGAGACGGAGTAGGTCCCACCGTCCCCGGTGCTGAGCGCCCACATATCATCCCGTGCTCAAACATTCTCGCTTTGCTGCGAAACTGCGCGCGGGACGATATGTGGGCGCTCAGCACCGGGGACTGCGTTGTTCTGGCTCGGTTCGCCCGGGTGCCGTTGGGCCAGGGAGGGGCGTCTTCGCTGATAATTGCTTTGTTGGAAGAGCTGCTTTTATTGCGGCTCTTTCTTTGGTTTTGGGTATATTTGTTCTTGTTGAATTGTTCTTGCGGATGGGCTGGGTACTTGGCTTTCCGCTGTTATTTGTAGCCGTCTCGGCTTTGGTTGAGAGGAGACTAACTTTTATGCGTATTGTGTTTATGGGTACGCCTGATTTTGCTGTGCCTTCGCTGACTTCGCTTGTTGAGGCTGGGAATGAGATTGCGCTTGTTGTTACTCGTCCTGATGCTGTTCGTGGGCGTGGTAAGAAGCTTGAGCCTTCTCCTGTTAAGGCCAAGGCGCTTGAGCTGGGGTTGACGGTTATTGAGGCCAATCGCATGACACCTGAGGTTGTTGAGGCGCTTCAGGCTGCCCAGGCTGATATTTTCTGCGTGGCTGCCTATGGCTGTATTTTGCCTGATGAAGTGCTGCACATGGCGCCGCTTGGTATTGTTAATGTTCATGCGTCCTTGCTGCCTCATTGGCGTGGGGCTGCTCCTATTCAGCGTGCGATTCTCGCTGGTGATGAGGTTGCTGGCGTTTCTATCATGCGCATTGGACATGGCGTGGATACTGGTGCTTATTGTGCTCAGGTTTCCACGTCCGTTGCCGGTAAGCATGCCGAGGCGCTCACGATGGAGCTTGGTGAGCTTGGCGGCAAACTGCTTGCCGATACGCTTCCTTCTCTTGCCGATGGCACCGCCGTGTGGACTGAGCAGGATGAGTCGCTCGTCACTCATGCTGCCAAGATTTCCAAGCTGGAGATGCGTCTGGATCCGCAGATGGCTGCGCTCGATTGTGTGCGTCATGTGCTCGCTTCGTCCGATACCGCGCCTGCTCGTTGCGTGATTGCCGGCAAGACCGTGCGCGTGCTCGATGCTGCGCCGGTTGATGTGTCGCTTGGCGAGGGTCAGGTTCTCATTAAGGCCAAGCGTGTTTACCTTGGTCTTTCCGATGGTGCGGTTGAACTGCTCGAGGTTAAGCCCGATGGCAAGCGTGCCATGGCAGCTTCTGCTTGGGCTGCTGGGCTGCAAGGCGCCGATCTTATCTGGGGTGTTTTGTCATGAGCAAGCTGTCTCCCGCGCGCAAACTTGCGCTCGATGTGCTAATGGAGGCCGATCGCCGCGGCATGTATGCGCGTGACGTGCTGTCCTCTCGCGCATCGGCCAAGGCTATTGACCAGCGCGATTCCGCTTTTGCCGCCCGCTTGGCGCTGGGTGTGGCCGCTACGCAGGGTATTTTGGACGAGCTGCTCGATCAGTTTCTCGATAAGCCTAAAAAGGTTGCGCCGCGTGTTCGCATGGCGCTTCGTATCTCGGCCTTTGAGATGCTCTATCTGCATACGCCTGGTCGCGTTGCGGTGAGTCAGGGCGTTGAGCTGGTGCGCAGCGGAGCTAAGTCTGCCGCCGGTTTGGCCAATGCCGTGCTGCATAAGGTCGCGGACAACGTTGAGGACTTTGCCACGGCGTCCGATGTAGATGAGTCTGAGCGACGCCTGGTTCGTCTGTCGCGCCTGATGGGACTGCCGCGTTGGCTGTGCGCTCGCATTATGGCATCGTTCGACACGCCTGAGGGTGCGCTTAACTTTGCCGGCAATCTGGCCCCCGCGCCGCTGGCCCTGCATGAGAACGCCTTTGCGACCAAGCCCGATCCGTATATCTCGCAGCTCGTCGCGCCCGTCTTCCCGGGCTGCCATGCCCCGGTAGATGCGCAGGTCACGGTTGCATCGGGCGTGTTTGAGCGTGCTGCCGCGGTGGCATCTGATCTCAATGCGCAGCTTATCGCCACAGCTGCCACGCGCCCTGGAAGCTGCCTTGAGATTGGTGCCGGTCGTGGCACCAAGACCTATGTGATGATGTGTCAGGCCAAGCGTGCGGGCTATGAACGTCAGCATACGGCGCTTGACCTGCATGATCGTAAATGTGATCAGAATCTCGCGCGCCTGCATAAGGCGGGTATTACGGGTGTTCGCACGGTCTCGGGCGATGCTTGCGAGCTTGATGAGGTGCTCACATCGTTTGATGCCATGCTTGGCAAGCCGGTTAAGTTCGACACAGTCTTTATCGATGCGCCGTGCTCGGGCACCGGCACCATGCGCCGTCATCCCGAGATCCCATGGCGTCTAACTGAGAATGACGTTACGACTGATTTGCCCAAACTGCAGCTGACGATGCTCAAGGAAGCTGCCGCGCGCGTGGCTGCCGGCGGCGAGCTCATCTATGCGACGTGCTCCGTCTTCGACGAGGAGAACACGCAGGTGGTGGATGCTTTCCTTGCTTCTCCCGAGGGTGCCGGCTTTAGCGTGGCACCGCTTTCCGAGGCACAGATTCTGCAACTCCCCGAGTTCGACCAGGCCAAGAAGCTCGTATCCGTACGCCAGAACGATCGAGGCCTCTTCCAAAGCGTGCCGGTAAACGCCGACTCCTACGACGGCCACTTCTGTGCCCGCCTGGTCCGCAAGTAGCTACTAAGTTGCGGTGAAATGGGGGTGCGGACAGAAAGTTGGACCGTGAAGCGGTCCGGACTGGAGGTTCGCATGTACAGCAGGGAGAAGGTCGAGC
>NZ_JBDGBA010000017.1:0-47227 GCF_040910185.1 Collinsella aerofaciens | reverse complement strand
ACGGAATAGACGGACCGACCGTCCGGCTGAGTCTGGGAAGAGGTGCCGGGCGGCGGGCGGAGCATGGCCACCGGACCTATCGAAACACATCTCCACCGTTCCTTCAACTGGGAAAACGGCGCCCCCGGACCCCAGGAGGGGCCGCGGAGGCGTTCGGCTAACTGCGGGAATGGCCTATCCGCTCAATGTGTTCGGCTGAGATCGGAAATCAACCATCGCAATAATACCTATAATGGCGATAGCTAAAACACGATTCGCTTCCCCATCGGAGGATATCCATGACCGAAACCATAGCCGCTTCACCCATCGAGACGCGCGACACCAAGCTCGAGATCATCATGGGCCGCGAGGCACTCGACAAGCTCGCTGACGCCACGGTGCTGGTACTCGGCTGCGGCGGCGTGGGCTCCAACTGCTGTGAAGCACTTGCCCGCGGCGGCATTGGCCATTTCGTAATTCTGGATAAAGACATCGTCGCGCCCAGTAACATCAACCGTCAGGCCATTGCCTTTCATAGCACCATCGGTAAGCGCAAAGTGGACGTTATGGAGGCTATGATCCACGACATCAACCCTGCCGCCACCGTCATCAAACGCACCGAATACCTGTTGAGCGACAACATTGACGGGTTCTTCGCGAGCGTTTTGGAGCAGACGGACGGCAAGCTCGACTACGTCGTCGACGCCATCGACACCATCTCGGCCAAGCTCACCATTGCCAAATATGCTCAGGACCACGACATTCGTTTGGTTAGCTCCATGGGCGGGGCCAACAAGCTCCATCCCGAGTGCCTCCGCTTTGCCGACATTTTCGATACGGTACGCGACCCCATGAGCCGCATCATGCGCAAAGAATGTAAGAAGCGCGGAATCAAGAGTCTGCACGCGCTGTTTAGCTGCGAGGAATCGGTTAAGACCCAACCCCGCGACCCGTCCAACATCCACGAGCGTACCGAGTTGGGTACCGCTAGTTTTATGCCGCCCATCATGGGTCAGATGATTGCCGGCGAGGTTATCCGCCAGATCAGTGGACGCGGCACCGAGCGTGTGCGCGCCGACGGCCAACGCCTGGACTAGCAGGATGTCCTGCGATGGAACCGCAATTCTTTGACACGCATTGTCATCTTGATTTGATGCTCGGCCCCGATGCTGCAGCCAGTGAGTCGGCGGCGTCGGGTCTGGGGCTCTTTGACTGCGGGGTCGACCCACGCGACTTTTCGGCCGCAAACGAGCGCGCCCGTCGCCTACCAGGCATCATCGCTGGCGTTGGGCTCCACCCCTGGTGGCTCGCCGACGGCCGCTGCGGTCCTGCCGAAGTCGATCTGCTTTGCGAAGTTGCTGCCCAAGAGCGCTACATCGGCGAGGTGGGACTCGACTTTTCCGCACGCTTTGCCGGAAGTGAGCCGCTACAAATACAGGCATTTGACCGGCTCTGCGATACACTCGTGCAGCATCCTCTTACCGGGCGCGTGATATCAATTCACGCCGTTCGTTCGGCAGGAGCCGTACTGGACGTCCTCGAATCGCATGGACTACTCATCCCAAACCCCGACTCCCCCGTTATCATCTTCCACTGGTTTAGCGGCACTTCGGACGAACTCGTCCGCGCGCGTGATGCGGACTGTTATTTTTCCGTCAACCAGCGCATGCTCGCCACCAAACGTGGACGCGAATACGCCCGACAGATTCCACTCGACCGTCTACTGCTCGAGACCGATGCGCCAGCCGAGCCAAACACAGAAACAAGCGCACAGTCGCTCATCAGATCGCTCACAAGGACCTCGATGCGCATTGCCTCACTCAAAAACTGTGACGCTAAGCACATTGAATCGGCAGTTTTAGCAAATGCGCGCTCTGTATTTGACCTTCGCTAACCCCTGTGGGCAAAAAATGTCAAATATGAGTACTGTTGCAAATCCAGTAACATTATTTTACGGCAAAATAGTGCCTTGATAATGTACAGCCATCCATTATCAAGGCACTTTAAGGTGGTTAAAGTCATTTTTAGCAGGTTTTAATCGCTCGCAGACACCCAACTAGGCCCTCAAAAGCTTAATTTCGCTGTTACTAAATTAGTGACAGTACTCATATTTAGCATTTTTTGTCCATGGAGTCCCAGGGAGGCGACAATTCGACTCCCCGGGACTGCTCACCTATTCGGAAATCGGCACTCCATGGCCCCAGGAGCCTTCCATGCCGCACACGGTCGAGGCAAACCCGGCAGCAAAGTCGAGTGCACGCTCGATGGCCTCGGCACCATCCTCGCCACGCTTGGCGGAATCGAGATAACACATCAGGAACGAAGCCAGGAACGAGTCGCCCGCACCCATGGTGTCCTTCAAATCCGTTACCGGTTTAGCCAGTTGGCGGTAATAACGATCGCCATCATAGGCAATGCAGCCCTCAGCGCCAGCCGTTGCCGATACGAAACGCGGACCTAGACCCCTCACCCATGCCAGACGCTCGCGAATCTCATCCTCGCTCGCGGCGTCTGCCGCGCTAAAGAATGCGAAGTCAACGTAGGGAGCAATCTGCTCGTAGTACTCGTCGGTCGAATCGTCCGAGAAGTCAAACGAAACCGTGATGCCCGCGGCCTTCAACTTGGGAAGTTCGCGCTCGGTAAAGCAATAGTTGCCCGAGTGGACTACGTCGAACTGCTTCATGTACGCAAGGTCAAAGCGATCGAGCACATAGCGAGTATCACCACGGATGCCACCCTCATTGGAGCCAAGGAAAACACGGTCGCCGTTAACGACGGTCACGCGCGCAGCACCATTCTCACCGATGAGCTGCTTGCATTTGGCTAGTTCAACGTCCTCATCCTCAAGACTCGCAATCACGTGCTCGGCAGCAGCGTCATTACCAAAGATGCCCATATACGCGGAGCGCGCGGCTCCGCATTTCTTGGCATACACGGCAAAGTTCACCGCATTGCCACCCGGATACATCGTGCGAATATGCTCGTAGCGGTCGACGACGTTGTCGCCAAACCCCAGTGCGCTCACGTTAAATGCCATAGCGCGCCCCTCTCTTATGCCAGCGGAACCACTGTTGTGACAACAATGCCGCCCAGAATCTACGCGAGTTCCAGCAGGTCCGGCAGCTGGTCGATAATCTTGTCCGCGGCATCCTGGCTAAAGCCAAAGCGCTCCTCGCGCTTGGCAATGACCGTCAGGCCGGCTCGCTTACCCGCGGTAATGCCCGGAACGGAATCCTCAACGCAGCAGCAACGATTCGCGGGCAGCCCCAGCAGGTCCAGCGCATGCAGGTAGATGTCGGGCTCGGGTTTGCTCTCCTTAAACTGCTCGCCGCTCACCACATACTCAAAGGCATCAGACAGCCCGCATGCGTTGAGCACTTCCTCGATGCTAACCATGGGAGACGAGCTGGCAAGCGCCACGCGAACGCCACGGCGCGGCAGCTCTCGAATCGTATCCACGGCGCCTGGGTTAATCAAAGCCTGATAGTCACGCGGACGCTTATGCGCCCACTCGTCCCAACGGGCCAACGCCTCCTCGCCAGTGAAGTGTCCCTTACCGGCGCGCTCAAACCAATCGACCAGCATATGCAGGAAGAACTGATGCGAGGTACCGACCTGCCCATTCAACTCCTCTTGAGTCAGATTAAGTCCAAGCTCCTTGGCAAACGCGGCAGTCTCGCCCAAGTAGTAATACTCGGTATCGACAATGACGCCGTCCATGTCAAAGATAACGGCGTCGAACGGAAATGCGGACACGGCACCCTCCCTAACAAAAGGACGCCCGCAAGCAGGCGCCCGAGCCATGCATTAATCGGCGATTCTAACCCAGCAGCTTATCCAGCGTCACCGCAATGCCATCTTCGTTGTTATCGGCGGTCACCATCTGGGCTACAGCCTTAACCTCTTCGACGGCGTTACCCATGGCAACACCGGTGCCGGCCCACTCAATCATGGACTTGTCGTTCTGGCCGTCGCCAAACGATACGACCTCACTGGCATCGATGCCGAGCTTGGGCAGGGCACCCTCGAGTGCGCGGGCCTTGTCGATACCGGGCGCCGTGTACTCAAAGTACCAGTCGGCCGTAAACATGCCCGAAAGCGTCTGCTTAAAGGGCGCATACATCTCCTCGTAATGCGCCTGCAGGTAGGCCGGATCGCCCGCCGTCAGCAGCTTGTCCACGGGATAAGCATCAGCGACCTCATGCAGGCTCTCCACCTCGCGAATCTTAAGATCGCACGCGTCGCGCTCATACTTGACGATATTCTTCTGCGAGCCGTCAGGCAGCGTGATCATGCAATGGTACGAGTCCTCGACGTGCAAATCGCGACCGAGCGAAATCATAGGGATCACGTCAAAATTACGCAGGTGATCAATCAGGCGATGCAATTCGTCGGCAGGCATAGCCTGATCGAACAGCACCTCGTCGGTCTGGGCATCGACGACGTGTGCGCCGTTAAAGGCCACCAGCAGACCGTCATGGTTTTGAAGGTCGAGCTCTTGCGCCAAGGCGTGCAGCCCCCATGCGGGACGGCCCGAAGCCAAAATGAGCTTAATGCCCGACTCCTGCGCCGCGAGCAGCTTCTCGCGCGTACGCGGGCTAATCACTTTCTGATCGTTGGTGAGCGTACCGTCGATATCCATCGCGATGGCTTTGATTGCCATATATGCCTCCCTGTCATTGAACAACCTTGTCTGAGCCATCATACAGAACACCCATCGCGACTCCGTTTACAACGGGCAAAAAGTCATATTGTCTCGAACATGAACAGCGTGTGGTCGTGAAGCTTTATCGCTCAGGTCAAATACGTCTGCTAGCGACGCTCATCCGTCGGTGCGCCCTCGACGATCGCGATGCCCGCCGATGCACCTAACGCGCTGGCGCCGGCCTCGATGAATGCGCAGGCCTCTTCGTAATTATGGATACCGCCCGCCGCCTTGATTGCCACGGCATCGCCGAGCACCTCGTGCATCAGCCGCACGTCCTCGAGCTTAGCACCGCCAAAGCTTCTGCCGGTCGATGTCTTAAGGAATCCCGGCTTGGCCTCCAGCGCGATCTCGCATACACGGCGCTTGGCGGCGTCGTCGCCGTCCAGCTTGCACATCTCGACGATTACCTTGTCAGTGATGCCATGCGCGCGACAAAAATCAGCAATGGTAGTCATCTCGCGCTCGACGGCATCAAAATCGCGGTTCTCGATCGACCTCTGATTCAAAACGTAGTCAATCTCGGTAAAGCCACACGCAGCGTATTCCTCAAACCTCGCAAGCTTCTCCTCGAGCGCCATAGTGCCCTGGGGAAAGTCGATAGCGCCGGCAAGGATGATGTCAGAGTCCTCGAGCATGGCGCGGCCCGTCTCGTACTCCTGCAGGTTCGCAAATACGCAGCGAAAGTTGTACTTTAACGCCTTCTCGACATATTGCTCAAACGTGTCCTCGGGGGCATCGATATAGTCGATGTATTTGTTGATGGGTTTGGCAAGCGTCATGCTGGGCCTCCTTGTTCAGGACTGACAACCGATTCGTGGTTTCACGCGAAAAACCACGTTCAATGTACGCCCGGCATGCAAGGACAGCGTCCGTATTCCGACAAGTGGTATGAAATTAGCTTTAAACGTATATTTACAGACAGCGAATGGCACCGCACGCGGATGCCGACAGCAAGACATCCCCCTCCTCAATACACCCTCATGCCCCTTTACTGTTTGCGACCAGAAATGATGAGCTGCACAACGTCGTTAGCGGTCGAATTCGACCTCTGACGACGTCACGCGACCCATCGTATCTGGCCGACAACAGAAAAGGGGCCCGTATCCCAAAGGATACGGGCCCCTTTCGGCCATGACCTATCTCAGCAACAAAGACTACTTGCGGCGAGCGCGGTAGAACTCGATCGCACTATCTTATCCGAGCCGGGGCACGTTCGCACAGCGCGCGTATGACGGTTGCAAAACCACCCCATTTGAAACAAAGACAAAAAAGTACTTGCAAAGACGCGTTCCGACATATAAGTTGATAAAAGACCGCCGTTGCGGTTTTAAGTAGATCGAGCATATTCAGTTTCAGTTTTCAGCGTGTAAGAGAAAGAAGATCGGCAAAGTACAACCCCGAACGCAATGACAACTTAATGAAGTAACTGCCACATGTGAGGCACCCCGGGCATTGCTGTCTCGGTTTTGAGCACGATGCCTTCCGCCTTGCATGGGCCGTTCCATCCCGCCCCTGCAGCAACTGCCTCACGGGCTCATTGAAAACCGCATAGCACCCCAACGTCAGCACATCACCCACGGCAAGCACATCACTCACGACAACCAACACATCAACAAACAGCACGAACATCAACCGATTGGAGAAGCTATGACAAACCACCACGCTGAAGACGGCGATAAGAAAAGCATTCTGGATGCCCGCATTGAGCGAGCATATGCAAACGAATATGACGCCGCCTTTGCCGCCGCGACCATCAAGAACTACGCGTCGCTACCGCTCGCGACGATCTTGGCCGACCACCCTCAACTGCTGAAGCGCTGCACAAAGATCATGGGCGACCCCGACATTCGCAAGCTGACAGACCCCTATGCCCCAAAACGCGACAACGATTCGTACGTTCTTACCGTAGGCTGCCTAGCCCATATGCTTACGGCGCTTGACACGAAACTCAAGCTCGAATGGGAACCCGACGAGCGTCATGAACTCGAAAGCAAGCGGAACACCCTGCGCACCGCACTGTTCCTTCCGTTGGACGGCCTCAAGCGCTGCAACGTCGAGCTCAATACACAGGCGCGGCAAAAGCCCGGGACCACGGGGCAGAAAACTCCAAGACCCCATGCGGCCATCGTCGACCGCAACCGATATAACCGCATGACCGCGCATTTTTCTGCCGAGGGAACAGCCATAAGGACGCTAATCGACCTGCTGTGCCTCCTGAGCATCAACGAGCTATTTGAGGGCTATCTCGCCCTTGTTCCCGCGACGGCACCCAAGTCGGTAGCAAAGATCATCGAGACCTGCAGACGCCAGTTTGAGCGCCATCGCAATGGCAGCGAGATGAACGCCAGCATCGCGCAGTACTACGCGGCTCATTACAAAAATGACGGATGTGCCCCTGTCGAGCATCAGCTGCGGCTCGCCTACACCACGCCCGCCGCAACGCTCTATCGCTTTGGAGCCCTTGGCGCTTGCGAGCCGCACGAACAGGCAGTCTGCCCCACAACCGAGCTCGATCTCAGGCTCGGACGAACCCTGTAGCCCGCCAGCCCCTCCGCGGGCAACAATCCTATTCCACAACACAACCAACAGAAAGGAGTCCTCATGGACACCAATCATTCCCCCATCATCAGCCCCCTCACCATGCGTGAATCCGCCCGAGGTATCACGCTCACCAGCATTTACGATGAGATGCTCGCCCGTCGCGAGCTCTCCGTCATGGGAAACATCGAAACCCCGATGGCCCACGACCTATGCCAGCAGATCCGCCTGCTCGATGCCACCGACCCCAGCCGCCCCATCACCATATTTGTCGCCAGCGCCGGCGGAAGCGTGCGATCGGGCCTTGCGATCTATGACGCCATGCGCCTCGCATCGTGCCCCATCCGCACCGTCTGTCTGGAATTCGCCGCGTCCATGGGCGCCGTGATCTTTATGGGCGGCGACGATCGCCGTATGGCGCCCCATGCAGAGCTCATGATTCACGACCCGCTGATCCCCCAGGGGGCAGGCGGCTCGGCACTTGCGCTGCAAGAAACCAGCCGGCGTCTCATGCAGACCCGCAAGACCCTCACGCAAATCCTCTCGGACCGCAGCGGCCTCACGCCCAAGCGCATCCAGTCCCTCACTGCAAAAGACACCTACCTTTCGGCCGAGCGCGCCGTCGAGCTCGGCTTTGCCCACGAAATCCTCTCGACCACCAAGGAGGTCGCCCATGTCTAACCTCGCCAGCCGCCTCGCCGCATCTAAGTCCGCATCGTCCACCATCCTCGCCAAGGATCGAACGCTTTCCTGCGACACCCGCCAAACGGGACTCAACAACAACGCACTTGTGATCGGCCCCTCGGGAGCCGGCAAGACCCGAAACGTCCTCAAGCCCAACCTGCTGCAAATGAACGCAAGCTACATCGTGCTCGACACCAAAGGCACGCTCTGTCGCGAAGTGGGACCCGTGCTGGCAGCCCACGGTTACCGCGTGCAATGTCTCAACTTCGCCGACCTCAACACCGTCCCGGCCCTTGCGCCCGGCATCGAGCGCTGCGGCTACAACCCCCTGAGGCACATTCGCCGCAAGGCGGACGGCAGGCCCAACCAGCAGGACATCCTCTCGGTGGCAAAGGCCATCTGCCCCATCGAGGACAACAACCAGCCTTTTTGGGATCATGCGGCGGCAAACCTGCTGTCGTGTCTTATCGCCTACGTCACCGAACAGCTACCCGCCGACGAGCAGACGATCAGCTCGGTCATCAAGCTGATCGAGCACCTGCAGGACGGTGCCACGGGTCGATTGTTTGACGACCTGATCACGACCGACCCCCAAAGCTATGCCCTCTCGCTATGGCGGCGCTACGCCATTACGCAAAATGCCGAGCGCATGCACGCGAGCATCGTCGGCATCCTTGCCGAAAAGGTCATGTGTCTGGGATTCGACGGTGCGGCACAGCTCTATCGTGAGTGCCATCAGGTGGACTTCGCTTCCATGGGACACACCCCCTGCGCCCTGTTTGTAACCGTAAGCGATATTGACCGCAATCTCGATCCGCTGACCGGCCTCTTTATTACGCAAGCGTTTATGGGCCTCATTCGTGAGGCCGATAGGCAGCCCGACGGCAGCCTGCCCGTGCCCGTGCGCTTTATGCTCGATGACTTCGCAAATCTGCAGATCCCCCAGATCGACAACGTGCTCTCGATTATCCGAAGCCGCAACATCTGGGCAACGCTGCTGCTGCAGTCGACCAACCAGCTCGATGCGCTCTATGGCGAGGCACGCGCACGCTCTATCATGGGCAACTGCGACACGCATCTGGTGCTGGCGTTCCAGGATCCCGAGAGTGCCCGGGTGTTTTCCGACCGCGCCGACGCGCTGCCCAGCACGCTCATGGCGACGCCGATCGATCGCTCGTGGCTCTTTGTACGCGGTCGCACTCCCGAACAGGTCGAGCGCTTTAGGCTCGAAGACCATCCGCTCTACGGGGAGCTGCCCGAGGCGCAGCGAGGCCATGCGGAGGCCGAGATCTAGGCGCAGGGTTCTCGCAGCGCGCGACGCCCCGGCGATGCTCCACAAAGGCCGTGCGCCCCGGGACCACGGCAAAGCAAAGGGGCCCGCATCCGATAGGATACGGGCCCCTGACTATAAGGCGCGATGCGTTAACAGCAGCGACTACTTGCGATGCGCGCGATAGAACTCGATGAGCGCCTGGGTCGAAGCGTCCTGCTCGGCCTTGGCGGCATCGTCGTGGAAGGCAGGGGTGATCTGCTTGGCAAGCTGCTTGCCCAGCTCAACACCCCACTGGTCATAGGAGTCGATGCCCCAGACCGTACCCTCGACAAACGTGATGTGCTCGTACAGGGCGATGAGCTCACCGAGTGCGAACGGGGTCAGCGTGTCGCCAAAGATCGAGGTCGTCGGGCGGTTGCCCTCAAAGCAACGGGCCGGGACGATCTGCTCGGGCGTGCCCTCGGCACGAACTTCGTCGGCCGTCTTGCCAAAGGCGAGCGCCTTGGTCTGGGCCAGGAAGTTGCCCAGGAACAGCTCATGCACGTCCTGGCCGCTATCGGTCGCAGGGTTGGCGGTATTGGCAAAGGCGATGAAATCGGCCGGGACCACCACGGTGCCCTGGTGCAGCAGCTGGTAGAAGGCATGCTGGCCGTTGGTGCCGGGCTCGCCCCAGAAGATCTCACCGGTGTCGGAGGTCACGGCGCTGCCGTCCCAACGGACATGCTTGCCGTTGGACTCCATGGTGAGCTGCTGCAGGTAGGCCGGGAAACGGTGCAGGTACTGGCAGTACGGCAGCACGGCATGGCTCTTGGAACCGAAGAAGTTGACGTACCAGACGTTGAACAGGCCCATTAGCGCGACGGCGTTGTTCTCGAGCGGGGTATTGCAGAAGTACTCGTCGATGGCGTGGAAGCCCTCGAGGAACTGCTGGAAGCGCTCGGGGCCGAGCACGACGATCAGCGACAGGCCCACGGCGGAGTCAACAGAATAGCGGCCGCCGACCCAGTTCCAGAAACCGAAGGCGTTGGCAGGGTCGATGCCGAAGGCCTCGACCTTCTCGAGCGCGGTGGAGACGGCGACGAAGTGCTTTGCCACGGCCTCGGCGTTCTGCTCATCGGAGCCGTCGATGGCGCCCTGAGCCTTGAGCTGCTCGAGCATCCAGGTCTTGACCTCGCGAGCGTTGGTGAGGGTCTCGAGCGTGGTGAAGGTCTTGGAGACGATGATCACGAGCGTGGTCTCGGGGTCCAAACCCTTAAGCTTCTCGGCCTGGTCGTTGGGGTCGATGTTGGAGATGTAGCGGCAGTCGATACCGGCGTCAGCATAGGGACGCAGAGCCTCGTAAGCCATGACCGGGCCCAGATCGGAGCCGCCGATGCCGATGGACACCAGGTGCTCGATCTTCTTGCCGGTAACGCCCTTCCACTCACCGGAGCGCACGCGCTCGGCGAAGGCATACATGCGGTCGAGGACCTCGTGCACGTCGGCGACGACGTCCTGGCCGTCGACAATGAGCTGGCCCTTCTCGCTTGCCGGGCGACGAAGCGCGGTGTGCAGGACGGCGCGGTCCTCGGTGGTGTTGATGTGCTCGCCGGAGAACATGGCGTCGCGGCGCTCCTCGAGCTTCACCTCGCGGGCAAGATCGCACAGCAGCTTGACGGTCTCATCGGTCACCAGGTTCTTGGACAGGTCGAAGTGCAGGTCACCGGCGTCAAAGCTCAGCTTGTTCACGCGCTCGGCATCGGCGGCGAACCAGGCCTTGAGGTCGATACCCTCGGCCTCGAGCTTCTCCTGATGGGCCTCGAGTGCCTTCCAAGCGGCAGTCGACGTAGCATCGATAGGTGCGGCAACAGTTGCCATAGAGTCCTCCTCAGCATACGGGCGCACGCCTCCATGCGCCCGGACATTCAGATGCCACTATTCTAGCGCAGGTCAAGACTATAATCAGCGAGCGTTGCCAATCGGCCCCCAAACGGCAACCGACCAAATAGGGACAGGTTTATTTTGGCAGGTCAAACGCTTTACCTACCAAAATTAACCTGTCCCTTCCTGGCAGATATTAGGCCGCAGCGCAGACGCTGCCGAGCAACTCACGCAAAGGAGACCCGATGCCCTCCAGCAGTTCGGGCGCGATAATGGCAAAAACGGGAACCTCGCCGGTGCCCACGACAGCAGGCACCTTGCCCTCCGAGACAATGCATCCATAAGGCACAAAGCCGTCTTCGCCGGCATCGAGCGCCGCCATGCGCCGCGCGAGCTCGCGCGCAAAGCCGGCAGTATCGGCATCGCCAATCGCCAGGACAAAGTCCACGCCTTCGTCGGTCGCCAGGGCTACGGCCTCATCGACCAAATCGTCTCCCCCGTCGCCCCCGACCAAGCCGCAGCGAAAAAGCACGCGTTCGAGCAGAGCTCGATCAAGCGAGCCGAGCGCCGCCGAGACGAGCTCATCGTGCGTATGTTTGTCACCGCCCAACACGACCAGCGCCTTGGTGCCACCGTAGTGAGCGACCAATCGTCCGCACCAGCGAGCCACGTCTCCATCCGCAACAAGGCGCGTCGGCATACCAAACCCATAATTGACCATCTTTTCCACAACCCTTCCGTGCGTATAGGCGGTATCGATCGTTAGGCTCATGCTACGAAGCGAGCTTTTCCGAGCTGTTTCGCGCTCTTTAGGGCTGCGTTAAAAACCCGATGCAGCCGCACGACCATACCCGCCAAAAAGGGACAGGTTTTGACGGTGTCTGGTCGAGCGGGTATTATCGAACAGGTATTCGATAAGAACATGTGTTTGATGGGAGGACGCGTGGCGCACGAGCAGCACACCTACATCTGCATCGACCTCAAGACGTTTTATGCCAGCGTCGAGTGCGTGGACCGCGGGCTCGATCCACTCACCACCAACCTGGTCGTTGCCGACGAATCACGCGGACGCACGACCATCTGCCTCGCCATCACACAGGCCATGAAGGACCTCGGGATACACAATCGCTGCCGTCTGTTCGAAATTCCCGATGGCATCGACTACATCACGGCCGTACCGCGCATGCAGCATTACATGGAGGTGTCGGCGAAAATCTACGGTATCTATCTGGAATACGTCAGCCCCCAAGACGTGCACGTCTACTCCATCGATGAGTGCTTTATCGACGTGACGCCCTATCTGGACCTCTATCACACCGATGCGGAAGGGTTCGCCTGCACGCTGCGCGACGAGGTCCTCGCGCGCACCGGCATCACGGCGACGGTCGGCATCGGCCCCAACCTATTCCAGGCCAAGGTAGCGCTCGACATTACCGCCAAGCACGTACCCAGCCGCATCGGCATACTCGACGACGAGACCTTTCGCAAGGAGATCTGGCCCCATCGCCCCATCACCGACATCTGGGGCATCGGCCCCGGCGTGGCAGCCCGACTCGAAAAGTATGGCGTCTACGACCTGATGGGCGTCGCCGCCCTTGACGAAAACCTGCTCTACGACGAGCTCGGCGTCAATGCCGAATATCTTATCGATCACGCCTTCGGACGCGAGCCGACAACCATCGCCGATATCCAAGCCTATCGCCCGCAGGCAACTTCGACCACCACAGGACAGGTGCTCTCGAAGGGTTATGCCTACGAACAGGCCTATACCGTCTTGCGCGAGATGGTCGACAACGCCGTTTTAGACTTGGTCGATAAGCACGTGGTCTGCGACAGCATCTCGCTCTTTGTGGGCTACGCGAGCGAACGCGCCGACATACGCCGCCTCGACGCCAGCGGTACAGCGCAGTATGTGGACGGATGCGGGCACCTGCGCTCGAGCACATCGAGTATCGAACCCACCGCAACCGCCGGCCCCGAGCTCGCGCCCCGTGCGCCCAAGCCCGTCCAGCGCGATGACGAACGGCGTCGCCTGGTGCGCGAAGCGCAGGCAATCGATGGCATCTTTGTGGGAGAGCATGGCGGCAAACCGCGCGGTGGCTATGCCGCACTCTTTGCGCACTCTAACGCCTCGCGAAAGCTGCCCGAGCGTACCAATTCGTTTAAGAAGATCATGGGCTATTTCGATGAGCTCTGGGCGCAGACTGTCGATCCCAAACGACCGGTCAAGCGCATCAACCTGGGATTTGGCAACCTCATGCCCGAGGAATTTGCCACCATCGATCTGTTCAGCGATATCGAGGCCGATGAGCGCGAGCGCGACCTGGCGCGCGCCGTCCTGGCCGTGAAAGGCAAGTACGGCAAGAACGCGCTCGTCAAGGGATTAAGCTTTACCGCCGGCGCCACCGCGCGCGAACGCAACGAACAAGTTGGAGGACATCGTGCCTAAGTCCCAACAACAGCCGATGCGGCCACCGACACCTTTTGAACGCCTAGCGGACCCCGAGGGAAGACGTCGCTCCGCCGACCCAAAGCTCACCGCCAACGGCACCGTCCGTGCCGGCCGTGCCGCGCAGTTTATGCCCTTTGCCGCCCTCACGGGATACTACGAGCTCGTGCGTAAACAAGAGATCACCGCCGAGCCAAAATGCGAACTCACAGAAGAAAAAGCCCTCGAACTTTCGAAAAAGCTCGAGGGCCTCAAGCGTGGCGACTTGGTTCGTGTCACCTATTACGATACATACGGCTATCGCAGCCGCACCGGCATCCTCGACGAGGCGCTCCCTGCTTTCAAACTCCTCAAGCTCAAAGATATCGCCATCGACTTCGACGACATCCAGGACATCGAGCTACGCGGACGAGCCTAGACAAGGACGCGCATCCAAGGCAAGGCCTACAGCGTCATGACGTAGTAACCCGCATCTCTCACGGCAGCCTCAAGGACACCGCGATCGATCGGCCGCTTGGAGCGCACGCGCGCTGTGTGGTCCGCATACGTCACCGTTGCCCACACGCCATCCAGCGCATTGAGGGCATTGGCTACGTTCTGAGCGCAGCCGTCACAGCTCATGCCGCCGATGAGCAGCTCATCGCTATAGGGGTAGTGGGACGGATCGGTATCCGCAACCACTACCTTCTTGGCCTTCTTACCGCTCGTGCCATCGCTGCAGCAGCTCTTTCCGTGTGTCGAAGCGACAATGCGACGCAGTCCAAAAAACATGCCGACGGCAATGACGGCCAACACGATGAGATTCGCAGGGTTGAGCAAGTCACTCATGCGTTCCCCTTTCAAGTAGCTCTATCTAGATACCCCCATGGGGTGTCCCCATCTTAACCCAAAATCATGTCCGTTCGGTCAATTAGTTTCCCTCTTCAAACTTTTTTGTTGACCGTGGCTTACTTTCGTGTATAAGTTTTCCTTGGCTAACAACTGAGGACCCGAAAGGGGCATCGTGACTCGAACCATTGACATCCCAACATACCAAACGGCTGTCGTGCGCAACTGCTCCCCTACGCTCGCAGGTATCAAGCCGGCTTCGCTCTTTACCTATCCCGGCGTTTACGCCAACCAAAACGGAAAACCCAGCGCCGCCCATATCGAAGAGCGACGCTCTCGCCTGCTCGCCGTCATAGCCCAATGCAACTGCGAGCTCCAGCCACTCGGGATCCATATGAGCGTTTTGGTCTGGCGCCCCTGCGGAGCGCTCATCTATGTGTACCGCCCTGCAGACCTCATGCGATACCTCTCCGACCCCCGCGCCACGACGGCGCTTGCCGCCGAAGGTTACGATGTCCACAACCTGCCCGCGTCCCTGGTGCATCTCGCCGCGCGCATCACACTGGCAAGCAGCAATGCCGCAGAGAGTGCCTATGACGGCAGCGTCTGCGCGCTCGCGCGAAATAGGCACTGCGATACGGGGTGCATGTGCGAGTTCCCCCACGAAATTGGCTATTTTTTGGGCTATCCCTACGAAGATGTCCATCAGTTTATCGTCCAGCACGGCGAAAACTATAAGGTCTTTGGCGCATGGAAGGTATACACAAACGTTGAGCAGGCGCTCACGACCTTCGATTCCTATCGCGCATGCACGCAATACCTTACCTACATCTATCAACAGGGCTGCACTCTGGGACAACTTGTCCAGGCAACCCGATAGAGCATACAAAACGCGGCCGCACGCCGCACAACCGAAAGGAAGACATATGAGCAAGATCGCAGTCGTCTACTGGAGCGGTACAGGCAACACCGAGGCCATGGCAAACTTCGTTGCCGAGGGCGCAACCGGTGCCGGCGCCGAGGCAGAGGTCATCTCCTGCGCCGACTTCTCTGCCGACAAGGTCGCCGAATATGATGCCTTCGCCTTCGGCTGCCCCGCCATGGGTTCCGAGGAGCTTGAATACGATGAGTTCCAGCCCATGTGGGATGAGGTCAAGGAGACCCTCGGCGACAAGAAGGTCGTCCTCTTTGGCTCTTATTCGTGGGCCGAGGGCGAGTGGATGGACAACTGGAAGGCCGATGCCGACGAGGCGGGCGTCAATGTCGTCGATTCCGTCATTTGCTACGATGCGCCCGACGATGAGGGCGAGACCGCTTGCAAGGCCCTCGGAGCCGAGCTCGCGTAACGAACCCAGGACCTCCAAAAGAGTCTGCATCAAAGCACATCCTTATCCCTACAAAAGAGCGGGGGCTGGATTCAAGTCCAGCCCCCGCTCTTTTATAACGGCAGTTACATCAACCGGCTACGAGATATTGCCCAAGAACGCCTTGGTGCGCTCGCTCTTGGGGTGGTCGAAGACCTCGCTCGGCGTACCCTCTTCCACAATGACGCCGCCGTCCATAAAGACGACGCGGTCGGCGACATCGCGAGCAAAGCCCATCTCGTGCGTCACGACGATCATGGTCATACCGTCGCGCGCCAGGTCGCGCATGACGCCCAAGACGTCGCGCACGAGCTCAGGGTCGAGCGCCGAGGTAGCCTCGTCAAAGAGCATGACGTGCGGGTTCATCGACAGGGCGCGGGCGATGGCAACGCGCTGCTGCTGGCCGCCCGAAAGCTGACTCGGCATAAAGTCGATACGCTCGGCAAGACCGACCTTGGTCAGCTCCTCGACGGCGATCTTCTCGGCCTCTTCCTTGCTGCGCTTGAGCACCTTCTGCTGCGCGAGCATGACGTTCTTTTTGACTGAGAGGTGCGGGAACAAATTGAACTGCTGGAACACCATACCCAGATGCGTGCGCACCTTGTTAAGGTCGACGCCCTTGGCGCACACGTCCACACCCTCGACGATAATCGAGCCGCTCGTGGGATGCTCCAGACGATTGATGCAGCGAAGCATCGTCGACTTGCCCGAGCCCGAGGGGCCCAAGACCACAACGACCTCGCCCTTATGCACATCCAGATCGATATCGCGCAGGACCACGTTGTCGCCAAAGGCCTTCTGGAGGTTCTTGATGCTGACGACGACCTCGTTCGAGTTATTGGTTTCGCTCATGATAGGACCTCCTTACAGACCGGCGATGTGATCGGCAGGCGTCGCGACAACCTGTCCGGCGCTCTTGGCGGGACGCTTCTTCTTGGTCTCGGCCGTGCCCAAAAGCCTCGCCTCAAGACCGCTCACCAAGCGAGCGAGCGGCAGGGTGATGACCAGATAGAACAGGGCGGCAACCACGTACGGTGTAATGGAGCCCGTCGTGGCCACGATGGTACGGGCGTTCATGACGATCTCGACCACGCCCACGGCCGCAAGCAGCGACGTATCCTTGTAAAGCAAGATAAACTCGCTGGTCAGCGTAGGCAAAACATTGCGGAACGTCTGCGGAATCATAACGTAGAGCAGTGTCTGGAAGGCATTCATGCCCAGCGAGCGAGCAGCCTCGTTCTGGCCCTTGGGGATCGACTGAATACCGGCACGGAAAATCTCGCACAGGTACGCAGACGAGTTCATGGCCATGACGATAACGCCAAGCACGTAGTCATCAACCTTGACGCCGGCCAACGGCAGACCGAAGAACGCGATATAGATCTGCAGGAACGCCGGCGTACCGCGGATGATATTCACATAGATGCCGGCGAGGCAGCGCAGGATGCGCGACTTGGAGATGCGCATGAGCGACAAGGCAAAGCCAAAGGGAATTGCCAGCGGAAACGCCACAAGCACGATCGAGAGCGACATAAGGAAGCCCTTAAAGACGATCGGCAGGCTCTGGACCAAAATGACCGGGTTTAAGAACAGGCGCAGGAACATATTGGAGTTCCAGGCCTCGACCCACGGCTGCTCCTTAAGATCGGCCAGGAAGTTATCGAATGCCGTCACGCCCTTGATCTCCACCGACGGAATCTTGGAGATCTTCTTGGTCGAGCCATCGGCCAAAGTGCAGGTGCCGCTAAAGACCTCATCGCCGCCCTCGACGGGGAAGGTCACGCCGTAAACCTCGACACGGAAAAAGCCGCCGGCAGGCGCCGTCTCGCCAAAGTCGATCTTGAGCGTCTGGCCGTCAGCCTTGCACGTGGGCTTCATGGGCGTACGATCCATGAGGTCCTCGCCCGAGAGCATCGTCAATCGCGTGTCATCGGTACCAAACGTCGTGCCGTCGACAAACGTCAGCGAAAGACCGCTCAGCTCCTCGTCGGCATCGGCCTGGACCTCCCAGGTAATGCGCGTCTCGGTACCGCCGACCACAGCGCTGCCCGAACCAGTGTTGGGTCGGGCGGTAATCTTTGCGGTCTCAAGCGCCTGGGCGGTCGTGGGCGCATATGCCCCTGCGCACACCAGCGCGAGCGCCACGGCCATGGCGCAGGCTAGCTTTTGGAGCAAGGCGGGCAGTGGAAAACGCTGCTCCGCGGCCCCTTTGTTCAGTCGAGACAAGGTGGCTCCTATCGTAGAAGTTGCCGGCAAAACGAGACGGAAATACTCTCCGTCAAGAGAAGCGCAAAGGCCCTCTCCGCCAAAACGGAAAGGGCCCGCGATCAATCAAGTAGCTATTTTACTTGATGTTGTACTTAGCCATGAGGGCGTCAATGGTACCGTCGTCGGTCAGGTCCTTGATGGCCTGGTTGATGTCTTCCTTGAGCTTGGTGTTACCCTGGTTGATGGCGATGGCGTACTCCTCGCCGGTGCTGATCTGCTTAATGGTCTGGCAGGTGTTGAACTGCTCGGCGGTCAGCTGGCTGGCAACGGAGCGGTTGGTGACTACGGCGTCGCCCTTATCGGACTGCAGGGCGCTGAAGCACTCGGTAGCGTCCTTGTAGGGGACGATCTTGGCCTTGGGGAAGTTCTCCTGGGCAAAAGACTCGGCGGTCGAGCCAGACTGAACGATGATGGTAGCGTCGGCGTTGTTGAGCTTCTCGCTGTAGTTGTCGGCCGTGATGTCGGTGTTATCGACCTTGGTCACGATAGCCTGATCGTCCATGTAGTAGGAATCGGAGAAAGTGACTTCCTTCTCACGCTCGGGCGTGTCGGTGATAGCCGCGATGGAGACGTCGTACTTGGCGCCCGAAGCGACACCCGGAACCAGCGTGTCAAAGTCATTGTTGACGTACTCGACATCCAGGCCCAGCTTGTCACCGATAGCCTTGATGAGCTCAAGGTCAAAGCCCTGGTAGTCGCCGTTGTCATCCTTGTACTCAAACGGCGCGTACTCGGCAGAGGTGCCGACGGTCAGCGTGCCGTCCTTGACGAGCGCGTACTCCTTGGAGCCGTCGACCTTCTCGACCTTAGCGTCGTCAGAGCTGCTGGAACCGGCATCAGAACCAGAGGTGGCGTTGGACGAACCGCAGCCCGTCAGAGCAAGGGCGAGCGCCATAGCACCCGTGGCGGCAAATGCGCCAAGCTTCTTCAGCTTCATAATCAGTCTCCTTCCGGTGACCTCGTTTGATTCAGAGGTCTGCAAAAACTGTTGGCTATTATGCACCCGGAATTACGAATCTGCAATGAGAAAACTGATTGAAACAAACCCATAACGTGAATGGAATACTCTACTTTGTGACAGTCATTACTGCTGCAATGACCTTAATAGTCTAATTTCAGCTGCATAACCTGCAAGTTCGTTCGGAGTCTCCAAAATAAACGGCAGCGAACGCAAGTGGCCATTCGATACAATATTCTGCATAACCTGCATACCTCCACCAAATTCCTCACTGCCAAGGTATCCCTTGCCGATGCACTCGTGACGATCTTTATGGGCGCCACAAGAGTTCTTCGAATCGTTGATGTGTACGGCATGCAAGCGATCGATACCCACCACGCGGTCGAACTCGTCGAGTACGCCGTCCAGATCATGGATGATGTCGTAGCCGGCATCGCTCACATGGCAGGTGTCTAGGCAAACGCCCAGCTTGGCCGACAGCTCGGGGCGTTTGCCGGCAACACCCTCAATGATGAGCGCCAGTTCCTCAAAGCTGCGGCCCACCTCGGTGCCCTTGCCCGACATGGTCTCGAGCAGCACCGTCGTCTGCTGGCCCTCAAACATCACCTGGCACAGCGTGTCGACAATCATCTGAATGCCGACGTCTGCCCCCTGTCCCACATGCGCACCGGGATGAAAATTGTAGTAGTTGCCGGGCAGCGCTTCCATGCGCTGCAGATCCTCGGCCATGGCCTCCAGGGCAAACTCGCGCGCCCGCTCCTTAGCGGAGCAGGGGTTATAGGTATACGGGGCATGAGCCACGAGCGGGCCAAAGTCGTTTTGCTCCATAAGCTCGCGCAGAGCCGCCACGTCATCCATGTCAAGTTCTTTTGCCTTGCCACCGCGCGGGTTGCGCGTAAAGAACGCAAAGGTATTGGCGCCAATGGACAACGCCGTCTCCCCCATTGCCCGATAGCCCTTCGTCGTCGAAAGATGACACCCGATCGTCAGCATCTCCAGCTCCCTCCTCATCAGTTGCGGTGAAATACGGTCTATTGGTGCCCTATTTTGGCGCAAACAGACCGTATTCCACCGCAAGTTATACAAGGGGCATCAGGGGCACGGTCCGCCGAGCCCCCACGCCCTAAAGTTTCAAGCGAATCGCATCGATGATGTGCGCACAGCGCTGTGTAGCGGCTAGGGACATGATGGGGCTTTCGAGTTTCCCCGCCTGAATGAGCTGTGTCGCATGCGATGCCTCACCGTAAAAATCATCGACCTCAAATGGTGCATCGATTTCGAGTACTCGACCGTCGGAGTACTTCACATGGGCGAGCTCGGGGCGATGAAGACGCTCGATTTCCAACGAGCCCCGCTCACAGGCAATCGTTAAGCGGCTTTCATATGCTGCTTTGCCGTCGCACACCATATGAATGGGTATACCGCCGACGCTCATATGGATCTCGTCGGCCCAATCGACACGGCTGCCTGATACGTCACGCCAGCGAACTTCACGGGACGAAACCTCGCACGTGCCCGCGAGCAAATCCTCAAACCAACCGACCGCATAACAGCCCATGTCATATAGACAGCCGCCCTGCAGCGGATCAAGCAGATAGCCCGAAGGAGACTCGCCGTAATCGAGCTTTTGCACGCTTTCAATCGAGACGATACGGCCAAGCTCACCCGACGCAAGCAAGTCTTTCACGCGAGTGCGCATCGGGCAAAACCGATTCTTCATCGCCTCCATAAACAGCACGCCGCGCTCGCGAGAGGTGGAGGCGATCGAGAGAGCCTCTTCCTCACTCAAAACGGCCGGCTTTTCGCACAGCACGGCCTTTCCGGCGCACAGCGCGCGACAGGCCCAACGCGTATGCATGCCATGCGGAAGAGCCAAGTAGATTGCGTCGACATCGGGGTCGGCAATCAGCGCGTCATAAGCCGCATCGCCGCTATCGTCGGCCGAGGCATGGCCATGCGCAGCATCGATCGAAAACACTCGGCAAAATTCCTCGACATGTGCAGGAGTGCGACCGGCCGCAGCCACCAGCCGTGCCCCGTCGACCTTCTTGAGCGACGATGCAAATCGATGAGAAATGTGTCCAGCGCCCAAAATGCCCCAACGAACCCCACGCGAATCATTACATGAATCCCGATGGCCCACGACAGCCCCCTTCAGTTGCGGTGGAATAGTCCCTGTTTAAGCCCTATTCTGCCGCAAACAGGAACTATTCCACCGCAAGTTATAAAAGGGTCACGAGGAGCGCGTTTTGCCGAAGGCCTTAAGCACTGCCGTCACGGGTCCAGGCTGGAAGCGTCGGCGCACGTCATCGAGACGCTCGGGGATATCGATATGCTGTGGGCAGTGGCGCGCGCATTTGCCGCACTTGACGCAATTGCTCACCAGCTTGGCCTCGCTTGTACGCACCGCGCTCGCCGTAAAGTACTGCGATAGACCCGTAAACCAGCTGTGCGCATAACTCGCGTTGTAGGCGGCAAAACATCCAGGGATATTGATGCCTTTAGGGCACGGCATGCAATAGCCGCATCCCGTGCAGGGCACGCGATTCGATTTTTCAAACTCATCCAGCACGTGCGCGATCGTGTCGAGCTGAGTAGCTGTCATCGAATCCTGCAGGGCCCGATCGGCCAACACCACGTTCTCATCCACCTGCGCGGTATCGGTCATACCCGAAAGCAGCATCGTCACCTGAGGATGATTCCACACCCACGAAAGACCCCAGGCGGCAGGAGTGCGCAAATGCGGGTCACGGGCGCTATCGAGCACAGCGCGGGCCCGTGGCGGCAGCTTGCCCGCTAAACGCCCGCCCAGCAGTGGCTCCATCACAAACACCGCGAGGCCTCGCTCGGCGGCGGCCATGAGCCCCGCTGTTCCCGCCTGATATCGCTCTCCAGCGTAATTGTACTGGATCTGGCAAAAGTCCCACTCATATGCATCGAGCATCGTCAGGAAATCCGCCGCGCTGCCGTGGTACGAAAAACCAATCTGGCGAATGCGCCCCGCCGCCTTTTGACGCGCGATCCAGTCCTCGATGCCCAACGCCACCACACGTTCCCACTGGGCGGGCGAGGTAATGTTGTGCATGAGGTAATAGTCGATATGGTCGGTCCGCAGGCGGCGCAGTTGCTCGTCGAAGAACCGGTCGAAATCCTCCGCGCATTTGCACGAAGCATGCGGCAACTTGGTTGCGAGCAAAACCTGGTCGCGCAAGCCCAGGCGCTCAAGCGACGCACCCACACAAGCCTCGTTGCCGGGATAGAGATAGGCCGTGTCCAGGTAGTTAATCCCCTGCTCCACCGCACGGGAGATGATGGCGTCGGCTGTCTTCGCATCCGGGCGTCCCGGCGCACCGGGAAACCTCATGCAGCCCAGCCCCAACGCCGAGATACGGTTGCCGCTTTTGGGGTCAACGCGATATTGCACGGCCCCTCCCCTCCCATCGAAGCCCTGACAAGGCGAAACAAACCCGTCACGTCATCGAAACACATCGGAATCGCAATTGAGAACGTATCGTAACGCAGCAGAAATCAGGCCGTCACGGCACCGCTTTAACATCAGCAAAAAGCCCGATGAAAGGAGTCGCCCATGCCCGCGCTCGACCTTTGGAACCTCGCATCCCAGCTCAAAAGCACCGATTATCGCTGGGTCGACCTCACCCACACGCTCTCGTGCGACACCCCACACTGGTTTGGCTTTAAGCCGTTTGAGTCCACCAAGCTCTTCGACTATCTGCCAAACACGCCCGAGGACATGCTCGCCCCTATGCGCTGCTTTCAGTATTCGGTCGCCTCGCAGTACGGCACGCATGTCGACGCACCGCGGCATTTCCACGTTGAGGGTCGTTCCCTTGGAGAGATTGAACCCATCGAGTTTATGCATCCGCTCTGCGTGATCGACAAGCACAAGGAATGCGTCGCAAATCCTGACTTTATCCTGACCATCGAGGACCTCAAAGCCTGGGAGAATGAGCACGGTCGCATTCCCAAGGACGCCTTTGTTGCCTTCCGCTCCGACTGGTCCAAGCTCGCCGACCTCGAAAACAAGGACGAGGACGGCCAGCCCCACTACCCCGGCTGGGACCTCGACGCCATCAAGTGGCTCGTTGAAGAGCGCAACATCGGCGCTATCGGCCACGAGCCGGCCGACACCGACCCGGCGAGCGTGACCACGCGGGAGGACGCCTACCCCTACCCCGGCGAACAATACATCCTCTCGGTCGACCGCTATCAGATCGAGGTCATGGACCATCTAGACGAGCTTCCCGCCACGGGCGCCGTCATCTTCTGCACCTTCCCTAAGGTCCATGATGGTGTCGGATACCCCGCGCGCGTTTTTGCGGTCTGCCCCGCGGCATAAGCGCACTGCGCAATAGTGTCTTTTTCACAACAGCAGCCCCGCGCGCCCACCAAACGCCCCGACGACATACAATCCATCAGGCGCCCCATATGCGGGCGCCTTTTATATGGGGAGATGATTCACATGCAGATCAACAAGGTCGCCTTTATCGGCAAGGGCGGCGTCGGCCTGCTCTACGGCAGCATGATTGCCAAGGCCCTCGGCAATGACGCCGTCGAATACGTTATGGATGACGCCCGTTTTGAGCGTCACGCGGGCGATGCGCTCACCGTCAACGGAAAGCCTTGCGATCTCACATCCGTCCGCGCCAGCGAGGCAGCGCCCGCCGATCTGGTCATCCTGACGGTCAAGACCACCGGTCTCGACCAAGCACTCAAGACTATGGAGCGTGTCGTGGGACCCAACACGCTCATCGCCTCGCTGTGCAACGGCATTACGAGCGAGCAAAAGATTGCCGAACGCTTTGGCTGGGAGCATACCGTCCTGGGTATCTGCCAGGGCATGGACGCCGTATTCCTCGACGGCGCGCTCACCTTTACCAATGCGGGCGAAATCCGCTTTGGCGCAGCCGCCGGCACCGACCCCGCGACCGTCGCCGCTATCGACGAGCTCTATACGCGCTGCGGCATCGCCCATACCGTCGAGGACGACATCGCTCACCGCATGTGGGCCAAACTCATGCTCAACGACGGCATCAACCAGACCTGCATGGCCTACGGCGGGACCTACGGAAGCGCCACGGAGCCGGGCTCCGAGCAGCGTCGCTGCTTTGTTTCCGCCATGCGCGAAACGCTTGCGGTCGCCAACGCCGAGGGCGTTGAGCTGACCGAGGCAGACCTGACGCAAATGGTGCACCTCATCGAGGGAATCGACCCCGCCGGTATGCCCTCAATGGCTCAAGACCGCATCGCAAGGCGCAAAACCGAGGTTGATGAGTTCGCGGGCACCATCTGCCGCCTCGCAGCCAAACACGATATCCAGGCACCGCAAAACGAGTGGCTCTATCGGCGCATCCGCGATATCGAGAAAAGCTGGTAGCGCCAACGCGCCGCATTCAACAGCCTTAACAGCAAAGCCGCCGCAAGGAGCACTCCCCTTACGGCGGCTTTCATCTTCGTCTATGACCGGCGGTCAATCTCACAACAGCTAGCGTTGCGACTCCGGAACCTCGTCCTCATCGTCGCGACAAAGGACAACACCGGTGCTTCCCAGCAGCGTGGCCGCGATCAGCGCGCCGGCCACGATAGGAGCAGCCCCGCATGTCCCCAGCATGCCCGCGACGAGCGCGGCCGTGGGGCCAAGGCAGCCAAGCATCAACGCGACGGCGGCAACGGCAATATCTCGAGCATTCACAAGACCACTTCCTCCAAGAGAAAGACCTTATTTCTCAAGAACCAGTGTGCCCCGCATCCATACGCCCAGCGTACCGCCACGGTAAGGGCTCTGTTAACTCAGACGCGCATAAAGAACGGGCGGCTTTACGTTGCCCTAAAGCTCGGTAAAGACGCCCGTCCGCCAAATATCCGTGATGCAGAATAATTACCAACCGGTGTAGTAGTCGGTGGTTCCGGCAGCGCAGCCGGAGTCATAGACCTTGCAATCACCCTTGGAGCCCGTAAAGGTCGAGCCCTGGGCCATATCGCCCGCGGCAACAACGTAATAGCCGTCGGAATCGCGCCAGAAGCCCTCAGAATCCTGAGTCCATTCGCCCGTGCGATAGTGATAAAGCACATTGCTGCTGTAATAGGTCTCGCGGCGCCCGTTGTAGTTATTGACACCCGCAGAGCGCGTCAGGCCCGATCCGTTCGCGTAGGACGCGGCAGACGCGTAAGACGGAGTGTAACCGGCGTTGTAGTACGAAGCCTGGGCGGCCTCGGCAGCCTCCGCCTCGGCGGCAGCCTCGAGCGCTTCGCACTTGGCATCCTCAAGCGCAGCGCGCAGCTCATCGAGCTCGGTCGACTTGGCGTCGACCTCCCCCATCGTCAACAGGCTACCCGCACCGTCGATGCAACCCTGCAGCACAGCACGCTCGTCATCGGTAGCATAGTCGCCATACATATTCATAATGATCTGAGCGCGCATCTCAAGGGAATCGCGCTTGGCCTCCATCGAGGCGTTCCACTCCTGCATAGAGCCATAACCGTCGCCGCGGTAGTCGACAGGCTGCACCAGAGTCGCCTCGGACGGCGTAGATCCGACCGTATCGGATAGTGTTACCGCGTGGGCATCAGTTGCACCGGCGCCCGCCAAAAGTGCCACGGTCAGAGCGGCGGAAAGGGCGGCGGCTTTCGGTTTTCGTGAATCGATCCTCATGTAGCTAGAAACCTCCGTAGTGCGTTTTTGCTGCGTTTGAGCTGCGTGTGATTCGATCGCGCTGCATAGTACCCCGAGCAAATCGCGACCTGCGGTTTTACTCAAAAGGCGCACGTCAATTGCGTAAAACTCACATCCTCTTAACAGGAGTTTTCCACATCTCGATTGCATAAAGCGTGTCAAAAACCCTGTTTTTGCGCCCTCTCTATGCAAAAAAGACGCCTGTGCAACCATTGTTCGCACAGGCGCCTTGAGCAGGCATTTTATGCAGTTATACCTATCGAGTCGCAAGGGGTCCTTGCACAAGTCGCCTTACTCGTCCAGCGCGGCGAAGGCCTGCTTCAGATCCCAAATGATATCCTCGGCATTCTCGGTACCGATGGAAAGACGGATCGTGGAGGACGTGATGTTCTGTTCGGCGAGCTCCTCGGCAGAGAGCTGAGAGTGCGTGGTGGTAGCCGGGTGCACGACGAGCGACTTGACGTCGGCCACGTTGGCGAGCAGCGAGAAGACCTGCAGATGGTCGATGAACTTCCAAGCTGCCTCCTGGCCACCCTTAATCTCAAAGGTAAAGATCGAGGCACCGCCGTTGGGGAAGTACTTCTGATAGAGCTCGTGATCGGGGTGCTCAGACAGGCTCGGGTGGTTCACCTTGGCGACATGGCTATCACCAGCCAGGAACTCAACGACCTTCTTGGTGTTCTCGACATGACGGTCAACGCGCAGCGACAGGGTCTCGGTGCCCTGGAGCAGGATCCAAGCGTTGAACGGGCTGATGCAGGCGCCCTCGTCACGCAGCAGGATGGCGCGGACATAGGTTGCGAAGGCGGCGGGACCGGCAGCCTCGGCAAACGAGACGCCATGGTAGGAGGGGTTGGGCTCGGCGATCTGCTCATACTTGCCGCTCGCCTTCCAATCGAAGTTACCGCCGTCGACGATCACACCGCCCAGCGAGGTGCCGTGGCCGCCGATGAACTTGGTTGCGGAGTGGACGACGATGTTGGCACCATGCTCCAGCGGACGGAACAGATACGGGGTGCCGAAGGTGTTGTCGACGACAACCGGTAAACCGTGCTTCTTGGCGATCTCGGAGATGGCGTCGATATTGGGGATGTCAGAATTGGGGTTGCCGAGCGTCTCGAGGTAGATGACCGTGGTGTTGTCCTTGATGGCGCCCTCGACCTCGTCCAGGTTGTGGGCATCGACGAAGGTGGTCTCGACGCCAAACTGGGAGAGCGTATGCTCCAGCAGGTTGTAGGAGCCACCGTAGATGGTCTTCTGAGCCACCACGTGGTCACCGGCCTGGGCAAGAGCCTGCAGGGTATAGGTGATGGCAGCAGCACCGGAGGCGACGGCAAGACCTGCCACACCACCCTCGAGTGCGGCGATACGGTCCTCGAAGACGCCCTGGGTGGAGTTGGTCAGACGGCCGTAGATGTTACCGGCGTCGGCAAGACCAAAGCGATCGGCGGCGTGCTGGGAGTTGCGGAACACATAGCTCGTGGTCTGGTAGATAGGCACGGCGCGGGAGTCGGATGCGGGATCGGCGCTCTCCTGGCCAACGTGAAGCTGCAGGGTATCGAAACCAAAGGTGTGCTCGGGGTTGTTGATGAACTGGCTCATGATGATCTCCTTGATCGAACAAAAGTTAATAAATTAGAGAGAAGTAAGTCGCTGTCTCCTGATCACGCCGACGGGCGCAAACAGGAGCCCGGCATTCGTCTTGGTAAGCAATTCATATGCGGGCCTCCTTTCGCATCCCGGTTCCGTGTTTGGCTTAATTACCTACCGCCTTTGTGTGTTTTGAATAGTACGAGCATTGTTTCCCTCGGTCAATCACTTAAAAGCGCTAACCTGTTATCGGTTATATAGATAACACTCGAAAGGATGGCGCCGATGACCCTCCAGCAGCTTCGTTTCCTGATCGCCGTAGCAGAGTCCGGCTCAATCAATGCCGCAGCTCAGCGCCTCTATACCGCTCAGTCCAGCATCTCAAACGCCGTCAAAAGCCTGGAACAGGAGCTCCACCTGGAGATCTTTACGCGCTCCAGCCGCGGCGTCACGCTCACCAACGACGGCACCGAGCTTTTGGGCTATGCGCGCCAGGTCGTAGAGCAGGCCGATATGCTCGAGGCGCGCTACGAGGACGGCGGCACCCCGCAAGCCCGCCTCGCCATTTCCGCCCAGCACTACGCCTTTTCGGTCGAGGCCTTTGTCAACGTGGTCGAGCGCTGCCGCGACAGCAAGTTCGAGTTCATCATGCGCGAGACTACCACATCGCAGATCATCGATGACGTCCGCGCGTTTCGCAGCGACATCGGCATCCTGTATCTGGACGACTTTAACGCCCGTGTTCTGCAGAAGGCTTTTGCCGATGCGCGCGCGAGCTTCCATCCCCTATTCGACGCGACGGTCCACGTCTTCGTTAGCGAGCGCCACCCGCTTGCCCGCCGCCCGCAGCTGTCCCTTGCCGACCTCACACCCTATACGCGCTACAGCTTTGAGCAGGGAACCTCAAACTCCTTCTATTACGCCGAGGAACCTTTTAGCTATATCCCTTGCGACCGCAACATACGAATCTCGGACCGCGGAACACTTACTAACTTACTTATCACGTCGAACGGTTACACCCTGTCGACCGGCGTCCTCTCCAATGAAATGCAATGGGGTATGGCATCGATCCCGTTAGCAGACGCCCCAACGATGCACGTAGGCTATATCATGCACGACGAGCGCAAGCCCTCTCCCCTCTTGCAGCAATACCTCGACGAGCTCAACCGCATCATCCATGCCAACTAACTGTCGGAAGACGGGATAGAAATCGTAGATTGCTAGCCCCCGGCGGGCATGGCGCTACAATGGTCACTCACACGAAACGTACCCAACGAAAGGAAGCCCGTGAAGGTCATCATCTATACCGACGGCTCGGCCCGATCAAATCCGGGACGCGGCGGCTACGGCGCCGTGCTCAAATACACCAACCCCGCCGGCAAGACCTTCACCTCCGAGCTTTCGCGCGGTTACGCCAAGACCACCAACAACCGCATGGAGCTCATGGCGGTCATCGTGGCGCTCGAGGCACTTAACCGCCCCTGCGAGGTCGAGGTCCATTCCGATTCGCAGTACGTCGTTAACGCCTTCAACAAACACTGGATTGACGGCTGGAAAAAGCGCGGATGGAAAACCGCCAACAAGCAGCCCGTCAAGAACCGCGACCTGTGGGAGCGCCTACTCACCGTCAAAAGCAAGCACAAGGTTGAGTTCATCTGGGTTAAGGGTCACGCCGGTCACGAGCTCAACGAGCGCTGCGATGAACTCGCCACCACGGCGGCCGACGGCAGTAACCTCGATATCGACACCGGCTTTAACGAGAGCGACCTGTAATAGCGTTTTCGCGCAGCTTTATATCCCCACGCGCTACACTCATCCTGTAGGCCAAACAACGCAAGGGGGACACATGCTGCGTATCGCAACCATCGGCACATCCATGATCACCGACGACTTTATCCAGGTCGTCAATGCCAACGACCAGGCCGTATTCGTAGGCACGCTCTCGCGCAATGCCGAGCACGGCGCCGCCTTTACTGCCGAGCACGGCGGCGAACGCAACTTCACCGCACTCGACGAGCTCGCGTCCGCCAACGACGTCGATGCCGTCTACATCGGCAGTCCCAATGCACTCCATCACGAACAGGCGCTCGCCTGCATCGCCGGTGGCAAGCACGTCATCGTCGAGAAACCCTTCTGCGCCACCGAAGCGCAGGCGCTGGAAGTCTTCCGCGCTGCCGAGGCAGCAGGTGTCGTGGCCCTCGAGGCCATGCGTCCCCTCCACGATCCCGCCTTCCACGCCATCGAGGACGCCCTGGGCGAGATCGCCCCCATCCGCCGCGCCTCATTGCGCTTTGGCAAGTATTCCTCGCGCTACAACGAGATTCTCGCGGGACGCGCCACCAATATCTTCGACTGCAATATGGCATCGGGTTCCCTCATGGACATTGGCGTCTACGCCGTCGAGCCCATGGTCGAGATTTTCGGCATGCCTTCCGGCCTTACGAGCATGACTACTCTGCTCGACCCCACCACGCGACAGCTCACGCACGGCCCCATCGACGGCTGCGGTTCCATCCTCGCCAGCTATGGCGGAGGCCGCATCTCCGTCGAGCTCGCGCACTCCAAAATTACGAATGACCTGCTGCCCTCGCAGATCGAAGGCGAGCGTGGCACTATCCAGATCGACCATCTGTCCACGCCCCGCAACGTCCGCATCGACTATCGCGGCGATGTCGTACGCGGCTCGGCGACTGAGGCACCGCGCGAACAGGGCGACAACGGCCGCGTGCTCGACCTACCCAAATCGAGCAACACTATGGAATACGAACTCACAGACTTTATCACCGCCATCGGCGGCATCGATAACGTTAAGGAAGAGATTTGGGAGACCCCGGCAGGACGCCACGAGCTTGGCCACTACCGCGATGTCACGCTCGTCTCACTGCGTATCATGGATGCCGTGCGCCGGCAGGCCGGCATTACCTTCCCGGCCGACGCAGGCAAGCAGGCATAGCGATGGGCCTCTTCGATACGTTCTTCTCCAGCGTCACCGGCGGCAGTCGAGAGCCTCAAAAACCATCAAACGTCGAGCTCGAGCTGCGCCGCAGGCTTACCGTACTCGCAAGCGACGAGGCCACTCAAGACGCTCCCCTGCGCTATTTCCTGCACTGGACGGGGCAAGTCCAAGGCGTTGGTTTTCGCTTTACCAACACCAACCTCGCGCAGGCACGCACACTCACCGGCTGGGTGCGTAACATGGAAGACGGCTCAGTCGAGATGGAGATACAGGGAGCTCCGGCAAACATCCTATCTCATCTCGAGGCGCTTCATGCCTCCTACGAGCGCATGGGAACGCGTTTTCGCCTCGTAGACGCCCAGGCCCGAGCCCCACTTGCCAATGAAGACGGTTTCAGTCCTCATTATTAGTATTGTGTACTAAATACGGTATCATTTACCTATGACCGTTAATAGAAAAGAGGCGAGGCGCATGGCGGTGCAAAGAAGGAATACCAGGCAGCGAAAGCTGGTTCTTGACGCCGTGCGCCAAAGCTATAACCATCCCACCGCCGACGAAATCTACAACGTCGTGCGCGCGCAGGATGACAAAATCAGCCGCGGTACGGTCTACCGCAATCTCAATCTCTTGGCCGACGCCGGCGAAATCCTCTCCATCAAGACGCCGGGCGGCAGCCGCTTCGATCGCACGATCGAGCCGCATGCGCATATCATCTGCACCTCGTGCAGCCGCGTCATCGACGTACCGCTCCCCTTCGATGCCCAGCTCGACGCCAAGGCGTCCGAGCAAATCGGCTGGCGCGTCACGTCGCACTACACCATCTTCGAGGGTCTCTGCCCCGACTGCCGGTAGATGTTCGGGACATGCCTTAAAATCCGCCTTTCCGCACTTTGCAGCAAAAAATAGATTTCTAGGTATGTCGCGAAAACCTACTCGGCGAGCAGACGGCGCAGTTCTTCTTCGACCGTGCGCACGTAGCGGACGCGGTCGTTGATGCCACGCATAGAGGGGTTGCAGCTCTCCATCAGATAGGGATGGCCCACGACGTTGAGCATGTCGCGATCGTTCTCATTGTCGCCAAACGCCATCATCTCATCGGGCGAAATACCCAGGGCACGACCGTAATCGGCAAGCGCGGAGCCCTTGCCCGAACCGAAACCGATAAAGTCCGTCCATTCGGTTCCCGACGTCATCACGTCGACACGGTCGCTAAAGAGGCGCTCGAAATACTCCAGGGCCGCCGGCTGATCCACCTCGGGCGTCTGGAAGGCAATCTTAATGACGTCCTCGTCGATGTCCTCGGGGCGGTCGACCACCGCCACATCGCAGTGAACCTCATAGCGCAAATGGTCGACGAACGCATCGTTGCCGCTCATGGTGTAGAGGTGTCCCTCACACGAAAGGGTCACGTCGGCATGGGGATACGCAACCACGGCATTCGCGATATCCATAGCAAGGCTACGCTCCATGGAACGCTTGACAACGGCACGCCCCTCGCTCATCACCAGGGCTCCGTTTTCGCATACATAGGCGAGCTCATCGGCCACCGGGGCAAACAGATAGCGCAAGCTCGCATATTGACGGCCGCTCGCCGGCATAAACACGATACCGCGACGATGCAGCTCATCGATGAGCTCAAAGGCCTCGGAACGCGGCTCGCGCTCCCCCGGATGCAGCAACGTGCCGTCCAAATCGCATGCAATCAGCTTGATTCCCTCAAGACCCATATGCTCCCCCACAGCATCTCATCAACAGAAAGGCGGACTTTGAATAGTTGTCTCTCAAAGTCCGCCTTACTTATACGCACGTTAACCGCGCGCCTTCTTTACGATCGTAAAGTCTGGTGCCATACTCACAACGGCATCCGCCGCACTCGACGCAAAGCGCCGGTCCGAATCGAGTTCACGGGTAACCGTCGAGAGCCGAACGCCCTCGACGCCCCGGAGCATGCGGCCCAAAACAGGCTGCACCGGCGTATACATGCGCACGGTATACTCGTCCGAATCGCCTCGAAAAAGCGGCGCATGCATATTGCCGATCTCCCAGCACGCATGCGCGAGCGCAATCGGGTCCATGCGGTCAACTTCGACCAAATAAACCTCGGCGCTGCGCAGGCGCACGACAACCGCCACGGGCACCACGCCCGAACGGTCGACGGCGAGCACGTCGCCGTCGACAAAACGACCGCCGTCGGCAGTATCCAGCCGAACATCGACCGTGCGCCCCAGCTCCGTCACGCCCACAAACGCGCATACATCAGCCTGGTCCCAATCGAGCAGTAGCTCGTCAACTTCAAAGACGCCGCCCAGCTTCCGGCGAAGCAGAAGTTCATAGGACGGATCGTTGAGATTTCCCAAGCATGTCGTCGAAACCAAGCGCTCAGGCATGCTCTAACCCTCGACCTCGACGAGCTCGATATCAAAGTTGAGGTCCTTGCCGGCAAGCTCGTGGTTGGCATCGAGCGTCACAGCCTCGGGCGTTACGTCGATGACGACGGCGGGGACAGGCATGCCGCTCGGCGTGGACAGGAAGAGCTTCATGCCCTTCTCGATCTGCTCGATGTTGGGAACCTGCTCGGCCGGGAAGGTAATAACCATCTCGGGATTGTGCTCGCCGTAGGCATCGGCAGCAGGAATGTGCACGGTCTTCTTCTCGCCCACCTGCATGTCGACAACAGCGGCGTCGAAGCCCTTGATCATCTGACCGGCGCCGCAGGTGAACTCCAGCGGCTCGCCGCGATCGTAGGAGCTATCGAACTGCGTGCCGTCGTCGAGCGTGCCGCGATAATGAGTCTTGACCTTCTTGCCCTGGTTGGACATGGTAACCTCCGTGATAAGGGCGGCGCACAACGCGGGCCGCCGTGAACATATGGCGCTAACTATACCCTAGTCATACAATTCAATGACAGTTTGCAAAGAAACGCTGCAACCGGAGGAACCATGGCATATCCCGTATTTGACCTACACTGCGACACCGCCGACCGCATCGGCTGGGCCACGCTCGATCTCGACCTGCGCTTTACCGCCGGCACCGACGGTTATTTCCCCGGCGACGAAACGCATCCGCAAGATTTCGACCTCATCGAGGGCAACGCCTGCGCCATCTCGCTCGCAAAGATCGGCAACACGCCATGGGCACAGTGCTTCGCCACGTTTGTCCCCGATGAGATTCCCACCGCCCACGCCGCGCGCTTCCAGGCGCAGATCATGGCGCATATGAGCGGCCAGGCAATGCTCAACCACGACCGCATGGTCAACGTACGCAGCGCGGCAGACATTCGCCCCGCGCTCAAAGACGGCAAGGTCGCCTGCATCCACACCATCGAAAACGCCACGTTCTTTGCCGAGGACCCCGCGCTGATCGAGGTGCTCAAGAGCTTGGGCGTACTCATGTCATCGCTCAGCTGGAATGCGCAGGGACCGCTCGCGAGCGGACACGATACCCACGCCGGCCTCACCGCCGCCGGCATCGAGGCACTTACGCAGATGGAGCACGCCGGCATGGTGCTTGACGTCTCCCACCTCAACGATGAGTGCTTTGACGAGGTTGTCGCCCACGCCACACGTCCCTTCGTCGCCAGCCACTCCAACTCCCGTGCAGTTTGCGGCGTTAAGCGCAACCTCACCGACGACCAGTTCCGCACCATTCGCGACATGGGTGGCATCGTCGGCCTCAACTACTGCAGCGAGTTCCTTTCCAACGACGCAACCGACAAGACAGCCGCAGACGTCACCTTCGACCAGCTGGCGGCACATATCGAGCACTGGCTCGACCTGGGCGGCGAGGACGTCATCGCGCTCGGCGGCGACTGGGACGGTGCCACGGTGCCCGCCTTCCTCTCCGATGCCAGCAAGATGCCCGAGTTCCAGAACATGCTCTCCAAGCACTTTGGCAAGACCGTGATGCAGAAGCTCTGCAGCGATAATGCCCTTGCCTTCTTTGAGCGTTATTAATTTCACATCCCCTGAGCGGGCCGGCATGCCGAACGGTCGACATGCCGGCCCGTCCCCAATCTGAAGGACCACTTTTGACGCAGCAATTTACGCTTTTCCTACCCCAACCGGATGGGACTCCCATCCCCGTCGTCGTTACCAAAAAGCGCGTCAAAAACTTCAACCTGCGCGTCACATCGAGCGGTGAGGTCCACGCCAGCGCACCGCTCGGCGCCAGCCGCGAGCGTATCGAAGCGTTTGTGAAGCGCAACAGCGCCTGGATTATCAGACGACTTGCCCAGCGCGAGCAACGTCAGGCGACGGCGCGAGAGCCGCTCAGCCCCTCGTCCATCATTGCACTTTGGGGCAAGCCCATCACGGTACAAGATGCGCTCGATCGCAACTTTGCATCACCCGCACCGCGGCCCAAGCAGGCCACCTTCGCAAGTTTTATGGGTGCCGACAAATCGAACGAACGCCCACAGGCCAAGCGGCGCGCAACCCTCGACGGCCTGACGTCCGATGAGCTCCAGACCCGCATCGACCAGCTCTATGCATCCGAGGTCACCACGGCGCTGCGCGATATGGTGCGCGCGTACGAAATCGCAATGGGTGTCGCCGTTTCCCGCGTTTCCGTGCGCAGCATGAAAACGCGCTGGGGATCATGCACGCCCAAAACCGGCGCCATTCGCATCGCACGAGAACTTGCCGCCTACCCCGTCGAGTGCCTTGACATGGTTGTCGCCCACGAGCTCGTCCACCTGCTCGAACCGAGCCACAATCATCGGTTTCACGCGCTGCTCGACACGTACTGCCCCAACAACAGGGCTCTGTCGCAGCGGCTCAAAAAACCGCCCGCCAACGAGCTCTAGAGTCGGTTAGCGCACACGCTCGATCTCGACACCGCAGCTTGCCAGGGGAAGACCGACGGGCGCCCAAGGCTTATCAAGCTTAACGTGCACGCCAAGCAGCAGGGGGTAACGACGCAGCAGCATCTGGGCCACACCCTCGGCTGCAGCCTCGATGAGCTTAAACGTATGCTCGCGCAGATAGCCATCGACATCGTGGCACACCGAGCCGTAGTCAATCGAAGCGTCCAGGTTATCGTGCTCCCCCGCTGCACGCAGGTCGGCATAGAGCACCAAGGACACGATGAACTTCTGGCCCAGCGCGTTCTCTTCGGGATACACGCCGTGGTTGGCAAAGACCTCGAGACCGTCGATAGTAATGCGGTCAGCATGGCGCAGATCGTCATAGCTCACGTGGGGAACCGCCGTTGCGGTGGATATTTCGCCCCTTCCACGGCGGGCGAGCTCGGCGCCTTCAGTCTTGGTTGCATTCTCGGGCAGTTTCTTGTTGCTCATCGCGATCGTCTCCTTCGTTTAGAACCCCGACCGCGTAAACTAACTACACGCGAATCGACAGGTTCTTTTTATCATCGCTCCAGTTGCAAGCATTGCGCGCGGGGCATGCAAAGCAGGCGCGCGACGCTTTGTCGGCTGCATAGAGCAGGCGCTCGAGCGGTTGGCTGTTCACGCGCAGCTTTCGATGGCCCAGAATGGCCGTCTTAATGGCTGCGGCATCGGCCGGCTCAAACGCTACGTCATCGGGCATACCGCCGAGAATCGCATCAGCGACGCGTTCGCTTGCAACATCATGGGATATACCCGATTCATACTGTTCATCTTTGCCGATATCGTGAAGAAGTGCCGTGGCGTAGATGACCTCGCGGTCAAATTCGAGCTGTTCCTCGAGATTCTTGATCCACATAATGCGAGCGACATCCAGCAGGTGGTCAATACCGTGGCGGCAGAAGATGCGCCCCGATTCCAACTGTGCAATGTTGCCCAGGTGCCGACGGAACAGCCCGTTGGCACAAATGTAATCAATGCGAGGCATGGCACCAAAGGGAGTCAGGCCCGAAGCCATAAAGCCGCGACGCGACGTCCCCTCATCGGTCTTCGATGTAAAGTCGTTGACGACCCTCATGCTAACGGCCCAGCATCCTAAAGAACCGATCCTCGAGCGCGGGATCAGTCTCAAAGACGCCGCGGCGAGCGAGCGTCACGGTCTTGGTGCCGGGCTTTTGCACGCCGCGCATGGTCATGCACATATGCTCAGCTTCCATGAGCACAATCGCTCCCTGGGGAGCGAGATAATCCATGAGGGCGTCGGCAACCTGCGCACACAGCTGCTCCTGCAGCTGCAGACGGCGGGCATAAACCTCAACCGTGCGAGCAAGCTTAGAGAGCCCTGCGACACGGCCGTTGGGGATATAGCCAATGGTAGCCTTGCCATAAAACGGCAGCAGATGATGTTCGCACAGCGAGTAGAACGTGATGTCGCGCTCGATAACCAAATCGTTCGAAGCGACGGCAAACGTTTTGGACAGGTGCTCCTCGGCACTCTGGTCCATACCGCCGGCGATTTCGCCATACATACGGGCAACGCGCGCCGGGGTCTCCAGCAGGCCCTCCCGAGTTGGGTCCTCGCCTATGCCCTCAAGCAACAGCTTAATGGCGGCCTCGACTTTTTCCTGATCGACCATCTGGGCCTCACTTTTCCGATTTTGCGTTCGCGCTATGGTACCACGCCCTCCGGCATCGGCCACAAGCTACATAGTATGGGTCGAATAGACCGGATCATCACGCCAAAGTTCAACCGCATCACAAAGCGCAACGCCCTCGCGCTCAGCACGGTCGCGCGTAGCGTTCATATCGATCACACGCTGGTTACTCGAGCCCCTAAAGCGCAATGAGATATCGTACAGATCCTGAACAAACGGGCCATCCACCAACATATCGAGGCAGGCAAGGATACGGTCCGTCGCCTCGGTATGGTGACGACCACCCGGCATAAGCTCCTCGAGCACGTCGCCGGTAAAGCACCAAATGGTCTTGCCCGACCCCGCGGGATAGGCCGCACGCACGCGTTCGATAAAGTCAACAAGCCCCGCCTGATTCTCGGGCTCCATGGGCTCGCCACCCAGAATCGTCAGGCCATCGATAAAGGGATGATCGAGACTCTCGATAATTTTGTCCTCGACGGCGCGATCGAACGGCTCGCCCGCAGCAAAGTCCCACGCGACGGAGTTAAAGCAATTCTTGCACCCGCGACGGCACCCGCTCACAAACAGAGAAGTACGAACGCCTTCCCCATCAGCAATGTCGAAATACTTAATGTTCGCGTAGTTCATAGGTAACCTTTCTGGGGGTCTGGAGTATATCATCCCGTCCTCAAACAGCTTCGCTCGCTGCGCTCGCTGCAGAACTGCGGGCGGGACGATATACTCCAGACCCCTCGCGAGCGATACTCGGTGAACGAAGCGAACATCGAGTATAGGGTTCGAGGTCTAATAAATACTGAGTTGCAGCTCAACCGACTTCGCAAGCAAAGCGCTGTTGCAAGTCAACTCAATTCCACTAAGAACTTCGAGGAGTGAGCAGGCTGCGCGCTGCATCTCAGCTACGTCAACTTGGCTGAACCGAGAGGGCCGCTTGGGCATTTGCTCGATATGAGTTCCGCACGCAAAGAAGGCCACTTAATGTGGCCTTCGTCTTGCGCAGGACTGTCCGAAATAGCGAGCAAATGCCCAAGCGGCCCTCTCGGTTCAGCCCCGGAGCGGTATTAGAGATGCAGCACGCGGTCGCGGATCTCCTCGGTTCGACCCTGGTTCCAGAATTGGGTACCGATGTAGCCGCACGTACGACGAGCGACGTTCATCTTCTCCTGGTCGCGATTGCCGCAGTTGGGGCACTCCCACACCAGCTTGCCGTCATCCTCGACAATCTTGATCTCGCCGTCGTAGCCGCACACCTGGCAATAATCGCTCTTGGTGTTGAGCTCGGCGTACATGATGTTGTCGTAGATGTACTGCATCACGCGGATGACAGCCTTGAGGTTGTCCTGCATGTTGGGAACCTCGACATAGGAGATGGCACCGCCCGGCGAAAGTTGCTGGAACATACCCTCGAACTTGAGCTTGTCGAATGCGTCGATCTCCTCGGACACGTGGACGTGGTAGCTGTTGGTGATGTAGCCCTTGTCCGTCACGCCCGGGATGACGCCAAAACGACGCTGCAGGCACTTGGCGAACTTGTAGGTCGTCGACTCAAGCGGGGTACCGTACAGCGAGAAGTCAATATCGCTTTCGGCCTTCCACTCCGCGCACTTGTCGTTCATGCGCTGCATGACGGCCATGGCAAAGGGCGTGCCCTCCTTCTCGGTGTGGCTGTGGCCCGTCATGTACTTGACGCACTCATACAGGCCGGCATAGCCCAGGCTGATGGTGGAGTATCCGCCCACGAGCAGCTTGTCGATTGTCTCGCCCTTCTTCAGACGAGCGAGGGCACCGTACTGCCAAAGAATCGGTGCGGCATCCGAAAGCGTACCCATCAGGCGCTCATGACGGCACAGCAGGGCACGGTGGCACAGCTCAAGGCGCTCATCGAAGATCTTCCAGAACTTGTCCATGTCCTGATGCGAGCTCAGTGCGACATCAGGCAGGTTGATGGTCACGACGCCCTGGTTAAAGCGACCATAGTACTTGGGCTTGTTCGGATCATAGTTCAGCGCGTTGGCCACGTTGTTAAATCCGTTACCGGAACGGTCAGGCGTCAGGAAGCTGCGGCAGCCCATGCAGGTATAGCAGTCGCCGTTGCCCGCGGTCTCACCCTTAGACAGCTTGAGCTCGCGCATCTTCTTCTCGGAGATGTAGTCGGGCACCATGCGCTTGGCGGTGCACTTAGCGGCCAGCTGGGTCAGGTAGAAGTACGGGGAATTCTCGTGAACGTTATCGTCCTCGAGTACATAGATGAGCTTGGGGAATGCCGGGGTAATCCACACGCCGGCCTCGTTCTTAACGCCCTCGTAGCGCTGGCGAAGCGTCTCCTCCACGATCATGGCAAGGTCGTGCTTCTCCTGAGGCGTACGGGCCTCGTTAAGATACATAAAGACCGTCACGAACGGCGCCTGGCCGTTCGTGGTCATAAGCGTCACGACCTGATACTGGATCGTCTGGACGCCGCGACGAATCTCGTCACGCAGACGGTCCTCAACGACCTCGCGGACCTTTTCGGGAGATGCGGAAACGCCGAGCTCCTCGAGCTCGCGGGCGACCTCGCCGCGAATCTTTTGACGGCTCACCTCGACGAACGGGGCAAGATGGGTCAGCGAAATCGACTGGCCACCGTACTGGGAGGAAGCAACCTGGGCGATGATCTGCGTCGCGATGTTGCAGGCGGTCGAGAAGCTGTGCGGCTTCTCAATCAGCGTACCCGAGATAACAGTGCCGTTCTGGAGCATGTCCTCCAGGTTCACCAGATCGCAGTTGTGCATGTGCTGGGCAAAGTAATCCGAATCGTGGAAATGAATCAGGCCCTCATTATGGGCATCCACGATCTCCTGGGGCAGCAGCACACGCTGAGTCAGGTCCTTGGAGATCTCGCCGGCCATGTAGTCACGCTGAACGGAATTGACGGTCGGGTTCTTGTTGGAGTTCTCCTGCTTGACCTCTTCGTTGTTGCACTCGATCAGCGACAGAATCTTGTCGTCGGTCGTGTTCTTCTGGCGCTTCAGGCTCTGAACATAGCGATAGATGATGTAGTGGCGGGCAACCTCGTAGCAGTCGAGACGCATGATCTCGTCCTCGACCAGATCCTGAATCTCCTCGACCGACACGGTGTGGCCCGCGTTCTCACATGCCTCGGCGACGTTTTGTGCCGCGTAAACCACCTGGCGGTCGGTAAGACGAGAGCTCTCCTCGACCTCCAAGTTTGCGGCGCGGATGGCATTGACGATCTTATCGATGTCAAAGGTAACCTCGGTGCCGCTGCGCTTGATGATCTTCATCCTCTTGCCTCTTTCGCGTCGTAGCCTCATTGCGCTTCAGAGCCAAACGATGCCCGGCAGGGCTTGCCCCTGTCTTGCGGCGCCGTCGCGCAATCTGTGTTCTCGATAAACCATAAGTCCTCATGCGGACAATCCTCGCGGCCGATCAAGCGGCTCAAAGGCGTGTCCAAATGGGACGAATAAGGTCTTCGTTCTCTGTCCGCCATCTATCATACGACAAAGACGCATCTATATCCTGTATTCTTTTTTTAGTTCAAACACAACATATAGTGTTTCAGCAGGTCAAAGCAATTGGTCATTTTGCAGACGCATTAATTATGAGGGGTTCTTGGCAAGTCGGTAAAACGTTACCAACACGGCTACCTGCATGGCAGTTATAAAACCCCCTTAGTCAAGCCGCTGACAAATCCTACCAAAACCAAGCCGCTCACGCCAAAAGAATCCAAAAGATTATGCTTGACCAACATGTTGCGGTCACGATCGGCCAGGACGTATGCAATCTGCCGGCACCCCTACGGGATGCGAAGACCATCGCGTACGGACCTTGGATCAATATTTGGTGGCTTATTTGGCGGCGTGCTTGGTAGCAAAACAAAACAGCCCAGAGGCAAAGCCTCTGGGCTGCGAACATTTGGTGGGCGTTAGAAGATTTGAACTTCTGACCTCTTCCGTGTCAGGGAAGCGCTCTCCCCCTGAGCTAAACGCCCAAATGGAGCGGACAACGGGGCTCGAACCCGCGACCCCAACCTTGGCAAGGTTGTGCTCTACCAACTGAGCCATGTCCGCTTACGAGGATTAATCTTACGTGATGCCCGCATCCTATGCAAGAACTTTTTTTGAAAAGTTTTGCAACGCCCTCGCGAACCTCGCGAAGACATCAGCCACCACGGAAGGCGCAGGCAAACGCAAACTCGCCGCAAGAGACCCCTACAACTCAGAGAGCATGATCCAGGCAGAGCTGTCCTGCGCGAGCCTGCCGTCTGCAAGCGGTGATGAGGTGAGCAGGACCCTGCCCGCCGGCAGTTCCACGGGCGCTGCGCCGAAGTTCGTCACACACGCCCAGCCGTTGTCGCGGCGATAGGCGATGACGCCGCCCTCAGTGCCCTCGGCACCATCCGCAAGGCCAGTGCGCCCGTCAAGATCGAGCCACGCAAGATCGTTGGCGCGCCCGCGCAGCTTGCGCCGCAGCCAAAGGGCGTCACGATAGAGCGCAAGCATCGATGTCGGGTCCGCTTCTTCCCTATCGGCAGCGTAATCGGAAAACCATGCAGGCTGCGGCAGATGGGGCGCCGTATCGGCGTCCGCCGGTGAAAACCCAAACGATCCGCCCTGCGCGGGATCGTCCGCCGCCACCCACGGCAGGGGCACACGACAGCCGTCGCGCCCCTTCTCGCGCTTCGATCCGTGCGTATTGGTCGCAGTGGGATCTTCGAGTGCAGCCCACGGAATGTCAGCAACCTCAAAAAGGCCGAGCTCCTCACCCTGATACACGTATGCCGAGCCCGGAAGCGCCAGCTCAAGCAAAAGGGCCGCCCGCGCGCGGCGCTCGCCGAGTTCACGGTCCTCGTCATAAGACGACCCGTCGCGTAAGAGCCAGTCGAGCGCAATCTGGTGGTAGCGCGTCGCCTTGATTTGCGGCAGGGCATAGCGTGTCGCCACGCGCGGCACGTCGTGGTTGGAGAGTACCCAGGTCGAGGCGGAATCGGATTCGATGGCCGCCTTCAAGCCCTCCTCGATTGCAGCGTGCATGTCATCATAGGTCCAAGTGGCCTTGGCGAACTCAAAGTTGAATGTCTGGCCAAGTTCGCTGGGACGCGCGTAGAGATACTGGCGCTCGGGCAGCACCCACGCCTCGGCAACGGCGCTGCGCGGCGGATTATAGCGGTCGAACACGCGGCGCCACTCGCGATAGATCTCGTGGACCTCGTTGCGGTCCCACAGCGGATGGGTGCCGTCGTCAACCATGTCATCGCCCTCGGCGAGATGCCACCGGTCGAGGTCATCGCGGTCGAGATCCTTGGCGAGACCGTGCGCCACATCAATGCGAAAGCCATCGACGCCTCGATCGCTCCAAAACGCCAGGACATCGCAAAAGAACGCGTGAACCTCGGGGCATGACCAGTCAAAGTCCGGTTGCTCAGGCGTAAACATGTGCAGATACCACTGACCGTCCGCAACACGCGTCCAGGCGGGGCCGCCAAAGTTGGCATTCCAATTGGTGGGAGGCAGCTCGCCATGCTCGCCGCGACCATCGCGGAAGATATAACGGGCGCGCTCGGGCGATCCGGGGCCGGCGGCAAGAGCGGCTTTGAACCAGGGGTGCTGGTTGGATGAATGGTTGGGTACGATGTCGACGATGACCTTGATGCCGCGCGCGTGAGCCGCAGCGATCATGTCATCGAAGTCGTCAAGCGAGCCGAGACGTGGGTCGACATCGCAGTAGTCCGCCACATCATAGCCGCCATCGACAAGAGGCGATGGGTAAAACGGACTCAGCCAGATGGCCTCGATACCCAGCCGCTCAAGATAGTCCATCTGCTGGGTAATGCCCGCGATATCGCCCAGACCCGAACCAGTCGAATCCTTAAACGAGCGCGGGTAGATCTGATAGATCGCGGCATCGGACATCCATGAGCGCGACGAGGACTTTTCTGTAGACATGGGATGAGTCTCCCTTGCAACGAGGTTTTGCGAGATGCCCACGATGATACGCCCAAAGCGGACATCCGCGGCAAGCAACGCCACAGCCACGACCCAAAATGCTCGACCCCTCTCGGGTTCAAGCCTCCTGGGACGAATCGACCGATTAGTGAAAAGAACGGAAGACCCACTTTCCCGGCCACGACAGCGAGCGGGGTCCGGGTGCCCCAGGTTGCCGCGAAAGAGGAGGGAAGCGTACTTTATGTACGCGACCGACGATTGAGGGGCAAGATGGGGTGCCCGGGGCCCGCGCAGCGTCAACAAAAAACGCGGTTCGTTAGAACCGCGTAAGATAGTTGGAGCGGACAACGGGGCTCGAACCCGCGACCCCAACCTTGGCAAGGTTGTGCTCTACCAACTGAGCCATGTCCGCATATGTAAAACAAAACGGGCGCCGGAGCGCCCGGATGTTGCCTGGAGGCGAAGCCCGGATTCGAACCGGGGGTAAAGGCTTTGCAGGCCTCTGCCTTACCACTTGGCCACTTCGCCGAAAAAGGACCGCCTAAACGGTCCGGAAATGCAATGGAGCGGACAACGGGGCTCGAACCCGCGACCCCAACCTTGGCAAGGTTGTGCTCTACCAACTGAGCCATGTCCGCTTGCGGGTTATTAATTTACGCGAGTTGTCCTAAAGACGCAAGTACTTTTTTCAAAAAAGTTGCTCGAAGCAAGTTCATGCAGGTAAATAATGCCAAGCCAAGACCCTAAGCGCACGATTCCAATGCCGAGCTAAACAGCTTCACCATCCGAACACGTGTGCCGGCGCCATCCGTACGACGAGCAACTTCCACATTATCGACGAGCATACGCATAAGCTTGATACCGCGTCCGCGTTCCTCGGATGCCACCGGCTCGCTCACCCCATCGATAGAATAGCCTACGCCACGATCAAGCACCTCGAGCACAACACGGTCCCCATAGGCCTGAACCGTCAGGATGCAGCCAACACCGCCCGCATGGTCATATGCGTTACCCAATGCCTCCCCCAACGCCAATGCGACGTCATAGCGTTCATCACGCCTCAGGGGAAGTGATTCGAGAAGCTCGGCCACACGGTGCCGATAATACGGGAGATTCTCGATGCCTCGCTGCACTTCGACGCTCTTGCTCCATCGCGGCAACTCCCCCACCGGAATGGCGGGAATCGACTCACGCGCCGGGCCCGCGACATGAAGGATGTCGACAAGTCGGGCAATTTCCAAAAAGCGAACGACCTCATCGGAGGCGTTAACGAGCGAAAGCAGTCCCTCATGCCTCATAAGCTCTCTAGCACGTGTAAGCAAAAACGCCAAACCCGTCGAGTCGATAAAGCCCACGGTCTGGCAATTGATGACAACACGACGCACGCCCCGGTCGATCAAATTATCCAACCGTCGGCGCAGCACGGGCACCGAGGCGATGTCGATATCGCCCGGTGGCGTCAAAACCGCTATGTCATTCCACTCATTCATACGACCATGGTTCCCCAAAAGAGCTCGCTCGATGCACACGTATCTGCAACCGCGCAGATTTCGCCCGTCAGGCGTCGTGACCTACGATCGACCCCGTAAAAACTCAAGGGAGACCAGCGCGATGTCATCGTCCAGCGCCGACTCGGTAAAGCGATCAAGCTCGCCCAAGACCTTGCCGCAGATTCCCGATACGCCCTCACCCGAGACAGAGAGCAGAAGGTCGCGAAGGCGTTGTTCGCCAAAGAAAGCACCCGAGCGATCACGTGCTTCGATTGTTCCGTCGGTATACATAAATAGCATGTCACCAGGAGCGAATGTAAACACGCCCGTCTCGTAGACCATGCTCTCAAAGGCACCGATCACGCCCGATTGGCACCCAAGGAGCTCCACTTCTCCCCCGCAGGTCTCGCCGCCGCCACGCGGCGTCGACGACGGCCTAATGACCATAGTGGGAGGATGTCCCGCAGAGCAATAAGTAGCGCGGCCCGCTTTAAGATCAATCTTGGCGATAAACGCCGTCACAAACGTCTCGACCCTCGAAAAGCCCATGAGCATGCTATTGAGCGAGCGTGCCATACGGGCAGGCCCTGCACCCTCCCAGGCATAGGCCGTCAGCGCCGTCTTGACGAGCGCCGACATCGACGCCGCCTCAATCCCCTTGCCGGATACATCGCCCAAAATCATTACGGCACAATCGTCGGGAAGACGGACAAGCGTATAGAAGTCGCCGCCGACCAACGCAGAATTCGTTGCCGATAGGTATACCGAATCGGTTGCAATGCCCGGAACGTCACCAAGCGAATTTCTCATGCCAATCTGAAGCGTCTGAGCGATATGACGCTCTTCGCGCTTTTGAGATTCACCCTCATAGATCAGCTCAAAGTCATGCGCCAGATGCACCAGGTAGTCGTATTCAAGGTCGTCAATTGGTTCTTGGCTGCCATCGCGGAGCAGCAAAGCGCGCCTCGTCGGCCCCTTGGCGATATCAGCGGGAACGATCGCATCGTTACTTCGTTTGCCATCCGCTTCCGAGTGGTAGCGCCCCGCTTCGATGCCGGAGTCGACATAAAGCCCCTGACACGGTAGGCCGTGGGCCCTCAACCATGAACCCATAGACGTGGATTCGTCCACACGTGTAAGGCGCACGTGCTTGAGGTCGTCAGCGCTCGTCCCGCCCAACACCGATGTCTCAAACCCGTCGGGGGCTGCCCCCAGGCGCGCTGCTGGCGCCGTGACAGAAAAGAAGAGTGACTCCGGATCGTCCGGCAGCGCCACACGACTGCCGCCCTCAAAATCGATGACATAGGTTTCAAGGCCCGCATCATACTCCACGGGGCAGAAATGACAATTGAGCACCGTGCAGATTTCCGTCGACACCGCTCGCGAGGCGGCAACGGGATCATCGAGATAGGTAAACAGTTCGTCGCGCAGCAAATTGAGCGAGCGGCCGAGCTCCGCCGTGCGGCGCGAACGTAAGCTCGACGCCATGCCGACCAGCTGAATAGACAGGTAATCGCAGATGACCTCGAGCACGTTCACGTCATAGGCAAGTGGCGCCTGGGGGCGTTTCCAGCCAACTTCCAACACGCCAAGGACCTGCGTGCCGTAAAACACGGGAAGACAGATCTCGCTGCGATACGGGGGCATATCCTGCACGCGCAGCAAGTGCTTGGAACGATTGTCCAAATCCATGAACATACCCGAAGCAACCCGGTCGCCCTCAAGGTCCTGCTGAATCGACAGGCGACAGGCACGCGACTCGCGAAGCACGTAGGTCGGAATGCCCGCGCCGTACGGCATAAACTCAGGCAGATAGCTGTCCTCAAGCTCCTTAGAAACACCGCGGAGCTTAAAGCCGCCGCTCTCGGAAAAATAGATAGCCGCACCGGAGGCATCGAGCGTTCCAACAAGCTGATTCAAAACGGTATCGAGCAAGCTGGGGAGCTCATCGGAGCCCACGGTACTCATAATGACCGAAAGGGTACCCGAAAGGCGTTTATTCGCCACCCTAAGCTCCGATAACGCACGTTTGAGCTGACGATCGTGGGAATACTGCTCTTCGATGCTGTGAAGCGCCACCAGGACACGCGGCGCACGACGTCCAAAGATACGCGGAGGCGTAACGGAACCTGCGCGAACCAAGACGGGAATAAAAGACCCGTCGCTCAGCTTGAGCATCAGCTCGCTCTCGGAGCCATCGGTCTCAAACGGCAGACGATGTTCGGTCGCGCGCTCAAAGGCAGACGAGTACAGAACGTCTTTGACATCACCGCTGATGACGTCAGCGCGTTCCTCGCACATCAGGTCGAGCAAACGGTTATTCACATGCAGAATGGTTCCGTCGAGCTCACAGATGATGACAGCATCGCTCGTGATCTCGACCAGTTGGGCAACGTCTGCCCACTCGTTGCGCTCAAGCGTTTCCATCGTGGACCTCACCGTCTATCGGTAACAAAAAAGCCTCCGAAGAGGCTTCTCAAATGCGATGGTGTCGGAGGCGGGACTTGAACCCGCATGACCAAAAAGCGGTCACTAGCACCTCAAGCTAGCGCGTCTGCCAATTCCGCCACTCCGACATGCTATGCTGTTGATTCGCAGTTCGTTTTGTTGGACCCGCGCGTTCAACGAGGAAGATAATAACCTATGATTCGAGAACTGTGCAAGCACTTTTTTGAAAAAAGTTTACGAATTTGTAAATGCGCTGGTAAATCGATATGTCCGGCCCCGTATCGGTGTTGCCTCCCAGCGCGTCCTCGGGCATGAGCGATATTTTGCTACGCACTTCATGCTGCAAAATATCGCTCCCCCTGCGGAATGCGCCGGGAGGCACCACCGATACGGGGCCTGCAAATACGTACTTCAGGCACAGTTCTCAAACATGTTCTGGGGGCTGATGCAAATTTGGTGGCTCGGCTTTGCCGAGCCCTTATATGGGGAGGCCGGAGCTAAAGCTCCGGCCTCGCTCAATTTCTTATTAAACTAAGTGAGCGATCAAGGAATCGCACTCCCCCTGCCGAGTTACCGCAGGGCCCGTGCTGGACTTAGTTTTCAGAACATTCCGCACTGATATTTTCTGTATTGAAGACGTCGATGATGCACCCGTATACCATTGACGTCGACACCATCAGATGCGGACCGCGCGGTGACC